>JANYDF010000004.1 GCA_025359905.1 Rhodospirillales bacterium
TTTGGCAAGCGAAGTTCGCGGCGAACGTCGCGCGCGATCGACGCAACGTCAGAGATTTGAAGAAGGCAGGATGGCGCATTTTGACGATATGGCAATGTCAGTTGAGAAACCCCAACAAAGTAGCGAAACGAACCCATGAATTCCTCAAAGGCGACCACTAAACAACCTATTCCGACCCGCCGTCCTATCGGCATCGACCTATTCGCCGGCGCGGGTGGGCTCTCGCTTGGGTTTGAGCAAGCAGGCTTCGATGTCGTCGCCGCCGTCGAACTCGATCCGATTCACTGCGCAACGCACGAATACAATTTTCCGAAATGTGAAACCATTTGCGCTAGCGTTGCGGACGTCGACGCCGCGGACATTCGACGCGCCGCCGGCATCGGCCGACTACCGGTCGATGTCGTGTTCGGCGGCGCGCCGTGCCAAGGCTTTTCGCTGATCGGGCATCGTGTGCTCGACGATCCGCGCAACAATCTGGTGCGTGAATTCGTTCGCATCGTCGGAGAGCTAAAGGCGTCCTATTTCCTGTTCGAGAATGTGAAGGGCCTCACGGTCGGCAAGCATCGCGCCTTTTTAGAGGAACTGATCGAGGCTTTCGACGCGATCGGCTATCAGGTGCGGATGCCGTGGCGCGTTCTGGACGCCGCTCAATACGGCGTCCCGCAGCACCGCGAGCGGCTGTTTCTACTCGGCGCGCGCAAGGGTTTGCCGTTGCCTGAGTATCCCGTTGCGCTAACCCGTGCGGCAGATGATCGCTGGAACAAGGACGGGACCAAAGGTCCGACCTGTCGCGATGCGATCGGGGATCTACCCGACGCCGATCGGTTCGACGCTCTTCTTGATTCCGACGAAGTGCGGCCCAGCAAATGGCGTGAGCCGAGCGCCTATTCGCGGGAATTGCGTTGCCTGACAAATGACGCATGGCATTACGGCTATGTGCGCGAGTGGAATCCGGCACTGCTGACATCGAGCGCCCGAACAGACCATAGCGGCATTTCGAAGCGGCGTTTTGCCGAGACACTGCCCGGCCAGGTCGAGCCTATTTCCCGTTTCTTCAAGCTGGACGGCGAGGGCCTGAGCAATACCTTGCGGGCTGGCACAGACGCCGCCCGCGGTGCATTCACCAGCCCCCGTCCGATCCATTTTGGATTGCCGCGCTGTGTGACAGTGCGCGAGATGGCGCGCTTGCATGGTTTCCCCGACTGGTTTCGCTTCCACGCCACGAAGTGGCACGGGGCGCGCCAGATCGGGAATTCGGTTCCGCCGCCGCTTGCGCGTGCGGTTGCCGGTGCATTGATGAAGGCCCTCGGCATCGAGCCGACGCGACCAGAGGCGAAGATCGCGCTCGGAAATCCGGCGCTGATCCGCATGGACATGTCGCGGGCGTCAGAGCATTTCGGGATCGAGAATCCGATCGGCCGTCGAGATCGAAAAAGCGGAGCAAAGAAGCGCAAGCAACACGAGATTGAGGCATTGCGCTACGTTGCGCGGCAGGAGGTTTCCATTGTCGGAGACTAAAGAGAACAGATACAAGCAACTGGTCGAGCACATTTTTTTCGACGCCGCTTTCGGCGGCTACAGGCCCGGCACGACTGAGATTGCTTTTGCGCGCCCAGACATCGAACGGGCGGCCACCGCACTCAAGATCGAGTTGCCGAAGAATGTCGGCGACGTGCTTTACGCCATTCGCTATCGCACGCCCATGCCGAAGCAGGTTGTGGACACACAGCCGGAGGGCATGGAATGGATCATCGAGGGCGACGGCCGAGCGCGCTACAAATTTGCCCTCGTGCCGATCAATCGGATTGTGCCCAACAAGGAACTGGCGACGATCAAGGTTCCCGATGCTACGCCGGAAATCATCGGTGCCTACGCCCTCAACGACGAACAGGCATTGCTTGCCCGTGTCCGATACAATCGGCTGATCGATGTTTTTCTCGGTGTGACGGCCTATTCTCTGCAAAGCCATATGCGGACATCGGTTGCCGGTATCGGTCAGATCGAAATCGATGAGGTCTATGTCGGGATTGACCGCCACGGCGTGCAATACGTGATTCCGGTTCAGGCCAAGGGTGGCAAAGACCAGCTATCCGTTGTTCAGACCAAGCAAGACCTCGCGTGCTGCGCCGAAAAATTCCCGGATTTGGTATGCCGCACGGTTTCTGCGCAGTTCATGGACGACGACCGCATGGCGATGTTCGAACTCGCTGTGCAGAATGGCCGCGTTTGTGTCGTCGAAGAGAAGCATTATCGCCTTGTGCCGGCGGGCGACATCACGGCAGACGAACTGCGGGGTTACCGCCGCTGATTCAGCCAGTTGGTGCGGCCAGCCTGGTATCGATATCGCGATGATGCGGCTGCCTCGTTCGCAGCCTGCATGCTTCTCCAAGTTCCGGCCGGCTCAACCGTATCCGTCAATTTCATTGACAAATTCTGCCAAAATTGTTAGACATAATTACATGCACCCCACCGCCCAAGCACAGCGCCTCTCCGCGCTCATCGACAGCCTGCTCGGGCATCTCGCGCGCTATGGCCAGCGTCGCGGGGTGGCCGGACCGCTGCTGGTGCTGATCTGGGGCCATCTGCGCGCCATCGAGCGGCAGGCCGTGGGCCTGCTGGCCCGCTTCGCCGCCGGCACGCTCCGGCGCTACCCCCTCCGCCGCCCGCCCCGCCAGTCGGGCGAGCCACGCCGAAGCCCGCAACGCGGGCCGCTGCCCACCGCCCCGCTCTGGCTGGTGGCGCTGGTGCAGGAGACGGCATGGTGCGCCCCCGCGCTGCAAACTCTGCTCGCCGAACCAGGCATGGCGGCGGCGCTGGCGCAGGTGCCGCAGCTTCGCCGGGCGGTCCGCCCGCTCTGCCGGATGCTGGGGGTGCCGTTGCCCCCAACACTGCCGCCCTTGGCGCCGCCCCCCGCCGATCCGCCCCCCGCGCCTTACGAAGCGGCCAAGCTGCCCGCCACCGGCCGGCCGCGCTACGGTGGCCCGCGTCAAGGCCCGCAGCCCGAAATCGCCGCGCCCTCCGGTCCGCACCCTCCGGCCCGCCCTGGCAAGCCGGCATCGCCCCGGCGTGACCGGCACGGCCCACGCACGCCCTTATTGTTCCGCTACCGCTCCGAAAATGCCCGTGCCGCCATCGCCAGCACGCGCCGCGCCTGTTTCAGATGCGGCATATCGACCATCTTGCCGTCCATGCCGACGGTGCCCATGCCCGGATTGCCGGCGAAGGCCGCGACGATGCGCTTGGCGTGCGCGACCTCATCCGCATCCGGGGTGAAGGCTTCGTTGATGGCGGGCACTTGATCCGGATGGATCGCCATCTTGCCGGTGAACCCGGCCCGGCGGGCAGCGCGGGCCTCCGCCGCCAGCCCGGCGGGGTCGCGGAAATCGGTGAACACGGTGTCGACTGGCGCCACGCCTGCCGCCACCGCACCGGCCAGACACAGCGACCGCGCCAACTGGAAGGTGAACTCGTAGCTGCCATCGGCCACGCGATTGCTGGCGGCACCCAGTTCGGCGGCCAGATCTTCCGCGCCCCAGGTCATGGCCGACAGCCTCGGGCCGGACGCCGCGTAACCGCCCAGCGTGAACAGCGCAGCCGGGGCTTCGGTGGCAATCGCGGCAATGCGGATGCCGCCTTCCGGTAGCCCGGCGGCGGTTTCCAGCGCGCTCAAATAATGTCCCAGCCGCACCACATCGGCGGCTGATTCGGTTTTCGGCAGCACGATGCCGAACGGGGCGGCGGCCACCACCGCGACCAAATCGGATAGCGCGTACGGCGAGGCCAGCGCGTTCACCCGCACCCATAATTCGCCGCGTGTCCGCTCCGCCGCGCGCAGATACGCCGCCACCATGGCGCGCGCTACCGGCAGCCGGTCGGCCGCCACCGAGTCCTCCAGATCGAGGATCAGCGCGTCCGCACCGGATGCCGCCGCGCGCGCCAGCTTGCGCTCGCTGTCGCCCGGCACGAACAGCCAGGACCGCGCGCTCACGCGGGCCGCCGCTGCATCAGCGCCGTGCGGCGGCAACTGGCCACTTCCTCGCCGCGCTGGTTGAAGCTGCGATGCTCGAACACCACGATGCCCGCATTGGGGCGGGACTTGCTCTCGCGCCGTTCGATCACCGTGGTCTCGGTGCGCAGCGTGTCGCCCACGAACACCGGCTTCGGAAACTTCACCGCGTCGAAGCCAACGTTGGCGACCAGTGTGCCCAGCGTGGTGTCGCCAACCGATACGCCGACCATCAGGCCAAAGGTAAAAATGCTGTTCACGACCACGCGGCCGAATTCGGTCTGTCCGGCATATTCCGCGTCCAGATGCAGCGGTTGCGGATTATGCGTCAGCGTGGTGATGAGGATGTTGTCGGTCTCGGTGACCGTGCGGGTGATGGCGTGGGCCACATGCCAGCCCTCGACCAATTCCTCGTAGTAGTGCCCCGCCATGTTGCCCCCCGCGCTATGCGGCGATGCTGGTTGGTCCGGCCGGGATGATCAAGCGGCGGGCAGTCGCAGCGGCCCTGCGCTGGCCAATTCCAACGCGCGCCACAGGCTGCCCGCGTAGCTGCGCAAGCACGACAGATCGTAGGTCGGCGCGTCGTCTAACTGGCGCACATGCACGCCCATATGGGCTGCCAGCGTTGAGGCGGCACAGCCGGGCGTGAAGCTGCGCGGGTGCAGGTCGAGCGGCAGCAGCCCCATCAAGATATCGCGCGCCGCCGGGCCGCTTAGCCGCAGCACCGCGCGTGCGTCGGACATATCGATCAGCCCTGCGTGCGGCGCCAATGGCGCCAGTTCGGCGAGCAATTCGCTACGGCCATCGCGTTGCAGCCACCAATGGCCCGGACCGGCCCAAATCGCGGCCAGCCCATTGTGTTCGATCCAACGCCCCGGCTGGGGGAGCGTTAGCCCAAACGTGACTTGCGCGGCGTCCGCCAGTGCCGGTGCGGCGCCGCGCCACGCGGTGATGGAGACCACGGACCGCGGCTCAATCGGCATCGCCGTGGTGCTGCCGTGCGTCGCCGCGACGGATTTGACCTTCGTAAACGCAGACAGTTCAGCCACGCAGACGGGCTCCTTCTGGATCGACAAAACACGGCGGCACAACTTCAACCAGCACGCTGCCGCCGCGCACCGGGTCGTCGGCGCGCACAATCTCGCCGTGCCGCGCCGGGCCGTTGGTCAGCATCGCCAGCCCGATCCAATGGCCGAGTGAGGGCGAGAACGCCACCGAGGTGACCCAGCCCGCGTCATGTGCGATGGTGCTGGGGGCGTCCTTGGCCAGCAAATGTGCCCCGGCGCGCAGCCGGTCCTGCGGCCGCAGCGGGCGGATGCCGGCCAAGGTTGGCCGCTGCGGATCACGCAACGCCGGGCGCTGCGCCATGGCGCGGCCGATGAAGTCCTTCTTGGTGGCCATCATGCGGCCCATGCCGAGATCGATCGCCGTGGTCTGACCGTTCAACTCGCCGCCCGCCGGGTGGCCTTTCTCGATCCGCATCGTGCCCAGAGCTTCCAGACCGTATGGGGTGATGCCGAACGCCGCCCCCGCCGCCATGATCCGCCGCGCCAGCGCGTCGCCGTAGGCTGAGGGCACACCGATTTCGTAGGCCAGTTCGCCGGAGAACGAAATTCGGAACAGGCGCGCTGTGACGCCGCCGAGCGTGGTGAAGCTGCCGCACGCCATGAACGGAAACGCCGCGTCGGACACATTTTCGCCGGGGTCGAGTGTGGCGGCAATCACCTCGCGGGCGCGCGGTCCGGCAACGGCGAATTGCGCCCACTGGTCGGTGACGGAGATGAACGCCACCCGCCAGTCCGGGCGCAGCACCTGATGGACGAATTCCATGTGCTGCAACACGCGCGGCGCGTTGGCCGTGGTGGTGGTCATCACCCAGCGGTCGCGTTCCAGCCGCGCAGTGGTGCCGTCGTCGAACACGAAGCCGTCCTCGCGCAGCATGGTGCCGTAGCGGACGCGGCCAACCGGCAAGGTCGAGAACGTGTTGATATACAAGAAGTCGAGCAAAGCCCCGGCGTCCGGCCCGGCAATCTCGATCTTGCCGAGCGTCGATACGTCGCATACCCCAACGCTGCCGCGCACCGCGTTGACCTCGCGCATGCAGCTTTGCAGCCAGTCGGTTTCGCCGGGCTGGGTGAACCACTGCGCGCGCAGCCAGGGGCCGGTTTCGACGAAGCTGGCGTTCTGTTCGGCGGCCCATCGATGCGCCGGGGTCAGCCGGGCCGGGCGGAAATCCTTGCCGCGATGATGCCCGGCGAGCGCGCCGATAGCGACCGGGGTGAACGGTGGGCGATGCAGCGTGGTGCCGGTCTCGGCCATCCCGCGCCCAGTGAGTGCGGCCATCGCCGCCATGCCCGCCACACCGCCAGTCTTGCCCTGGTCGGTCGCCATGCCGAGCGTGGTATACCGCTTGAGGTGCTCGACGCTGACGAATCCCTCACGGTGCGCCAGCGCGATGTCCTTCAGCGTCACGTCGTGTTGCAGATCGACAAACGCTTTCTGCTTGCCGCCGTCGATGATCCAGATCGGCGTTGGCGCAATTGCGGCGTCGCTGGCCTGCGGCACGCTCGGCGCCGGGCCGGAGAATCCTGCGGCCTCCGCCGCTGCCGCACCGCCCGCCGCTCCTTCAGCCAACACAGCGGACAAAGCGAACGTGCCCGCCGCCGCGCCAGCCACCGCCATGCCGGGCGGCAGCGCGCCGGGCAGGAAGGCGCACGCTGCCTCATTCCACACCGGCTTGCCGCCGAGATGGCTGGTGAGGTGCACCGCCGGGTTCCAACCGCCCGCAACCGCCAGCAGATCGGATGAAACGAATCGGGGCACGCCATCGGCGCCGGCGATGTCCACGCCCCACAGCGCCGGGCCGCCGCGCGTGCCGGTCACTTTGGCGCCCAGATGCAACCACGCGCCGCTCGCTGCCGCCAGCTTGTGCTGCTCAGGCGATATCTCGCGGCGGCGGTCTACGATGGCGGCAATCGGCACGCCGTGCCGCGTCAGGTCGGCGACGGTGCGCCAGCCATCGCCGCCGCCGGTCAGCACCACGGCGGACTTGCCGGGTGCGACAGCGAAGCGGTTCAGATAGGTCCGCACCGCGCCCGCCAGCATCACGCCGGGCCGGTCGTTGCCGCTGAACGCTGCTAGCCGCTCGAACCCGCCCGCCGCCAGTACCGCGCGCTTGGCAACAATGCGCCATTCCCGCTGGCGCGGCTCGTGCGGATCGGGCTGTGGCTTGTGGTCGGCAACGCGCTGCACCGCGACGTAGCTGCCGTGGTCGAACACGCTGGCCACCGACGTACGGCGCAGGATGGTCACGGACGGGCAATCGCGCAGCGCCGCTTCGGCGTGCGCTGCCCAATCGGCGCCCGGCATCCCATCGACCTCGCCGGTTTCCGCCAGCAGGCGGCCGCCGAGCAGCGGGTCCGACTCGCACAGCACCACGCGCGCGCCGCGCCGACCGGCGGCCAAGGCTGCTGCCAATCCAGCCGGTCCCGCGCCGATCACGAGCACATCGCAAAACAGATGCGCGCGGTCGTAGTGGTCCGGGTCCGGCAAGCCCGCGGCGCGGCCCAATCCGGCGGCTCGGCGGATCAGCGGCTCGTAGACTTTCTCCCACCACGACGCGGGCCACATGAAGGTCTTGTAGTAAAAACCGGCGGACAACAGCGGCGACAGCAGGTTGTTGACCGCCAGCAAGTCGAACCCCAGTGACGGAAAGCGGTTCTGGCTGGTGGCTTCCAAGCCATCGTACAACTCGATGGTGGTGGCAGGCGTGTTCGGCTCACGCCGCGCGCCGCCGCGCAATTCCACCAGCGCGCTCGGCTCCTCGGGCCCCGCCGACAGCACGCCGCGCGGGCGGTGATACTTGAACGAGCGGCCAAACAACCGCACGCCATTGGCCAGCAGCGCCGAGGCCAATGTGTCGCCGGGATGGCCGTTGTACAGCCGCCCGTCGAACGCGAAGCGATGCGATAGGCTGCGGTCGATCAGGCCGCCGGACGCAAGGCGGCTCATACCGCGGCATCCGTGGCGCTGAACACTGCGTGCGTGCGGGTGTCGCGCGCTACCACCAGCCAGCGGCGGCAGCCATGCGTGTGCTGCCAAAGTTCGCTGTGCAGGCCGGCAGGATTGTCGCGCAGATACACGTAGCTGTGCCAGGCTTCGGCGGGCGCATCCGCCGCCGGACGGGTCAGCGCCGCCGCGCCGAGATACACAAACTCGTCGTTGCCGCGTTCGCCGCAATGCGGGCAGGGAATGCGCATCAGGACCCCGCCTTCAATGCAGGTTCGGCGTTGGGCCAGCGCCGCGCTCATCGAGCACAGCGCCGGTGGCAAACCGGTCGAGCCGCAATGCCGAATTGATGAAATGCGGCTCGTCGCGCGCCATGGTATGGGCGAAGCACCAGCCGGAACCGGGCGTCGCTTTGAAGCCGCCGTAGCACCAGCCAGCATTCAGATAGAGCCCGTCAATCGGCGTCCGGTCGATGATCGGCGAGCCATCCATCGACATGTCCACCAAGCCGCCCCATTGCCGCAACACGCGCAACCGGCCGATAGCGGGCATAATCGCCATGCCGCTTTCCATCACATCCTCGACCACCGGCATACTGCCGCGCTGGGCATACGAGTTGTAGCCGTCGATGTCGCCGCCAAACACCAAACCGCCTTTGTCCGACTGGCTGACATAGAAATGCCCAGCGCCGAATGTCAGCACGCCATCGACCAGCGGCTTGACGCCTTCGGAAACGAATGCTTGCAGCACATGGCTTTCGATTGGCAGCCGCAGCCCGGCGAGTGCCGCCACGCGCGACGTGCTGCCCGCGACGGCAAGACCGATCTTCGGCGCGGCGATGTATCCGCGCGTGGTTTCCACACCCTGCACCGCGCCGCCGCTGATCCGAAATCCGGTCACTTCGCAGTTCTGCACGATGTCGACGCCGAGCCGGTCAGCGCCGTGCGCAAAGCCCCAGGCTACCGCGTCGTGCCGCGCGGTGCCGCCGCGCCGTTGCAACAAGCCGCCACGGATCGGGAAACGCGCGTTGTCGAAGTCGAGCCACGGATACAGCTTGCGGACACCGGTTTCGTTCAACAACGCGGCGTCCACGCCGTGCAACCGCATGGCATTGCCGCGCCGCGCATACACGTCGCGTTGCGCATCGCTGTGGTACAGGTTCAGCACGCCGCGCTGGCTGACCATGGCGTTGTAGTTCAAGTCCTGTTCCAGCCCTTCCCAGAGCTGCATGGACTTCTCGTACATCCGCTCATTGCCGGGCAGCAGGTAGTTCGAACGGATGATGGTGGTGTTGCGCCCGGTATTGCCGCCGCCGATGTAGGACTTCTCCAGCACGGCGATATTGGTCAGGCCGTGTTCCTTGGCCAGATAATAGCCGGTGGCCAAGCCATGCCCGCCGCCGCCCACCACGATGGCGTCGTACGCCGGCTTCGGCGCCGCGTCGCGCCACGCTGGCCGCCAGCCGGTCTGGCCGCGCAGCGCCTCGCGCACCAGTGAGAGAAACGAGTACCCCATTAGCAATCGAGCGTGCTGTCGCGTTCCCATTGCGTCAAGTGACGGGTGTAGTCGTTCCATTCCCGGTATTTCAGCTTGGTGTAAGCGTCCACCAGCGCATCGCCCAACCCAGCGCGCAGCACCGCCGAGCCTTCGAGACTACGCAGCGCGTCGAGCAGGTTCAGCGGCAGGCGCTGAATGCCGTTCACGGTGTGACCATCGGTGTACATGTTGATGTCCAGCCGCTGGCCGGGGTCGCGGGCCTGGGCGATGCCGTCCATGCCCGCCACCAGCAAACCGGCTTGCAGCAAATACGGATTGGCCGCGCCGTCGGCGAGGCGGAACTCGAAGCGCCCGGCATCGGGGATGCGGATCATGTGGGTGCGGTTGTTGCCGCCATAGCTGATCGCGTTCGGCGCCCAGGTGGAACCGGACGTGGTGGATGGAGCGTTCAGCCGCTTATAGGAATTCACCGCCGGATTGGTCAGGGCGCACAACGCCCCGGCATTGGCCAGCACGCCGCCGATGAATTGGTAGGCAGTGGCCGACAGGCCAAGTTCGCCATTGGGGTCGTCGAACAGGTTCACGCCGCCGCGCCACAGCGACACATGGGCGTGGCAGCCGGACCCGGTGAGATCGATGAACGGCTTGGGCATGAAAGTGGCGCGCATGCCGTGCTTCTCGGCAATCGCCTTGACCATGTACTTGAAGAACACATGCCGGTCCGCTGTGGTCAGCGCGGGCGCGTAGTGCCAGTTCATTTCGAACTGCCCGTTCGCATCCTCGTGGTCGTTCTGGTACGGTCCCCAGCCGAGCTCCAGCATCGCGTCGCAGATCTCGGTAATGACATCGTAGCGCCGCATCAGCGCCGATTGGTCGTAACACGGCTTGGCCTGCCGGTCCGATCCGTCGGCCAGTGCTGTGCCGTCCGGCGCGATCAAGAAGAATTCGCACTCCACGCCGGTTTGCATCGCCGCATCGCTGGCGGCCATGGCCCGCTGCAGCACCAAACGCGGGGCCTGCTCCACCGGCTTGCCCGCCATCCACGGATCGGCCGCCAGCCAGCCGACTTCGCGCTTCCACGGCAACTGGATCAAGCTGGACGGATCGGGGATCGCCAGCACGTCCGGATCGGCCGGGGTCATATCGAGCCACGACGCAAACCCGGCAAAGCCCGCGCCGTTCTTCTGCATTCCGGCGATAGCCGAGGCGGGCACCAGCTTGGCGCGCTGAATGCCGAACAGGTCGGTGTACGAGATCAGGAAATACTTGATGCCCCGCTCACGGGCGGCATCGGCCAAATCGATGGTCATGCGCGACGCCCGGCAGTGCGGGCCTCCCTGCTAGATGCGTTCATGCTTGACGGGCCAACCAGTCCGGACCACTTGGTAAACCGGACCGAATTGTGGCATGGCGGCTGCGAATGCACCAAACCCCCACAGCGCTGGGCGGGCTGAAAACCTGGGACCAGCAGCAAGCGAAAGCTAAGTTTTCCGAGGTGGTGCGCCGGGCGCGCTCCGAGGGGCCGCAAGTTGTCACGACGCGGGGAAGCAACGCCGTCGTGGTGTTGTCCGCCGATGAGTATCTGGCGATAACGAAGGGTCGGCCGCTGACGTTCGACGACTTGCGGTTTCCTTGCGACGGGTTTGAGCCGGTCCGGGCCGATGCGCCCGCAATTCATGAGCCATTTGAATTCTGATGTGGCTGCTCGACACAAATATGCTGTCAGAGCCGTCCAAACGGTTCCCGTCGCCTTTGGTAATGGGGTGGGTCCAAGCGCAACGCGCGGCAACGCTTTACACACATTCGCTCGCAATCGCCGAGATCCGCGCCGGAATCGCGCGCGTCCCCGATCTGGCGTTGCGCGGCGGATTGACCCAGTGGCTCGATATGCGCGTCAGACCGTTGTTCGAAGGGCGCATCTTGGAATGCAACGAAGAACTCTGGCTCACGATGCTGCGCATGATCGTGCGAACCAAGGCAGTCAATCGGACAATGCCGATTTCCGATCTCATCCTTGCCGCCGCCGCCGAGGCGCATGGTCTGATTATCGTCACCCGCAACGTCAAAGACTTCGCCGGAACCGGCGTGCGCGCGATCAATCCGTGGCTGCCCGACCCTGAAGTGAGTGTCGTCTGAGCCACGCCGTTCACAAGGGCTGCCCCGGAATCCAACTTGTCCCGGCCAGCGGCACTTGCGCCATCGCCGCCGCTTCGATGGTCAGTGCCACCAGATCCTCGGGCTCGAGGTTATGCAGATGGCTTTTGCCGCAGGCCCGCGCGATGGCTTGCGCTTCCAGCGTCAGCACCGCGAGATAGTTCGCCAGCCGCCGCCCAGCCAGCACCGGGTCGAGCCGCGCCGCCAGCACCGGGTCCTGCGTGGTGATGCCCGCCGGGTCGCGCCCTTCGTGCCAATCGTCATACGCGCCCGCCGTGGTGCCGAGCGCGTTGTATTCCGCCTCGTACGCCGGATCGTTGTCGCCCAACGCCACCAGGGCGGCGGTGCCGATCGACACCGCGTCCGCCCCCAGCGCCAGCGCCTTGGCGACGTCCGCACCGCTGCGAATGCCGCCGCTGACGATCAACTGCACTTTGCGGTGCATGCCGAGTTCTTGCAGCGCCCTCACCGCCGGGCGGATCGCTGCCAGGATCGGGATGCCGACGTGTTCGATGAACACTTCCTGCGTCGCCGCCGTGCCGCCCTGCATCCCGTCGATCACCACCACATCGGCGCCAGACTTCACCGCCAGCGCGGTGTCGTAGTACGGCCGCGACGCGCCGACCTTCACGTAGATCGGCTTCTGCCAGTCGGTCAGTTCGCGCAGTTCCTCGATCTTGATTTCCAGATCGTCGGGCCCGGTCCAGTCTGGATGGCGGCAGGCCGAACGCTGGTCGATGCCTTCCGGCAGCGTGCGCATCGCCGCCACGCGCGGCGAGATTTTCTGCCCCAGCAGCATCCCGCCGCCGCCTGGCTTGGCGCCCTGGCCGATGACGATTTCGATGGCATCGGCGCGGCGCAGATCGTCCGGGTTCATGCCGTAGCGCGACGGCAGATACTGGTAGACCAGCACCGAGGAATGCCCGCGCTCCTCGTTGGTCATGCCGCCGTCGCCGGTGGTGGTCGAGGTGCCCGCCAGCGACGCGCCGCGCCCGAGGGCTTCCTTGGCCTGCGCCGACAGCGAACCAAAACTCATGCCCGCGATGGTGATGGGAATTTTCAGCGTGATCGGCTTTTTGGCATGCCGCGCGCCCAGCACAACCTCGGTGCCGCACCGCTCGCGGTAGCCTTCCAGCGGATAGCGGCTGATCGACGCGCCCAGAAACAGCAGGTCGTCGAAATGCGGCAGCTTGCGCTTGGTGCCGCCGCCGCGAATGTCATAGATGCCGGTCGCCGCCGCGCGGCGGATTTCGGCCAGCGTTGCCGGATCGAAGGTGGCGGAGAAGCGTGGCGGGGTGCGGGGGGCTTGGTCCATCAGTAGGCCGCCGCGTTATCGACATGGAAATGATACAGCGTGCGGCCCGAGCCATAGCGGCGGAACTCATCCGGACGGACTTGCCCGTCCAGCCCGGCCGCTTGCAGCTTTTCCTGCAACTCGGCGCGATCCGCCGCCGTCATCGGCACTTCGATGCAATCGGCGCCCAGGCTGGCGACCCGGCCGCGCACATACAAATGCGCCTCATAGATCGAATCGCCGAGGCTATCGCCCGCGTCGCCCAGCACCACCAGCGTTCCGGCCTGCGCCATGAACGCCGCCATGTGGCCGACCGAGCCTTTGACCACGATGTCGGCCCCCTTCAGCGAAATGCCGCAGCGCGCCGAGGCATTGCCGTCGATCAGCAGCAGCCCGCCATGCGCGGTGGCCCCAGCCGACTGGCTGGCGTCGCCCTGGACATGCACGCGGCCGGACATCATGTTTTCCGCCACCCCGGTGCCGGCGCTGCCATGCACGATCACGGTGGCGTGCTGGTTCATGCCAGCGCAGTAGTACCCGGCGTGGCCCGCGATCTCGACGGTAACCGGCACATCGAGCCCAGCGGCCAAGGCGTGCCGCCCATCTGGGTTCTGCACCAGCCAGCCTGTGGCGTTCGTGCTCGGCGCCAGCGCGTGCAGCGCCGCGTTCAGCTCGCGCACGCTGTGCTGCGCCAGGTCGAAACTGTGCGGCGCACTCATGCCCGGTCCCAGAAATACACCGTGGCGGGTTCCGGCTCCCACACCCGCGCGGTGCCGATGCCAGGCAAGTTGGCCAGCGCGCGAAATTCGGTGCCGAACGCCACGTAGCGATCGGTTTCCGCCATGACCGCTGGCTTGCAGGCAATCGGGTCGCGCAGCACGCCAAAGCCGGTGCCGGTGCCGACCACGAAGGTGTAAAACCCGTCCAGATCTTGCAACGCGCCGCGCAGCACCTCGCCGAGCGGCAGGCCGCCGTGCATTTTGGCGGACAGATACACAGCAGCGACTTCCGTGTCGTTCTCGGTGGCGAACGCGTAACCGAGACGGCGCAGTTCGCGGCGCAGCGCGTTGTGGTTCGACAGTGAGCCGTTGTGCACCAAGCACTGATCCGTACCCGTTGAGAACGGATGCGCGCCATCGGTGGTCACAGCGGACTCGGTCGCCATACGGGTATGGCCAATGCCGTGGCTGCCGTGCATCCCGGCCAAGTCGAAACGCCGCGCCACATCGGCGGGGGCACCGACCTCCTTGTACAATTCCATGCTGGCCCCGCAGCCGACCACCACGGTGTCCGCCGCGTGCGCCGCCAAGCTCTGCCGCGCCGCTGCATAGCCGGATTGTGGCACGGTCAGCACTGCATGGGATCCGCGCATGGCAATGGAACTGTCAGGAATGCCCAGCCGAGCCAGCAGCGCGCCGGGGTCAGTGCCCTCCGGCGGCCGCAAGGTCAGCTTCAGCGCGCCGCTCTGCCCGGGGGCATATACAGCGAACCCGGCGCTGTCCGGTCCCCGGTCGCTCATGCTGGTCAGCATTCCAGCCAAATGCGCGCCCAAGTCGGCTTCGATCGCGCAATCCTTAGCAAAAAGTCCGACGATACCGCACATGACAATAGCCCAGCGTTAGAATGCCGACGTTACGCTCTTTATCAGAACCGTCAATATGGAGAACTATGATTTCTTCGAGGGAAATTAACCGTTGCGTGCATAGACGATGATGGACAGGTAGGTCATCGGCAGCTCGATCAGCGTCTCCGGTCCGTGTGCCGCTGTGGCGTCGAACATCAGCGTGTCGCCGGGGCTGAGCTCGTAAGTCTTATCGGCGTGGCGGTAGGCGACCTTGCCGGTGAGCATGTAAATCAACTCGGTCCCGGCGTGCTGGAAGGCGGTATACGGTGCCGCTTCCTCGGTCAGCGTGATGAAATACGGCTCGATCACCAAATCCCCGGCCAGCGAGTGGCCGAGCAGCCGGTATTGATGGCCTGCTTTGGTGCCACGCCGTTCGATGGCCACACCTTGGTTGGCGCGCACGAACGAGCAATCGCGGCGTTCCTCGGTGGTGGCAAAGAACCCGGCCAGCGGCACATTCAGCGCCTGTGCCACCGCTTGCAGGGTGGACAGCGAGGCGGAGACCTGCCCGGTTTCGATCTTCGACATCAGGCTGCCGGAAATCCCCGCCGCGGCGGCAAGGTCGGCTGCCTTCAGTCCAAGACGTGTGCGGAACGAACGCACTTGTGCGCCGATCGCCTGTTCCAGGCTGCGCTGGGTGATGACGGGCGCGCCGGAGCCGGTGACGTAGTCATCCTCATGCTGTGGCGCATGACTATCCTCAGCGTGGTTAGCCCCGTGCGCAGCGCCGTCCGGATCCTCGAGTGCCATTGCCGCCTCCGCGATTCGTGCATCGCGTGACATGATGATGACCCAGGGTCAATTAGGCGATTGTCAATACGGCGCGGCTCCCGAAAAATAAATCTGCCTACCTTAATAATTTGCATCACTCAGGCGGCGTCGGCGGTCCGGCGGCGTTTTGGCGGCGATGCAACCGGTTCCGGCGCGGTATCATCCGGGCTGCCGAGCGCATCGAGCAGCGCCACGCGCAATTGGCCCAGTTTGCGCTCGTTCTCGACCTTCAAGCCGAACACGTCCTTCACGTAGAACACGTCAACCGCGCGCACGCCGTAGGTTGTGACGTGGGCTGAAGCGATTTGCAGCCCTTGGTCGCTGATCGCCGCCGTCACGTCGTGCAGCAGTCCGGGCCGGTCGCGGCCGTTCACTTCCAGCACGGTGTGGGTGTTGGACGCACGGTTGTCGATCACCACGCGCGGCGGCACATGAATGGCGCGCATCCGCCGTCCGAGCAGCGCCCGCCCGGCCTTGCGGATTTCGCTGGCCAGGCGGATGCGGCCGGACAGCGCCTGCTCGATCAGCACATAGAGCCGCGCCAAGCGGTGCGACTGGTCGAACGCGCCGCCGGCGGCGTCCTGAATCCAGAACGTATCCAGCGCCATGCCGTTGGTCAGCGTATGAATGCGCGCGTCCACGATGGATGCCCCGGCCACGGCCAGCGCCCCCGCGATCTTGCTGAACAACCCGGCGTGGTCAGCAGCGTAGACGGTGACTTCCGTGACCGCCCGCGCGGGCAAAGGCTGAGTTTCCACCGTCAGCGGCGCGTGCCGGCCTTCGGCGTCGCGGATCATGCGGGCGTGGCGGACATGCGATTCCGGGTCGAACGACAGCCAGTAACCAGGGTAGCCCAGCGCCTGGAACCGGTCGATATCGTCCTGCGGCCAGTCCGACAGCATCGATGTCGCCGCCGCTTTGGCACGCGCCACCCGCACATCGCGCTCGGTGGTGGCCAAGCCGCCTTCCAATACCTCGGCCACCCGCGCGTAGAGTTCGCGCAGCAGCGTGGCCTTCCAGCCGTTCCATACCTTCGGCGACACCGCGCGCATATCGGCGACCGTCAGCACCAGCAACAGCCGCAGCCGTTCCGGCGATTGGATGGTGTCGGCCAGATCGAGGATGGTTTTCGGGTCGTCGATGTCGCGTTTGAAGGCGGTCTGGCTCATCAGCAAATGGTGCAGCACCAGCCACGAGACGGTTTCGGTCTCCTCGGCGGTCAGCCCGATGGACGGGCCGATCTCCAGCGCCAAATCGGCGCCGAGTTCAGAATGGTCGCCGCCGCGTCCCTTGCAGATGTCATGCAGCAGCATCGCCACGTACAGCGCGCGGCGCGATTGAATTTGATCGATCAGGCTGGAGGCGACCGGCGCGATCTGCTCCAGTTCGCCGCGTTCCAGCATGTTCAGCACCCGCACCGCCTCGATGGTGTGCTCGTCCACGGTGAATACGTGGTAGGTATCGAACTGCATCTGCCCGACGATGCGGGCCCAATCGGGCAGAAACCGGCCGAGAAAACCGGTTTCGTTCAGCACCCGCAGCCAGCGGGCCCCGTCCGCCTTGTGACGTTCCTGGTCGTGGCCGCACAACAAATCGACGAACCGCGCGGCGGCGTCCGGGTTGCCGCGCAACTGCATCGCCCGCCGCTCGTTGCGGATCAGCGCCCGCATTGCCAGCGGATGCAAGTCCAGATGCCGGTCGCGCGCTTCCTGTAGAATGCGCAGCATCAGGATCGGCTCGTCGCGGAAGTCGTGGTTGCGGGTCCACATCAGCTTGCCGTCGGCCAGCATGAAACCGGCGGCGGCCAGCGACTGGTCAGTTTCCGCCTGCACCGCCGGCGGGCCCAGGGCGGCACGGATCAGGGCCGGTTCCAACACATGGGTCAGCCGGCTGACCTCGCGCGCGGTCAGGAAGTAGTGGCGCATGAAGCGCTCCACCCCATCCTGGCGGCCGTGCGGCGTGTAGCCCATGCGGGCACCGACCACCGGTTGCAGGTCGAACGTCAGCCGCTCCTCGGCGCGGCCAGTGACGTAATGCAGATGGAAGCGCAACGTCCACAGGAAGTCCCACGACCGCACCGCCATCCGCGCTTCGGTTAGCGTGATAATCCCCGCCGCCGGGCCTTCGGCCTGGGCCAGTTCGAGGATATTGGTGATGCCGAACACGTAGCGCGCCATCCAGTACAGCGTTTGCAAATCGCGCAGGCCGCCACGGCCTTCCTTGATGTTTGGCTCCACCACGAACGGACTGTCGCCGTAACGCCGGTGCCGGGCGTCGCGCTCGGCCCGCTTGGCGGCGATGTAGCTGGCCGAACCGCTCTCGCGGCAGGCGGCACCGAATCGCGTGGAAAAATCGGCAAACAAGTCCAGGTCGCCGCACACGCGCCGCGCGTCGAGCATCGAGGTGCGCACGGTCGCGTCGCCGCGCGCCTCGGAAAGGCAGTCTTCCACCGAGCGCGTGGCATGACCGACTTTCAGTCCGAGATCCCATAGAAAATACAGGGTGAATTCCACCACGCGCAGCGCCTGCGGGCTCGGGGCGGTCTGGGTGATGAACAACAGGTCGATATCGCTGAACGGCGCCAGCACGCCGCGCCCGTAGCCGCCGGTGGCCGCGACCGTCAGTCGGCCGATCTGGCCGGCTTCCGGTCCGTCAGTGGCCGACATCGTGTAGCTGTGCAGCACCTGCAACAGGCCGTCCATCAGCTTGGCCAGTAGCTGCGCGGCCTTCAGGCCGGGCAGATTGCCTTCCTCGAAAGCCTCGCGCACATGCGATTGAATTCGCGCCAGATGGCGGCGGAATACCGCCACCGCAGCGTCGCGCGGAACCGGCCCCGAACCAGTGTCGAGGGCGGCGAGGGCCTCCAGCAGGACAGCAGCCGCGTCCTGGGGGTCGGCAGGCAAGGGGGTGGGGGGCAACATTAGAGAGATGTTAGCCGCGTCTCGTCCGCTGCAACAGCGAACAACGACTTCAATCGATAGAGTTCTTCAAGCGCCTCGCGCGGGGTCAGCCGGTCGGGATCGACTTCGGCCAGCGCCTGCCGCAGCGGGTCGGCGGCGGCCGGTTCGGGGGCCGCCGTTTGCGGCGCGGCGGCGGCGAACAGCGGCAGCGCGCCTGCGTCGGTAATCCGCCCGGCGCGCAATTCCAACGCTGCCAGCAGCACGCCGGCGCGTTTCACCACTGGCGCCGGCACCCCTGCCAGCTTGGCGACATGCACGCCCCAACTGCGCCCGCCGGCGCCTGCCGCCACTTCGTGCAGGAACACCACGTCCTGCTTCCATTCCTTCACCCGCATGGTGTGCGGTGCGAGGCGCGGCAGCTCGGCGGTGAGTTGCGCCAGTTCGTGAAAATGCGTGGCGAAGATAACGCGGCAGCGAATGGTGTTGTGCAGCGCCTCCAGCACGGCCCAGGCGATGGCCAGCCCGTCCAGCGTCGCGGTGCCGCGCCCGATTTCATCGACGATCACCAGACTGCGCGGCCCGGCGCGATGCAGGATCGACGCGGTTTCGGTCATCTCCACCATGAAGGTCGAGCGCCCGCGCGCCAGATCGTCCGCAGCACCGACGCGGGAGAACAGCCGGTCCACCACGCCGATGTGCGCGGCGGCGGCCGGTACCGGCAATCCGGCCTGCGCCAGAATGGCGGCCAGCGCGTTTTGCCGCAGAAACGTGGATTTGCCCGCCATGTTCGGGCCGGTCAGCAACACCACCCGGCGTTCCGGCGGCAGGGCGCAGCCGTTCGGCACGAAGGCGGCTTGACCGGCGAGTGCGGCTTCCACTACCGGATGCCGCCCGGCAGTGATGTCGAACGCGCTATCGTCGCTGACCTGCGGACGGCACCAGGTGCCCGGCTCGGCCAGTCTGGCGGCGGATTGCAGCACATCCAGCAGCGCCAGCGCCCCGGCGCAGGCCGCCAGCGCGTCGGCATGGTGCAGTGCCCGCCCGCTCAGCTTGGCGAAGATGGCCCGCTCGCGCGCCGCCGCCCGCCCGGCGGCCTCGTCGATGCGGCGGTCGAGTTCGGACAATTCCCCCGAAGCGAAGCGTGCGCCGTTGGCCATGCCTTGCCGCAGCGTCAGTTCCGGGAACGCACGCAGCTTTTCCACCGCCGCCGCTGGGGCTTCGATGACGTAGCCGAGCTGGGCGTGATGGCGGATTTTCAGGCTCGCGACGCCGTATTTCTGCGCGTAGTCCAGTTGTAGCGCCGCGATCACCCGGCGGCTGTCGTCGCGCAATGCCCGTTCGGCGTCGAGTTCGCCGTCGAATCCGGTGGCGATGGCCCCCTCCTCCAGCCGCAGCGGCGCGGGCTCGGCCAGGGCCGCAGCCAGCACGGCGTGCAGTCCGGGGGCTGGGGTCAGGGCGTCGCGGGCGCTGGCCAGCACGGCGGGCAACGGGCCATCGAGCGTGACGGCGCAGGTATGCGCGGCGGCCAATCCATCGCGCAGCGCCGCCAGATCGCGCGGGCCGCCGCGCCCGAGCGACAGGCGGGCCAGCGCGCGGGCAATGTCCGGCGCGCTGCGCAACGCGGTGCGGATGGCGGCGGCAACCGGCGGATTGGCCAGCAGGAACGCCCAGCCGTCCTGGCGCGCGGCAATGCCTGCGATGCCGGTCAGCGGGGCCGCCAGCAATTCGCCCAGCATGCGCGCCCCGGCGGCGGTGAGGGTGCGTTGCACGGCGGCCAGCAGCGTGTGCGATGTGCCGCCGTCGCGCGCGCGGGTGATTTCCAGGCTGGCGCGGGTGGCGGCGTCCAACTCCATCCGCCCGGCCGCACCCTGCGGCGATGGGCGCGACAGATGCGGCAATTTGCCCGCCTGGGTGTTGCGGATGTAGTCCACCGCCAGCATCCCGGCGGCGGCTTCCAGATCGCTGAACGTGCCGAACGCATCCAGGCTCGCGGCCCCGAACGCCTGCGCCAGCCGTGTTGCCGCGTGCGCCGGGCGCGCCGCCGCATCGGGGGCGCGGCGGCGGTCCCAGTCTCCAAGCGGCACCTGCGCCGGGGCCACGATCTCGGCTGGGTCGAGCCTGCCAAGTAATCCTGGCAGATCGGCGGCCGGCAGCGCCTCGGTTTCGAACAGTCCGGTGGAAATATCGATCCAGGCCGCACCCGCGTGGCTGCTATCGGCGCAGATCGCCAGCAGCAGATTGGGCCGCCCGGCCTCCAGTAGCGCATCCTCGGTCAGCGTGCCGGGCGTGACCAGCCGCACCACGGCGCGTTTGATTGGCGCCTTGCCCTGCCGCAGCTTGGGGTCTTCCATCTGCTCGGCGACCGCGACGCGAAAGCCTCTGCGGATCAGGCGTAGCAGGTAGGCGTCGGCCGCATGGACTGGCACCCCGCACATCTGAATCGGCGCGCCGCCGTGCTCGCCGCGATGGGTCAGCGCGATGCCGAGCGCCGCCGAAGCGGCGTCCGCGTCGGCAAAAAACAGCTCGTAGAAGTCGCCCATGCGGAAAAACACAAGCGCATCCGGGTGTTCCGCCTTGGCTGCGAACCATTGCGCCATGGCGGGTGTGGCGCCCTGCGCCCCGGGCGTGCGGCTGTGCTGGGTCATCGGGGTATTTAGCCTGCGCGGACGCACGATGCGAAGCGCCGCGCTTGCCGCCGGCCTCGCCTGTGCCCCACCATGCGCCGCAACGCCGAAAATATCCCAGGGGGGAACCGCGATGGCCGACGCACCCAAAGAACCACGCAGCGCCCGCGTGTCTGCCGCCGAGGCGCTCGCGCTGCATGCGTCGGGCCGCCCGGGCAAGCTCGAAATCCGCATCACCAAGCCGCTGACCACGGCACGCGATCTGTCGCTGGCCTATTCGCCCGGCGTGGCCGAGCCGTGCCTGCACATCAACCGCGATCCCAGCCTCGCCTACGACTACACCACCAAGGGCAACATGGTCGCCGTGGTGTCGAACGGCACCGCCGTGCTGGGCCTGGGCAACCTCGGCGCGCTGGCGGGCAAGCCGGTGATGGAGGGCAAGGCGGCGCTGTTCAAACGCTTTGCCGACGTGGACAGCATCGATCTGTGCGTCGACACCGAGGACGTGCACCAGTTCGTCGAGTGCGTGCGCTATCTCGGTCCCAGCTTCGGCGGCATCAACCTTGAGGACATCAAGGCCCCCGAGTGCTTCATCATCGAGGACCGGCTGCGCGAGTTGATGGACATTCCGGTGTTCCACGACGACCAGCACGGCACCGCCATCGTCGCCGCCGCCGGGTTCATGAACGCCTGCCATCTGACCGGGCGCGACCTCAGGACCACGAAACTGGTGGTCAACGGCGCCGGGGCTGCCGCCATCGCCTGTGTCGAACTGCTCAAGGCGATGGGTATGCCGCATGACAATGTCATTTTGTGCGATACCAAGGGCGTGGTGTTCCAGGGCCGCACCGAGGGCATGAACCAGTGGAAGAGCGGCCACGCTGTCGCCACCGCTGCCCGCACGCTGTCGGACGCCATCGTCGGCGCGGACGCGTTTTTCGGCCTGTCGGCCAAGGGCGCGCTGACCCAGGACATGGTGGCCAGCATGGCCGACCGGCCGATTATTTTTGCGATGGCCAACCCGGACCCGGAAATCACGCCCGAGGAGGCCCGCGCGGTCAGCCCGCACGCTATCATCGCCACCGGCCGGAGCGATTATCCCAATCAGGTCAACAACGTGCTGGGCTTCCCGTATATCTTCCGGGGGGCCCTGGACGTGCGGGCGCGCACCATCAACGAGGCGATGAAGGTCGCCGCCGCCGAGGCGCTGGCGCAACTGGCGCGCGAGGACGTGCCGGACGAGGTCAGCACGGCGGGCACCGGGCTGCGGCTGCAATTTGGCCCGGAATACATCATTCCGAACGCGTTCGACCCTCGGCTGATTTCCCGCCTCGCGCCCGCCGTGGCGAAGGCGGCGATGGAGAGCGGCGTGGCGCGCCGCCCGATTGCCGATTTGCGCAAATATGCCCGTGAGTTATCCGGCCGGCTCGACCCGACCGCCAACGCGCTCGACGCCATCATGGAAAGCGTGCGCGCCGATCCCAAGCGCGTGGTGTTCGCCGAGGGCGAGGAGGAGAAAATTGTCCGCGCGGCGGTGGGGTTCGCCAATGCGGGCTATGGCACGCCGGTGCTGATCGGGCGGGAGGACCGGGTGCGCGCCACCATGGCGCGGCTTGGCTTGGGTAACACCGAGGGGGTGGAGATCCACAACGCGCGGCTGTCGCAGAACAACCGCGCTTATGCCGACTTCCTGTTCGGCCGGTTGCAGCGCAAGGGCTACATGTTCCGCGACTGTCAGCGCATGGTGAACCAGGATCGCAACGTCTTTGCCGCCAGCATGGTGGCGACCGGCGATGCGGACGCGATGGTGACCGGGCTGACCCGCTCGGCCTCGGTGTGTCTGGAGGAAATCGGGCTGGCGATCGACCCGGCGCCGGGCGGGATCTCGTTCGGGTTGACGCTGATGGTCGGCGCGCGCGGCACCACGATTTTCATCGCCGATACGCTGATCCATTTCCGCCCCGATCCGGTGCAACTGGCCGACATCAGTTGCGGTGCCGCGGCGGCGGCGCGGCGGCTGGGGCATGAGCCGCGCGTGGCGCTGCTGTCGCATTCCACCTTCGGCAATCCGCAGCACACCACGGGCAACACGATCCGCGAGGCGGTGGCCGTTTTGGATGCGCGCGGCGTGGACTTCGAGTACGATGGCGAGATGAGCCCGGATGTCGCGCTCGATCCCGCGTATCGCGCCTTGTATCCGTTCTGCCGTCTGACCGGCCCGGCCAACGTGCTGGTGATGCCGGGCTTGCACTCGGCCCACATCGTCTCGCGGCTGGCGCCGCGCTTGGGCGAGGGCGGCACCATCGGTCCGCTGATGATCGGCCTGACCCACGCGGCGCAACTGGTGCCGATGGATGCTTCGGTGACGCAGATCGTTGAAATCGCTGCCCTGGCCGCGCACCAAACGGTGCGGCGCGGCGGGGGGCGCTGAGGCATGGCGACCATGCCGCTCGATAGCACCGCCTCCGCCGGACGCCGCCTCGGGTCGATCTTCGCCGGATCGGTCGGCAACCTGATCGAGTGGTACGATTTCTACGTCTACTCGTTCTTCTCGCTGTATTTCGCCAAGGCGTTCTTCCCGTCGAGCGACCCGACGGCGCAGTTGATGAACACCGCGCTGATCTTCGCGCTCGGCTTCTTCGTGCGCCCGCTCGGCGGCTGGATTATGGGCAGTTACGCCGACCGGCGCGGGCGGCGGGCGGCGCTGATGCTGTCGGTGATGCTGATGTGTTTTGGCTCGCTGATCATCGCGGTTTGCCCGACCTACGCAATGGCAGGCTGGGTGGCCCCGGCGATCCTGGTGGCGGCGCGCTTGCTGCAAGGCCTGTCGCTGGGCGGCGAATACGGCGCGTCGGCGACCTATCTCAGCGAGATTTCAACCACCAAGTACCGCGGGTTCTACACCAGCTTTCTGTACGTCACGCTGATCGGTGGGCAATTACTGGCCAGCCTGACGCTGCTGTTCCTGCAACGTCTGCTGCTGACCGGCCCGCAACTGGATGCCTGGGGCTGGCGGGTGCCGTTCTTGATCGGCGCGGCGCTGGCGCTGGCCGGGCTGTGGCTGCGCCGCAACATGGCCGAGACCGAAGCCTTCATCGCCGCGCGCGCCATGCAGAAGGCGTCACGCCCGCTGGCCGATATGCTGGCGCACCGGCGCGAGGTGGCGCTGGTGATCGGCCTGACCATGGGCGGCACGCTCGCGTTCTATACGTACACCGTCTACATGCCGAAATTCCTGGTCAATTCGGCCGGCTTGACCAAGGACACCGCGACGCTGATCTCGACGCTGTCGCTGTTTGGCTACATGTGCCTGCAACCGCTGGTGGGCTGGCTGTCCGACATGGTCGGCCGCCGCCCTGTGCTGATCGGCTTTGGCGTGCTGGGCACGCTGTTTACCGTGCCGATTCTGACGGCGCTGACCCAGACCAAAGACCCAGTGACGGCGTTTCTGCTGGTGATGGCAGCACTTGTCATCGTCAGCGGCTATACGGCGATCAACGCGGTGGTGAAGGCCGAGTTGTTCCCGGCGGGCGTGCGCGCGCTGGGCGTGGCGCTGCCCTACGCGCTGGCGGTCTCGCTGTTCGGCGGCACGGCGGAATATGTCGGGCTGGCGTTCAAGGACGCCGGGCACGAAACGTGGTTTTTCTGGTACGTCACGGCCTGCATCTTCGGCTCGCTGCTGGTCTACGCATTCATGCGCGATACGCAGCGGACCTCGCGGATCGATCAGGATTGAACTGGTGCCGTCCTCTCCGTTCACGCGGAGAGGACGGCGGCCGGTCGCGGTAAAGCCTCAGTCCGCGCTCAATTCCACCCGGCCCTCAGGGGCGCGGAGGTCGCCGGTGATCATTTCGATGCGGCCGGTGATTTGCCCGCCGTCCTCGACTTGCAGGCGGCGGCAGCGGGCGGTGCCCAGCACGCGGCCAGTGGCGCGGACCACGAGGTTGCCGCGCGCGGTCAGCGTGCCGTCGATGGTGCCGGCCACCTCGGCGTCTTCCACCTCAACCTCGCCCCGGAACACGCCGCCGGCCGAAATCGACAGCTCGGCGGCATGGATCATGGTGGCTTCCACCGTGCCTTCGACGACCAGACGCTCAGCGTCCTGCACCACGCCTTGCAGGCTGATGCCGCGCCCGACCACGAGGGTGCGGCGTTCGGCCGGCGCGCTGCTGCGCTGGGACATGTTGCCCGGCATGCCGGTATTGGGGCGCGGCGGTTGCTGGTTCATGCTCGACTGCGGCGGCATCGGAGCAGGCGCTGGCGTGGGCGAGAACGGCGAGCGGCCCATCTGGGGTGCCTCCTTCGAAGTGGCGGGGCGGTACGGCGGTACGCCCAGGCCGTTATCGGCCGGACGCGGCGCGCCGCCGGGATCGGAGCGGCCGGCGCCCGCCCACCCGTCGCCTTCGCCGGAATGCGGCTCGGGCGCGGCGGGGCTGGTGTTGGCGGGTTCGTCGGGCTTACGGCGTTTGGTGAACACGGGCCCTCCGTGGCGGTTGAATAAAGGGAAGCTGGGGTCGCTATCATATGCGGCCGTATGTCAACAACCCATGGTGATGCCGCAGCCGAGCCCTCAGCGGCCGGATGGCCCGCGCGGCGCCATCATAACATGCACCATCGCCGCAGTGCCCAAAACCGGCACGAACAGGTTGAACACCGGAATCAGGCTGCCCGCCGCGATCAGCGCCCCCTGCGCCAGCACGGCACCGCGCCGTGACTGGTAGAACGCCACCGCATCCGCCCGGTTCAGCCGGCGCATCGCCACCGCCACGAACAAGCCGCGCCCGACCGCCCAGGCCGAGATGGCCCAGCCGAGCGGCACCGCCAGCGGGGTCAGCGGCGGGATCAACAGCAACAGCAGCATCAGCACTTGCCAGCCCAGCACGCGCACGCCGAGCGCGATGCCGTCCCAGGTCTGATCGTACAGGCTGGCCGCGCGGGCCGGCGGCAGTCCGGGGTAGAAGTGCCGCTCGACTGCGCTGGCGATGCGGTCGGCGTAGAACGAGGCGATCACGGTGGCCAGCGGCAGGAAGAAATAGAACGACAGCACTGCGGCGCCCATGCCGCCAAGCAGGCCGCCCAGCACCCGCCCGATCCAGCCGAGTTGCTCGACCTGCCCCGCGAGCGCGTTGCCGCCCCAGATCAGCACCGCCGCGAGGCCGAGCAGCGAGACGATGGCCCAGGCAGCGCTGCGCCAGACCGCGCCGAGGAAATCCGGATCGTCGAACTGCGCGAAAGCGCGCAACGGGGCGGCGATGAACAGCATCGGCAGGCGTTCCTTCATAGGTGCCGCCAGTGGCGGCTGGACAGTGGCGGCTGGACAGTGGCGGCAGGACAGTTGCCGCCAGCGGCGGCGAGTGATAGGCGGGCCGCTTGCCGACGACCGACGGAGTTCCGCCATGCCCGCCAGCGCCGACCCTGGAGCCAAGCCGCCCCGCTTCGATATAGTGGGGATCGGCAATGCCATCGTCGACGTGCTGGCGCCGGTGGATGACGCATTCATTCGCCGTCACGACATGCGCAAAGGCGGTATGACGCTGATCGACGCGGCGCGCGCCGAGGAAATCTACGCCACCATGCCGCCCGCCCAGGAAACCAGCGGCGGCTCGGCGGCCAATACCTGTGCCGTCGCCTCCGGATTGGGCGCGCGCGCCGCCTATCTTGGCCGGGTGGCCCACGACCAGCTTGGCGAAGTGTTCCGCCACGATATCGGCGCGGTTGGCGTGCATTTCCCCACCGCCCCGCTGCTCGGCGGCGCGCCGACGGCGCGCTGCATGATCCTGGTGACGCCGGACGGCCAGCGCACCATGAACACCTATCTGGGCGCTTGCGTGGCGTTCGGCGAAGCGCAGCTTGACCATGACGTGATCGCCGATAGCGCGGTGACCTACATGGAAGGCTACCTATTTGACGAACCCGCCGCCCAGGCGGCGTTCCGCCGTGCGGCGGCGCTGGCCCACGCCGCCGGGCGTCAGGTGTCGATCACGCTGTCCGATGCATTCTGCGTCGACCGCCACCGCGCTGCGTTCCGCGATCTGGTGCGCACGCACATCGACATCCTGTTCGCCAACGAGGCCGAGATTTGCAGCCTTTACGAGGTGAACACGGTGGCCGAGGCGGTTGAATTGGCGCGCCACGAAGTGCCGCTGGCCGCCATTACCCGCAGCGAAGATGGCAGCCTGATCCTGCGCGGGGCCGAGACCGTGTCAGTGCCCGCCGCCCCCACCGATGTGGTCGACACCACCGGGGCCGGCGATGCCTACGCTGCCGGATTTTTGGCCGCATTGACCGCCGGGCAATCGCTGGAGACCTGTGGCCGGCTCGGCAGTTTGGCGGCGGCGGAGATCATTTCGCATTTCGGCGCCCGGCTGCAACGCGACCTGCGCCAGGAGGCTGCGGCGTTCGCCTGACGCTTTAAGCTTCGCATACCCATCAAGCCGGGCAGGCGTGCGGCCCGGCTGCGCTTTTATCCTCGCGTCCGGCGGCGCGATTGATTAAGTGTGCGCCGCAACATGCTCAACGGCGCTGGTTCACCCCTGCGCCGTCTTTTGCTTGCGCGCCCCGCAACTCTCGCTGCCGTCAGGTCCCCATGGACATCCGTAATATCGCCATCATCGCCCACGTCGACCACGGCAAGACGACGCTGGTCGATCAACTGCTGAAGCAATCCGGCGTCTACCGTGAGCATCAGGCGGTGGTTGAGCGGGCCTTGGACCGTAACGAGCTGGAGCGTGAGCGCGGCATCACCATTCTGGCGAAATGCGCCAGCGTGGTGTGGCGCGATACCCGGATCAACATCGTCGACACCCCTGGCCACGCCGACTTCGGCGGCGAAGTCGAACGCATCCTGAACATGGTCGATGGCGCGCTGGTGCTGGTGGACGCCGCCGAAGGCGTGCTGCCGCAGACCAAGTTCGTGGTCGGCAAGGCGCTCGCCCGTGGCCTGAAGCCGATTGTGGTGGTCAACAAGATCGACCGCCCGGACGGCCGCCCGGACGAAGTGCACGAAGAAATCTTCGATTTGTTCGCGGCGCTGGGCGCCAGCGACGAACAGCTCGATTTCCCGACCGTGTTCGCCTCCGGCCGCCAAGGCTGGGCGGATATGGAACTGCACGGCGCGCGCAAGGATCTGGCGCCGCTGTTCGATCTGGTGCTGAGCCACGTCAAGGCGCCGAAACTGGACAAGGACGCACCGTTCGCCATGGTCGCGTCGATCCTGGAATACGACAACTTCCTCGGCCGCGTGTTGACCGGGCGCATCGAACAGGGCCGCGCCCGTTTGAACATGCCGGTGAAGGTGCTGCGCCAGGATGGCACGGTGGTGGAAACCGGCCGCTTGACCAAGCTGCTCAGCTTCCGTGGCCTCGACCGCCTGACGGTGGAAGAAGCCGAAGCGGGCGAGATCATCGCGGTGGCCGGTCTGTCCGAAGCCACCATCCCGGACACGCTGGGCGCGCCCGAACTGGCCGGCCCACTGATGGCCATCCCGGTCGATCCGCCGACGCTGACGATGACCTTCCGGGTCAACGACAGCCCCCTCGGCGGGCGCGAAGGCAAGAAGGTTACGTCGCGCCAAATTCGCGATCGTCTGCTGCGTGAGGCCGAAGGCAACGTCGCGATCAAGATCACCGAGAGCGCCGAGAGCGAGGCGTTCGAAGTGGCCGGGCGCGGCGAATTGCAGCTCGGCGTGTTGATCGAGACGATGCGCCGCGAAGGCTTCGAATTGTCGATCGGCCGCCCGCGCGTGCTGACCCGGCAGAACCCGGAGACCGGCGAGCGCGAAGAGCCGATGGAAGAAGTGCTGATCGACGTCGATGAGCCGTACTCGGGCATCGTCGTCGAGAAGATGAGCAAGCGTAAGGGCGAGATGCAGGACATGCGCCCGTCCGGCGGCGGCAAGGTGCGCCTGACCTTCATCATGCCGAGCCGTGGCCTGATCGGCTATCACGGCGAATTCCTGACCGACACGCGCGGCTCGGGCGTGATGAACCGGCTGTTCCATGGCTATGGCCCGTGGAAGGGACCCATCGAGGGCCGCCGCAACGGCAGCCTGATTTCGACCGAAGGCGGCGAGGCTATCCAGTACGCGCTGTGGTACTTGCAGGAGCGTGGCACGCTGTTCGTCAATCCGGGCGACAAGGTGTATGTCGGTCTGATCCTCGGCGAGCATTCGCGGGATTCCGATCTGGACGTGAACCCGATCAAGGAAAAGAAGCTCACCAACATCCGCGCCGCCGGCAAGGATGAGGCGATGCTGCTGATCCCGCCGCGCCGGATGTCGCTGGAACAGGCGATCGCGTATATCGAAGACGACGAACTGGTCGAAGTGACGCCGAGCGCCATTCGGCTGCGCAAGCGCTACCTCGATCCGAACGAGCGCAAGCGCTTCGAAAAGCGCCGTGCCGATGCCGAGCAGGCGGCTTAACCTTCGCGGACAGGGCCATGATGATCGTCGTCCATCACCTCAACAACTCCCGCTCGCAGCGCATTCTGTGGCTGTTGGAGGAGCTGGGGCTGGACTACGAGGTCGTGAAGCACTTCCGCGATCCGGTGACCAACCTGGCACCTCCGTCGGTGCGCGAGGTGCATCCGCTCGGTAAGCTGCCGGTCATTCGTGACGGCGAATTGCTGCTGGCTGAGTCGGGCGCGATCATCGAATACCTGCTGGAGCGCTACGGCGAGGGGCGGTTTGCGCCGCCAATCGGCACACCGGAGCGCATTCGGTATCTGTATTGGATGCACTACGCCGAAGGCTCGGCGATGCCGGCGCTGCTGCTGAAAGTGGTGTTCGACCAAATCGAAAGCGCGCCGGTGCCGTTCTTCGTGCGCCCGATTACGCGCGGACTGGGGCGGCAGGTGAAAGCCAAGCTGGTGCTGCCGCAAATCGTCCGGCACCTGGATTTCCTGGAAGCCGAACTCGGCGGCAGCGAATGGTTTGCCGGTCCCGAGATCACCGCCGCCGATCTGCAACTCAGCTTCGCCATTGAAGGTGCGGCAGCGCGCGGCGGGCTGGACGCCAAGTGGCCCCGGCTGATGGCGTGGCTGGACCGCATCCATGCGCGCCCGGCGTATCAGCGCGCCATTGAGCGCGGCGGGCCTTACCAACTGTAACCAGCCCCATGTCAGGGGCTTGGCGTGGCGTGCGAATGCGCTACAGTTGCGAAAGTTTTACTGATTAACGCACGTTATGACGACTCATACCTGGACCGGCGGCACAGGGCTTTGGACCAACGCGGCATTGTGGGCGGACGGTGCGGTGCCGCTGCTGGACGATGTGGCGGTCGCCAACGCTGGAACGGTGATCGTGGGCGCCGGGGTTTCGCTCGACGCTGAAACGCTGCTACTCGGCGCACCGGTTGAGCTCGGACCAGCCGTGCTACTGTCGCAGGGTGCCACATTCGGGTATCGTTTTGCCATCGTCAGCACAGCGGAACAGCAGTTCGCGGCGCTGAACATCCGGGGCGTGACCGGATTTGGCGGCACCATTGATGCCGCTTCCAGCGGCGGGGTGTTCACCATCCAGACCGGCAGCAGCGACAGCGCGCCCGGCGACCTGATTCTGAATTACGGTGGTACCATTAGCGTGACCGGCGGCGATACGCTGGCGCTCAATGGCCGTCTGGACAATCACGGCATGGTTGAGGTCGGCGGCGGCAGCGTGTTCGCCGACAACGGCACACTGACGCAGGCCAGTGCGTGGTTCGCGGTGCATGCGGGTGGACTGCTGACCGGCACCGGTTCGGTCGAGATCGGGTTATATAGCTCTTTGCGCTTCGAAGCGGGCGCGCTGCCGTGTGCGCTGCCGGTGGTATTCACCGACTCGGGCGGACGCTTGCAATTGGCCGATCCTGCCAACTTCACCGGCAGCATCGGCAATTTTCAGCAGGGCGATCTGATCGATATCGCCGGCGAGGTGGTCACCAGCGCCAGCATCGATGCATCGAGCGGCGTCATGACGGTCAGCGGCGTCGATTTGACCGGTCACGCCATGGCGGACGTGCAGTGGCTGATGCCGGGAGCGGCGCCGGGGCCGATGCAACTGGTGGCCGATGGCAACGGCGGCACGCTGATCCAGGAGCCGGGCAGTCTGGACCGGCTCAAATACACCGCCGCCGCCGATGACCGGGCGATGCACGCCGATACGGCGCGCGCCACACTGACCACCCAGGCCGGGGCCGCCATCGACGGCAGCGGTATTCGGATCGGCATCATTTCCAACAGCTTCGACCAAGCCCCCGGCATCGGCGCTGCCGACAGTGCCAATGCGGCGGCGCTGGCCGGATATTTGCCGTTGAACAGCGCCACCGGCACGTCGGCAGTCACGGTGCTGAGCGATGCCGTCGGGTCCGGCGCCGACAACGAAGGCCAGGCGATGGCCGAGTTGATCCATCAGACGGCGCCCGGCGCGCAGCTATATTTCGCCACAGGTACGGGCGGCACGGCATCGTTCGCCAGCGCGGTCAGCGCCCTACAGGCGGCGGGATGCAACGTCATTGTCGATGACTGGACCTATTGGGACGAGCCGTTCTTCGAGAATGCTGGGCCAGTCGATGGCGCCATCGAGTCGGCAGTGGCCGCCGGGGTGAGTTTTTTCACCGCCGCCGGCAATTTTGGCGGCGCGGCCTATCAATCCAACTACACGCCGCAAGCCGTCACGCTGCTCGATGGTTCACAGGTCAATGCCGAAATATTCAGCACTGGCAGCCCATACCAAACGCTCACCTTGCGCGGCGGCGTGGCGGTGACCATCGCGCTGCAATGGGCGGTGCCGTGGACAAGTGCCTCCACGGCACTCGGCGGCGGGTTGTTCGATGCGTCGGGGGCTTTGGCCGCCAGCTTCCAGCAGTCCGGCACCCAGCCGGAAACCCTGCTGAGCATTACGCCGAGCGTCACCGGGCAATACCGGCTGTTCATCGACGGCCCGCTGGCGGCAGGCGTTACCTTCAAGTACATCATGTACGGCGCGCAGAATGGCGGCACCGCGGTGCCGGGCACAATCGACTATCCGGCGGCCAATGCGGGCAGCATTTCCGGCCATGCGTTGCTTCCAGATGTTAACACAATCGGGGCGGTCGATTTTGCCACGACGCCGGCGTTTGGAAGCCTGGCCAGTTATACCAGCTATTATTCCAGCATCGGCGCCCCCGGACTGCTGAATATCGCGTCCGGCGGTTCGTTGCCGAACCCGCTCACCTCTGGCCAGCCCACGCTGCTGGCCCCGGTCGGCGCGGGCACCACGGTGCCGGGCTTCGCGCCGTTCGAGGGCACCTCGGCCGCCGCCCCGAATGCGGCGGCGGTGGCCGCACTGATGCTGCAAGCCAATCCGGCGCTGACCCCGGAGCAAGTGACCGAAATCCTCACCGAATCGGCGACCGATTTAAACCTGCCCGGCAACCAGCAGGGCGCTGGGCTGATCGACGCGGTGCAAGCGGTCAAGCTTGCCTTGGCCGCCGCGTGCTACGCCCAAGGCACCAGGCTGGCGACGGCGCGCGGCGCGATCCCGATCGAGCGGTTACGCATCGGCGACCGGCTATACTGCGCCGACGGCCAATTGCGGCCCGCGATCTGGCTCGGCCGCCGCCAGGTGGATTGCACCGCCTATCCCGTGCCGGAGGAGGTCTGGCCCATCCGCGTGCAGGCGCACGCCTTCGCGCCGAATTGCCCGGTGCGCGATGTATACTTATCGCCGGACCACGCGGTATTTACCGGCGGCGCGCTGGTGCCGGTGCGTTACTTGCTCAACGGCGCCAGCATCGCGCAAGCCCCGCGCGCCAGCGTGACCTACTGGCATGTCGAACTGCCCGCGCACGCCGTGCTGCTGGCGGAAAACCTGCCCGCCGAAAGTTTCTTGGATACCGGCAATCGCGCCGCCTTCGAGGGCGATGCCACGCTGCCGCCATTACCGCCCGCGGCCGCGCTGCGCGTCTGGCACGCCAACGGGTGCGCCAAGCTGGTGACGGACGGCCCCATACTGCACGCCGCGCGCGCGCATTTGCGCCAGCGTGCTGCCGCCTTGGGCCACGTGCTGACCGCCGACTGGGACGTTCGCGTGCTGGCGGATGGCGTGGCATTGCCATTGCGCCAGCACGGCACACGCTATTTCGCCACGCTGCCGCCCGGCGCCGCCAGCGTGCGCTTGCAGTCGCGCAGCTTCGTGCCGGCGCATCTCGATCTGCCCGACCATCGCCGCCTCGGCATCGCCATCGGCGGTTTGCGGCTGGACGGTGCTGCCGTCGCACCGCACGATCCTCGCTTGTCCTATGGCTGGCACGCCGCCGAACCGCACTGGCGCTGGACCGATGGCGACGCCGAATTGCGCACCAGCGGCGCCCGCGAATTGGCGTTCAGCGTGGCGCTCGCCGGACAATACTGGCAGCATCCGGCACCGCAACGGAGGGCCGCATGACCGACCGCAACCTGACCGGCTACGGCCGCCACCGCCCCAACGCCGCCTGGCCCGGCGCCGCGCGGGTCGCGGTGAGTTTCGTGCTGAACTACGAGGAAGGCGGCGAGCGCAGCGTGGCCGAAGGCGACGCCCACGCCGAGAACTACCTTGTCCCCGACCTCACCGGCCTGCCCGCGCTGCCGTTCCGCAGCCGCAATCTGGAAGACCTGTTCGAATACGGCAGCCGCGCCGGGTTCTGGCGCATCCTGCGCCTGTTCGACGAACGCGGCCTGAAATTCACCTCCTGGGCGGTCGGCCAAGCCCTGGCCCGTAACCCCGAGGCCGGGCACGCCATGGCCGAAAGCGGCCACGAAGTCGCCAGCCACGGCTGGCGCTGGATCGACTACCGGGACATGCCGGAAGCCGAGGAACGCGACCACATCCGCCAAACCGTCGCCACCATCACCCGCATCTGCGGCGCCCCTCCGCTGGGCTGGTACACCGGCCGCTACAGCGATAACACCCGCAGGCTGGTGATGGAAGAAACCGAAACGCTGTACGATTCCGACTCGTACAACGACGACCTGCCCTACTGGACGCAAGTCTCCGGCAAACCCCGCCTGATCGTCCCCTACGCGCTCGACACCAACGACTTCAAA
>JANYDF010000123.1 GCA_025359905.1 Rhodospirillales bacterium
CCCCCCGCCCCCCCCGGCCCCCCCCGCGACCAGCTTGTTGGCGAACAGGCGTTGCAGCGGCGTGGCGGCTTCGTTCAAGGGGCACCTGGGGATTTGAGGCGGTGTTTTCTTCCCCCTCCCGCAAGGGGAGGGGGAGCAGCCCTAGGCGTTACTTCGTCGACATGATCTTGTCGTAGACGCCCGCCGTGTCTTTCTCGTAGATCGCGCCGGTCAGAATGTTGAATCCCGGCGGAATCCCGCTCGACGCCATGTTGGCCAGCGACAGCGCCAGATAGCTGGTCGCCTGCGGGTCCTGCCACGTGCCGGCATTGACGTAGCCGGTCAGCACTTCCTGCGTGGTGTCCAGCGAGTTGCCCCAGCCGATCACCGGGATTTCGCCCGCCTTGACGCCGTCCTGGTCGAACACGCGCTTGATGCTGCCGGTCACCAGATCGCCCAGGCCGATGATGGCGTTGATCTTCTTGCGGTTGCGCGTGAGATAGTCGGACATGCGGTTGATGATTTCCGCCTGATCCAGCGTGGTGTCGGTGACTTCCCAGGTAATGCCCAGCGGCTTGAACACGCTGGCGATGCCCTGTTCTTCTTGCACGCCATAGGTCGCACCCGGCACTTCCACCGGCATCCACACGAAGTCGCCCGACTTCACGTATTTGTGGTCGACCATGTACTGCGCCCAACGGCGCCCGAACACCACCAGATCGCCGCCGACATAGGCATCGAAGCTGACCTTCGGGTCCGGCGTGTTGAAGTTGATGATCGGGATGTGCTTGGCGTGGGCTTCCTTGGCGATTTCCACCAAGCTGCCCGGATCGGGGCTGGAGGTGGCGATGCCGTCGGCGTGGGCCGCAATGGCGGCACGCACGGCTTCCTGTTGCGAGGATACGTCGCCGTTATGGAATGAGGTATTGACCGTGTTGCCGGTGTCCTTGGCCCATTGCTTGGCCCCGGCAAGGAAGTAGGTCCACACTGGATCGGCCGGCGAGCCGTGCGAAACCCAGTAAAACGTCTTGGCGTCTGCGGCCTGTGACAGGCCAATAACAGTGACGGCCGCCAACAACAGCTTCTTGAACATGATTTGTTCTCCCGTTTTGGGGCAGCCACGCGCAAGCCAAACGGGAAGCGCCCCGCTTTTGCCGCGATGGCAGACCGATGGAGATGGTTGCACGGGCGATGCTGGCTCCGCAAGCCGTGCAAGATTGTTCGCCGGCGGCGGACATGCGTTATGATGCGTGTATATTGCCTTCACAATACACTCGGATGGTCGTAGGGCTTTCCATCCGGCACATCGCGCCCGGCACATCGCGCCCGGCACATCGCGCCCGGCACATCGCGCCCGGCACATCGCGCCCGGCACATCGCGCGAAGTGATGCGCACCGCCGGCTACACCACCGGGCACAGCAACGGCGCCATCGCGTTCAATCCGACGGCAAATCATGGCAATGCCGATTACGGCAATCTGCACATCGGCAGCGGCGACGGCGAATACTGGGACCCCGGTGCCAACGCCCAAAACGGCGAATTGCCGCAGGGCAAGATTTTGCGCATGAACGCGCTGCAAGGACCGCACGGCGAGGCCTATACTATACTGTCCGACAATCCATATGTGAATGTCCCGGGGCAACTGCCGGAAATCCCGGCCAACGATGCGGGTTTCGGCTACACGTACCCAAAATGCGGCAATTCGCTGGGCAGCGGTATTCTGTATCGCGGTGCTGGGATTCCGGAACTCGATGGCAAATACGTGATGACCGGCATCGTCAACGGAAGGCTGTTTTACTGCGATCCGGCCCAAGCGGGCGATGGCTTGGCGGCCATGAGCGAAATCCAAGTCGAGCAAGCCGGCTTCGCTGCTGCTGCTGGCCCCGGCGCTGGCCGGGCTCGGGTGGGTCCGCCGCCTGCGGCGTAGGCGGGCGGGCGGGCTAGCCGCACGCCCCGCCGGCACTGGCCGCAACCGCCTGCCGAGCGGCCCAATTGCTGAGAAATCGTGCCGCGATATCTGGGCTGTCGATCAGCGTTACGTTCTCGGCATTACGGGTCTCGGCCGAGCGCGTGAAGTTATAGCTGCCGCCGATCACCAAATGGCGGTCGATCACGATCACTTTGTTATGGGCGATGCCCGGCAAATGGTCGATGAACACCGGCACCCCGGCGGCGAGCAAATCGGCGTCCGTCGCACAAAGGCGGGCGCGGTCGGACTTGTCCAGAATCACCGCCACGTCCACCCCACGCAGCCGGGCGGCGGTCAGTGCCGCCAGGATTGGCTTGGCGCTGAATCCGTAGGCCTGCACCCGCACTTCGTGCCGCGCCGTGTCTATGGCTTCAGCGATGCGCGCACCGCACGCCTCGCCGGGCACGAAGCATACAGACACAGTGGCGGGCACGGCCTGAGCAGCGGCGAGATGGGGTACGAACGTGAGCAGCAGGGCAAGACGGCGCATGACCGGCAGCATAGCGCAGCCGCTGGCCGGCCAACAGAAAATTGACGGAATTTTGACGGTATGGTTCCTGTCTGTCTAAATCCGGTTCCTGTTTTGTTAACGCACTCCGGCCATCACGCGCTGGGGAGCACCCGGATGCGTACTCGTTATGTTCGCAGTGGCTAGGCCATAGACGGCGCGATCGCCAGCCAGGGTGGCGAACCGGTCGGTGACGCCGAGTACCGTCTCGGCGCCGCCGAGATACAGCAGCCCGTCCGGCGTCATTTGCTTGGCAATCGCCTCCAACGCGCGGGCTTTGGTGGCAGGATCGAAGTAAATCAGCACATTGCGGCAGAACACGAGATCAAACGTGCCAAGCGCCCGGAGGTCGCCGAGAAGGTTCCATTCCCGAAAGCTGACCATGCTGCGCAGCGTGTCGGCGATGCGCCAGTGGACGCCGTTTTTTTTGAAATAGCGTACCAGCACTTGCATCGGCAGACCGCGCTGCACTTCGAACTGGGTGAACACCCCTTCGCGCGCTCGCGCCAGTGGTTCGCGGGCAATGTCGGTGCCGACGATCTCCACTTCACGGTTGCCGAGCAGCGCACGGCTTTCGGCGACAATAATGGCCAGTGAATACGCCTCTTGCCCGGTGCTGGCGGCGGCCGACCAGATGCGGAGTTTCGCGCCAGGCGGGCGGGTGGCGGCCAGCCGGGGCAGGGCGGTGGCGCGCACATGGGCGAACGGCTTGTCGTCGCGAAAGAAGCTGCTCTCATTGGTGGTCATGGCTTCCACCAACGCCCGTTCCAAATCGGGCGCCCCGGCACGCAGGCGGGCGGCCAGCGCGTCCAGATTGGGCAGCCCGTGCAGGCGCAATGCCGGAGCCATGCGCGTTTCCAGCAGATATTCCTTGTCCGGCCCAATCGACAGGCCAGACCCCCGCAGTAACGCTGCCGCCAGAATCTCGAAGCCTTGCGGGGTCATGCGGCGGCCTTCGGGTTGGGGCGCAGCAGTGCCAGCGTGGCAGCAGCGAGTTGCGGCAGCGGGAGCACTTTGTGGCACAACCCAGCTTGGGCGATGGCGCCGGGCATGCCCCACACCACGCTCGTGGCCTCGTCTTGCGCCAAAGCAGCGCCGCCGGCATCGAGCACCGCGCGGGTGCCGGCCAGCCCGTCCTGGCCCATGCCGGTCAGCATTGCCACCAGCACTCGCCCGCCGCAGCAGGCGGCGGCACTGCGCAGCATCGGGTCGACCGACGGGCGGCAGAAATTTTCTGGCGGCGTTTGTGTCACACGGGCGCGCAAGCGGCCCGGCGCACCTTCCAGCACGAGATGGCGGTCCCCGGGGGCCACATACAAATGCCCCGGCAACAGCGGCTCGCCGTCGCGCGCCTCCGCACAACTCAGCCCGCCGAGCCGGTCCAGGTGTGCGGCCAGCAGCGGGGTGAAGGCGGGCGGCATGTGCTGTGTCAGCACGACCGGCACCGGCACTTGCTTACCCAGACCCTGCACCAGGGTGAACAGCGCCTGCGGCCCGCCGGTGGAACTGCCGATGGCGAGCAGCTGCGCCAATTGCCCCGGGGGCGGGCGCAGTTGCAATGGCGCGCTCGGCGGATGCCCGGCTGCCGCGTGCCCGGCAGCCGGACGCACCGCGCGCCGCCGTAAGCGGGCAAGGCCGGTGACTTTGGCGACCAGCTCGCGGCGAAAGCTGTCGTCGGCGATCGCGGCAGTGGACGGTTTGGGCAGATAGTCCGCAGCACCCAGCCGCAACGCTTGCATGGCGATGTCGCCGCCGCGCGTGGTGAGGGTGCTGGCCATAATCACCCGCACGCCGGGATCGGCGCGCAGCAGCAGCGGTAACGCGGCCATGCCGTCGAGTTCCGGCATTTCGATATCCAGCACCACCACGTCGATGCCCTGGCCGTCGCGCTTTTGCCGGGTCACCTCGTCCACGGCTTGCCGTCCGTTGGCGACGCGGGCCACAACGCGCACGCCTGGGTCGCCCTCCAGTATTCGGGCAATCGCGCCGCGTATCACTGCGGAATCGTCGCAAATCATCACACGTGCCGGCTCGATTGCAGTCACCTGCCTCTGCGTCAGGGTGGCACTCACAGCAAACCCACCTGGGTAAATTTGCCGACCAAAATCTCGTCGTCGAACGGCTTCATGATGAATTCTTGTGCGCCGTAGGTGATGGCCTGTTCGATGCGGTCGATGTCGTTCTCAGTGGTGCAGAACAGCACCGGCGGGTTGCCCGGCCCGAATTCCTCGCGCAGCGCCTTGAGGAAATCGATGCCATTCATCACCGGCATGTTCCAGTCGAGCAGCACGCTGCCCGGCATGGCGCGCCGGCAGCTTTCCAGCGCCTGACTGCCATCTTCGGCTTCCTCGACAGTGAAGCCGTGGCTTTCCAGAATCCGGCGGGCGACTTTGCGCACCACCCGGCTGTCGTCCACCACCAGACACACGCGGTCCCGGGGCCCTGCCATGATGCTATCCTTCCGGTGTCAGGGCGAGCAGGCGGGCCACGTCCAGCACCACGAGCAGGCCGGTTTTCAGGCGGTACACGCCGCCGGCGAAGGCCGCCCAGGCTTGCGGCAAGGTTGGCGGCGCGCGTTCAAATTGCGCGGCGCGCAGCGTCATCACCTCGCTGACCTGATCGACCAGCAGCGCGTACAACTCGCCGCCTTGTTCGGCCACCACCGACATGCGTGGTGTGCCGGGCGGCGCAGGCGGCAGCCGCAACCGGCGGCGCAGATCGATGGCGGTGACGATGCGGCCGCGCAGATTTAGGCTGCCCGCCACTTCCGGCGGCGCCAGCGGAATGCGGGTGATGACCTGCTCGCCGAGCACGTCACGCACCGACAGCACTGGCACGCCGCACAATTGCCCGGCGACGGTGAGCGTGACCAGCATCGTTTCAGCCTCGCCGCGCAGCTCGGGGGGCAGCGGAGCGCGGATGGTGAGGTCGGTGGTCATGGTTGGGCCTCGGGTTGGAAGGACGTTGTTCTATGTGCGGAACGGCGTTCCGGCACCTGCCTCAAGGGGAGGGGCCGGAGCAGGGGCATCACCCCACCGGCGCTGCCAAAGCCCCGCTCTGCGCCAAACACTGGCGCAGGCTGGCGAGCAGGGCGTCGCGTTCGAATTTCTGCACGTAGTCGGTGAAGCCGGCATTGCGCCCGGCCGCCACATCGGCCAGCCCGGCGTGGCCAGTCAGCGCGATCACCGGCAACTCTGCCCACCCTCCGCCGGCGCGGACCCGGCGGACGAATTCCAGCCCATCGAGTTCGGGCATTTCGATGTCCGAGACGATGGCGTCGAATGCGGTTCCCGCATCGCGCAACGCGAGAGCTTGTGTTGCGCTGGCCACCGCCGTTACGGCATAGCCCGCCGCCGATAGCGACGGCACCAGCAGGCTGCGGAAGAATTCGGCGTCTTCCACAACCAGCACGCGCGGCCGCCCGCCGCGTGCGCCATGAAACCAATCCTGCGCCGCGTGTTGCAGCCAATAGCCGGTGTCGATGACCCCGGTGGCCTTGCCTGCGATCACTGCGGTGCCGAGCAGGCCGGGTTGCTGGCCGCCGGATAGTTCGATGGCCAAATGCTCGTCGGCCACGTCGAGGATTTCATCGACCACCAAGCCCATGCAGCGGTCACGGCCCTGGCCGCGATCCTCGTCGGCGAACACCAGGACCGGGTGGCTTTCGGCGTTGCGGTCCAGCGTGCCGGACAGCGGCACCAGCGGCATCAAACGGCCGCGATACTGGGTGACCGGCTGGCCAGACGACAATTCGATGCGCGCTTTCTCGATGTGCTCCAGCCGCGCCACCAGTCCGAGCGGCACGGCTTTCGGTTCCGGTCCGCCTGCACGAAAGATCAGCATCGCGGTGCGCTGCGGTCCGTGCGCCTCGGGGCTGTCCTTGACGGCGCCCGGCGTGGCCCGCGCCTCGTTGCTGCCGACAACTCCGGTGGCGCGCGCGATCCCGGCCGGATCGAGAATCATGATCACCGAGCCGTCACCGAGAATAGTGTTGCCGCTGAACATGGTCACGTGGCGCAGAATGGGCGCCACCGGCTTGACCACGATTTCCTCGGTGTCGAACACCGCATCGACTGCGATTCCAAGCATGGTGGAGCCGACCTGGGCGACCACGATGCAATGGGCGGCGGTATCCGCGTCCGCCGCCGCCTCGCCGAGCGCCAGCAGCCCGCGCAGATTGACCAGCGGCAACAGCCGTTCGCGCAACCGCAGCACTTCGGTGTTGTTGATCCGCTCCACCCGGCATTCGCCGTCCTCGCCACCCATTCCGGCGCGCACCAATTCGACCACGCTGAGTTGTGGAATGGCGAAGCGCTCGCCGCCCGCTTCCACAATCAACGCCGACGCGATCGCCAGTGTCAGCGGGATTTTGATGGTGAATGTGGTGCCCAGACCGGCGGCGTTGCGCAGTTCGATGGCCCCGCCGATCCGTTCGATATTGGTTTTCACCACATCCAGCCCGACGCCGCGGCCGCTGACGGCGGTAATGGCGGCGGCGGTGGAAAAGCCAGGGCGGAAGATGAAGCGCAGAATTTGCGCCTCGCTCATCGCCGCCAATTCGGTCTCGCTGGCCAAACCGCGCGCCAGAGCCTTGGCGCGGATTTTATCGACCGGCAGGCCGCGCCCGTCGTCGCCGATCTCGATGATGACGTGCCCGCCTTCGTGGCAGGCCGATAATGTGATCCGTCCACCCTCGGACTTCCCGGCCGCGCGCCGCTCGGCCGGGGTTTCCAGGCCATGATCGCCCGAGTTGCGGACCATGTGGGTCAGCGGGTCCTTGATGAGTTCCAGCACTTGCCGGTCGAGTTCGGTCTCCGCCCCGTGCATCACCAACTCGATGCGCTTGCCAAGGTCGCGCGCCAAGTCGCGCACCAGACGCGGCAGTTTGTTCCAGGCGTTGCCGATCGGCTGCATGCGGGTTTTCATCACGCCCTCCTGCAAGTCCGAGGTGATCTGCGACAGCCGTTGCAGTGGCACTGCGAAGCCGCTGTTTTCCTGGCGCCGCGCCAGTTGCAGTAGCTGATTGCGGGTCAGCACCAACTCACTGACCAGGGTCATCAGGTCTTCCAGCACATCGACGGTGACGCGGATGGTCTGCGCCCCGGCGTGCGAATCGCCCGCCGGATCGGCTGGTGGCGGCGCTTCCGCCAACGGTTCGGGCTTCACGGCCTCGACGGCGGGCGGCGGAGCGGTTGCGGTGGCGGTTGTGGTGGGAATAATCGGCGGCGGCGGTGGCGCGGCCATGGCCGGCGTGCGGCCCTCCGCAATGGCGTTCAGGCTGGCCGCCAGCCGGGTATCGTCGCCCGCCGGTTCGTTGCCGCTAGCGGCCAATCCGGCGACGATGGCTTTGATCACGTCCACTGCCGCGAGGACACTGCTGATGACATCCGGCGTGGCCGCCAGCTTGCCGTCGCGCATCCGGCCCAGCACGTTTTCCGCCGCGTGGGCGATATGCTCCAGCCGAGGCAGCCCGAGAAAGCCGCAGGTGCCCTTGATCGTATGGACATGGCGGAAAATCAGCGACAGGGTCTGCGCGTCGTCCGGTGCCCGCTCCAGCTTGACCAGCGCCAGATCGAGCTCAGCGAGACTCTCATTGGTCTCGGTCAGGAAATCGGCGAGCAGATCGTCCATGAGACCCCCGGCTACGCGCATCCTCGGCGCGGCTATGGGGCATGGTGGCGGGGAACTGCGAAGAATGGGTTAAGGACGCGCTACCCAGGTTCGTGCGGCCGCGCCGCCGTACGCGCTTTGGCGACCGGAGTTAGCATCCTATCGCGCAACCGGGCGCGCGGCGGCACCGGGGCGGCGGGGCGGGACAGGATGTGGAAACGATAGGTCAGCAGCCCGGCCGCAACCGTCAGGCCCGCGATCAGACCGCACCACATGCCCGGCGCATGCCAATCCATCCCAAACGCCAGCACCAGCGCCAATGGGAAGCCAACCACCCAATAGGCCAGCGCGGTGATGACCATCGGCACCTTGGTGTCTTTCAGTCCGCGCAACGCGCCCATGGCGCTGACCTGCAAGCCGTCCGACAACTGGAAGACGCCGGCGATCTGCAGCAGCAGCACGCCGCCTGCGATCACCGCCGAATCGTGCGTGTAGAGGCCCGCGATCTCGGCCGGGAACAGCAGCATCAGCCCGCCGGACACCATCTGTACTGCCAGCGCCAAGCCCATGCCGGTGAAACCGGCGCGGCGCACGCCCAACGGATCGCCGCGCCCGGCGGCGTTGCCGACACGCACCGAGGTGGTGATCGAGATGCCAAGCGGCACCATGAAGCTGAAGGCCGCGACATTCAGCGCCACCTGATGGCTGGCCGCCGCCGTCTCGCCAAAATGGCCGATGGCGAGACCGGCCGCGCTGAACAGGCTGGTTTCCAGCAGCAGGCTGACCGCCATCGGTAGCCCGACGCGCAGCAAGGCCCATATCAAACGCCAGTCGAGCCCGCGCGTCCGGTCGCGCCAGCCTAGTCCCTGATAGCGGCCCGAAAACCGCAGCCACAGCAGGAACACCGCCAACTGCGCCCAGCATGCCACCACGGTGGCCAGGGCACAGCCGCGCGCGCCAAGCGGTTCGTTGCCGAACGGCGCGTACATCAGGATGTAGCCGGTCGGCACCAGGACGCACAGCCCGAACAGCCCGATCAGCATGGTCGGGCGTGGCATCGACAGGCCTTCGGACAAGCCCCGGCAACAATAGAACAGGCTGACAGCGGGGGTGGCCGGGGCAATTGTCCGCAGAAAATCGCCCATATCGGCGGCCAGCCCGGCCTCGAACCCCAGCCACACGGCGAGGCTCGGGCCGATGTAGTAAACCGCCGACATCAGGAACAAGCCCAGCATCGTAGCGATCATGAGCGCCTGGCGGAACAGCGGTCCTGCCAAGTTGCGCCGCCCGGCGCCGTCAAGCTGCGCCACCGAGGGGGCGAGGGCAGCGTTGACGCCGACCGCCGCCATGTTCGCGATATTGTAGAGCGCGGTGGCGACCGCGACCGTGCCAAGCACATGCGCGTTCAGATGCCCGGCCAGCAGCACGTCGGCCACACCCATGCCCATGCTGGTCAACTGCCCGCCGATCAGCGGCAATGCCAGCCAGATTGTGGCCCGGGCTTCGCCGGGCCAGCTACGCAGGGTCGTTGGACTTAGCATGTGCGGCCCGCCCGAAGGCGGACACCCAATGGGTCAGTGGATTTCGCCCGCCTTTTGCAAGGCGGCGCGCATCTTGGCGGCGGTGAAGCCGGGTTCGCGCGCCATGTCCAGAATGACCTTCTCGCGCCGCACCAGCAGGTCGATGGCGGCCGGCAGTTTGGTGACGGCCTCGTCCGGGATCACCACCGCGCCGTGATAGTCGGCGTGGACCACGTCGCCGTCGTTGCACAACATGCCGAAAATATTCGTCTGGCAACGCATTGCCACCATGTGGACATGCGCGTGGCTCGGCACGACGCCGCCGCCGATGATCTGAAAGCCAGGGGCCAGCATGTCCACATCGCGGAATGCGCCGTTGGTCACGCAGCCTTCGACACCGAGCGCGAGATGCACGGTGGACTGCACTTCACCCCAGAAACAGCCGAAGCCCGGCACCGCGTCGATGTCCTGAATGACCGCGATGCTTGGCAGTCCGCCGGTGGCTTCGACGTATTCGTACCAGTCCTCGCGCGGCGGAATCGGCCCGCGCGGCGGCTCCTTGCTGCGGATCAGCCCGGTGCGGGCCAGGCCGACGATGGGCGGCAACTTGGCGTTGGCAATCGCCATCGGGCTGACGGTAAAGCCAAGCGCGCGCCGCTCCGGCGTGACGAGTTCCAGGCCGTTACAAATCGTCGGTGTATCCCACTGGCGCAGCACGTCGAGGTCAGCGCGCGTAAAAGGCCGGTTCGTCATGGTCGAGTTCCTGCGTTCGTCAAGAATACTCTGACTGGAATTAACGAAGCAGGCAACGCGGTGATGACGCAAGCCGGCACGGTAAAATTAAACGGCCGGACGGCGATGGTTGTAGTAATGAATACGTGTCGATTTCGATCAATTCAGCAGCGCCTGCCAGCGCTCCCGCTCCGCCCGGCGCCGCGGCGCGGGAGACGCGGCGCTCTACTGCAATGCTGCCGTCATCGGTGTGGCTTTGGCATCGCGGGCATTCAGCGGCTCGGCGCCGAAGCGCAGCTCGATGGTGCGCAGGATCGAACCGAAATCGTACGAGGTGTGGTCGATGAAATGCGGCTTCACCATCGGTCCGATCAGCAGCAGCGGTACGCGGGTGCCGGGGCCCCAGGCGTCGCGCTGCGGCGGGGCCACGTGGTCCCACTGGCCGCCGTTTTCGTCGTAGGTCACGATCACCAGGGTGTCTTTCCACAGCTTGCTGGCGCGCAGCCGGGCAATCAGGTCGCCCAGATGCGCGTCGCCGTCGGCGATGTTGGCGTAGCCGGGGTGCTGATTGAAGGTGGCGAACGGCTTGTAGAACGCCACCGGCGGCAGCTTGCCGGCGGCAATCGCCGCGTCGAGATCCTTGGCGTCCTTTAGGTGCATTTCCTGGCCGGGCGTGCCCGGCGCCAGATCGGCGAAATAGGCGAACGGCTGATGGTGATACTGGAACAGCTTGTCCGGGTGCCCGCCCGACGCATCGGCGTAGCCGCCAGCGTACCATGCCCAATCGACGTGCTTGGCATCCAGCCGGTCGCCGATATGCGCCATGGTCTGCGGTGGCACCAGTTCGGCGGGGGCGGTTTCCTCGGGCATATGCAGATACACGCTGCGCGCAGTGTTCACCGCGTCGCCGTCCGGCGTCACTTTGCCGTCGGCGGCCATGTGGCCAGCGGCGTCCAGCTTGGCGACCACTTTCTCCGGGGCGTTGGGCCAGCGGAAGGCGCAACTGCACACCAGAAAACTATGATTGAGGAATGAGCCGCCGAACGCCGAGTGGAACATGGCGTCGCCGAGCGCGAACTCGCGCGCCAGCTTCCACAGGCGGCTGTCTTTCGGCTCGAAATAGCCCATCGCCAAGCCGCCAGCGTCGGAGATCGCGGCGAAACGGTCCATCTTGCCGCCGTCGATCTGGCCTTGCTCCTGATAGAAGCGATGCACGATGTCGCTGGTGAAGCCGGTTTCGGGCACGAACGGCTCGATGTTGAACGGCGCATTGGGCAGCGGCGCCGCAAAGCGCTTATCGGCAATCGTCGGCAGCGCGGTCAACACCACGCCGTCACGGCCGGTCTGCGGCGCCGCCTGTCCGGCGTTGTCCAACCCGTTGGCGCCGGGGAAGTGGCCGAACAGATTGTCGAAGCTGCGGTTTTCCTCGAACACCACCAGGATGTGGCCGATCTTGTTCAAGGCAGGCTGTGCGGTCCGCGCCTGCGCGCCGGCCGATAGTACCAGCGCCAAGCCTGCCACTGCTGCGAAAGCCTTCATCACTGAGATTCCCTTACGCCGCATCGATAATCGCCACCGCCCGCGTCCAGCCCGCCGAGGCGGCGCGGATCTTCACCGGGAAGCATGACACCACGAAGCCGTCCGGCGGCAATGCCTCAAGGTTATGAAGTTTCTCCAAATGGCAATAGCCAGTATGCCGCCCGGCTTTGTGGCCCTCCCAGATCAGCGAAGCGTCGTGGGTTTCGGCGTAGCGCCGCGCCGTGTGCACGAACGGCGCGTCCCACGACCAGCCATCGGTGCCGGTCAGCCGGATGCCCCGGTCGAGCAGATACATCGTCGCCGCATATCCCATGCCGCAGCCGCTCGCCACGTAGTTGTCCTGGCCATAGCGCGCCCCGGCGCTGGTGTTGACCAGCACGATCTCCAGCGGTTGCAATGTGTGCCCGATGCGGGCCAGTTCCGCCGCGACATCCTCGGGCGTGACCACGTAGCCGTCGGCGAAATGCCGGAAATCCAGCTTCACGCCGGGTTGCAGGCACCAGTCGAGCGGCACCTCGTCGATGGTCCAACTGCGCTCGCCGTGGTTCATGGTGGAATGGTAGTGATACGGAGCGTCCAGATGGGTGCCGTTGTGGGTTGAAATGTTCACCTGCTCCACCGCCCAGCCTTCGCCATCGGGCAGATCCTCGGGCTTTAAGCCGGGGAATAGCGACGCGACCAGCGGAGCCGACTGTTTGTGGTTGGTGTAAGTGATCGAGACCTTCTGGATCGGCGGATCGGCCAGCACATCGTTTTCCAGTGGGATGGAAATGTCGATCAGGCGGCGGGGCATGGCGCGATCCTTGGCGTGGCGTGGCGCGAGCATCGCACAGCCGGCGCGATTTCGCAGCGGCTGCAAATTCGTGTGATCCGACCTGCCAGTGCGGGCCGAACGGCATAAACTGCCGCCTGAGCGGGTCTTCCTAAAGCCGTTCCTGAACAGGAACGTAATATCGATAGGGAGACCGATGTATCATGGCACCATTCCCCAGAACGTGGCGGCGCGTACTGTTTGCCGCCTTGATCGTTGGCGGCGCCGCGCGGATGCAGACACCGGCCGAAGCGTCCTGGAGCGCGTTTGAATCGATGGGCACCGCCAAGGTGGTGTCCGACATCGCCTGTGCCGCGGACGGCGCAGGTACCGCGGTGTGTGCTGCGACCGGAACCGACACCGCGCTGTACCGCACGCCGTTCCTGGGCGGCGCGTTCGCACTCGCCAACTGGGTGCCGTACGGCTTCATGGGCGGGTTGATCGGCGGCTTCGGGTGCAGCCAAAGCGGCCAGCATGCCGGGCTGGCGCATTACGACTGCGGCGTGATCGCGGTCTCGAACAACGGCTTCTGGACCAACGACTACAACGGCATTTCGTGGTCTGGCTGGCTGTCGCTGGGCGGCTTGTTCGTCGGCCGCCCAAATTGTCTCGCGCTGAACGCCACAGTGACGCCCGGCGTCGTGATGTGCGCGCTGGTGACATCGGCTAGCCTGGGCGTGAGCGTGACCGGCCCGTAGCTGTCGCGGGGCCGGCGATTTATAGCGCGCCCAATTGCTGCAACCAGCGTTCCCGTGCCGCTGTCTTGTCGATGCTGATGTGTTCTGGGTCGCTGCTGCCGAAGCGCGGCGGCGGCTTGCGGTAGAAGCCGTTATCCGGGCCAACCAGCGACCCGGATAGCCGCTGCACCAACGCCATGGGATTGGCCTTGTCCATCTGACCAAGATGACCCAGGTCGCCGGCGAGTTTGCGCACCACCTGTTGATGCTTGTCGCGGTTCACTTCCAGATCGCGCAGGTCGGTGCTGCGTCCTCCGTCGCCTTGCAGCCAGGTTTGGTTCTCCGCCTCGATCACCACCGCTTCGGCCAGCGCGTGGTCGCTCGGCACCACGTTGGTGTCCTGGCAATGCTGGACATAGGCAAGCTTGGTGTCGCGCACCCAGGTTTTCAGATGCGATGCCAGCATATCGTCCAGTTCGCGCGGCCGCTGGGCGTGTTCGATCATGCCAGTGATTTGCAGGGTCAACCCGCGCAAGGCGTCGCCCGAGAGCTCCGGCGGCAGACCTGCCTCGCCGAAGGCTTGGCGGATCGCCTTATTCACCCGCAGCATCTTTGCTGCGAACAGCGCCTGATCGTTCGGCGGAATTTCGAAATGGTCCGGCTGGTATAACAAGCCGTCGCCGCGCGGCTGCCCCAGGCTGGCGGTGGCGTAATTGCGAATCATATCCGTCGCAGTTTGCGCGGAATGATCGCCGGTGGCGGTCCATGCCGGCGGCGCATCCGGCAGCACCACAACCAGATTGGCCAGCGGGGCATCGTCGATCTTGTTGCGCACCGCGTCGTAGCGGACATCCTGCGCCTGCTGGTTGACCTTTTCGGTGAACGTGGTTTCGAAATACTTGGTGAGCTCTGGCGAGAGCTTGCGGACTTCGTTGGGGCCGTACTCGGCGATCAACTGTGGGATGCCGGCCAGGAATTCCTGATGCAGCTTGAGCTGCGCTTCATCGGGGTAGCGCTGGACGTAACTGTTCATCCGTCCGGTCATCCGGTCGCGGATCGACGTTTCCATCGGCCCGCCTTGCCCATCCGGCAGCAGCAGTGCGGTGTTCTTCACGTCCTCGGCAATGGCGCGGTCGAATTGGCCGCGTTGCAGGTCGCCGTCGAACGGTACTGTCTCGTTGCCGTGGAACGCCACCGTGTCGTCGCCGATGGCGATGCGCCCCGCGGCGTGGGTCATTTCATGCGCCAGCGTGCCGGCGAAATCGCCGGCGCCATTGCGCGAGACCATCAGTACATGGGCGTTTTCCTCGTAGGCGCCGGTTGGCGGGTTGGCCCGTTCATTGGCGTACAAGCCGCCAACATTGTTGTCGCTGGCGATGACGATGCGCAATCCGCCGGTCTTGCCCATCTCGCGCGGGTTCATGCTGTCCAGCGCCAGCAGTTTCAGCATTGGGCGCAATTCGGGAATGGCGTACAGCTTTTCGTACGCTTGCTGCACCACCGCCAGATCGGCGGGGTTCTCGCACTTGGTTGCGCGGATCAGGGCTTCGACAGTGTCGACGCTGGCGCCGAGGAGGTCGATGTTCGGTCCGCGCTGGGCAAGACCATTGTCATAAAAGAACTGCTCGGCGTTGGGCTTGGTGGTGGCCACCGAGACATCGAACGGCGTCCAGCCGCGCCCGTCCTGCAGGTTTTGATCGGCCATGCCATCGCGCAAGCTGGTCAGCGCCAGCACGTTGCCGTTCAGTGCCGCATGGTGCGAGGCGGTCATTCCGCTGCCGTCGGCGGCATCCGGGTTGGCCCCGTGCAGCAGCAACCTGGTCGTCATATCGGCCTGCCGCTGCTGCGCCGGCGCCTCGTCGCGGCGTTTGCGCACGGCGATGTGCAGCGCAGTTTGGCCCTTCATGTTGCGGGCGTTTGGATCGCCGTGACCATTGGTGATCAAGTCTTCGGCAATGTCGGCGTCGCCCAGACCGGCGGCGTGGTGCAGCATCAACGAACTCAAGCTGCTCAGCCCGGTGTCGATGGCGGCATTGGCCAGCGTATCGAGGTCGCCGGGTTCGATCGTGTCGCCCGCCTTGGCGACGATCTTGACGATATCGGCCAGTCGCTGCGTCACCTCGGGCCGCTGCATCGCCGCATCGACGCTGCCCACGTCTGGCAGATCGCCGGACAGCGCCAGTTGCCGCGCCAGCGCCGCCGCGTCCGTATACAAGTCCTTCGGCAATCGTGGCCGCACATCGCCGAGATTTTCATAGCCGTCGCCGATGCCCGCATGCAGGGCATTGGTGTACTGGTCGATAAACGCCTGCTCTGCTCTGCTGGGCATGCCGCGCAGCGCTTGATCGTCCGGCTTGGGCACCATCTTGCCGGTCGCCGGATCGACATTGACGCCAGGGATGCCGAACAACTGCGCGATGCCGGGCACGCCGCCGGGATGCGTGTTGACGTGGGCGTCGCCTACCGTGGCGACAAACTTAACGCCTGGGTTATCGATCCGTGCCTGCTCGATGACGCCTTTGGCCAGGGCGTTCATCTTCACATCGCGGCGTTCGTGAAATCCCGGATGATCCGGCGGCACGCCGGGGTCGGCGTCACCGCCATCGATGCCGAACACTTTGATGTTCTGGGCTTTGGCCTTTTGTAGCATCGCGGTGAAGTTCTTGGCCACCGGCCCGCCGTTCTTGCGATCCAATTGCTCATCGAGCGGGCCGGTCACGGCACGAATATTGGCCGGAAGCGGGCTGGCGGGAAGGCCATCGGTCAGCCAGTCGCTGAGCTCTTGCTGCAAGACCGTCGGGATTTCCTCGATGAACAGCAACCCGCCATTCAGCGCCCCGCTGTCGATCATGTCGCAGAGCATTTCTTTCGTCTGCGGGTCGTCATGCGCGGTGCCCAGGCAAAATCCGCTGCCGGGCACCCCGAGCAATTGGTTGATGCCCTGGGCTTGATCCATTGCTGGGTCGATGCCGGTCTGCGTCGCCGGGTCTGGATCGGCGAACACCGTGTTGCGCACCGCGTCGCGGGAATCATCCAGTTGCCGCTTGAGCTCTGGCGCCAGCGCTAGGGTGGCGAAGCCCTCAGGCGGTAATTGCGCGGCGGCGGCGGCGGTCTTGCCGACCGCGAAGAACGCGATCAGCGTTGGATACTTGGTACGGAAATCCTTGTAGGCGATGTTGATGTGCAATTGCGCGACCGGGGCGGTCACCACCACGCCTGATGCAGCGTCACCATGCAGCAGGGCGCGCTCTGCATTGAACCGCGGGGAACCGTCGAGGCCTGCCTGCCAAGCCTGCACCGACAAATCGTTCAGCGGAACTTCGAACAGCACCGGCATCGCACTACTCCGATTTCATCGATCAGGCCGGACAGCTTACGCGGCCAGCGCCGCGCGAATGTTTTGCAGTGGCGCATACAGCCGCCCGGCCACCAGCACCGGCATGAACGGATTGCTCTCGATCAGTTCGATCAATTCGCTATCGGCGGTAAACTCGGCATACGCGCCGGCGATCTTGCCGGCCGCCGCCCGCGCCTCGGCCGAAGGCGCATTGGCCAGCGCATCCAGCGCGTCGCTGAGACCGGCATGAAAATGCCCCAGCACACCGTCCAGTTTGGACAGCGCCGGTAGCAGCGGGTGATCCGGCATTTCGCTGGCGACCGTCTGCCGCAGCTTGTCCAATTCAGCGCCGACCGCCGATTTCGCCGCCTGCCACGCCAGCCGCAGCTTGGCGAAACGAACCGCGCCCTTCGGCACCAAGGCTTCCGGGCCGCTCCGGGGAATGGCGACACCCAGGACCCGCGTGACCCAACTATCTTGTTGCTCGCCCGCCACTGTTCCACCCCGACCCGCCAGCGCGGCAGAGTTTGCCGCGTGCCGGGGGCCGCATGCAATGATTCAGTGGCTGGAGAATCCGGTACTTTGCCTGGGTAGACGGTCACATTTCGGTGGCAGAAGGCCGGGCCGGTGCCCGGCCCGCCCGCTCAGCCCGTCCTGCGTTCGGCGCCGCGCGCCGGCTCGCCGCACGGGCGGTCGCAGCGTCCGGTCCGGCAATCCTGCGGCGCCAGATAGCGGTGCCAATCGCCGAATTTCAGTTCCACCCCGTGCAACCCGCACACATCGATCTTTGCCATGCCGGAGGTCCAGCGCTGGGTTGGCTCGGCCGGCAGCCATCCGGCGATCAGCCGCGCGTCGTGCAAGCCGCATTCCACGCCATCCAGCCGCAATCGAACCAGTGCGGCACCGAGCAATCGCATGTCGTCGCTCATGGGGTCCAACTCGGCCGGGCGCGCCGTGCGGCTTTCGATGGTCACGCACTGCGCGCCCGCTGGCAGCACCGCGCGGCAGGCCGTGCCGTTCCAGTAGGCGGGCAGTTCTACGCCATCGGCAAGCAGGCGGATCGCCGGGTCGTTGGTGACGCAGTGGCCCAGCCGGGGCAACCTTGCGATCAGGCGCTGCTTGGCGCGGGCCAGTGGCTTGCCATCCAGCACCAGCTTGGCACAGGCGCCTTCGGCCCAGACCGAGCGGGCGAAATCGGGGTGCGCCTGAATCGCGCCGGCGCCGCTGGCGAAAGCGCTCCGGTTGCCGGTGTCCAGATAGCTTTCGCACGGCAGGTTTTCTGCCAGCAGCACGTCGTGCTGGTCGAGTTCGACGTGCCAATACTCGATATGGTTCGTCTCGACTTGCGTGATGCTGCCGCCGTTGACCAGATACCGCACCGGTATCAGCACGCCGCCGGTGTGCACCGCATGATCCGGGCTGAGCCACAATTCGCGCGCCGGGCGGTTCGTGCCGAAGGCGTGCGGGGCCACGCGTACCGGCCAAACGTCGTGCGGGCGGGCGTGACGGCGGCAATCGATTGCCCGGTGGCCGAGCCACTGCACCGGGCGTGCGCTGCCCTTCGAGCGCCCGAGCATCACCATATCGCCTACGCATAGATTTTCCACCAGCACGCCGCCGCGCCTGGTGGCGATCCGGGTGCCGCTGGCGAAGCAGGCGATGGTGACCGTGCCGGTCGCCGGGTCGAAGGCCAATTTGGGCGCGCCCGCGAAATTAACGCTGCCAACCAGCGTGCCGCTGTTGAAGAGCTCCAGAACGGTCGAGCCCTTGATGGTGTTGAAGCCCGCCACGTCGCCGGTGGCCCCAGGGATCACCACCCGGTCATTGCCCGCGAAGCCGCTGATCTCGGCTTTTGGCAGCGTTCGCACATTCAGCCGCAGCGTCGCGCTCTTGCCGGCGAACGCGATGGCAGCGCCTGATTCGCTGGAATCGAGCCGCAGCGTGGCACCCGCCGCAATGGCGAGCGTGCCGGCGCCGGTGACCGGGAAGCCCAGATCAAGTGTGCCGCCGGTGGCCAGCAGTTGCCCTGTGACCTCAAGTGGCGACGACACGCTGCCCACGCCGCTCAGCGTCTGGCCAAGATCGACCATCACGCTGCCCGCTGTCAGCGTGCCGATGCCGCCGATATCGAGCGCGCCGTCGCTGGCCGCATTTAGCGTGCCGCCGGTCATGGTCACACTGGCCGCAATGCTGAGCGTGCCGCCCACGGCTTGCAGCAATCCGCCGGAAACCGCCACGGCAACGCCGACGCTGCCAAGGCCCGACAAGGTGCCGCCGATGCCGACCGCGACACTGCCGAGCGGTGGGGCGAGTGGGCCGCCGCTGCCCAGCGTGGTGCCGATTTCCACGGCACCCGTGGCATCTGCCGACAACTGGCCGCCCTCGATCAGCACTTGCGCCGCGTTCAGCGTGCCGCCGCTGCCGATCAGGTTGCCGGATAGGCCAACCTGGCCTTCCAGCGTGCCGGCGCCTGTTACCGCAGCGGATTGGTCGATCAAGATGCCGCCGCTGGCGAATTGGCCCACGCCGCCGATTTCGATGCAACTGCTGCCGCCCAGCGAGATCAGGCTGCCGGGCATCAGTGAGACGGCGCCGTTCAAACTCAACGAGGTATTCGCGGTTACTTGGCCCGCGACAATCATGTTGGCGTTGACGATGCCGGCGCCCGACAGCGTGAAGCCGCTATCGACCGCCACCATGGTGGCAGCCGGCGCCAATCCGCCGCCCAAGTCGATGGCGCCATCGGCCAAAGGCTGCAAGGTGCCGCCGCTCAACACAATGCTGTCGGTGTTGAGCGTGCCGCCGGTGGCGAACATACTGCCGCTGACATTGGTCAGGCCCGCCAAGCGGCCTGCGCCGACCAGCGCGGTTTCCACCAAGATCTGCCCGGCCACCGCGTTCAGGCTGCCGCCGAGGTCAATGGACGATGTCGCGTCCACCGACAGCGTCGCACTGGCAAACAGATCCACGGTCCCGACATCGGCCAGAATTGCGCCGCCATTGGTGGCATCCACCAGCGCAGCCCCACCGGCGACTGCACCGAGGCCGCCGAGGGCGAACACCCCGGCGATATGCACCGTCGAGGCATCGACGTTCAGCGTGCCGCTGGCGGCCGAGTCCAATGCCATATCGATGCCGTCCGCCGCCGTCAGGCTGCCGCCGCTGCTGAGGTTGACGATACCGCTGCCGAAGCTGCCGATGGTGACCAGCAGCGGTCCGCCGTCGATGGTGCCGCCGGTGACATTCAGCGTGCCGCTGCCGGTGCCGGTGTCGCCGACAATCAAGGTGTCGTGGGTCAGCGGCGTCACCGGGGTGGCGAACAGCAATTCGCCGCCTTGGGAGACATCCAGTTCGCCGCCAGCAGCCTCGCCGATGCCAAGGCCGCCGAGCAATTGCAGTTGCGAACCGGTGCCGGTGACGGTGAGCTGCGAGCCGCCCGACCCGGCGTTCTGCGCCACGTAGGTCCAGCCGTCGGTGGTGCCGTTCAGCACCGGGCCGAGCAGCGCCAGCGAACCGCCGTTGCTGATGGTGAGCGCGCTGGACCCGGAATCGCCGATACTCGCCCAGGCAGCGTTCAGACTTGAACCGATGCCATCGATGGTCACGCTGCCATGCCCGGCGGTCGCGCCGGTTGTCGCCCCCAGGTCCAGCGTGCCGCCGTTGCCGAGCATCACGCCGGCGCCGCCGGTCACGGCCAGTGTGCCGCTGGCCGATGCACCGATCAGCAGGCCGCCGGCGTTGCGCCACAGCGACCCGGCGCCATCGATGGTGGCGCTCGCGGTGGCCCCGTCGCCGCCGAACACGGAAGCGGCGGTGCCATTGGTGTTGAGTTGGCCGCCAGACAAAACTCGCAGGCTCCCGCTGCTGCCGGTGCCGACGCCGAGTTCCAGCGTGCCGGTATCGGTCTGCGTGCTGCCGCCGGACACGGTAACGCTGCCCGACCCGCCGACGCCGACCAGGAAGTCGCCGGTGTTGGTCCAGGTGGAGGTGCTGCCGTCGATGCTGGCGATGCCGGTGGCGCCGGGGAAGCTGCCGACGTTATCGGGCTTGTTGCCGTCGCTCAGCAGCGTGCCGCCGCTGCTGATCTGCACGCTGCCGGCGCCGCCGGGGCCACCGACGCCCAGCGCGCCGTCGTGCACGAAGGCGTTGTTGGAGATCACCAGCGATGCGGCGCCGCCTTGGCCAAGCCGGAAGCGGCCGCCGCTGGTCCACTGCGCACCCGCGCCATCGATGGTGATATTGGCGAGACTGCCCGCGCCGTCGCCCATGAGATCGGCCACGCCGGTGCTGGTGAACGTGCCATGCACTACGACGGTGGCGACACCGCCGTTTGAGGCGATGTCGGCGCTGGCGACGCTGACCGAAGCGCCGCTGTTAATGGTCAGCGTGCCGGTGCCGCCAACGGCTGCGAACAAACTGCCAGCGGCCGACAGCGACGCGCCATTGCTCAAGCTGAGCTGTGCGTCGCCGCCGTCGCCAACCTGCAACTGCGCGTTGCTGGTCCAGCGCGCCAATGCGCCGTTCAGGTTGACGCTGGCGGTGGTGCCGGCGCCCGGGGCCAGCACGTCGTTACCGGACGTGCTGGCGTACAGTCCGCCTGCCCCGATATTGACAGTGCCGCTGCCGCCGGAGATCCCGGCTTCGAGGCCGTTGGCTGCGGTCAGTGTGCCGCTGCCAGAGATATTGAGCGTGGCCGTCCCGCCATCGCCGAGTTGGACCTGGCTGCCGGCGCTGATGATCGACGTGCCGGTGACGTTGATCGTGGCCGTGCTGCCGATGCCATTGGCTGCGTCGAGCAGCCCGCCGATCGAGATGCTGCCGCTGTTGCTGGCATTCAGTGTGGCATCGCCGCCGAGGCCGAGCACCAGCGCACCATTGTCGCGGTACAGACTACCCGCGCCGTCCACGCCGATGGTGCCGCTGGTGTTGATCGTGCTGGCCACCGTGTCCAGCGTACCGCTACTGGTCAATGTGCCGCCGGTTTGCACCTGCAATCGGCCAATGGACCCGGTGGCCACGTTCAGCGCGGTGGCGGTGCTGACATGAGCGCCATGCGACACGGTGAGCGTCCCGCTGCCGCCGCCGCCGACGCGCAGTTCCCCGGCCGCAGTCCAGTTCGAGGCGCTGCCGTCCACGCTGGCAACGCCGTTGGCCCCGGTTTGGCCGCCGATCAGCACATAGCGTGTTTCCGTCAGCGTCGCCCCGGCGCTCACTGCCAACGTGCCGCTCGACACGGTCGGCGAGCCGGAGGCCCCGGCGCTGCCCGAGCCGAGCACCATGTAGCCGCCGGTGTCGAGCGTGTTCCCAGGTACCGCGCCGCCAACGTCGGTGTATTTCGTACCGGCGCCGGTGATGATCAGTGTGCCACCGAAATTGCTGGTGGCACCCAGCACAGTGGCCCAGACCGAGGCTGTGGTGCCGTTTCGTACCACGATTGCGGCATCCGCAGTGCCCGCGCCCACGGTGATCTGGCCGCCCGAGGTCAGATGCGCCGCGTCCAGCGTGGCGTGACCGCCCATGGCGACGGCGTCGAGATACGCATTAACCCCGCCGGTGTTGGTGCCGGTAACAGTAATGGCCGAGCCGCTGCCGGCGGCGAAGGTCGAGGCCACGTCGGCGTTGAGGTATTTCATGCTCAGCGAACTGGCGCCGGTCACCAGAACGGCCCCGGTGATCGCACCGGCGCCGGACTGCATGTTGCCGGAGACAGCGACTTTGCCGGCGCCCTCGATGGTGAGTTGTCCGGCCATGCCGCCGCCCACCAGCAGATCGCCCTGATCGACCAGCGTGCCGCCGTTGACCAGCACCTGCCCGCTGCCGTTGGCGCCCGAGGTGATGACCGATTTTGATGTGACGACGCCGCCCGACTCGACGGTCAGCGAGCCGCTGCTGGTGAACCCGGCGACGATGCCTTCGTTGGCGGTCAGGCTGGCGGCATTGCTGACCACGACGCTGCCGGTGCCGCCCGCGCCGATTTGCAATTGCGCGCCAACCTTCCAGACCGATCCAGCGCCGTCCAGCGTGGCGTTGCCGCTCTCGCCCGTGCCTTCGGCGATCACGGCAAAACTCGCCTCGCTGAGCGTGGCGCCCGCCAGAACTTCCAGCGTGCCGTTGCCGCCACGGCCCACCACCATGGTGCCGGGCAAAGTGCCGGCGGTGCCAGCGGGCGCTCCGTCGGTCCATTTGCTGCCAACGCCGCTCAGCACCAAACTGCCGCCGAAGTTCGCCGTGTCGCCAATCACGGTGTTCCACACCGCCGCGCTTGCCCCGCCATCGACGGTGATCGCCGCGCCGGCGCCGGAATTGCCAATCATGACCTGACCGGCCGCGGTGAGCATCGCGCCATGCAGCCCCAGCCTGCCGCCCAGCGCGATCGCGTCCTGGAAATCCACGCCGGCGGGATTCAGCTTGCCGTTCACGTTCAGCGACGACCCGGCACCGAAGGACAGTGCCGCCGCCGTGCCGGTGAGCAGGAAGCCTGCCGAGACGCCACTGGCGCCGCTGACCTGCAGGGTGCCGCCGTGGCCGAAGCCGCCGCCATTGTCCAACACCAGCGTGCCGCCAACCGTCAGGCTGCTGCCGCTGTCGATGGTGATCGTGCCACTGCCCGCGATGCCGGCCGCCAGATCGGCCGCCACCGCCGCCCGGCCGCCGCTGGTCAGGATCAGCACGCCGGTTCCGGTACTGGCGTTGCCCAGCGCCATTTCAGCCAGCGAAGCGAGACTGGCCGCATTGCTCACGGTCAGCGTGCCGGCGCCACTGTCACCCAGCAGCGTTTCGGTGCCCGAATTCCACACCGACCCTGCGCCGTCGATGGTCGCGCTACCCGCCGACAACGCGTCTTCGCCCAACACATCGACCGATCCCGTGGTGTTGAGCGTGCTGCCGCTCATCACATCGAGCGTGCCGATGACACCGGCCTGCTTGCCGACAAAGATCGGCGCGGAATTGGACATCTGTGCCGCATTCTGCAACGTCAGCGAGGCGGACTTGGCTTGGCCGACGTAGAGTGTGCCGCCATCGGACCAAGTGCCGCCGCTCACCAGCACGGCGGCGGTGGCGGTCACGCCGATTGCAGTGGCGCCCGATACGTTGGTGGTGCCGTCGATCGAGGTTGCCGCATTAATGATCAGGGTGGCCAAATCGACCGAGCCTGTCAGCGTGCCTGGCGTCAGGATACGCGCGGTGTCCGCCGCCCCCGGCACCAGCGAGGTCGGCGATAGCGCACCCTTGGGGTTCAGCGTTAGCCACGACCCGGACGCCCCCATGTCATGGCTGCCGCCCACCCAAAAAAATGAGGTCATCGGAAAAAACCTTTGGTTAGCGCGGCCCGCGCTGATGGCGGTGAACGATGGGCAGACATCGCTTGATTGTAAAGTTTTCTTGCGTTGCACGATAGCCAGTTAAGCAACATATATGCTCAGACCCTGAATGCAGATTGAACGCCCGATTCGGGCGGATTGTCCCGCAAGGGCGGCAATTTTCTGCAAAATCAGATGTTGCACGACAAACGTAATCAGACCAGCGCGTCGTCGTATTATAACATTAAAAAGACAATAACGATCATCGATGCTAACGCCAGCGCCGCCGCAGGTCCGCCAGATGCGCTACCAGGGCAGCGGCCAGGAATACGGCGACCCATGGCCATGCGGCGCCGGTGACGCCGCAACGCAGCGCCAGCATCAAACAGACGCCCGACGCGAGGTTGCCGAGGAACTCCGCCGGGGGCACGCCGCGCCCGGTACGGCGGAAATAGCCGGTCACCAGCAGCGCCTCCAACGCCGTCATGGCCAGCGCCACGTCGATCGGGCGCCCATTGGCGAACCATTCCGCCATTCTAGTGCGAGCGGGTGATCAGGCGGCGAATGCGGCCGATGCCGAAGGCGAGACCGCCCGCCACTACCGGAATGGCGATGCCCTCGGCGATGGCTGGATGCGCCGGGATGCCAGCCGCCTCCAGCGCCTCAGCGGCGTGGCCAACAAGGCTGGCCACGTAATAAGTAATCGCCGCGACCGACAGGCCCTCGACGGTGGACTGCAAGCGCAGTTGCAGTTTCACCCGGCGGTTCATCGATTCGAGCAGCGTCTGATTCTGCCGCTCACGCGTGATATCCACCCGCGTTGACAGCAACTGCGTGGCGCGCGCCACCCGCTGCGACAACGATTCGATGCGCCCGGACACCGAGCGGCAGGTGTTCATGGCCGGGGCCATGCGGCGTTCGGTAAATTCACGGAACGTTTGCAGCCCGTGGATGCGGTCTTCGCGCAGTTCGACAATGCGGCGCTGCACCAAGTCGTCGTAGGCGTCGGCGGCGCTGAGCCGGAAGCGGCTGCGGGCCTGCGCGCTGTCGATTTCGGCGGATAATTTGGTCAGCCGGTCGAGCAGCAGCGGCTCATCGGCCTCGCCAGCCGTGACCAGCGCCGCCGTGGTGTCGCCGAGTTCCTGACCGGCGCGCGCCAGCAATGGCGACAGGCTGCGCGCAACCGGCAGCGCCATCATCGCCAGCACGCGATAGGTGTCGATTTCCAGCAGCCGCTGGGTGATCCGCCCGGCCTGCCACGGCGTGGTGTCGCGGTCCAGGATCAGAAATCGGCTGAACCCGTCCGCCTGAATGCGAAAGTCGGTGTAGACGCTGGCGGCATTGTTGGACACGGCAGAGCCGATCAGCACGTTGCCTCCGAAATGCTCGGCCGCAAGGTCGCGGTGATGCGGCGCGGTTCCGCCAGCCTTGAGCAGCGCCACATGTGCGGCGGCGATCACGCTGCCGGGCAGGGCGGCCACCCAATCGGCTGGTACCGCAGCTATCGCTGGGAAGACGAACGGGTCGGCATGAGCGGCATGTGGCGGATCGGCGACAATGAATTTGAAGCGTACGAACTCGCTGTGGCGTTCCCATTTCAGGCGAAATGGCCCGAAATCGTCGCTGTAATGGTTGGTGCCCGCCGGGGGCGGGGCCTTGCCATAGCGCTGCGCAAGTTCGCACACCGCCCGCCAGCTAGCCTCGCGCTGGTTTAGGTCGGCGAATAGCGCCAGATACGTCACCCGCATCGGTGCGATTAGCCGTTCCGGCGGACGGGCGTGCACCTCATCGTTCAGTTCGATTCGTAGCGGGTGGTTGGGCGGCAGGTTGGTCACGCCGGCAACACGCCTGCTTCGCGGGCAAGCCGGACAATCAGGCCAGCGACTTGGAAAGGCTGCTCCTCGTGCGCCAGATGCCCCAGCCCAGGCAAAGTAATGATCTCCGCGCCATGCACCATGTTGCGTACCCGCACTGCATCGTTGGGGGAGATAGTTCGGTCGTTGGCGCCGACAACCTGCGCCAAATGCGGCTTGAGCCTGGGCAGGTCGCGCACCAGTGGTTGCAGGTCCCAATTGGCCATCATTTGCAGTGCGGCGGCGGCGTGGGCGCGGTTGCCGGCGACCCGCCGGTAGAATTCGACGCCGGCCGCGTCGATCGCCGAGCCGGTGCCAGCCAGCAAGCGGCGCACCGTCGCGGGGTCGCCGGCGCTGCGGGCGAACAGGGTTTGCAGCACCGGCACGCCGGCCATGAGTTTGGCGATGCCCGAGAACACTTGTCCGGTGAGGCCGAACAGCGGCAGCAGCGCGCCGTTCAGGCTGACCAACACGCGCGGCGCGATCATCCCGTCGAGGCACATGCGGGCCAGAATCGCAGCCCCGGCGGAGTGGCCAACGGCCATGGCTGGCGCAATTCCCAATGCTTGGGTCAACGCGCCGAGTTCGCGCGCCATGCCAGGGAGCGACAGGCCGGGGAGCGCCATGCCAGGGAGCGACAGGCCAGGGAGCGACAGGCCGGGCGGTTTCGGGGTCTCGGTAAAGCCGTGGCCTGGGAGATCGGGCGCCACCACAGTAAAATGCGCGGCCAGCGGCGGCAGCAATCCCCGCCAGGAATGCGTGGCGGCCCCGGTGCCATGCGCCAGTAGAAGCACTGGGCCTGTACCCACGACCTGTACATGCCAGTTGATGCCGCCCGCCTGCACGAATCGGCTGGCGGCATGATTGGGCCAGTCGCGCCCGTCACGCTCCCACACCAGCCGCTTGCTCATGGCTTGCCGGGCATGGTGGCAGCGCGCACCGCTTGCGACAGCATCGCGGCGTTGGCGTATGGCAGCGGTAGATAGCGCGCGCCCATGGCGCGGGCGATGTCCTGTCCGGCCTGCTGCGGGCGCGGCGAGGTATCGATCAGCACGCCCGCCAGCCCGGTCGCGCGCACCAGCCGCGCTGCCGCCAGCGCATCGGCTTCAGCTTTGGCGCGCCCGCCGGCGCCGTCGCGCGCCACATTGGCCCGGCCATCGGTCAGCAGCACGATGCTGGGAGCCCCGCCACGCCGCCGCACGCTGTCGGCCAGTTCCGCCGCCGCATCGATACCGGCCGCCAGCGGCGTGCCGCCGCCACCGGGCAAGGCGGCGAGGCTGCGCTTGGCGCGCACCAGCGAGCGGGTCGGCGGCAGCAGCAACTCGGCTCGGCGGCCACGGAACGCCAGAACGGCGACCTTGTCGCGGCGAATGTAACATTCGGCGAGCAGCAACTCGACCGCGCCCTTTGCCTCGGCCAGCCGGTTGAGCGCCGAGGAACCGGAGGCATCGACCAGAAAAATCGTCGTGGTTTCGGTGTGCTGCTTGCGATGGGCGATGCGGAAATCGGCCTTGCGGATGGCGATGCGCCCCTCCGGTGCCCCGTCCCGCCGCCGCACGGCTTGCCAGGGTGCTGCGGCGCGCAGGGTTTCGATCACCGACAGCCGCAACGCGCCGCGCGGTTCCCCGGCGCGCACCCCGGCCGGGCGGCCGCGCGCGCCGCCGTTGACCGTGGCCCCCACGCGGCCCTCGGCGCGGCTGCGCGATTTCAGCGATGCGCCGTTCAGTTGCGCCAGCAATCCGGACGGAATCGCCGCTTGGGCGGCGGCGAGCAGCATGTCTTCGATTTGCTGGTCGGTCGGCGGCTCCGGCGGCTCCTGCTCTGCGCTCTCGTCCTTGGGCGGCGGCGGTTCTTCGGCTGACTGGTCCGGTGGCGGCTCGGCCGGCAGCCTTGTGGCGCGCGGCGCCAGCACCAGCCGGGCAGCCGCCGCCGCATCCTCGGTGACGACCGCGCCGCGCCCGGCCAGCGCTGCGGCGGCGCGCGCCGCGCACAAAGCGAATAGCGGCGCGCGCCGCGCACAAAGCGAATAGCGGCGCGCGCGCGGAATCGATCCCGAGCGCCAGGGCTGTGCCCGCCAGCGCGGTCAGTATGTCGTCGCTGGCCGCGACCGAGGCGAAAGCGCCGCGCGCCTCGGCAATGTCCGGCATTGGCAGAATGACGGCCTGGGATGGTGCGATGCCGGTCAAATCCAGGTGGAAAGCCAGCCGGTCGAGCGTCGAGGCGGGCGGGCGTTCATCGTCCGTGATGCCCTCGTCGAGCGCGATCACGCCGATGCGTGCGGGGTAGCTGAGCGACAGCCCATCCCGCGCCACCGCGACTTCGCCCGCGTCCAGCACGGCCGCGAGCCGCCCGGCGGTGGCGGAGGGCAGCCGTTCTGCCATCGCCAGCAAGACCACGCCGCCGTCGGCTTCCGCGAGTACGCCGCGCTCGGCCACCGGAGCGCCGGCCCGCAGGGTGGCCGACAGGTCGAGGCCACCGAGCAGGCGGCTATCGCCAATCCCGAGCGGCACCCGCCGCCAGGGCGTGCCGTCCGGCAACAACGCGCGGGTTAGCGCCAGGAAACGGTCGCGTACCGGACCGGCCGGCGCGCGCAAAGCAAGTCCGGTGCCGTCCGGGCAGACCGCGAACATCGCTGCGGCCAGCATGGCGTCGGCCCACGGATCGATCTCCGCTGGCGCTGGGCCGGTCATTTGCCGAACACGTCCTCCACCGCGCGGGCGACGCGCGACGTGGAACCGGCATCGTCCAGCGGGTCGCGGCGCAGCCGGTGCCGCAGCGCCGAGGCGGCGATCTGGCGCAGATGCGCCACCTGCACCACCGGCTCGCCCTCCAGGCTGGCCACCGCGCGGGCGGCGCGCATCAGCGTCAGTTCGGCGCGTAGCCCGTCGGTGCCAAGCGCCATGCACAGCTTGGCTGCGTTGGCCAGCGTGCCGTCCGGAACTTCGACGGTGGGCAGATAGGCGCGGGCGGCCAGGATGCGTTCGCGGATCGCCGCATCCTCCGGCTCCCACGCCACGGCGAACCCCGCGCGGTCACGCTCGTAGGCGTCACGGCGGCGCACCACGTCGATGCGGCTAGCGATGTCGCCGGGGGTGCGAACTTCGACCGACAGGCCGAAGCGGTCGAGCAGTTGCGGGCGCAACTCGCCTTCCTCGGGGTTGCCGCTGCCGACCAGCACGAAACGCGCCGGGTGGCGAATGCTGAGGCCCTCGCGCTCAACCACATTTTCGCCGGAGGCGGCAACGTCGATCAGCAGATCAACCAGATGATCCTCCAGCAGGTTCACCTCGTCGATGTACAGAAACCCCCGGTTGGCGCGCGCCAGCAGCCCTGGCTCGAACGCTTTTTCGCCGCGCACCAGGGCGCGTTCCAGATCGAGCGCGCCGACCACGCGGTCCTCGGTGGCGCCGAGCGGCAGATCGACCACCGGCACTGGAATTTCGTGCGACGCCAGCGCACCCTCGACGCCGCGCGCCCGGCAGTCCTCGCACCACGCATCGCGGTCGGCCGGGTCGCAGGCATAGCGGCAGCCGATATTTGCCTGCATCGGCGGCAGCAGGGCCGCCAACGCGCGCACGGCGGTGGATTTGCCGGTGCCACGGTCGCCGAACACCACCACGCCGCCCACCGTTGGATCGACGGCGGCGATCAGCAGCGCCAGTTTCATTTCCTGCTGGCCGACGATGGCGGCGAACGGGAAGGCGGCACGCCTGCTCATGCCGCGCGTCCGGCTGACGCGGTGCAGAGCGGCAGTGCCAACTGCACCGCCTCGGACACCGCGATGTTGAGGCGGAACGCAATGGCGGCCTCGCGCAGCACGCCGTCCCGCTCGGCTTCGGTGCTGGCGGCACGGTCGAGGGCGGCGCGAAAGCGCAGTTTTATGGCGGCAGGGTCCACGATGTCGGGAAACTCCAGAAAGGTGAGGCAGGCGGAGCCAAGCCCGGGCGGCTGGCCCAGCAAACGCTTGAGGATTTGTCCGCCGCTGAGATCGCCGAAGTACCGCACATAGGCGTGCGCGAGCAGCTGCCCGATGCCGTGTTCGGCACTGAGGGCAACGCGCCGGGCGTAGCGCATCCCGGCTGGCAGCAGCGGCAGCGCCGCCTCCCACTGCGGCCCATTCATCTCGTTCAGGTCGTGGACGATGGCCGGCGCCCGGAACAGTGCCGGCCACGGCACACCGGACAGGTGTGGGCCGGGCAGGTGTGAGCCGGGCAGCGCAATTTCCATTGCCCGGTAGGCTGGCAGCAAATTGCGGATCAGCAATGCGTATCCGAGATGGTCAACCCGGCGCTGAAACAGCTCACGGATAATGCCTGAGCGTTCAGCCCTGCTGTGCAGCTTGCGCGTAACTGTTCGCAGAATTTCGCTCAATGGAATGGCGGCAGGCTGTAAACCGGGCGCGACGTTAACTTTCGCTCCACCATCGCCTTGTATGACATCTGTCAATTTCATTGGACATCAGTTGGTGCTAGAAGTGTCAGCCTAGGCAGAGGGAGAGGTTGAATCAACCCGCTCCGCTCTGCCCTTTGGCTCCGATCCTAACACTTGCTTGCTTCCCCCGTCGCGCGCCCCGGGTTCGTCGGGCCAAATGTCGGAGGGCTACAGTGCGAGACTTTTATGCAGAGCATGGCGGCAGGGCGTTGCGTCCTTTCAGCGATGAGCGTAGCAAAAACGGGGAATACCGGACCGTTGCGGTTAATATGAGCAGCCTCGCAATCGCTTCGCCTGACTTGACGATTTTGCTCGATCTGGAAGGCATCATCCAGAAAGCCACATTGTCGGACACTATTCCCGATCAGGGGCTGAACGGCTGGGTTGGAATGCCCTGGTTTGAGACCGTCGGCGAAGTCGCAGGCGACAAAGTGCGCCGCATCGTCGAAGACGCCCGGCGCAGCGGCGTGTCGGCGTTTCGCCAGATTACCCAACGCTTTCCGAGCGGCGTTGAGCTGCCGATGGAATTCACCACGGTCCGCTTGGGCGGCAAGGCTGGTATGATCGCCATCGGCCGCAATCTGCAAGCGGTCGGCGAACTGCAATCCCGGCTGATCGCCGCGCAGCATGCGCGCGAGCAGGATTATTGGAAGCTGCGCGAAGTCGAAACGCGCTACCGGCTGCTGTTCGATGCCTCGCATGAGGCGGTGCTGTTGCTGACCACCGATTCGCTGCGCGTTTTGGAAGCCAATCCAGCCGCCATCCGGGCGCTCGGTTTAGCGCCGGGCTGGGAATTCACGCTGGAAATTGCGCAACAGGATGTGGATGCTTTCCAGTCCATGCTGGCGCGCGTGCGTGAGCAAGGCCGCGCACCTGGCATTTTGCTGCATCTCGGCCCAGCGCGGGCCGGATGGATGGTCCGCGCCTCGATGATGACCACCGAGTCGGGGCAGGTGTTCCTGCTGCAAATCGCGCCGTTCGGGGCCGTGTTGCCCGGCGAGACGCACGGCGAACTGGGCAATATCGAGGCGCTTATCGAGCGGCTGCCCGATGCTTTCGTGGTGATGGACGGCTCCGGCGTGATCCGCCGCGCCAACGGCGCATTCCTCGATCTTGTGCAGGTCGGCGCGGAAGGGGCGGTCATCGGCGAGAATTTGGCGCGCTGGGTTGGCACCGCCGGGGCGGATGTGCCGGGCTTGCTGGCCAATATCCAGCGGCACCGGGTCGTGCGTCTGCTGGCGACCAAGGTGCAGGGTGAACTGGGTGGCGAGACCGATGTGGAAGTGTCCGCGGCGGGCAGCTCGGACAACCGGCCGCGATCGATCGGCGCGATGATCCGCGACGTCGGCCGCCGTTTGCCGCCGCCGGGCGACGATAAACAGCTCGCTTTCGAATTGGCGGCGCTGTCCGGCCGAATCGGAGATACCCCGCTGCTGCAATTGGTGCGCGATACCACTGGCGTGGTGGAGCGGCATTACATCGAAGAGGCATTGGTGCGCGCCGACGGCAACCGGACGGCGGCAGCCGAAATTTTGGGCCTGAGCCGTCAAAGTCTTTATGTGAAGCTGGCGCGTTATGGATTGGACGGCAGCGGTAGCTTGCTGGCAGACCGTAGCGAGTGATCTGGCGAACACGGAGTCGCGCGACATGACGGCTGGCGCTGCGTCTATTCCGGCGTTCGGCGAAGCGACTCTAACCAATTGCGAGCGCGAGCAGATCCATTTTGCCGCGCCGATCCAGCCGCATGGTGCGCTGCTGGTGCTCAGCGAGCCTGATCTTGTGGTGCTGCAAGCCAGCGCCAACGCGCAGGCATTTCTCGGGCTCAACGGACCGCTTTGCGGGCGCGCGGTGGAAGCGTTTTGCGGCGACCTTGGCCTGCACATCCGGCCACATCTGAGTGACAAAATCGATTCGGTGCCTGCCGTGGTGCGTTGCCATATCGGCGAACCTGCTGCCGCGTTCGACGGTTTGCTGCATCGTTCGGCCGGCGGCGTGCTGGTGGTCGAGCTTGAGCGGGCCGGACCATCGGTCAATCTGTCGCGCCATGTGGACAGGGCGTTTCAGTCCATCCTGGTGGCGCCCACCCAGCGCGTGCTGTGCGACGAGACGGCGCGACTGTTTCGTGAACTCACCGGCTATGACCGGGTGATGGTCTACCGCTTCGACGACGAAGGCCACGGCGAAGTTCTGTCGGAGCAGCGAACGCCCGAACTGGAATCTTTCCTTGGCAATCGCTATCCAGCCACAGATATTCCGCAAATCGCCCGCCGCCTCTACGAGCGCAACCGCGTGCGGGTGCTGATGGACATCGAATACAACCCCGTGCCGTTGATGCCGCGTTTCTTGCCGGGAACCACGGCGGACTTGGATATGTCGTTGTGCTTTTTGCGCAGCGTATCGCCAATTCATCTGCAATACCTGCGCAATATGGGCGTGCGCGCGACCTTGGTGGTCTCGCTCATGGTTGGCGGCCGGCTGTGGGGGCTGATCGCCTGCCATCACTACGAGCCGCGCTTCCTGCATTTCGAGTTTCGCGCGGTCTGCGAGTTGCTCGCCGAAGCGGCCGCGACGCGCATTGCAGCGCTGGAAAGCTTTGTCGAGGGGCAAGCCGAACTGGCCGTGCGGCGGCTGGAGCAGCGGATGATCGAAGCGATCTCCCGCGATGGCGACTGGCGCACCGCATTGTTCGACGGGTCGCAATCCCTGCTGCAGCCGCTCGGCGCAACCGGGGCCGCGTTGCTGTACGACGGACAAGTGCTGACGGTGGGCGAGGTGCCAGGCACCCAGCAGATGCGCGCCATTGGCGCCTGGCTGGATAGCCGCCCGCGCCAAATGGTCACTGCTACTGCTTCGCTCGGTCTGACCGAACCGGAATTCGAACCGCTGATCCCGTTTGCCAGCGGGCTGATCGCCACGCCGGTGTGACGCTCGCCGGGCGAGTACTTGCTATGGTTCCGCCCTGAGCGGCTGCGCACCGTGACCTGGGGCGGCAACCCGTTCAAGCCGATGGTGATCGGCGATAGCCCGGCCGAACTGTCGCCACGCCGGTCGTTCGCGCAATGGCACCAGTTGGTCGAGGGCACCTCCGAACCCTGGTCGCATGCCGATCTGACGGCGGCACGGCTGATTGGCGAGACGGTGACCGATGTGGTGCTGCAGTTCCGCTCGGTGCGCGTGCTGATTGCGCAAGATCATCTGGACCAAGTGTCGCGGCAAGTCCGCCAGTCCGACCAGCCGGTTATTGTGGCCGATGCCCAAGGGCGGATTTTGCTGACCAACGAGCCGATGCGCCGCTTGATGCCGAGTGCCGGGATCGATCTGCTTCATTTGGAAGGCATGCTGCCATTCTTCGCCGACCCGGCCGAAGTGCGCCGCCGCCTGTGGGATCTGGTGCGGCATAATCGCACGTGGCGCGGCGAAGTGCGGCTTGAGATGGAATCGGGCGAAGATCGGCCGCTGCTGGTGCGTGCCGATCCAGTGTTTTCCTCACCTGACCGCGTGCTTGGCTTCGTGCTGTTGTTCACCGATCTGACCGAGCGCAAGGCAGCCGATGCCGCCCGCCGCCGGTTTCAAGATGGCATTGTCGGGGGCCACCGCGCTGTCGTGGGGCGTCTGGATTCGCAGTTTGACCTCGTATTCCAAAACCTGCTCGCCTCGGTGGTCGAAAATGCCCAGCTTGCGGCGCTCGAAATAACCGACGGTGTCGATGTGGCGCGGATGCCCGCTATGTTGGAAAGCGTGCAGGCTTCGGTCAGCCGGGCCACCGAAGTTCTGGCCCGGCTGATCTGGCATGCCAGCCGGGCAAAGAGCGGCTAGGCGCCAAACGGCCGGTTCAGCCTGACAATGGTGAAGTTCAGCCAAGCGGCGAACGTGACCCAGGCCAGATAGGGTGCCACCAGCCAACTCGCAGTGGATGAGTACGGCGCGAGGCCAACCACCAGCGCCAGCACCGACAGCCAGAGGAAGCCTACTTCGGCCAGCGCCCAATCCGGCCGCCGCCAGCGGAAGAACAGTGGACTCCACAAAATATGAAAAACTGCGTTGGCGGCAAACAGCAGCAGCACCCACTGCTGCGCCGCCCAATCTGGTGCGCCATTCCAGGCCAGCACGAACGCGCCTGCCGCCATGCCAAGAATCACCGTCCAGGCCGGGCCGAACAGCCAATCCGGCGGCTGCCAGGATGGTTTGCGCAAGCCGCGATACCATGGCCCGACGTCGGTCAACACGCCGCCGATACCGGCAACAGCCAACGCGCCAAGTGCCGCGAGGCCAATGGTCACGATCATATTGCAGCCCCATAGTTCGCGCTTCACCGGCAGCAGCGCCGGAGTTAGTCATATGGTGCGCCGCAACGTGCAGCAAACCGTCTCGAAGGGGCGAGTGGCAAAAGTGCACCCACGGGTTTTGGGTTGCGGTTTTGTTCTCGGCGTGTGACGTTGGTCCCATAGCGTATTTCGATTCGGCCGGCGTCGCGATGGGGATTCAGCATGGATAAGAACAAAGCTTTGGACGGTGCGGTCCAGCAGATTGAGCGCGCCTTCGGCAAAGGCTCGATCATGCGTATGGGCGCCCGGTCTGGCGACGAGGGGGTCGATACGATTTCGTCCGGCTCGCTCGGCTTGGACATCGCGCTGGGGATCGGCGGTCTACCGCGCGGCCGGGTGATCGAGATTTTCGGCCCGGAAAGCTCGGGCAAGACCACGCTGGCGCTGCACGCAATTGCCGAGGCGCAGAAGCGCGGCGGCACCTGCGCGTTCATCGACGCTGAGCACGCGCTCGATCCGCTGTATGCCCGCAAGCTTGGCGTGGACGTCGACAACCTGCTGATCTCGCAGCCGGACACCGGCGAGCAGGGGTTGGAGATCGCCGATACGCTGGTGCGCTCGGGCGCCATCGACGTGCTGGTGATCGACTCGGTCGCCGCCCTGGTGCCGCGCGCCGAACTCGAAGGCGAAATGGGCGACACCCATGTGGGTCTGCATGCGCGGCTGATGAGCCAGGCGCTGCGCAAAATCACCGGCAGCGTCAGCCGCAGCAACACGATGATGATTTTCCTCAACCAGATCCGGTTGAAAATCGGCGTGATGTTCGGCAACCCGGAAACCACCACCGGCGGCAACGCGCTAAAATTTTATGCCTCGATCCGCCTGGAAATCCGCCGCACCGGCTCGATCAAGGACCGCGATCAGGTCGTCGGCAACCAGACGCGGGTGAAAGTGGTCAAGAACAAGCTGGCGCCGCCGTTCCGTCAGGTTGAGTTCGACATCATGTACGGCGAAGGCATCAGCAAGGTCGGCGAACTGATCGATCTTGGCGTCAAGGCCGGTGTCGTTGAGAAATCTGGAGCCTGGTACAGCTTCGAAAGCCAGCGCATCGGCCAGGGCCGTGAAAACGCCAAGCAGTTCCTGCGCGAACACAAGGAGATGGCCGAGTCCGTCGAACGCCGGATGCGCCAGCAGGCTGGAACGATGGCCAACGCGATGATGGCCAGCGAAGAGGACTCCGATCCCGCAGAGTAGCCCCGCTTCCGCCGCGCCGCTGCGTGTTTGACGCGGCGCGGCGGACTGACTACAAGCAGCCGGGCAAACGTCGTGTATTGCACCTTCCGGCGGAGGGGTGGCCGAGCGGCTGAAGGCGACGGTTTGCTAAACCGTTGTAGGGAGTAAATCCCTACCGTGGGTTCGAATCCCATCCCCTCCGCCAATTTTACCTGCTAACTATCTGATTTTACGGTGCCTTCTAAGGTGGCCGATTCCGTTACCCCCAAAGCTACCCCCAGGCGTGCGCCCGCTAGACCCCGTGCGGCGCTCTGCCCGTGGTTTGTGATGAGCGCGCGTATCTGCGGACGTTGTTCGCCGGCGAACCGTTTCCAAGCGCATCGCTGCTAATTCGGCGCTCTGCCCGTGGTTTGTGGGGAGTGCGGGCGTGCGGCGAAAGTCAGACGGCAGCCGGGCATGGGCGCGGCGGCGTTGCGCCCGGAGGGGAGGCTAGTGCGCCGCCCGCTGCCACCCGGTGGCCACCACGGCGGGGCGGGCGTGGGGGCAGACGCGCGCGCCCGGCGATGCCTCAGCCACCCCCCGAGAAAAAATAAAAAACCACATGGGCGAATCAACCATGGTTCATTTTAGGTGCTTTTGAGCCACCACCCCCCTACGCGGGCGACCGGCAGTCGGGTGCGGCAGTCGCCCGGCGGGGATCGTCATGGCGCGCACGAACGCTTCCAACGCCTCTAGTCGATAGAGTATGGTGCCCCCAAGCTTGGGTGCGCGGTTGCGGCCAAACGCGGACGGAAACCGGATATAGCTCGGCCCGATCCCGCGAGCCCGCCATCCCGCCAAACACTGGGGATCGAGGCCCAGATACGCCGCAGCGGCTTTCGTGGAAATACACTGGCGAAACATTGGCAGGCTCCGGGGAATGGCGCGCTATTGCCGGTCGGGTATAGCGTGGTTATGCGCCGCTTCAAGCCAACGCGCCGCGAAAAGCCCGCCCAGCCGCCGCCCCCGCCTTGCGTGAAGGCAGCGTCGCCGTGCGTCAACGCGGTGCCGCGTGAACCCGAGGGTTCACCCGGTAGGCCACTTTGCGCGCCTCGCCCTTGCCGATTGTCGGAGCGGTCAACCACCCCGCATGTTCGAGCACCTCCGCCGCCGCCTTGATCGCCGTGGCGTCGCGCAGTCCGGGCAGCCTGACTTCTCGTTGCAGTTGGCGCACATGCACTTCGGTGGCCCCCGTCTTGATTATCCACCGGGCCAGCGCCCCCGCGTCGCGGTCTTCCTTCGGGATCGCGGCATCACCGAAACACCGCTCCGCCATGGGCCCAAAATAATCCCGGACCAGCCGCGTGGCGGCGGCGAAAGCCTCCACGCTAATCCTGGTGGGTGGCGGTTCAGCGGCGGCCCCGCCACACCACCATAAAAATTCCAGCACCAATGCCAGCCGCAGCGCCGTGCCGCGCGCCTTGCCAAAGGTTGAACGCATCAACCCGGATGCGTTTTCGAGGTTGTCCTGCATTTCTTGCCCGAACGATTCCAACATGGGCAAGGCGTTATCGACGAGCCGCACGAAGACAGGCGGCTGCGGATCGCCCGGCTTGGGTGCCACGGCCGTTTCGAGGCACCGCAACCGGTCGAGCGCCGCAATGGCCCAATCGGTCGCAGGGGCAGCACGGGCAAGGCGGAACCGCCGGGTTGCGGGCCAAAACCATAGGAAGCGCGCGAGCAACCCATCATCGGCGTCGCGGAACAACTCGGCCAACTTTTCAGGTTGGGTGCCGCCAGTGACGGAAACGGCAAGCCGTGGAATCCGGATCGGCTCAGGGTTCTTCTGCCTGTCCACGGAATACGGTCGCCCACCGTAACATTCAAGCCAGAACGCGCGCCCGGAATCGTTGTAGTTTGTCATGCCCCGCAACCAACCCGCCAACTCGTCGCGGGCTACGAGCAGTCCTTTGGGCGCGGCGGCGGCAAGCAACGTGGCGACCTTTTCAATTGTTGCGTCTTGCGCTACCAGCCGAGGGTGTAACGGCTCGTTGGGCAGGTCGGGGGGGCAGGTCGGGGGGGCAGGTCGGGGGGCAGGTCGGGGGGCTGTAACCCGGCTTCACCCACCTTGCCGCCGCTGCGCAGAGCAGCCTTCTGGCGATCCGCCGCCGCGTCGTGCTGCAACTTCGCCGCCCGCCACGCCCGATGCCGTATCGGAAAATCGCCCGTCATTCGCTCCTCAACGTGGGGCAGCACGTCCCTTAAAATCACGTCCGCACCGGGCGATTTTCCGCTGCCAGAATCGCCAACCACGCAACACCACAAATGGGGAGGTTCTTTCCAGCCGGGCGTAGCTTCCGCCCAGCGCGCATGTCCGATTAGCGCAGACGCGGTGGCGAGTAGCGGCCCCACCGCGTAATCGGTTGGAGCGCCAGCGGCTTCAGCCGCCTCAGCAACCCACCCAGCCCAGGCGTCGCCCAGTTCGTGCAACGGGAATTGCGGCGGCTCGCGGCGGCTGAAAGTCAACACGCCCATATCAGGGGCTTCGAGCACCGGCGCGAAAGCGGCCCTGTCCGCGTCAACTTCAGCGGCGGCGTTTTTGTAAATCCGTTGCAGTTCGCGGCCATCGTTCGCCGCGCCCTTTTCGGCGGTCCACGCCGCCGTTTCTAGATCGGCAGCGAGCGCGCAGCACATTGCGTCAAAATCCAAACCTTGCCGCACGAACGCGCTGCCCTTGCGGAAAGCAGTCGCTGAGCGGGATTTATCGTGGTGGGTGTCGTGATTAGTTGCTGATTGCTCGGCGGCGGCGAATTGCGGCCCGGCCTCGCCGATCAGCCACTGCAATGTTTCAAAAGGGACGGGCCGTAGCTCTCTAGTTGTTCCGTCCAAATGCGCGTCGGTCACGG
>JANYDF010000131.1 GCA_025359905.1 Rhodospirillales bacterium
GCGATGATGGTGTAGGCGTACATGTCGATCGTGGCATTGAGCACAGCGCCGCTGTACAGGTCGCAATACGGCGACACGTCGGTGCCGCCGCCGGCCAGGCCGAGGCGCAGCGGGGCGCGCGAACGAATGATCATGCGGTGGCAGCCTTTTCCGAAGTAACGCGCGCCGGCGTGCCGAGCAGCGCGTCGAAGCCGCGCAGCCGTTCCGCCCAGACGTAATCGCTCAGCACGCGCTGGCGGGCGGCTTGGCCGATGGCCTCCCCGTCCGGCCCGGCGGCGCGCAGGCAGGCGGCGGCGAAATCCTCGGCGCTATCGGCCAGCAGCACCTCGCGGCCCGGCACGGCGGCGATGCCTTCCAGCGCGTCGCGCGTCACCACCACCGGGCGTGCCATCGCCATGGCTTCCAGCACCTTGTTCTGAATGCCGCGCGCGATGCGCATCGGCGCCACGCCGGCATTGGCATGCGCCACGTAGGGCCGCACGTCGGGCACCCGCCCGATGACGAACACGCCGGGGATTGCCGCCAGTGCCTGCACCCTCGGCGCCGGGCTCGAACCCACGATATGGCATTGCGCATTGGGCGCGGTGCGGCGGATCAGCGGCAGGATGGTCTCGGCGAACCAAACCACCGCGTCCATGTTGGGCGGGTAGTCCATCGTGCCGGTGAACACGAAGTTCAGCTTGGCGGTATCGAACGGGGCGGCGCTGGGCAGCGCCGGATCGAAATAAACATGGTCCACGCCGCTGGCGATGCCCCGGATCTTGCTGGCCTGGGCCGGATGCTGCTGGGCGAACAGGGCGGCTTCCTCGGTGGAGACGAAGGTGCTCCAGTCGCAGTCGCGGGCGATGCGCGCTTCCAGTGCGGCGGTGCGCTTCCATTCGCGGGCGTGCACCCAGCGCATGGGAAATCCGCCGGTCTGGGCATAGACGCGCCATTTTTCCGAATCGACGTCGGCCAGATCGACCAGCCGCACCCGCTCCTGGCCGCGCAGATCCAGTACGTACGGCGCCATGTTGGACGAGCAGACGAAGATCGCCTCGGGTTTGACCTCGCGCAGCACGCGGGCCACCCAGGCGGCGAGGCCGCTGTCGTGGTAGAAGGTCACGCTGAGCGGTTCGCCGGTCAGCAGGCCGCGCAGGCAGGTGATCTTGGCGCGCTTGCGGTCCAGCGTGGCGAAATACGCATCGGTGCACAGCGCGCGCACCGTCGGCACATGCTCCTGATCACGCGGATCATCGACCAGACAGCCGAGATGCACGTCGTACGATTGGCGCAGATGCTTCAGGATTTGCAGCGGGCGGATCTTCTCGCCCTTGATCGGCGGATACGGAATGCGCTGGGTCAGAAACAGCAGGCTGGGCATAAGGCGTCATCCGATCCGGCGGCTAGGAAGCAAAACGAGACGGGCTGCGGCCGGTATACACCACTGTCCGCGCCGCCGCCGCTTCGCGGTACGCGCGCATCAGCCCACGCCGCGCACGATAAACGGGCCCAGCAGATTGGCCACTGGCAGCGGCAGGCGCTTCCAGGCGGCGATGAACAGCCGGTATTTCGGGTTGAGCGGATTGTGGTCGGGAATGCTGGCGCCGGGGGCCAGGCGGAAGCGGTAGCGCAGCGGGATTGGGGTGAAGCCCCAGTTCTTCTTGAAGGCGAATGCGCCGGTGCCCGCCTTGCTGCGGCCGAAGTCGAACATGCAGCAGCCGCGCGCGGCGGCATGGCGCATCACCGCCCAATACATGAAATCGTTGGCATGGCACTGCCGCGCCGCCGCCGTGCCGCCGCCGTAGTACGGCAGCACCTCGTCGCGCCAATAGAAATTCAGCACCGAGGCCACCGGTGCCTCGCCGTCGCGCACCGTCAGCACATCCATGTCATCGCCGAACGCCTCGGCCAGCAGGCGGAAATAGCGGCGCGAGAACACCGGGGTGCCCAGGTTGCGCACGCTCTCGGCATAGATGCGGTGCAATGCATCGGTGTCGCGGTCTACCGTCGCGGTCAGCCCGCGCTCGATGCCTTTGCGCACCACGGCGCGTTGCTTGCGCGGAATGGCCTTCATATTGGCGTCGTCGTCCGCCGCGATCGGCTTGCGGAACGTGACATACAGATCGTCGCGCACCGTCCAGGCGGTGTCGTCGAGCCAGCCTTCCGGCGGCTCGGCCAGCGGGCGGAATTCCAGCGCCGACGCGCCGGACGAGCCGATCAGCGCTTCGGCTGCGGCGACCAGGGCGGCGAAGCTTTCGCGGTCGGCCGCCAGCGGCCCGCCAAAGACGCAGAACGGCATGGAAATCAGCGTGTTGCCGAACAGCAGCGACGTCACATGCACCAGCGGCAGCACGCCGGTGATCGCGCCGTCGCGCTCGGTCAGCAGGAAATGCGTGCGATGGCCGAAGGCCTGCGCGATCACGCCCTGCCACGCGGCGCGGTGAAAGAAGGTGCCGTCCGGGTGGGTGGCCACGAAGGCGTCCCAAGCGGCGGCATCGGCAGCGCCGAGCGGTCGGCAGACGAGCGGCATCAGGCAGGGTTCCGGGCCGGTTGGCGTGCGGTCGATAGGCTGTGCGGCGGGTCTTTGTCCATGCCGCCCGCGCGCTCTGCGTCTCAGTATCTCATGAGGTTATGAGATATTGCTCAAAACAACAGCGCCAGCAGCCTGTACACCCCCAGCCACAACACACCGGACAGCACCAGGATCAGCGGCAAGGCGAGACCCCACGGCAACCGGCTGGCCGGCGTAACCGCGCGCTGCCGTTCCAAATTGCGCCGGACAAATTCCGTGGAAATCAATGCCATGCGCTTGCCCTGCCGATACATTCCCCGGCCGCATGCAATGATATGCATAAGGCGGAGCATGACGGTAGATAATTGTCCGCCATTCTACGCCAGTGCGTCAAATACAACTGTGCGCCGCACCGAAAATTGGTGGCATGCGGATGTTTTTACCTAAAAAATTGCACTTTGTTGCTACAAATTATCTTGTTGTATCCGATGTGGCTGGTGATCCAATCCGCCGCCGTACCCAGTGGCGTGCCGCACCGGCCGCTTGGCGCACAATCGCCGCCAGTCCGGCCGGATGCAGCAGCGGGCACAGCAACAGCCCCTCACGCGGGCGGCGCTGCCCGGTCCAGCCGCGCTTGTACGGGTCGTCGCCCCGGCCGAAATCCAGTTCGGTGGCGTGGTCGTGCTCCAGCAGATGGCGGATCATCCGCGCGCTCAGCACCGTGCCCGGCGACAGCGCCCGCGCCGCTTCGTCGTGCGCCAGCTTCAGCACCGACGCGGTGCCGCCGCACAGTGTCCAATACTGTGCGGCCACCGGCACGCCGCCCTGGCGCAGCACGCCCATCCGCAGAATGCCCGCCGCCGCCGCCGCGTGCAGGAAGGCCGGGCCGAAATCCGGGTACGGCTCGGGTTCTTTCCAACTGCGGGCATAGACCGCCTCATAGGCGGCAATTGCCGTGTCCAGCCCATCCGGGCCGGTGATGAGGTCGAAGCTGATGGTTTTATCGCGCGCAGCACGGGCCAGCCGCCGCCGGATGGTTTCGCGCAATTCGCCCGGCCGCCCGGCCAGATAGGCGGGCCAGTCCAGGCCTGCCACCGGCAGATGCCAGTTGCCGAAATGCGCGAAGCGCAGCGCAACCAGCCCGGCCGCGCGGAACCCGGCCAGCAATGCGGCCTGTCCCGGCCAGTCCGGGTCGAGCGCATCGAGCCGCAGCGGCCCGCGCCAGCGGCAATACCGCCCAAAGCCGCGCCCGGCGCGGCGCACCGTCTCCGGCGTCGCGCCGGGCGCGATCAGCGGGCGATACCGGCAAGTATACGGCGAGGTCAGCGCTTCCAGCCGCCCGCTGGCGGAGCGTTGCAGCGGCAGCACTGCGACGGCCTGCCCAGCCTCCTGCCACAGCAGAAAGACCGCCCGCGCCCCCGGCGGCAGGGCCGCCGCCGCCACGGTGGCGAACCACGCGGCGCTGAGCTGGAAATCCTGCCGCGCCGCCGCGTCCAGCAGCGCCCGTGCGTCCGGCGGCAGGGCCGCCACCGAGCCGAAAACCGCGAGCGCCATTCAGCCGCGCGCCCGCCACGCGTACCAGGCGCAGCCGATCCATTCGTGCAGCGCGAAATAGCTGCGCTGCCAACTGGACACCCGGGGCACGAACTCGCTGAGCTGTCCGCCCGGCGGCCGGTCGAACACCGGCGGCGCCGGCAGCGCCACCAGTCCGGCGGCGGCGAACGCGATCAGTGCGCGGCGCATGTGCCATGCGTCGGTCACCAGATACACCGTGCCGATGCCGTCGCGCTTCAGCATGGCGGCGCTGAACTGGGCGTTGTCCCAGGTGGTGAGCGAGGCGGCTTCCACCCAGCGCGCTGGCACGGCGAAGTCGTCCTCCAGGCTTTGTCGCATCAGGGTTGCCACCGCCGGGCCGTCGTCGATCACCCCGCCGGTTACCAGCACCGGCAGCTTGGTGCGCCGCGCCAGTGCCGCGCCCCCGCGCAGCCGCGCCAGCGTCAGCCCGGCGATATCGAGCTCTCCGGGGCCAGTGCCGATGCGCGCGACGTCGCCGCCGAGAATGACGATGGCCTGCGGCATTGCCGCCTGCCCCGTTTGCGGCGCGGCCAAGCCGCGCTCCAGCCCGGTCAGCAGCGAATTGGAGACCGCCGGCAGCGCCAGCACGAGCAGCAGCAGCAATGCCGCCGCCGCCAGCCATCGCCCACCCGGCCATCGCCCACCCGGCCATTGCCCACCCGGCCATCGCCCACCCGGCCACGGCCAGGATAGCGCCACGGCGGCCAGCGCCAGCACCGCCAGATTGACCGGCGGCACGAGCAGAACGGTGGCAATGGCGCTGAGCATGGCGTGACATGGCGCAAGCGGCCGTATTTTGCCAGCCCAGCCTTGTTGGCCAGCCCAGCCTTGTTGGCCAACCCAGCCTTGTTGGCCAACGCGGCATTCTTGCTTACACGTCGTGCCATCGTGCCACGCATCACGCTCCTGCCTGCCGCAGACCCCGAGGCGCTCGCGGCCGATTGGCAGGCGCTGGAGACGCGCGCCGCCGCGTCGTTTTTTCAAAGCTGGACCTGGACCGGCTGTCTGGCCGCCGCACGGTTTACCCGCCCGCTGGCGTTGCGCGCCGAACAGGACGGCGAACTGCGCGCGCTGGCGCTGCTCAATCAAACCCGCGCCCGCACCTGGCTGGGCGAAAGCGGCGATCCGGCGTGGGATGCGGCCTATATCGAGCATAACGGACCGCTGCTGGCGCAGGGTGCCGAGCCTCTATTGCCGGATTGCCTGCGCGCCCTGCTGGCGGGCGGGCGCATCCTGCGTCTGAGCGGGGTGGACGATGCCCATCTTGCCGCCGCCCGTGCCGTGGGCGTGGTGCGGCTACGGCGCAGTCACACGGCGCCGTATGCCGATCTGGCGGCATTGGGCGATGCGGATGGAGCGTATCTGGCCAGCCTGAGCGCCAACACCCGCTACAAGTTGCGCCGCTCGGAGCGCGCGTACGCGGCGCTCGGACCGGTCACGCTGCGCCGGGCGGCGGCGCTGGATGAGGCGCTGGTGTTTCTCGACGCGCTGGCGGCGCTGCATCAGGCCACCTGGACGGCGCGCGGCAAGCCCGGCGCGTTCGCCAATCCACGGTTCCGGCAATTTCACCGCGCGCTGCTGGCCCGCGCGGTGCCGCGCGGCGAGGCCGATCTGCTGCGGATTTCGGCGGGCCCGCAGGTGATCGGCTACCTCTACAATTTTCGCTACCGGGACCGCGTGCTGGCCTACCAGTCCGGCTTCGACTACGCCGCCCCGGCGCACGCCAAGCCGGGTCATGCCAAGCCGGGTCATGCCAAGCCGGGCCTGACCTGCCACCACGCCGCCATCGAACAGGCGCGCCGCGACGGGGTGGCGCGCTACGATTTCCTGGCCGGGGATGACCGTTACAAAACCAGCCTCGGGCACGCCGCCGTTGCGCTGCACTGGCTGGACGTGGCGCGGCGCTGGTCGCTGGCCGGGCTGGCGATGCGCGCGGCCGCCCAAGCGGCAAAATTCACAGCGCCAGGACTCAAATCGGCTGACTGAGGATCGCCGGTCAACGGATCGGCGCCATTGGTCCCGATTCGTACGCCAGCGGGCAATGCGCGGGTGAGGACAGCAATTCACCGAACTGCGACGACATTGCACGGCAATCGCAGGGTGCTGCGCTCATTTCGTCGGCTCCTGCGGCTGCCGGCGGGCTTGTGTCAGGTATGTTCAGCACTGGCTAACACGATCTAACAAAATCTAATCCGCATCAGACAAATTCTGACGCCGTTGCGATCTGGCGTATGCTTCATTTATGCATTCATTGGCCAGAACGGCGATGCGGTCGCGGAGACGGCGAGATGCCTATGCTGCTCAAAGAAACCAATACCGTGTTCGGGCGCCGCGCCATGGATGCCGGTCCGATGGCTTATCCGGCGGCCAATACCCGGCAGGCTGCAGCCCGCCCTGCCCTGCGCCCGCCTGCCGCCCCGATGATGCCGCATGCCGCGCCGGCCGCCCCGGTGATTGGCGATCTGCACCATGCGGCGCCGCAGGCCGATGACCGGCAGAGCAGCCGGGCGGCAACCATGATGGTGTCCAGTCAGTTCGCCACCAAGCCGCCGCTGCTGAAGCTGGCGGAATTCACCGTGCTGATGCTGTGCACGCTGGGCGCGGTGTGGGTGATGCTCGGGCTGTAAGGCTGCCTATCCGGCCCCTACCGCATAGCGGGCCCGAAGCGGCCCGGCCGTATGACCATCAGGGTCAAGAATTTCCGGAAATAGCCGGTCCATCCGGTCCCAGGCGAAATCGCGCAGCAGCCGGTCCAGCCGGTCTGCGGTCAAATGCAGGTTGTTGTAGTGCCGGAAGCGCGACAGCCGGCTGGGCGTGCTGATGCGCGGCTGCTCGGGGTCGACTTCCCAGGGGTGGATATAGAATACGCCCGGCGTACCCTGGCTGGCGTTGCAGCGGCGCAGTGCGGCGCGAAACACCGGGTATGGCAGCAGCCGGAAATAGCCGCCGCCAGAGCATGGCAGGTTCTGGTTGGCCAGCCGCAGCGTGGTCATCGGGATTTCCAGCAGGCCGCTGCTGTCGTGGCGGAAGGCGCTGCGCGGCGCATCCGGCATGCCGTACAGATCGTGCCGCACCGGATAAACGCTGGAGCTGTAGCGATGCCCGGTCTCGGCCAGGATGTCGAACGCCCACGCCGTGCGCGGCCCGACGGAGAAGGTCGGCGCGCGGTAGCCCAGCACCGCCACGCCCCCGGCCGCTTCCAGCGTGGCCTTGGCGCGCACGATATCGGCGCGGAATTGCTGCGGATTCTGGCTGTCCACCCGCTCATGCCCATAGCCGTGGCTGGCCAGTTCGTGCCCGGCGGCGAGGATACGGCGGATCAGCGCCGGATGGCGGTCGGCGATCCAGCCGAGCGCGAAAAAAGTGCCGTGTACGCCATGGCGGGCGAACAGCGCCAGCAGCCGGTCGGTGTTCGCTTCCACCCGGCGCGGCATGCTCTCCCAGTTGTCGCGCGGCATCACGTTGGCGAAGGCCTGAACCTGGAAATAGTCCTCCACATCCACGGTCAGCGCGTTGCGCAGCGTCCCGCCAGTGTCGCCGCCAGTGTCGCCGCCAGTGTCGAGCGCCCCGGCAGGAAGCGGCCTGCGGCTGAGCAGTTCCGTACTCTGCGATCCCGTCATGTGCCGTGCCCATCCGCGCCAAGCAGCGTCAGCAGCCGTTGGAACACCCGGTCGCGCTTGGCCATGCGGATTTCCAGCGCCTCGATCCGCTGGCGCAAGTCGGCCAGCGCTCCGGCCGATGCGCTGGCGCCGTACAGCCCGCCATCGTCGAGCAGCGGCGATCCCAGCCGGGCCAAGTCGCGCGGCGCCGCGGCGCGCGGGCCCGCAGGGCTAAGGGGCGCGCCGCCGCTGTCCAGATCCTGCGCCAGTTCCTCGGCGGCGGTTTCCACCATGCCGCCGGTGATTTCGGCGGTTTCCTCCAGCGCGCCGTACACCAGCACACGGGCGCATAGCCGGTTGATGCGGCGCGGAATGCCGCCCGAGTGGTCGAACACCGCGGCAAAGGCCGCATCGTGCCAGCGCGGTGTGTCGCGCCAGCCGGCCATGGTCAGCCGGTGCAGGATGTAGCTGCGGGTTTCATCGCGGGTCAGCGGCCCCAGATGGTACGACGCCAGCACGCGCTGGCGCAGCTGATCCAGTTCCGGGCTGGCCAGGATGCGGCGGAACTGCGGCTGGCCGAGCAGGATGGTCTGCAAGCTGGCCTGGCCGCCCTCGGTGATGTTGGACAGCATGCGCAGTTCTTCGAGCGCCGCCAGCGACAGGTTCTGCGCCTCGTCGACGATCAGCAGGCAGCGCTGGCCGGACATCCGGTACTCGCGCAACGCATCCTCGAAGCGCAGCAGCAGGGTGGATTTGCTGGCGTCGCGCACATCCACGCCGAAGCCTGCCATGGCAAGGCGGAACAGATCGTCGCCCGAGACCTGCGTGGTGTTGATCCGCGCGATGGCATAGGTGTCCCGGTCGAGCTGCGACAGCAGGCGTTCCATCAGCGTGGTCTTGCCCGCGCCGACTTCGCCGGTGACCACCACGAAGCCCTCGCCTTGGGCCAGTCCGAAGGTCAGATGCGCGATGGCGCGCGCGTGCGCCCGGCTCTCGAAGAAGAACCGGCTATCCGGGGTGAGCTGAAACGGCGGGGCGTTGAGATCGTAATACTTTTCGTACATCGGCGGATCTTCGGATCACCCCAAAGGCGCGGCATTTGGGCCGGCTTGGTCAGAACGACTTGCGCAGGCCCAAGCTGACCAAATTGATCGCCGAACCTGCAACGGCGGCCGTGTAGGCTTGGCTGGTATAGCTGTACTGGACCGATCCGGTGAGGGTCTCCGATAACGTGTATGTCAGCGCGGCGCTGGCCGTCACCACATTCATGTTGAGCCGCGCCGGGCCGCTGCCGAGCTCGCTGATGCCGTATTGCCCGAACAGGCTCGACCGCATCGTCTCGCTCAGCTCATGCTGCCAGGCCAGTGAGCCGTAGGTGCCGATGGTGTTGGAAAACCCGTTGGTCTGCACGCCGATCGGGGTCTGTTGCTGGCGATTGACGGTGGCCTGCCAGCTATCGCGGGTGAGCTGCCACGCGGCGGTCAGCGAGTAGCTGCGCAGCCGGATCACGGCATTGTTGGCGCCGAAGAAATTGTTGGTCAGTTGCAGCGGCGCGCCGGTGGTGGCGTCCACCGGATTGCCGAGCGGGTCGAGCTGTGCGCCCGCCAGACTATTTTGCAGTTGCTCGATGCCGGTGGTCACCCCCTCGGAGTAGCGGGCGAACAGCTTGGTGCGCACCGTCGGCGCGTAACTGGCGTCCAGCGAGGCCGAGGTCACGCCGTCCTGATGGCCATACAGCACGGTGATGGCGCTGTCCGGATTGGGCAGCAGCTTGGCGCCGGCGCTCCAGGTGGCATCGTTGATGCGCAACGGGTTGCTGCCGCCATAGACGATGTTCTCGTAACCGGCGCTGGCCAGTGCCGTGATGCTGTGGGTGATGGCGTAGCCGGCCTGATAGCTGGCGGTATCGCGCCGCGCGCCGCGCAGCACGCCGTTGCCGGATTCCTGGGCGGCCAGCAATTGCACGTTGCTGAGCACGCGGCCGAACGCCTCGCCGGAGGTGAACGAGGCCGATTCCTGGAACGCGCCGAGCTTTTGGCTGGGGCTGCCCACGCCGGGCAGCGCAGCACCCAGCGTGGTCTGCGTGGTCTGCGACACCGACGCGCCGATCTGCGCCGTGCCGAAACTGCCGAAGCGGTGGGTGACGTACGGCGTGGCGGAAAAATTGTAGCTTTGGACCTGATTTTGCCGGGTCAGCGCGTTGCTGCCGGTGGGCCCGGTCCCGGCATTCAGCGCCTGCACTGCGGCAAAGCCGCGCAGGTCGAGGAACGCCTCCTCCGGCACCAGCGTGACATGGCTGTTGGCGTTCAGGTTCTGACCAACCCGGTCCTGACCCTTGATCGATTCATAATGATATAGATTCGGCGCGTAGGACAGATCGACCTTGGCCCGCGCGGTCTCGGCGCTGACGCCCAGCGTGGGGGTTATCACGGTGATGAAGCTGGCCTGCGGCCGCACCGAGACGCCCGGCAGCGCGTTGTCGGTCCATTGCTGCTGCACGCTGATCGCGGGTGAGATCTGCCAGAGCGGCCCACCGGCCGGGGGCGGCGCCGCGGGGGCCAAGCCGGGGCGCACGGTGACATCCATGCCGCCGCCGGTTTCCGGCAAAAGCTGCGCCATGGTGCCATACGGGCCGCACAGTCCGGCGGCAGCCACGGCCAAGGGCGCCCAAATGCGGAATCGGCTGATCATTGCACCGGCCTCAGGACGGATAGCCGAAGTAATAGTACGACCCGAACGAGTGGCGGTGCGTCAGGCGCACTTTGTTCAACACCAGAATGGTATTTGGGCAGGCCCGCACCAGTTCGAGCGCCGCGCCAAGCTCGCTGCGCTGGGTGCGTCCGGCCTCGACGATCATCACCGTCATATCCACCAGCGGCGCCAGTGTGCTCGGGTCGCTGGTCGACAGGCAGGGCGCAGTATCGAGGATCACCACGTGGCGCGGGAAACGCCGCCGCACCCGCTCCAGCGCGCCCAGCACCATGCGGGTGACGCCGCCCTCGGCGGTGGCCGAGCGGTTCAGGCCGAGCGGCAGCACGTTGAAGCCGGGGATGGCGGTGCGCACCACCAGATCCTCCGGCCGCAGCGCCGGGTTGCCGACCAGATCGAGCAGCCCCTGGCGTTCGCGCAGACCAAGCAGCGTGGTCAGCGAGCGCGGCTTGCCGTCGACATCGACCAGCAGCACGTCGGCCAGCCCGTTCTGCGCGATGCTGGCGCTGAGATTGAGCGTGGAGAAGCTTTTGCCCTCGCCGGGGCGGGCACTGGTCACCATCACCAAGCTCGCCAGCGCCTGACCAGGAATGGACGAGCTCGGCATCTGCTGGCTGGGCAGCCCGGAGGTGGTGCGGTTGCCGCCGTGCAGCGCGCGCAGGATGCGCCCGACGGTGATGCGGTATTCTTCGGTGGCGCGGCTGCGCATCCCGGCCAGCGCCAAGCCGGCGCGCTTCAGCACCGCCATGTCGAGCGCCACGCCGTCGGGAATTTCCGCCTCGGCGCCGGTCAAGGCCGCGGCGTCGCCGGTGCTGTCGGCGGCGGGCGGCTGATCGGCGCCGTATGGCGGGGCCAGCACTGCGGCCGCTGGCATCGAAGGGGTTGGCATCGAAGGGGCTGGCAACGGCGGCAGCGGTTGCGCCGCCGGGCCGCCGGCCGGGGGAGGCTTTGCGGGCTGTGCCGCAGGTGCCGGTGCAGCGGGTGCCGGGCTGGCGGGCGCTTCGGTGAGTCCGGCCGTGCCGCGCAACTGGGCTGCGACGCGTTCGACCAAATGGGCGGTGCGTTCGGTCATGATCAGGCGATGCCCGCGCGCAGCATGCGCACGATCAAACCGCCCCAGACCGCGCACAGCAGCAGGATCGCCATGGCGAAACTGCCGATGCCGAGCAGCCTGCGGTGCAGCGGCACCACGGCGGCGATCATCGAGATGCTGCCGGCCACCGGCAGTTCCAGCTTGCGCAACTCATCGGTGGTCTCGAACGAGCTATCGAATTGCAGCAGCATCAGCACCGCGCCGATGCCGCCGGCAAAACCCAGCGCCAGCACCGCGCTGTCCAGCAGCACGCGCTTCGGTGCCACCGGGATTTGCGGCACCTGCGGCGGATCGACCACGTCGAGTTTCACTTTCTCGGCATCGTTCTCGGCGGCGGCGGAAATCCGCATCGCTTCGCGCCGGGCGATCAGCTCCTCGTGGTTCTTGCGCAACACGTCGTAGTCGCGGTTCAGGTCGGTGTATTCGGCGATCAGGCCGGGGGCGCCGCGCGCGATGGCGGCCAGCCGGTCGGCCTCCTTGCTTCCGTCGCCAATCTGGCGCTGCAGCGAGGCGGCCATGCCTTCGTTCTCGAACAATTGCAGCTTCAACTGCTCATGCACCGGGTTGGACAGCGTGCGTCCGCCCTTCGCCGGGGTGACGACGCGCGGCGCATTGCTGCCCGGCTCGGCGGGCGGATTGGCCTTCAGCGAGGCCACCAGGTTCTTCTGCGCGATCACCTCGGGGTGCTGATCGGTGAAGCGCAACTGCAACTCGCGCAGCCGCGCCTCGGCGGCCACCACCGCCGGATTGGGCCCGCCGCCGCCGCCGGTGATCGCGGCCTGCTGTTCGGCCTCGGTGGTCAGCGTCTCCGGCGTGGTTTCAAGCTGCTGCTTGATCATGCCGTGGCGCAGCGTGACGTCCTTCAACTGCTCCTCAAGCTGCTTGATGGTCGAGCGGGCACCCTCCAGGCGCGACATGCCGGTGGCGTCCGACGGCAGCAGATCGAGATATTTGGTGCGGAACTCGGCGCGCTTGGTTTCGGCCAGCCGCAGCTTCTGTTCGTACTGGGTGATCTGCTGTTCGAGGAACTGCTTGGCGTTCTCCATATCGTTGCGATTGGTGCCGGCCTTGCTCTCGATGAAGATGGTCAGGAACTGCTGCACCACGTCGTAGGCCAGCTTGGGGCTGTGGTTGCGGTAGGTGATGCTGAACAGGTTCTTGGTCTGCGGCACGATCTTGATGCCGTCGGCCAGGCTCATGACCATGCGCTCAAGGTCGGTCGAGGCGCCGATTTGCAGCTCGAGGTCGGTCTTGGAGATCAGCTTTTCCAGATTGGGGCGGCTGAGGGCGGTGTGCTGCAGGATGTCGAGCTGGCTGATCGCCGCACTGTCCAGCGCGATGCCGCGCAGCAGCGGCGTCAGGATGGCGTCGGCATCGACGTAGATGCGCGCGGTCGCTTCATATTGGTCGGGGATGGCGGCCACGCCGAACCAGCCGCCGATGCACAGCACCCAGGCGACGGCTATGGCGGCCCAGCGCTTGCGCCACAACCCATAGGCGAAGCGGCGCAGCAGTGTCCGCAGATCCTCCATCCGCCGCGCTCCCCGTCAGAACCAGCTTTGCGGGATGATGAGGGTATCGCCCGGCAGCACCGGCATGTTCTGGCTGATGTCGCCGTCCTTCATCAGATCGCTGAGCCGCAGATGGATGGTTTCCTGCACCGCGTGGCCGTCCTTGTCGTGGCTGCGCCGCACGATCAGCGCGCGGTTTCCGGCGGCATACTTGGTGAGGCCCTTGGTGACGATCATCACGTCGAGCACGGTCATGCGGTCGCGGTACGGGATCGCCTGCGGCTCGGCCGCCTCGCCGATCACCCGCACCTGCCGGTCGAGCGGGCCGACAAAGCTGCGCACGATGATGGTGACGTGCGGATCCTTAACGAAATCCCTCAGCCGCTCGGCCATTTCCTTGCCAAGCTGCGCCGGGGTTTTGCCGGCGGCGACGATGTCCTGGATCAGCGGGGTGGAAATCCGCCCGTCCGGGCGCACCGGCACCTCGGTGCTGAGCTGCGGCGAATCGTAGACGAACACGTTCAACGCGTCGCCCGGACCGATGATGTAATCCTCGGCCGCCGGCACCACCGGGGTGGGCTCGGCGGAAACCGTGATGGTGGTTTCGCTGGGTCCGCCGCCCACGAGCGAGCAGGCGGTGAGCGGGGCTGCGGCAAGCAACAGCAGAGCCGCGAGGCGGGCCGTCCATCTGATTCGGATCATAACGGTCCTGATGTCAACAAACGCTGCGGGAAACGGCGGCGGGTGGTCCGATTTGCGAATGGCCAGATTTGCGAATGGCCCGATTTGCGAATGGCCCGGTCTGGAGACTAGGCGCGGAAGGAGTCGAACCCCCGGCCCCTGCCATGTAATAGCAGTGCTCTGCCACTGAGCTACACGCCTGCATCGATCACGTCCGGTCAGACGCGCACCCGCCACAACCATTCCGGAAACACCTTACCGGCTGCGGGTCGGACAACGCGGCATCCCTTCATAGTGTTATTTATCACGTCGAACATTACATCGTAAAGCGTTGGTGCGCCGTAAAACGTCAACCCGGATCTGCGGCGGCATGGCCGATCCGCCCGCCGCCAAGGCGGCGCGCAGCGGCCCCGGCGGGCTTGCCGTCCAAATGAACAACAGGCCGCGTAACGCGGATGTAAGCGTAACCGTTATGGAACGACTGGAATTGCTTGACCGTATCATTCAAAAAGCTTAGTAAGTAGCAGCCGGGTCTACCCTGGCAGTGCGTCATGCGCTGTCTTACGAGCGGCCACCTGACCCGATCGCAGTCTGCGGCCGATCGCAGTTTGCGGCTGATCGCAGTTTGCGGCCGATCGCAAAGTACGCCTCGCACACCGGGACGAACGACAGATGCTTAGCGATATTTTCCGCGCGGTTGGGCTGACACCGCCGGACGGCGATCCGTTCGAGCCCGCCCGCCGCCGCCCGCGCCCCGGCGCCACCGCCATTGGCGCGCCGCCGCCCGACCATGAGGAAGGGCTGTTGGCCCGGCTGCTGGGACAGCATGTTTCCCCTGAATTGCTTGGGCTGTGGCTGATCGAAGTCACGCTGTGCGCGGCGCTGTTCTACGTGCTGCTGTCGTCCGGCGCCCCGGCTGACACCGCAGCGCTGCCGGGCGCCGAGTCGCTGCCGGGCGCCGGTATGCTGCCGGGCGCCGGTATGCTGCCGGGCGAGGGCCTGCGCGCGGTCAACCGGGCAGTCGCCCTGGCGCTGACCTTCGGCTTCACCTCGGCGGCGGTCGGGCTGTACAGCCCGGATACCTACCTGCGTACGCGCGGTCTGCTGATCAACACCGGCGTCGGCGCGCTGCTGGCATCGCCGGCCATTTGGCTGGTCGGCCGTGCCATCGGCCTGGACGGCGCGCTGCTGACCGGCGCGCTGCTGACCGGCGCCCGCTGGTCCGGCGGCGATTCGCTGCTGGCAGCCAAGGCGCTGCTGGCCTGGGTGCTGCTGCTGTTCGGCTTGCGGCTGACGTTCAGCTACGCGCTGCGGGCGGGCGTGTTCATGCGCCGCGTGCTGATCGTCGGCGAGGACGCGGGCGCTACCCGCATGAGCGCCGCCATCGGCTCGGTGCGCGGCGGGTTTTTCAAGGTCGTCTCGGTGCTGCCGCCCAGCGACGCGGCAGCCCTGGACCCCGCGTATCTGCGCCGCAACAAGGTCTGGGCGGTCATCGTCACCGCCGCTGCCGGCGAGACGCTGGCGGCAAGGCAGATCCTGCGCGCGCGCGAGCAGGGGGTGCGGCTGTATTCGGATATCGATTTCTGGGAGCGCCGGCTGCGCCGCATCGACGTCGATCAGCCGTGGCCGGAATGGCGCCATGCTGACCCGCACGCGCCTGCCGATTTGTCCACACGGCCTCGCTTAGACGCAGCAGACGACCAGTCTGGCTTGCATACGGCTGACGCAACCGCGGCGCAACCGGATGGCCGCGCTGCGGCCGCCGTGCGCCGCGTGGCCGATATCACCATCAGCCTGTTCATGCTGATCCTGACCCTGCCGCTGATGCTGGTCACCATGGCGGCCATCGCCTGCGAAAGCCGTGGTCCGGTGCTGTACCGCCAGGAGCGCGTCGGGCTGCATGGCCGGGTGTTCACGCTGCTGAAATTCGGCAGCATGCGCCGCGATGCCGAGGCGCGCGGCCCGGTTTGGGCGTCGCAGCGCGATCCGCGCGTCACCCGCATCGGCGCCTTCATCCGGCTGACCCGCATCGACGAATTGCCGCAATTGTTCAACGTGCTGCGCGGCGAGATGAGCTTCATCGGCCCGCGCCCCGAGCGGCCGCATTTCGTCAGTCAGCTTGAGCAAATCCTGCCGTTCTACGCCGACCGGCTGCAAGCCAAGCCGGGGCTGACCGGCTGGGCCCAGGTGAATTATCCGTACGGCGCCTCGGTGGAAGATGCGCGCGCCAAGCTGTCCTACGACCTGTACTACATCAAGCATCGCAGCCTGCTGCTCGATCTGATGATCCTGCTGGCCACCGTGCGCGTGGTGCTGTTCCAGCGCGGCGCGCGCTGACCGGCGCGCGCTGACCGGCGATCCGCCGCAAGCGGCCTGCCAGGGCAAATCCACTGTCTTGCGCGGCTAAACTCCCCTATGACGGCGGCGCGTCCGGTTATGCCTGGGTTTGGCCATGCCTGCGTATGGCCGGATGCGTATCATTGGCGCCAGCGACACGTAACGCGGCAGGGCGGGATCGATTATGCGGAAAGTTCTTATTGCGGTTGTGGTGCTCCTGGTTCTGGCCGTGCTGGGCGGCGGCGGCTGGTGGGCGATGCGCAAGTTCCTGCACGACCCGATCGCCTCGGCGCATGATCTGCTGGCGCATGGCGACATCCGCGGGGCACAGCTCGAACTGCGCAATGCGGTGCTCAAGGACCCCAATAACCCCGAGGCGCATTACGAGCTCGGCAAGCTGCAATTGCAGCTCGGCGACGCTGTGGCCGCCGAAAAGGAACTGAAGGCGGCGCGCGGGCGCGGCTCCAAGGCCACCAGCCTGACCCCGCTGCTGGCGCGCGCCTATCTGGCGCAGCAGAAATTCCCCGATTTGCTGCGTGAATTCCTGCCCACCGGGCTGCCGCCGGCCGATGCCGCCTTGTTGATGGTCAGCCGCGCCATGGCGCAACTGGCGCTGCGCGACACCGTCGCGGCGAATGCTTCGGCGGTGGCCGCCGAGCGTCTGGCGCCCACGCTGGCCGATGCGCCGATGGCCATCGCCCGCATCGCCGCCGCCGCCGGCGACCGCGCCCAGGCGCAATTGAAGCTCGACGACGCGCTGAAGCTCGACCCCAAACTGCTGGAGGCGCTGGGGCTGAAGGCCGATCTGCTGCGCAGCCAGGGCGATCTGACCCAGGCGCTCGCAGCACTCGACCAAGCCGTGGCGGCGGCGCCGTATCTGCCGCAGGTGCATCTGGCGCGGGCCCGCTCGCTGCTGATCGCCGGCGAAGACACCAAGGCGCGCCAAGACATCGAAGTGGCGTTGAAGATCGACTCCAAAAATACGATGGGGCTTTATCTGCAATCCCTGCTGCTGATCCGCGCCAAGGATTGGCAAAATGCCGATGGCAGCTTGCAGAAAATCCAGCCGGTGCTCGACCGGCTGCCGCGCGGCGAATATTACTATGCGCTGGTCAAATCCAATATTGGCCAGATGGAGCAAGCGCTCGAATCGATTGGCCATTATCTGGCGCACAGCAAATCCGACGCCGACGGCTATCGCCTGCTGGCGCGGGTGCAGTTGGAAATGGGCCGCCGGGCCGAGGCCACCGAAGCGCTGAAGCAAGCCGGCGACCTCGGCGGCAACCAAGCGCCGCCCGCCCCTGGCACCGTGATCTCCGACAGCGGGAACGGCGACGACACCGCCGCCACGCCCGAGGGGCTGACCAACCTGGCCGCCAAGCAGCTTGAGGCGGGCGACGCGAGCGCCGCCGGGCGCGATTTGGAACAATCGCTGGAAGTCCAGCCGACCCGCGCCGACACCGGCGCCACCCAGGTGCTGTCGGCGCTGGCGGCGGGCGATATCGACCGCGCGGTGGCCGCCCTCGACCGCCTGAGCCGTCAGACCAAGGCGGCGCCGGAGATGGTCGGCAACCTTACCGGCTTGGTGCGCATGGCGCAGCTTGATTTCGAGGGCGCGCGCACCGCGTGGGCCGACACGATCAAGGCGGTGCCGACCGCGGTGCCGGCCCGGGTCAATCTGGCGCGCGTGCTGGCGCTGAACGGCAAGAGCGACGAAGCCGAAAAGGCGCTGAACGACATTCTCACCATCCAGCCGGCCAACCGGGCAGCCCTGCGCACGCTGGTCGAACTGCTGGTGTCGGAAGACAAGCTCGACCGGGCGATCGCGGCGGTGCGGCTGGCCCGCAAATCCTCGCCCGGCACCATCGGGCTGCTGGTCACCGAAGCGGCGCTGCATGCCCGCAAGGGCGACTTCCCCGCCGCCTATGGCGTGCTGGACGAGGTGCCGCTCGAACAGGCGCTGTCGCCGCTGCTGCTGACCACGCGGGCGCAGATCCTGCTCACCCAGGACCGCAAGCAGGACGCCGCCGACGCTTACCGGCAGTTGCTGCTCAGCTCGCCCGGCGACCTGAACACCCGCCGCCGCCTGATCGATCTGCTGATGACGCTCGACAAGTCCGAAGCGGCGCAAAAGCTCGCCGAGGACGGTCTGGCGCTGCAGCCCGGCAACAGCGCGCTGCTGCAACTCTCGGTCGCCGTCACCTACAAGGCCAAGGGTCTGGAGGCGGCGCAGGCCGTGGTCAGCAAGCTGGTGCAGGACCCGATCAACCATCCGACGGCGCGGCTGCTGAAGGGCGGCCTGTATATGATCTCCAAGCAATATCCCGAGGCAGCGGCCGCGTTCGGCGCCGAGATGGCCGAGGCGCCGTTCACCGCGCTGGTGGTCAACTATGCCGCCGCCCTGCGCGCCGCCGGGAAGTCGGACGAAGCCACCCAGGTGCTGCGCGACTGGGTGGCCAAGCAGGCCGACCCGACGGTGGCGGAAAGCCTGGCCTCGCTCGATATCGAGGCGAACCGGCTCGATCTGGCGGAAAAGAACCTGCTCAGCGTGCTGTCGATCCGGCCGGGCGATGCGATCGCGCTGAACAATCTGGCGTGGCTGTACTCGCAGCGCGGCGACAAGCGGGCGCATGCGATGGCGCACAAGGCGTATCTGCTGGCCCCCAGCCCGCAGAGCTCGGACACGCTGGGCTGGATCATGGCGCGGGAGGGCGGCCAAACCGATTTGGCGCTGACCCTGCTGCGCCGCGCCGCCCAGCAACTGCCGGGCGACGCCACCGTGGTCTACCATCTGGCAGTGGCGCTGAACGATGCCGGGCAGCGCCCGGAATCGGTCAAGCTGCTGAACAACCTGCTGGAAAAAGCCGGCAAATTCCCCGACCGCGACGCCGCCCAGAAGCTGCACGACGAGATCGCCCCCAAGACTCCGTGATGCAACGGCGGCTGACGGCACTGGCGGCGGTGCTGGCGGCGGTGCTGGCATGGCTCGCCAGCGGACTGTGCATGTCAGGGCCAGCCGTTGCGGCAGGATCGGACCGGTCATGGGACCGGTTCGAGATTATCCTATGGCATAACCATGGCCCGGCGGCGCTGGCCGAGGCCAAGCGGCTCGGCGTCACCGCCGGGCTGGCCTACGGGGTGCGCGACGATCTGCCGGAGGCGGCGCTGGCGGCCGAACTGACCAGCCGCACAGCGCCACTGCGCGCGGCCGGGCTCGGGGTGTATGTCGAAAATATCGCCACCGATTTCTATGCCGCCTACCATCGCTGGACGCCGGACCATCCGGTGACGTGGCGCTTCGATCTGGCCCATGCCCGCCATGCGGCGGACCCGGCGGATCGCGGCGTGTTTGTCCGCCAGCCCAGCCTGTCCGACGTGGCGGCGCAGGCCCGCAGCGCCGCCCGGCTGGCGGCGCATGCCCGCACTTTGGGGGCGGCCCCGCTGTTCTACAATCTCGGCGACGAGACCGGCATCGCCGACCTCGCGGCGTTCTGGGATTTCGATCTGTCCGCCGACTCGCTAGCCGGGTTCCACATCTGGTTGCGCGAACAGTATGGCACCCTGGCGGCGCTGAACCGGCAATGGGGCAGCGATTTCGCCAATTGGCCGCTCGTGGCGCCGCTGTCCACCGACGCGGCGCTGCGGCGCGCGGACCAGAATTTTTCGGCGTGGTCGGACTTCAAGGCCTGGATGGACGTGGCGTTCGCGCGCGCGCTGCGCGTCGGCACCGACGCGGCGCATGCGGCCGACCCCTTGGCGCTGGCCGGC
>JANYDF010000132.1 GCA_025359905.1 Rhodospirillales bacterium
CCCGGTTTGCGCGAACCGGCCACAATGCGATAACCCGCCATCATGCGAATCCTGTTTCACCTCCCGCTGTCGCCCTATTGCCGCAAGGTCCGCCTGGTGCTGGCCGAGAAGAAGCTGCCGTTCGAGTTGCGGGCCGAGCGGGTGTGGGAGCGGCGCGAGGAATATCTGGCGCTCAACCCGGCCGCCACCGTGCCCGCGCTGGTCGAAGAAAACGGGCTGACCATCCCCGATTCGGCGGTGATCTGCGAATACCTCGATGAGGCGTACCCGGATTTCAACCTGATCGGGCTGACCCACGCCCAGCGGGTCGAGACGCGGCGGCTGGTGGCGTGGTTCGACGGCAAGTTCGATGCTGAGGTTACGCGCAACCTGAACGGGCAGAAATACATCCGCCGGATCGCCGGGCGCGGCCACCCGGACGCCAGCGCCTTGCGCACCGGCTACACCGAGTTGCGCACGCATTTGCAGTACATCGGCTGGCTGGCCGAGACCCGCAAATGGCTGGCCGGGTCGATGATGTCGCTGGCCGACCTGACGGCGGCGGCGCATTTGTCGGTGCTGGATTTTCAGGGCGACGTGGATTGGAACGTCAGCGCAGCGGCGCGCGAGTGGTACGCGCGGATCAAGTCGCGGCCCAGTTTCCGCCCGCTGCTGAACGACCGGGTGCCCGGCATCACGCCGCCGGCGCACTACGCCGACTTGGATTTCTAAGCGGCACTACTTCCGCTCGGGCCCGGCCTCCAGCAGCGCCAGATTCTGCTCGGCGAGGTCGGCGGTGGGGGAATCGGGCGCCAGACTGATCGCCTTTTCCCAATCCTCACGCGCACCCGGCGCATCGGCGCGGCGCTGGCGCAGAATGCCGCGCTCCAGCAATGCCTCCGCGTTTTCCGGGGCGGCTTCCAGCGCGCGGTCCACGTCGTCTTGCGCCAATTCGTCGTGGCCCAGATGCCGCCACGCCGAGCCGCGCAGCACCATCGCCTCCGGCCGGTTCGGGTCGAGCTCCAGCGCGCGGGTCAGGTCGTCCACTGCATCCTGCCAGTGTTCCAGTGAACCAGCGGCGATGGCGCGGTCGATCAGCAGGTCCGGATCGTCGGGCGACAGCGCTAGTGCGCGGGTGCCGGCGCTGTAGGCGTGCGCCGCGTCGGCGTTCATCAGCCATGCCTGCGCCGCTTGCCGGTAGACCGCTGCGCGGGCTGCGGCACTGCTGTGGCTGCCAGCTCCGAGTTTCTCCAGCATGCCAGCGCCTTCTTCCGGGTCGCCGAGGGCGATGCGGGCCAGGGCGAGGCAATGTTCCGCGCCGTCGCCGCCACCGGCGGTTTGCCACGTTTCCGCCTGCGCCTGCGCGCCTTCGGGGTCGGAGACCAGCATGGCGAGGCAATGCTCATACTCGTCGCCTTGGGCGATGCGCGGCGGCACCGGCGGGATCGGCAACGGCTCGTCGGTGGGGGCCGCAGCCTCGGTTTCGGCCGGCTCTGGGGCAAGCCAAAGCCACCATGCGCCACCGGCGATGCCGGTCAGCAGCAGCAGCGTGAGGGCTCCAGCGATCAAAGTACGCAGATTCATGCCGCTGCATCCTAGTCTGCCGCCCGGCGCTGCGGCAAACAGGGGCCATGATGACACCGCATTTGATCGTATTCGGGCTGGGCTACACGGGGGCCGCCGCCGCGCGCGCGGCAGTGGTGGCGGGTTGGCAGGTGAGCGCGACAAGCCGCGACCCGGCGACTGCCCCCAGCATCGCGGGCGTGCGGCTGGTGCGGTTCAGCGAGGCCGCCGGGTCGCTGACCGGCGTAACCCACCTGCTGGCGACGGCGCCGCCGCCCGGCGACGGCGGCGATGGCGACGGGGTCGACCCGGTGCTGGACGCGCATGGCCCGGCGATTGCCGCCGCACCGGCGTTGCGTTGGGCAGGGTATCTGTCGACCACCGGGGTCTATGGCGATCAAGGCGGCGGCTGGGTCGATGAAGCTACGCCGCCCAGCCCCGGCCAGGACCGCAGCCGCCGCAGGCTGGCGGCCGAACAGGCGTGGGCGGCGCTGGCCGACCGGCTGGCGGTCGATTTGTTCCGGGTGGCTGGCATATACGGCCCCGGCCGCTCGCCGCTGGACGATCTGCGGGCTGGCCGGGCGCGGCGCGTGATCAAGCCGGGCCACGCCTTCGGGCGCATTCACCGCGACGACATCGCCGCCGCCGTGCTGGCTGCCATCGGCCAGACGCTGCCGCCGGGCGTTCGAGTGCTGAACCTGAACGACGACGAACCGGCCGAAGCTGCCGTGGTGGTCGAAGAGGCCGCCCGGCTGCTCGGGGTCGAGCCGCCGCCGCCGGTGGCATTCGCGGACATCGCGGCGCGGATGAGCCCAATGGGGTTGAGTTTCTGGCAGGAAAGCCGCCGCGTTTCGTCGGCGGCGACCCAGGCCGCGCTCGGCCTGCGCTGGCGCTACCCGACGTTTCGCGAGGGGCTACGCGGGATTCTCGCCGAGGAGGGCCGCGACCGTCCGGCATAGCAGATCGAGGTCGGCGGGCCGCGACAGGCGATGGTCGCCGTCCTTGATCAGTGTCACTTGCACATCGTCGCCCGTGATCCGTTCGGCCAGCCGCAGTGCGGTCTGCCACGGCACATCCGGGTCGCGCTGGCCTTGCAGCAGGCGCACCGGTGCTGCCAGGGCAATGGGGCCGCCCAGCAGCAGGTGGCGGCGGCCGTCCTCGATCAGGCCACGGGTGATGCGGGTGGGCGGGCCATATTGGCTGGGAATGTCGATATAGCCGTCGCCCAGCAGCGCCGCGCGCTGCGGCGGGGCCATCGAGTCCCACATCAGTGTTTCGGTGAAGTCGGGCGCGGCGGCGATGCCGATGAAGCCTGCCACAAGCGCGGGCCGCGCCAGCGCCAGCAGCAGGCCGATCCAGCCGCCCATCGAAGACCCGACGAACAGCAGCGGGCCGCTGGTCAGCCGGTCGATGATGCAGGCGGCGTCGTCGCGCCAGCGGCCGATGCTGCCATCGGCGAATGCGCCGCCCGACGCGCCGTGGCCGGAATAGTCGAGCAGCAGCAGCGACTGGCCGCGCGCGGCGCAGAAGGCTTCCAGTGCCGTGGCCTTGCTGCCGGTCATGTCGCTGGCGAAGCCGGGCAGAAACACCACGGTGGGGCCGTGCCCTTCCAGCGCCGCCCAGGCGAGTTGGACGCCGTCGCCTCGATCCAGCATGCCGCCGCGCCGCTGCATGGCAGAGAATCCTTTTCGCTCAGGTTCTGCGTGTTATAGCGCCAGCAATGGATTCTCCCCTGCCCCACGACGCTGTTCCGCCGATTCGCCCGGTGGTGTTGCAGGTGCTGCCGGCACTCGGCGGCGGCGGGGTGGAGCGTGGCACCGTGGAAATGGTCGCGGCCATTGTCGAGGCGGGCGGCGTCGCGCTGGTGGCCAGCGCCGGGGGGCGGCTGGCGGCGGCGGTGGAACAGGCGGGCGGACGCAATATCCTGCTGCCGCTGGCCAGCAAGAACCCGCTGCGCATCTGGTGGAATGCCGCCAAACTCGAATTGTTGATCCGCGCCGAGCAAGTAGACATCGTGCACGCCCGCTCGCGTGCCCCGGCGTGGTCGGCATGGCTGGCCGCCCAGCGCACCGGGGCGCATTTCGTCACCACTTATCACGGCGCGTACGGCGAGGGGCTGCCGTTCAAGCGGCGCTACAACGCGGTGATGGCGCGCGGCGAGCGGGTAATCGCGATCAGCCGGTTTGTCGCGGCGATGATCCTCCGGCAGCACCGCATCGACCCCAGCCGCATCCGGGTGATCCCGCGCGGTGCGGATACCTTCGTCTTCGACCCGGATGCGGTCTCGCCCGACCGGGTGCAGCGGCTGGCCGAGCAATGGCAACTGCCCGAAGGCCGCCCGGTGGTGATGCTGCCGGGGCGGCTGACCGGCTGGAAAGGCCAGACTGTGCTGATCGAGGCGATGGCCCGCATGGCGCGCAAGGACGCGGTCGGCGTGCTGGTCGGCGCGGCGCAAGGCCGCAAACGCTATGCGCGCAAGCTGCAACACATGGCGGCGGCGTTGGGCGTGGATGTGCGGCTGGTCGGCGATTGCACCGACATGCCCGCCGCCATGCTGCTGGCCGACGTGGTGATTAGCGCCTCGGTGCGCCCGGAGGCATTTGGCCGCGTGGTGGTAGAGGCCCAAGCCATGGGCCGCCCGGTGATCGCCTCGGACCACGGCGGCGCTGCTGAGACGGTTGAACATGGCGCGACCGGCTGGCGAGTGCCGCCGGGCGACGCGGGGGCGTTGGCATCCTCGATCGACCACGTATTGTCGATGCCGCCCGACCGGGTGGCGGCGTTCGGCGCGCGGGCGCGGGCGTCGGTGCTGGCGCAGTTCACCGTGGCGCGGATGCAGGACGCGACGCTGGATGTGTACCGCGAGGTGCTCGGGCTGATCCCGGCGCCGGTGCCGCTGTAAGGACCACAGCAATCGCTATATGATGCTCGCTCAGGAGAGCATCCGATGTCCGAAGCCCTTGCCCTGCCGCCGCCGGTGACAATTGCCGCGTTCGACCGCTTTCTCGCCACACAGCGGGATGACACGGCGTGGGAACTGGTCGCCGGTCAGGTCGAGGCCATGACCAATCCGACACTGGATCATGCGGAAATCGTCGATAATCTCGGTACAGCGTTGCGCGCGGCGATGCCGGCCGACCGAAGCTGCCGGGTGGCGCGTGGCGATGTGCGCCTGCAATTGTCGGACGACGTGCGCGGCATTTATGCGCCGTTGCCGGACCTGATGGTTTGGTGCGGCCCGAAAATCGGCGCACGCAATTTCGTCACCACGCCGCTGATTGTCATCGAAGTGCTGTCGCCATCCAGCATGGATAGCGACCGGGGCGCCAAGTTGCGCTTTTACAAGACCGGCTTGCAGACGATGCGGCATATCGTCTTGATCTATCAGGATCAGATGCGGGTCGAGGTGTACAACCGCGTCGCTTCCGGTTGGGATTTGTTCACCCTCACCAAGCCAGATGACCTGCTGATGCTCCCGGCGCTGTTGTTCGAACTGCCACTGGCTGCGCTGTACGCCGGGGTAGACGCCGGCGCGCGGTGACGCCATGACGCGCCGCATTCTGGTGATCCGGCTTGGGGCACTCGGCGATTTCGTGCTGTCGTTCGCGCCGTTCGCCGCCATCCGCTCGCACCATCCGGACGCCGGGATCACGCTGCTGACCACGGCACCGTTCGCCGCGATGGCGCGCCAAGCGCCGTGGTTCGATGAGGTCATTGTCGATACCCGGCCGCGCTGGTGGGATGTGCCGGGGCTGCTGCGGGTGATCCGGCAATTGCAGGGCTTCGATTTCGTCTACGACCTGCAAACATCCGGCCGTTCGTCGCGCTATTTTCTGTTGGCCGGGCGGCCGCTGTGGTCGGGCATCGCGCCGGGCTGCTCGCATCGGCATGCCAATCCGAAGCGGGACCAGATGCACACGCTGGAGCGCCAGCGCGAGCAACTGCTGATGGCGGGGATTGCCGATGTGGCGCGGCCGGATTTGTCCTGGCTGGAAGGCGCCGCATTCGAATTGCCGCGCCCGTATGCGCTGCTGGTGCCCGGCGCGGCAGCGCATCGGCCGCGCAAACGCTGGCCTGTGGACCGCTTCGCCGAACTGGCGTGCGCGCTGGCGGCGCGCGGGCGAACCCCGGTGGTGATCGGCGGGCCGGGCGAGGCGGCGCTCGCGCGCTCCATTCTGGCCGGCTGTCCGCAGGCGGTCGACCTCACCGGGCGCACCGCGATTGCTGACATCGCTGGGTTGGCGCGCGGGGCCGCGCTGGCGGTGGGCAACGACACCGGGCCGATGCATCTGGCCGCCGCCGTGGGCTGCCGCTGCGTGGTGTTGTTCTCCGCCGACAGCGACCCGGCGCGCACCGCGCCGCGCGGGCCGGGCGGCACTTGGCCCAGCGTGCTGCGCAGCGAGGATTTGGCCGATCTGCCGGTGGCAAGGGTTGCGGCGGCGCTGCCGTGAGGCCATAGACGCGCCGGATTGCCCGTTCTGCGACTGCCAACCTTTGTGAGGATCGCCATGCCCGCCATCACCCTGCCCGACGGTTCCGTACGCCGTTTCGATGGGCCGGTGACGGGAACCACGGTTGCCGCGTCCATTGGTCCGGGCCTCGCCAAAGCCGCGCTGGCGATGAAGCTGGATGGCAAACTGACCGATCTATCACGCGAAATCGCCGATGACGCGGCGGTCGTGTTCGTTACCCGCAAGGACGCCGACGCGCTGGAAATGATCCGCCACGACGCCGCGCATGTGCTGGCCGAGGCGGTGCAGGCGCTGTTTCCAGGCACCCAGGTGACCATCGGCCCGTCGATCGACAACGGGTTTTACTACGATTTTCACCGCAACCAGCCGTTCACCCCGGAGGACTTCCCCGCCATCGAGGCCAAGATGCGCGAGATCGTGGCGCGCAACGCGGCATTCGAGCGGCAGGTGTGGGAGCGGGATGCGGCGATTGCGTTCTTCGAGGCGCGCGGCGAACGGTTCAAGGCCGAACTGATCCGCGACCTGCCCGGCACCGAGACCATCACGCTGTACACCCAGGGCGCGTGGATCGACCTGTGCCGTGGGCCGCACATGCGCGGTACCGGCGACATCGGCGGCGCGTTCAAGCTGATGAAGGTGGCGGGCGCCTATTGGCGGGGCGACCATCGTAACCCCATGCTGAGCCGTATTTACGGCACTGCATGGCGCGACCAGAAGGAACTCGACGCCTATCTCACCATGCTCGACGAGGCGGAGAAGCGCGATCACCGCCGCATCGGCAAGGACATGGGCCTGTTCCATCTCCAGGAAGAAGCCACCGGCAGCGTGTTCTGGCACCCGAAAGGCTGGAAGCTATACCGCGCCGCCGAGGACTATATGCGCCGCCGTCTGGATGCTTCCGGCTACCAGGAAGTGCGCACGCCGCAATTGGTGGACCGCGCGCTGTGGGAAGCCTCCGGCCATTGGGAAAAATTCCGCGAGCATATGTTCGTCGCGCGCGTCGAGGACGAGGACAAGATCCTGGCGCTGAAGCCGATGAACTGCCCGTGCCACGTGCAGATTTTCCGCCAGGGCATCCGCAGCTACCGCGAGTTGCCGCTGCGCATGGCCGAATTCGGCGCGTGCCATCGCTACGAACCGTCGGGCGCGCTGCACGGCATCATGCGGGTGCGGGCGTTCACCCAGGACGACGCACATATTTTCTGCACCGAGGATCAGATTGCCTCGGAGACGGTGCGCTTCGTCGAACTGCTGTCGTCGATCTACCGGGATTTCGGCTTCGACAGTTTCAAGGTGAAGTTCTCCGACCGGCCGGCCACCCGCGCCGGGTCCGACGCGACCTGGGACCGGGCCGAGGGCGCGTTGAAGGAAGCCTGCGCGATTGCCGGGGTCGACTACACGCTGAACCCTGGCGAGGGCGCGTTCTACGGCCCGAAGCTGGAATTCGTGCTGCGCGACGCCATCGGCCGCGATTGGCAGTGCGGCACATTGCAGGTGGATTTCGTGCTGCCGGAGCGGCTTGACGCCGAATATACCGCCGATGACGGCGCCCGCCGCCGCCCGGTGATGCTGCATCGCGCCATCTTGGGCAGCTTCGAGCGGTTCCTCGGCATCCTGATCGAGCAATATGCCGGGCGCTTCCCGCTGTGGCTGTCGCCGGTGCAGGCTGCGGTGGCGACAATCGTTTCGGACGCTGACCCGTATGCCGAGGAAGTCGCCGCCGCGTTGAAGGCGGCCGGGCTCACGGTGGTGGTGGATACCGGGCGCGAGAAGATCAACGCCAAGATCCGCGAACACTCGATCCAGCACGTTCCCGCTATTCTGGTGGTCGGGCGCAAGGAAGCCGAGGCCCGCACCGTTGCACTTCGCCGCCTGGGCGGCGAGGCGCAGGAGGTTTTGCCGCTGGCCGAAGCCGTCGCACGCCTTGCAGCCGAGGCAACGCCGCCCGACTTGCTACGCCGGGCAGGGGGCGTGGCTTAGCGCTTGATCCGCACCGCCTGATTGCGCGATTGTACTGGCCGTCTGCGCGGTTCCTGAATGGGGACCGCGTAGAAACTACTGAATACAAAACTATAATAGGAGATCACCATAGCCAGAGGACCAATGCCCGCCGCCGCGAGCCGCGACGGGCCCCGCGTGAACGAAGAGATCCGGGTGCCAACGGTGCGCCTGATCGATGAAGAAGGCGAGATGCAGGGCGTGATGTCGGCGCGTGAAGCGCTGCTGCGTGCCTACTCCGTCGGCTTGGATCTGCTCGAAATCAGCCCGAACGCCGAGCCGCCGGTCGTCAAGATCCTCGACTTTGGCAAGTTCAAATACGAGCAGCAAAAGAAAAAGAACGAGGCCAAGAAAAAACAAAAAGTTATCGAAATAAAGGAAGTTAAAGTCCGGCCGAACATCGATGAGAACGACTATCAGGTCAAACTTCGGGCCATGAAGGCGTTCATCGAAGAAGGCGACAAGGTGAAAGTCACTCTGCGCTTCCGTGGCCGCGAAATGGCTCACCAGGACATCGGCATCAAGGTATTGGAACGCATCCGTGGCGACATGGACGTGCAAACCAAGGTGGAGCAGATGCCCCGGATGGAAAACCGGCAGATGATCATGGTGCTGACTCCGAAGTGACGGGCCAGGGCGCCCGCGATGGTGGCGCCCCCCCTTTGCCTCGGGCCGGATCATCAGCGCGCGACGAGCAGACCGAACCGAACGTCGTGTCTATGAGCGCGGCGAGTGGGCCGCTGACCGCTGAGGAGTGTGCCGAACTGGAACGTCTGGCGGCCATGCCGGACGAAGATATCGACTATTCCGATATCCCTCCGGTGACCGATCTTTCTGGCTGGCGGCGCGGGCTGTTCTATCGTCAGAAACCGGGCGAAGGACCGATGCAACTGGTTACACTGCATCTTGATGCCGGCACCATGGCGTGGTTCCAGCATCATGCGGCGGAGGGCCAAACGATTGACGCAGCGATGGCCGCAGTACTTCGGCAGCATGCGGCTGCCGAATAGCCATCCGCTTCAGCGCCCCGTTACGCCTGCCGCCAAAAACCCGCCGTCCACCGCCAATATCTGCCCGGTGACGAAACTCGCTTCGTCGGACGCCAGAAACACCGCTGCCGCCGCCACTTCGTCCGGCAGGCCCAGCCGCGCCTGCGGAATGGCGCGCAGCCAGGGGGCGAGGCTGGCGGGCGTGGCCATTCGATCGGTCAGCGGTGTGCGAATCGGCCCCGGGGCGAGCACATTGACGCGAATACCGAGCGGGGCGAGTTCGGCGGCCATCACCAAACTTAGCGCCTGCACGCCGCCTTTGGCCGCGCCGTACGCGGCGCGGCCCGCATTGCCGCGCAGACCCGAGACGCTGGACAGCAAAACGATGCTGCCGCCGCCCGTGGCCGCCATTAGCCGGGCGGCGGCTTGGGCCGCCAGGAATGTGCCGCGCAAGTTCACCGCGATCACCCGGTCGAATTCCTCCGCACTGGTGTCGAGGAATGGCTGATTACTGCCGATGGCCGCACTGTGCACCAGCACATCGAGCCTGGCGTGCTGTGCTTCGATGCGGTCCAGCAGTGCGGCAACCGAGCCGGCATCCGCCACATCCACATAGCCTTGCGCATTCGGCGGAGCGGCGATGTCGGCGGCGATAACCTCCGCACCTTCGGCGGTGAAACGCGCCGCGATGGCGTGGCCGATGCCGGACAGCGCCCCGGTGACCAGTGCGACCTTCCCGGCGAGCCGCACTAGACGAACTGGCCGCGCAGGAACCCAAGGGCGGGCAGCGGCTGCCATTTGCGCGGCAAGTCGGCGCGGCGGATCGGGGCGACGCTGTAATGCGGCACCGGCTGCTTGCTGCTGCGCAGAAAGGCTTCGTAGGCGCGCACTTGCTGCTCCCGCCATGTCCGGTCCGCCAATGCGGCCATCCGGTTGGCATAGACATCGGCGACCCGGTGGGTCTTGCCCACCGAGGCCACCACGGCCCATAGCGTGTCGGCCGTCTGGCCGTCCTCAGTCGCGCGGTGCAGCCGGGCGATCTCGCCCATCAGCAAACTCTGAGCAGCATGACGGTCCCTTGCGGCGGCCGGAAGCAGTGCTGGGATGATAAGACAGGATTCGGCTCCGGGCCAACCCGCCTGAACGGCGGCGATGTGGTTTCCTTGACTCGTGACCGCCGCGCGCCTATGCAGCGCGCTTTCCCGCCGGTCCGCGAGTGTTCGCGCACCGGCGCGCAACCGCTTGACGCAACCGCCACCCTGGGTTTCACCGTGTTCGACGCGCTAACCAACAAGCTTTCGGGCGTTTTCGACGGGCTGCGCCGCCGCGGCGCGCTGAGCGAGATCGACGTGGCCGAGGCGCTGCGCGAAGTGCGCTTGGCGTTGCTGGACGCCGACGTGGCGCTGCCGGTGGTGAAGGACTTCATCGCCAAGGTGAAGGAACGCTCGGTCGGCGCCGAGGTGCTGGATAGCGTTTCGCCGGGCCAGCAGGTCGTCAAGATCGTCCATGATGTGATGATCGAGGCGTTGGGCGGCGCTGGCGCGGTGCCGATCAATCTGAATGCCGTCGCCCCGGTGCCGATCTTGATGGTCGGCCTGCAAGGCTCGGGCAAGACCACGACATCGGGCAAACTCGGCCTGCGGTTCGCGCAGCGGCTGAAAAAGAAGGTGCTGCTGGCCAGCCTGGACGTGCAGCGCCCGGCCGCGCAGTTGCAGTTGCAGCAGCTTGCCGAGCGCGCCGGGGTGGCCAGCCTGCCGATCATTCCCGGCCAGACGCCGCTGGAAATCGCCCGCCGCGCGATGGAGACCGGGCGGCGCGAAGTGTTCGACATCGTCATCCTGGATACCGCCGGGCGCTTGTCGATCAATCAGGAATTGATGGACGAGGTCCGCGCGATCCGCGCCGAGACCAACCCGGCGGAAACGCTGCTGGTGGTCGATGCGATGACCGGCCAGGACGCGGTGCAGACCGCGCGGGCGTTCAACGAGGCGCTTGGCATCACCGGTATCGTGCTGACCCGCATGGACGGCGATGCGCGCGGCGGTGCGGCGCTGTCGATGCGCGCCGTCACAGGCGCCCCGATCAAGCTGACCGGTTCGGGCGAAAAGCTCGACGCGCTGGAAGATTTTCATCCCGAGCGCGTGGCGGGCCGCATCCTCGGCATGGGCGACGTGGTTGGACTGGTCGAGAAGGCCGCCGAGACGCTCGACCAGGAGGAAGCCGAACGCCTCGCCAAGAAAATGGCGAAAGGCACCTTCGATCTGGAGGACTACGCGGCCCAGCTCAAACAGATTTCCAAGATGGGCAGCATGTCCTCGATCCTGGGAATGTTGCCCGGCGCCGGTAAAATCCAGCAGCAACTGGAAGCCGCTGGCGGCGCCAACATCGACAAGAAGGTGCTCGGCCGTCAGGCGGCGATCATCTCCTCGATGACCAGGAAGGAACGCGCCATCCCCGACATCATTAAGGCGAGCCGCAAGAAGCGTATCGCCGCCGGGTCGGGCACCACAGTGCAAGAAGTGAACAAGCTGCTGAAGAATTTCGACGATATGTCCGAAATGATGAAGCGGATGAAGAAACTCGGGCAAAAGGGACTGATGCGCCAAGGGCTGTCCGCCCTGATGCCCAAGGGAATGCAGGGCGGCGGCGGTGGCCGCCGTCCGTTCTGAAATCACGGCCACTTTAGCGAAAGAGACGAGACCCCGATGTCCTTGAAGATCCGCCTTGCCCGCGCCGGCGCCAAGAAGCGCCCCTATTACCACATCGTGGTGGCCGACAGCCGCTCGCCGCGCGACGGGCGTTTCCTGGAGAAGGTGGGCAGCTATAACCCGATGCTGCCGGCCGAGCACGCCGACCGCATCCGCCTGCAAGGCGAGCGCATCACCCACTGGATCAGCCAGGGTGCGACCGCCACCGAGCGCGTGGCCAAGTTCCTCGGCCATGCCGGGCTGGCGCCGATGCCGGTGTACAACGTGCAGCCGGTGCAGTCCGCGCCGAAGAAGAAGGCGCAGGAACGCGCCAAAGCGAACGCGGCGGCCTGAGACAGCTAGGCTGTGCCGGATCGGCGCATCTTGATGGGCGTGGTGGGGCGGCCGCACGGTGTGCGCGGGCTGGTGCATTTGCACAGCTACGCCGCCGATCCGGCCGCGTTGCCGTCCTACGGTCCGCTAGTCGACGAGCGGGGCCGCCAGTTCCGGATGCGCTGGCACAGCGAGGGCGTCGCCGAACTGTTCGAGATGGCCGATGGCAAGCGCCTGCGCGTGCCGGATCGGACGGCGGCGGAAAAGCTGGTCAACACGCGGCTATACATCGAGCGGGCAAGCCTGCCGCCGCCGGATGCGGATGAGTTCTATCTGTCGGACCTGCAAGGCTTGCAGGTGATGACCGTGGATGGACGCGATCTTGGGCCGGTGACCGGCGTGCATGACCATGGCGGCGGCGTGTACCTGGAAATCGGCACGCTGCTGCTGCCGTTCACCAAGGCCTGCGTGCCCGGCGTGGACGTGGCGGGCGGGCGGATCACCGTGGCGTTGCCTGCCGAAGTAGTGGTGGCGGAGGACCGTGCCGAGGCCAGCCGGGATACCGCAGCATGAGCTTGCCGTGGCGCGCTTCCGTGCTGACGCTGTTTCCGGACATGTTTCCGGGGCCGCTCGGCCAATCGCTCGCCGGGCGGGCGCTGGAGCGCGGCCTCTGGAGCCTGGAGGCGCGCGACATTCGGGCGCACGCCAGCGACAAGCACCGCACAGTCGATGACACCCCGTTCGGCGGCGGCGCTGGGATGGTGATGCGGCCGGATGTGCTGGACGCGGCGCTGGCAGCGGTCAGCGATGACCGCCCGGCGCTGTATCTGACGCCGCGCGGCCGGCCGCTGGCGCAAGCCACGGTGCGGCGTCTGGCGTCCTGCCCTGGTGTGGTGCTGCTGTGCGGCCGCTACGAGGGGATCGACCAGCGCGTGATCGAGGCGCGCGGGCTCGAGGAAGTGTCCATCGGCGACTATGTGCTGTCCGGCGGCGAGCCGGCTGCTTTGGTGCTGCTGGACGCCTGCGTGCGGTTGCTGCCCGGTGTGATGGGGGCGGCGGCGAGCGCGGAGGAGGAGAGTTTTTCGGCGGGTTTGCTGGAATACCCGCACTATACCCGCCCGGCCGAATGGCAGGGGCGGCGCGTGCCGGACGTGCTGCTGTCCGGCCACCATGGCGAGGTGGCCGCGTGGCGGCGGCGCGAGGCGGAACGGATCACCCAGGAGCGGCGGCCCGATCTATGGGCGGCGCATCTGGCGGCGGCGACACATTCGGGCAGCCAAGCTGCCCTCTGACCTGAGACGAGAAAGGACGACCACGATGAACATCATTCAAACCTACGAGGCGGAGCAGATTGCCCGCCTGACCGCCGCCCGCGCGGTGCCTGTGTTTGCCCCCGGCGACACGCTGCGCGTGATGGTGAAGGTCGTCGAGGGTGAGCGCACCCGCACCCAGGCCTTCGAAGGGGTCTGCATTGCGCGTTCCAATCGTGGCTTGAATAGCAATTTCACCGTGCGCAAGATCAGCTACGGTGAGGGCGTGGAGCGCGTGTTCGCGCTGTATGCGCCGACCATCGCCGAGATTGCTGTGCTGCGCCGTGGCGATGTGCGCCGCGCGAAGCTGTACTATCTGCGTGGCCGCCGCGGTAAGTCGGCGCGCATTGCCGAGCGGGCCCGCGACACCGAGACGGCGTCGGCGGCCGAGTAACCTGCGGGCCTGACGGCTGGCGAACGAGGGAGTTCAAGGGATGGTTGAGACGGCACCGCGCACGCTGTTCGAGAAGGTGTGGGACAGCCACGTGGTTGAGCGGTTGCCGGATGGCACCTGCGTTCTCTACATCGACCGTCATCTGACCCACGAGGTCACCAGCCCGCAGGCCTTCGAGAGCCTGCGTATGGCCGGGCGGAAAGTCCGCCGCCCGGACGCGACCATCGCGGTGGTGGATCACAACATCCCCACCTCCGACCGCAGCGCCGGCATCTCGGAGCCCGAGAGCCGGTTGCAGGTCGAGACGCTGGAACGCAACGTCGTTGAATTCGGGGTGCCGTATTTCCCGGTCAACGACCCGCGTCAGGGCATTGTACACATCATCGGGCCGGAGCAGGGCATCAGCCTGCCCGGCATGACGATTGTGTGCGGCGATAGCCATACGTCGACGCACGGGGCGATGGGCGCGCTGGCGTTCGGCATCGGCTCGTCGGAAGTCGAGCATGTGCTGGCCACGCAAACCCTGCTGCAAAAGCCTGCGAAAAGTATGCTGGTGCAGGTGGACGGCGTGTTGCCGGCGGGCTGCACGGCGAAGGACATCGTGCTGGCGATCATCGGCAAGATCGGCACGGCGGGCGGCACCGGCCACGTGATCGAATATGCGGGCGAAGCCATCCGCGCGCTGGACATGGCCGGGCGGATGACCGTCTGCAACATGACCATCGAAGGCGGCGCGCGGGCCGGAATGATCGCGCCGGACGAGACCACGTTTGCCTATGTGACCGGCAAGCCGTTCGCCCCCAAGGGGGCCGCGCTTGAGCAGGCGATCGCCTACTGGCGCACGCTGCCGAGCGATGCTGGCGCAGCCTACGACAGCGTCGTGACGCTGAATGCGGCAGACATCTCACCGATGGTCACGTGGGGCACCAACCCGGAAGCCGTGGTGCCGATCACCGGCACGGTGCCGGACCCGGCGGCCGAACCGGACGAGGGCAAGCGCGCCCAGTTGCAGCGCATGGTGGAATACATGGCGCTCGCGCCGGGCCAGAAGCTGGCGGGCGTGCCGATCGACGTGGTGTTCATCGGCAGTTGCACCAACGGCCGCATCGAGGACATTCGCGCCGCTGCGGCGATCGCTAAGGGCCGCAAGGTGGCCAGTGGCGTGCGCGCGCTGGTGGTGCCGGGGTCCGGCATCGTCAAGCAGCAGGCCGAGGCCGAAGGGCTGGACCGCATCCTGCTCGACGCCGGGTTCGAGTGGCGTGAGGCCGGGTGCTCGATGTGTCTGGGCATGAACCCCGACAAGCTGACGCCGGGCCAGCGCTGCGCCAGCACGTCGAACCGCAATTTCGAGGGCCGCCAGGGACCCGGCGGACGGACGCATCTGGTGTCGCCCGCGATGGCCGCTGCTGCTGCGGTGACTGGAAAGCTGACCGACGTGCGGGAGTTTGCCTGACATGCAAGCGTTCACCACACTGACCGGCATCGCCGCACCGCTGCCGCTGGCCAATGTCGATACCGACAAAATCATCCCGGCGCGCTTCCTGAAAACCATCAAGCGCACCGGGCTGGGCGTGCACCTGTTCGACACGTTGCGCTACGACGCCGAGGGCAAGGAACGGCCGGAGTTCGTGTTGAATCAGGAGCCGTACCGCCACGCGGAGATCCTGATCGCGCATGAGAATTTTGGCTGCGGGTCGTCACGCGAACATGCGCCGTGGGCGCTGCTGGATTTCGGCATACGCTGCGTGATTGCGCCGGACTTTGCCGACATCTTCTTCAACAACAGCTTCAAGAACGGCATCCTGCCGATCCGGCTGCCGCGCCCGGTCTGCGATTTGCTGATCGAGGATGCCAAGCTTGGCGGCAATGCGCGGGTGACCATCGACCTGGCGCGGCAAGTCGTTGTCCGCCCGAATGGCGAGGAAATCGCCTTTGATGTGGACCCGTTCCGCAAGCACTCGTTGCTGGAGGGGCTGGACGATATCGGCCAGACCCTGATGCACGCTGCTGCAATTGACGCTTACGAGACGACGCAGCCGGACTGGATGCCGGGCATTCGTTGACGTTGCTTCCCCCCTCCCCTTGCGGGAGGG
>JANYDF010000081.1 GCA_025359905.1 Rhodospirillales bacterium
CGCCGGTAAACCGCGCCAAGCCGTCATCGTGCAGGACGACAGCTTCGACGCCACGAACTCCATCGTCATCTGCGCGTTCACGGCGGGCGAGACGGACGCGCCGCTGTTCCGCCTGCCGGTGGCGCCAAGCGAGCGCAACGGCCTGCGTATGCCCTGCCGCCTGATGGTGGACAAAATCACCACCGTGCCGAAGACCAAGATCGGCGAACGCATCGGACGGTTGGACGACGCAGACATCGTGCGGCTCAACCAGGCCCTGCTGGTGTTCCTTGGGCTGGCCGTCTCGCCAAGACCGAAGCCGGCGGGCTGACGGGCCGGCCATATCTGCTTCTTCGCCCCTCTCCCCAAGCTACGCGGAGGGAGAGGGAACGTCTCCTGTCACCTGCCATTGCCCCGGAACCGCACCGCATCACGCTTGCCCCGCGGCCCGGCGCAATGTTATTAAATCAAACATGAACCCCGCCATCCCCGCTAACCATCTCGCCGCCGTCATCGCGGTGCTGTGCGGGCTGATCGCGCGGCACGGGCATCTGCGGCGGCTGGCCGGGCCGCTGGTGGTTTTGGTCTGGCAGCGTGTGCGCAACGCCGGGGCGCAGGCCGCCCAGGCGCTGGCGCGGATGCAAGCCGGCACGCTGCGGCGCCATCCGCACCGCCGCAAGCCGCGCCCGCCTGCCGTGCCCCGCCGGCGCACGGCCCGCGCGGCATTGCCCCGCCAGCGTGCCTGGCTGGTGCGGCTGATCCCGGAAACCGCCGTCAGCGCCGCACATCTGCAAACCTTGCTGGCCGAGCCGGATATGCCGGCGCTGCTGGCGGAAGCCCCGCAATTGCGCCGGGCGCTGCGCCCGCTCTGCCACATGCTCGGGGTGGCCCTGCCGCCCAAGCCGCCGCAACCGCCCCCGCCGCAACCGCCCGCGCAGCAACCACCGCCCACGCCGGCGCCCATCGCGCCAGCCTCCCGCCCCGCCCCCGCCACACGGCGCAGGCCGCGCGTCCGGCCCAAGCCGCGCGCGAACGCCGCGCCCCAGGCCATGCCCAAGGCTAGCCCCACGCAAAACAACGCCGCGCGGGCCAAACTGACCCGCGCGGCAATCGTTCCACTACGACAATGTCACCGGCGTCAGGCCGTGTAAGTCTTCCAGTCCCCCGCCGCCTCGAACGCCGCAGCCGCCTGATAGATCGTCGCCTCGGCGTACATCCTGCCGACCAGTTGCATGCCCACCGGCAGGCCATCGGCCATGCCGCACGGAATGCTCATCGCCGGGTGATGCGTGCAGTCGAACGGTGAGGTGTTCGGCAGCATCTCGAACGCGCGGGCCAGAATTTCGGCAATCGGCGCATTCTCGCCCGGCAGCGGTGTCGCGGTCATCGGCACCGTCGGCATCAGCAGCAGGTCGTAATCGGCCAGCACGGTGTCGTACGCCGCGCGCAGGCGGCGGACCAGATTCTGCGCCTTGGCATAATAGTGCCCGCGATAGTGCTTCACCATGTAGTGGCCGAGCAACATGGTGTTCTTCAGCGTGTCGGACAGTTCATCGGCCCGCGTGCGCCACGCGCTGTGGTGATCCAGCATCGAGGTGACATACAGGCCCTGCCAGTTGAAGCCGAAGCCGTTGCCCAGCATCATCTGCATGGTCGCACCCTCGGCCGCGACCGGCAGCCAGATGGCCTGCCCGAGGCTGTGCATCGGGATCGACACCACATCGACGGTCGCACCCAGTGCCTTGTACTTGTCCGCCGCCGCGCGCACCAGCGCATCGACCTTGGCTTCCGATTGGGCAAGGCCGAAGCCTTCGGTGACGACCGCGATGCGCAGCCCCGCAGCGCCTTTTTTCAGCCCGGCGCTGTAGTCTTGCGACTGGCCGCCGTATTGGCGCGGGTCGAGCCCGTCCGGCCCCGCCAGCACTTCCAGCAGCAGCGCGTTGTCGGCGACGTTGGCGGTGATCGGGCCGGTGTGGTCGATGGTCAGTTCGATCGGCATGATGCCGGTATACGGCACCAGCCCGTGCGTCGGCTTCATGCCGTAGGTGCCGGAATAGGCCGACGGCATGCGGATCGAACCGCCCTGATCGCCGCCCAGCGCCATATCGACCTCGCCGAGCGAGACGAGGCAGGCGCTGCCGGACGACGAGCCGCCGGCCGAATAGCCCATCTTATGCGGGTTATGCACCGGGCCGGTCGAGCTGGTGTGGCTGCCGCCGGAGAAGCAAAAGTATTCGCACACCGCCTTGCCGACGATGGTGCCGCCCGCGTCCAGAATGCGGGTGGCAACCGTCGCGTCCACGTCCGGCACATAGCCTTCCATGGTCGCGGCGCCGTTCATCATCGGCACGCCGGCCAGACAGATGTTGTCCTTCAGCACCACGGTCTTGCCCGCAAGCTTGCCGGACGCAGCGCCCTTGACGGTCGATTTCACGTACCAGGCGCCGCGCGGATTTTCGTCCGCCCCCGGCCGGTAGCCCGGCGTGCGCGGATACATCACGCGCGGCAGTTCGTCCGGCAGCCGGTCGATGATGTTATAGGCGCCAACCGCCGGGCCGAGCGCCGCGAGGTGAACGGCTAGGTCTTCATCGCTGAACGTCATGCCAAGATCGGCGGCGACGTCGCGCAATTGGTCGGTGGTCGGGGCCTTTACGGTGCCGAGCGTCATGAAGTTTGCTCCCTGTCTCAATGCGAAGTGGTGGTTTGCGGTCCGGCGCCGATGAATTCCTGTTCCAGCGACGGGTCGGCAATGGCGGCGCGGTCGAGTTCCCGCAGAATGCGGCCGCGATGGATCATCAGCACGCGGTCTGCCAGACCACGGATGAAGTCCAGATTCTGTTCGACCAGCAAAACCGCGATGCCCCGGCGGCGGCGCAGATCGCCAATCCGCTCGATCATGGCCTGCACGATGGAGGGCTGGATACCCTCGGTCGGTTCGTCGAGCAGCAGCAGTTTCGGCTGACCGGTCAGCGCACGGGCCAGCGCCAGCAATTGCTGCTCACCGCCCGAAAGTGCCCCGCCCGGCCGGTCGAGCAGGCGTTTCAACTCGGGGAATTCCTCCAGCGCCTCGGCTTCCGCCGCGTCGCGCGGCAGTTTCTTGGCCAATGCGCCGAAATGCAGATTTTCCCGCACGCTCAGGCCCGGAAAGATCTGCCGCCCCTGCGGCACGTAGCCAATGCCAGCCCGCGCCCGCTGATGCGAGGCCATCCGGTCCAGCTTGGCGCCGTCCAGCGTCACATGGCCGCGCCATGCCGGGATCAGTCCGGTAATGGTGCGCAGCAACGTCGACTTGCCCATGCCATTATGGCCGAGAATGCCAACGCACTCGCCTGAGGCCACAGTCAGCGAAATACCGTCCAGCACGCCAATGCGACCGTAGCCGGAAACCAAATCGTCAACCGCGATCACGAGACCGCCTTCCCCAAATACACATCGCGCACCCGCGGATCGGCGAACACGTGGGCTGCCTCGTCCTCCATCAGCACGCGCCCCTGATGAAACACCGTCACCTTGCGGGCGATGGCGCGGATGAAGTGCATGTCGTGCTCCACCACCACGATGGCGTGTTCGCGGTTCAACTCGCGGATCAGATCGGCGGCGCGGTTGGTCTCGTCCGCACTCATCCCGGCGGTCGGTTCGTCGAGGATGATCAAATCCGGTTCCGGGGCGACCACCATCGCCAGTTCGACCAATTGCCGCTGGCCGTGCGCCAGCAACCCGATGCGCCGGTGGCCCAGCGCCCCGATGCCCAGCCGCTCCAACGCCCGGACGGCACGGCGGCGCGCCTCGGCCTCGCCGTGCAGTCGGCGCAATGCCAAGCCGACGCTTTCCATCGGCGTCAGCCCGTCGAACAGCGACGGCACCTGGGTCTTGATGCCGATGCCCAGCCGGGAGATGGCAAACGAATCGAGACCGGTCACGTCCCGGCCGCGCCAGAAAATCCGCCCGCCGCTCGGTTTGTACTGGCCGGTCAGGCACTTGAAGAACGTGCTCTTGCCGGCGCCGTTCGGCCCGATCAGGCAGCGCAATTCGCCCGCCGCGATCGACAGCGTCACCCCATCCACGGCGGTGACGCCGCCAAACCGCATGGTCAGCCCATCGGTCGATAGTAACGTGGTCATAGCTGTGCCCGCCCGGTCAGCCGCGCCAGCAAACCGCTTGCAGTCGGCAGCAAACCTTTCGGCACCGCCACCACGGCGGCCATGAACACTAAACCGAGCAGCAAATTCGGGTCGATCCACGACAATGTCCCGGCATACGTGGTCAGCATCTGCACCAGCACGCAGCCGATCACCGGGCCCACCAATGTGCCGATGCCGCCCACCAGCACCCAGATGATCACCTGCCCGGCGTAAGACAGCGAAAACATCGTCGGGCTGACGAACACACAGTTGGCGAACAGAACGCCCGCGAGGCCGGCCATCATGCCCGCCAAGGCAAACATCACCAGTTTATGCAGCCGCACGTCGTAGCCGAGCAGTTCGGCGCGCAACTCATTTTCCTTGATCGCCACGCAGACCCGGCCAAAGCGGGTGCGCAACACCAGTTTGGCGATGGCGTAGCAGGCCACCAAGCACAGCACCGCGACGGCGAAAATCTGCTCCGGCACCAGTTGCTGATCCGGGGCCAGGGGAAAGTTCAGCGGCGGGGTGGCGGGAATGCCGTTGAAGCCACCGAGCGGCGCTTCGCCGATATTCCACTCGTCGCCCGCCGTGGAACTGGCGAACTTGAACAAAATCAGCGTCGTGGTCAGCGTGATCACGCCCATATAGACGTCGCTGATCCGGCCGTAGAACATCAGATAGCCGAGTGCCGCCGCCAGCAAGGTCGGCATCAACAGCGCCAGCGGTACCGCCCAAGTGGTATCGCCGAAATTGATCGAAGCGACGGCGTAGGTGTAGCCGCCAAGCCCGAAGAACGCGGTCTGCCCGAAACACAGAATGCCGCCGAAACCCCAGACGAGGCCCAGGCTGAGCGCCAGGACCGCCATGCTGACCCACACGGTAGCGTTGATCAGCGAAAACAGTTCGAGCACTTGCGGCAGATATACTGCCGCCACTGCGGCGACGATCACCGCAGCCCCGATCTCCAGACCGGTGCGCGCGCCGGGCGCCATCGGGACGCGGCTCATAGCGCCCGCCGCAGGAACCGGCCGGTAATGCCGCGCGGCAGTAGGCGCAGCAGTACGATGGCCACGATCAGCAATGCCACTTCACCAAACACCGGCGTGGTCAGGAAGGTGAACGAAGTCAACACCGTGCCGAGCAGGCCGGACGCGGTGAGCGTGCCGGTCAGCATCGCAGCGCCGCCGGTAATCACCGTGATGAACGCCTTGGCGATATAGGCGGTGCCCATGGTCGGCACCACGCCTGAGATCGGGGCGATCAAGCCGCCCGCGAGGCCGGACAGTGCCGCCCCGGCGGCGAAGGTGACCGCGTACACACGGTCGGGTGCCACACCCAAGGCCGAGGCCATTTCGGCATTTTGCATGGTGCCGCGCGCCAGCAGCCCGGCAGGGGTGAATTTCAGCACCGCCCACACCGCCACCGACAAAACCACGGCCGCCAGCATCAAAAACAAATCGTAAACCGATACATGGAATCGGCCAATAATAAAGCTGCCGAGCGGCGCGGATACGCCGGTCACGGAGTTGCCGAACAGCATTGTCACCCCGCCGATCAGGGCAAGCGACAAGCCCCAGGTTGCCAGCATTGTATCGACCATCCGGCCGTACAGCCGCCGGATCAGCAAGCGTTCAACCACGACGCCGACGATGCCGACCACCACCGGCGGCAGGATCAACAACGCGATCCATAAATTGACCCCTCGCCCGTAGGCAAGCACGGCGGTGTAACCCCCAAGCATCAGGAATTCGCCGTGGGCCAGATTGATGACGCGCATCATTCCGAACACCACGGCGAGCCCGAGGCTCACGATCACCAGGGTCGCCACTCCAGACAAAATCTGGAGGGCGACGACGGCGGCGTAATCCACGTTACGGGTTTCGTCAGATCAGAGCTTGATATCGACGATGTACTGCTTGTTCTCGTTCGGATGCGCGATAAGGTCGCAGACCGACGCAGTATCCGACGGCGGCTGCTGCGGGAACGTCTCCAGCACCTTGAAGCCGTGATTACTGCACGAGGCCAGGAACACATCGACCGTGGTGTGGTGAGTCTTGGCGTCCAGCGTGGTCTTGCCGGCCGGGGTGGCCAGCGAGACGCCGCTTTCCAGCGCCTTGATCACTTCCATCCGGTCGATCGACTTGGCGCGCTTCACGCCCTCGGCCCAAAGCTGCACGCCGATATAGGTCCGCATCGCCAACTCGGCACCCAGGTACGGGGCTTTGTCGCCAAGCTTCTTGTGGAAGCCTTCGAGGAACGCCTTGTTCTCGGCGGTATCGACTTCCTGGAAATAGCTGAACGCCGACACGATGCCGTCGCCTTCTTCCGGGGACAGCACAATGCTCTCGTTGCCGCCGCCAAACGTGGTCGAGGCCAGCGGAATCTGCTTCTTCATGCCCGCCGCCGCCCACTGACGGTAGAACGAGACATGCGCGCCGCCGACCAGGGCCGAGATCACCGCATCCGGCTTGGCCGCCTGGATCTTGCTGATCAGCGGACCGAAGTTGGTCACGTCGAGCGGGAAGAACTCAGTGGCCATCACTTCGCCGCCGCCCTCACGGGTGTACTTGGCGATCCACTTGCTGGTGATCTGGCCGTAATTGTAGTCGGCGGCGATCACGTAAACCTTCTTGCCCCAGTTCTTCAGGACGTACGGCACCAGCTTGTTGACATTCTGCGCCGGGGTCGAGCCGGTGCTGAACTCGTTGCGGTCGCACACGCCGCCTTCGTACTGGGTGTTGTAGAAATACAGCGTGTTGAACTTCTTCAAGATCGGCCGGATCGCCTCACGCGAGGCCGAGGTGATGCCGCCATGCACGACGGCGACCTTGTCCTTAGTGGCGGCTTCGGTGGCGAACTGGGTGTAAAGCTGGATGTTGGATTGCGGGTCGTAGTTCTTCAGCATCACCTCGCGGCCGAGCAGGCCGCCGCCAGCGTTCAGTTCATCGACCGCATAATTCAGACACGCGATCATCGGCGCGCCGTAGGTGTCCAGACCGCCCGAGGCGTCATGGATGCCTGCGATCTTGATCGGGTCGGCGCCGAGCGCCGCGTGACGCATGATGGCGGGGGCGGCCAGCGTGGCGCCCGTGGCGTAAATGGCGGTCTTTAGCGCATTGCGCCGGGTCAGGATCATAAGTGGCCTCTTGTTTGACGGTGAAATTCTGTCGCCGCACGACAGTCTATTGAACGATAAACAAACACGCAATGCCTGCTCTGCGTTTTCGTCATATCCCATTGGGAATAGATTAGGCGAAGAACAGATCGCCAAACGGCGGCATAACCCAAACGTCTAGCTTCCGTTGTCATCCACAGATGATGTACTAAGTATGTCGCTGCGTTTGGTGCATGTGCCAATGGCAACTGCTCTAGGCGCCGTTGTCTATCAATCATAACGTCCAAGGAAAAAGGCACCAATGCCATGATCACGATTAACGTGAATGGACACCAGCAGACGCTGGATGTTCCACCCGATATGCCGCTGCTGTGGGTGCTGCGCGACGTGCTGGACCTGACCGGCACCAAGTTCGGCTGCGGGTCCAACCTGTGCGGCGCCTGCACCGTCCACAAAGACGGCAAAGCCGTGCGCTCCTGCCAGGTTTCCATCGGCGACGCGGCGGGCGCCAACATCACCACGATCGAAGGCCTCGGCGCCGCCGGTGAGCACCCGGTGCAAGCCGCGTGGATCAAGGAACAGGTTCCGGCCTGCGGCTACTGCCAATCCGGCCAGATCATGAACGCGGCAGCCTTCCTGGCAGCCAACCCGGACCCGGAAGACGAGGAAATCGTCCGCGCCATGGAAGGTAATCTGTGCCGCTGCTCGCAATACGTCCGCATTCAGAAGGCCATCAAGACGGCCGCTGAAACCATGAAGACCGGGGGGGCCGCCACCAATGGGTAATCAATTCGAGGCGCCCGCCCTGGGCCGCCGTGGTTTCATCGCCTCCGTCCTCGCCACCGGCGCTGTCGGTTTCGGCTGGGGCGTCATGCCCGGCGCCGGCCGCCCGGCGCTCGCGGCCAGCAACGCCAGCTTCTCGCCGGTCAATCTGATCGAAATCGGCGCCGACGGCATCGTCACGGTCAACGTCACCAAGTCGGAAATGGGCCAGCACGTCGGCACCGCCTTCGCGCAGATTGTCTGCGAGGAGCTGGAAGCCCCGTGGGGTGCCATGCGCATCAAGCACGTCGATAGCGATCCGCAATGGGGCCTGATGGTCACCGGCGGCAGCTGGTCGATCAACTGGACGTTCGACGCGCTGTCGCGCGCCGGTGCGGCCGGGCGCACGTCGCTCATTGCGGCGGCAGCGAAAACCTGGGGTGTGGCGGCTGATACGCTGAGCGCGTCCGAGGGCAAGGTCAGCGGCGGCGGCAAGTCGATCAGCTTCAGCGAATTGGTCGCCTCCGGTGCCGTCAGCGGCGCCTGGACCGCCGACGATCTGAAAAAGCTGACGCTGAAGAAGCCCGCCAGCTACAAGATCATCGGCAAGAGCGTGCAGGCGCTCGACATCCCGTTGAAGGTCAACGGCACCGCCAAGTACGGCATCGACTTCAAGCTAGCTGGCATGCTGTACGGCAAGATCATCCTGCCGCCGACCCGCAACGGCGCCACCGCGAAATCGGTGGACGACAGCGCCGCCAAGGCCATTCCGGGCTTCGTCAAAGCCTTGTCGCTGAAGGACCCGTCCGGCAGCTTTACCGGCCTGGTGGTCTCGGTCGCCGAAACCTATTGGGCGGCGATGCGCGGCGCGGCGCTGGTCAAGGTCGATTGGGATGCCGGGCCGAACGCCAAGGTGGATGATGCAGCGCTGGCCGCCGAGGCCAAGCGGCTGCAAGCCGACCCGAGCGAAGGTGCGACCTGGGTGCGCGAAGGCGACGCCGGCGCCGCACTGGCCAAGGCAGGCAAGGTCATCACGGCCGAATACACCACCGGCCTGAACCTGCACGCGCCGATGGAGCCGACCAACGCCACCGCCGAGTTCAAGGACGGCGTTTGGCATCTGCACGGCGGCAACCAGTTCCAGACCATGTCGGTCCCGCTGGTCGCCAAGGCGCTGGAAGTCGATCCCAGCAAGGTGGTGCTGCACCAGTACTGGCTCGGCGGCGGCTTCGGCCGGCGTCTGCTCGGCGACTACTTCATCCCCGCCGCCCTCGCCACCAAGGCGCTCGGCCGTCCGGTGAAAGTGGTCTACAGCCGCACCGACGACATGCGGTTGGACTGCGCCCGCAGCCCAAGCTGGCAGAAACTGTCCGGCGCGGTGGCCGACGGCAAGGTTGCCGCTCTCACCCACGACGTGGCGTGCGGCTGGCCGACCAACAACGTGGCCCCGGCGCTGCTGGGCGACGATCTCGACAAGAAAAACAAGGTCGACGTGTTCGCCATCAACGGCGCGGACGTCTGGTACACCTTCCCCAACCACCATGTCCGCTTGCTCGACAACAAGCTGGCCGAAGCCACCGTGCCGCCGGGCTATCTGCGCTCGGTCGCCCCTGGCTTCACCGTGTGGGCGCTGGAAAGCTTCGTCGATGAGTTGGCGCACGCGGCCAATGTCGATCCGGTGGCGTTCCGCCTCGCCCATCTCGACGGTGCCGGCAAGAACGACGTCGGCGCGCAGCGTCTGGCGGCAGTGTTGCGCCAAGCCGTGGCGCGGTCTGGCTACAGCAGCAAGAAACTGCCCGAGGGTACCGCGTTCGGCGTCGCCATCAGTCAGGGCCAGGAACGCGCGGCGGCCACGTTTACCGCCTGCGTGGCCGAGGTGACGGTCAATAAAAAGACCGGCAAGTTCGGCATCAACAAGCTGACCGTGGTCTACGACGTTGGCACTGCGATCAGCCCGGACGGCGTGATTTCACAGATGGAGTCGGCGACCCTGTGGGGTCTCAGCCTCGCGCTGTACGAAACCACGACGATCCGCGACGGCGCCATCGTGGCGGCCAACTTCGACGGCTACACGCCAACCCGCATGTCGCAAGTGCCGCCGATGGACATGAGCTACATCGCCACCGGCGTGTTCCCCACCGGTACCGGCGAGCCTGCGACGACGGTGGTGGCTCCGGCCATCGGCAACGCTATCGCCATGGCCAGCGGGGCCCGCGTTCGTGCCCTGCCGATCACGCCGGCGCATGTGAAGGCAGCAATGGCGTAATGCCGTAGGGAAGGGTGGGATGCCGGTGGCATCCCACCCGCCGTTGCTAGACCAAGTATTTCTTCAATATCGACGCCGCCAGCGAATACTTCGGATCGACCATGTTGCCGACTCGCATCCGCCCAGCCTGGGTGCACAACATATAGGCGTCGAGTTCCTCGAAGCCGTAATCCGCCACCATCCAGCGGATCAACTCGCGATAGGCGATCCGCGCCGCATCCTCCATCGGCCGCGCCGAGCCGATGGTGAACAGCTTGTCCTCGGTTTCCAGGCGCGGCCACGCGATGGTCATGCCTTTGATCAGATCGACCTGAATCGTGGTCACCGACGGGATTTCAATCGCCACACCGCACAACTCGCCGTCGCCCTGGGTGCCGTGGCAGTCGCCGAGATACAGGTAAGCCCCCGTGGTGTTGACCGGCAGATACACCACCGCCCCTGGCGCCACATCGGGCACATCCATGTTGCCGCCGTGGCTGTCCGGTTGCAGCGAGGAAATCGCCTCGATTTCCGGCGAGGTGCCGATGGTGCCGATGAACGGCTCATACGGCAGCGTGATCTTCGGCGACCACTCCACCCCGCCCTCCGGCGTCACCACCATTTTCTTCACCCGCTCCGGCAGCGGCTTGTTCAGCATCGCCGTGGTGCCAGTGCCAACCAGCCCGCCGAATTCCGGGATCAGCGCCGTGGTGCCCACCGGCTGCGGGCCGCGCGGTACGATGGATTTGATATAGACCGCCAGGCAGTCGCCCTTCTGCGCGCCCTCGACGAAAATCGGGCCGTTCTGCGGATTGAGGAACGGGAAGTTCAACTTCTCGGTCGGCTTGTCCTGCTCGGACTTGATCGCGCCCTCGAAGGCGTCCTGGGTTTCCACCGCGATCACCGCACCCGGCTTCACCGAGAGGATCGGGCTTGCGTATGGGCCATACACATAATGATAGCGGCCCTGATCGGCGACGCTGAGGTAGTGCTCCGCCCCAGCCTTGCCGCCCGCGACGCCGCGCCGCGCCATGATCGATGTTTCAAGCCACGACATATCATCCCCCGCCATTACCAAGACTGGATGGATCGTGGCCTAAGCGGCGGTTGCCGCCAAGCGATTCCCGCCTGCCCCGCCGAAACGGGACAGGCGAGACCGCTTGGGCGTCAGGCGGCTTCCGGCGTGTCGGATTGCGGCATCGGGCTGCGGCGGCGGTCGGCCATGAATTGGTCGAATTCCGCCTTGTCGCGGGCGCGGCGCAGGCGCTCCAGGTATTCGACGAACTCGCGCTGCTCGTCCTCAAGCCGCCGCAGCGTCTCGGCGCGATAGTCGTCGAACGCGGCATTGCCGCTCTGCGGCGCGGCGTGACGGCCCCAGCCGCAGCCGCTGCTGCGCCACGGACCGGCGCGGCCAGCCCCCGGTGCGGAAAAGCCGGGGGCGGAAAAGCCGGGTGCGGCATACCACCGCCCGGCGTCGCGCGGGCCGAAACCCATCAGTTTGCGGATGGCGACGAATGCCAGACTCGCCAAGCCCAGCGGCCACCACACGATGAACGCCAAGACCGTCGCAGCGATCCAGCCCACGCGGCCGAATTCGCTCTCACCTGCTGCCAGCATCATGTTGACCCTCCCGGTCAATCAAAGTTGCCAATGTAAATGGCCTTCACATCGTGGGAAGTGCAACGGGCCGAGTCAAGGGGGACCGCCGCCGAGGCCGAGCGATTGCAGGTAGATCAGCGTGCCGGATTCAAGCAGTTGCTCCGGCGTCATCGGCAGTCTGCCAACCCGGCCGGCGCCGGTGACGAACAGGCTGGCGATGCCGTGCGCCAGCGACCAGAGATGTAACGCAACCATCTGGGCCGGCGGGCGATTGCGCGTGGCGGTGGCCACCGCGGCATCCGCCGCCCGGCGCAGCACGGCGAACGCCGCATCGGCGGCGGCGCGCAATTCCGGCTCGCTCTCAAAGCCCAGGGCCGTATCGAACATCGCCGCATAGAACGCGGCATTGCGCCGGGCGAAGTCCAGGTAAACACGGCCGCAGACCTCAATGGCGGTCACCGGGTCGGGCTTGCCGCCGTTCCACGCCCGCTCCAGGTCAGTGGTCAGCAATTCGTAGCCGCGCCGCGCCACCTCGGCCATCAGCGCATTGCGGTCGCGGAAATGCCGGTACGGGGCGGCAGCGCTGACGCCCGCCGCCCGCGCCAGTTCGACGAAGGCGAACCCGGCCGGGCCGCGCTCGGCAATCAGCCGCAACGCCGCTTCCACCAGCGCCTCGCGCAAGTTGCCGTGATGGTAACCGCGCGTGCGGTCCTGCTCGCGTTCAAAGCTCATGTGAACGATGTTTACACCAGACGGCGCACAGCGAAACTAGCCGTGGATCGCCCGCATGATCCGCTGGCTGGCCGCCGCATACTCCCGGCTATTGTCGAACGTATCCACGAGGCGGAAGCCCTTCACCACCGCGATGCGGTCCGCCAGCATCACCAGTTCCGGCATGTCCGACGAGATCACGATCACCGCCGCACCCTCGCGCGCCAGCGTCAGGATCAGGTCGTGCAAATACGCCTTGCTGCGAATATCGATGCCCACCGTCGGTTCGTCGACGATCAGGATTTTGCTGCCCGCGGCCAGCCACTTGGCCACGCTGACCTTCTGCTGGTTACCGCCCGAGAGGTTGCCGACAAGCTGCGCCATCGACGGCGTGCGAATGTCCAGCGAGGCCACGAACGGTGAGGCGGTGCGGTTCTGCATCCCGTCGCTGACAAACCCGAGCAGCCGTTGCAGCCGATGCCACACCGTCGCGGCAATGTTGCCCGCCACATCGTGTTGCAGGATCAGCCCCTCGGCCTTGCGATCCTCACTGACATAGCCGATGCCATGGTTACGCACCGCGTCGGCGACATTTTTGATCGTCACCGGCTTGCCGCCGATCAGCATCTCGCCGCCGGTGATCCGGGCCGCCCCGATGATCGAGCGGGCCAACTCGCTGCGCCCGGCACCCACCAAGCCGTACAGCCCGAGAATTTCACCGGTATGCGCTTGCAGCGAAATATCCCGGTGTCCCAGCGAGGTCGCGACACCGCGCAATTCCAGCGCTGGCGGGCCGGAGCGCAGCCCCATCGACGGCGCCGCAAAGGCCCGCTCGTCGCGCCCGATCATCAAGCGCACCACATCGGCGCGCGTCATGCCGGTCAGCGGGCGGCTCTCGCAGGCGTTGCGGCCGTCGCGCAGCACCGTCACGTGGGTGCACAGGTCGAACACTTCCTCCAGCTTGTGGCTGACGAACAGGATCGTCACCCCCTCCGCCGCCAGCCGCCGCAATACAGCGAACAACGTGCCGGTTTCGTGCGGCGTGAGAGACGATGTCGGTTCATCGAGCAGCAGGAAGCGGCTTTCCAGCGACAGCGCCTTGGCGATCTCGACCAACTGCACCTGCGCCACGCTCAGCCGCGACACCGGGGTGCGCGGGTCGGTGTCCAGATGCAGCAATTCCAGCCAGCGCCGGGTGGCCGCCACCGCAGCAGCCTCGTCGAACATGCCAAAGCGGGTCGGCGGGTCCTCCAGCGTGATGTTTTCCGCCACCGAAAACCGGGTGATCAGATTGCGTTCCTGGTGCACCGCGCCGATGCCCGCCGCGATGGCGTCGCGCGGGGTGCGGAAACTCTTCTCCACTCCATCCAGCAGCACTGTGCCGGAATCCGGCTGATGTACGCCGGTCAGGATTTTAATCAGGGTGGACTTGCCCGCCCCATTCTCGCCCAGCAGCGCATGGATTTGCCCAGCGCCGACGGTCAGGTTCACTTTGTCGAGCGCCTGCACGCCGACAAACGCCTTGGAGACGTCGCGGACCTCGACAAGCAGGCCGCTTTTGGTTGTGGTGGCGCTCATGACAGCCGCAGTACCGGCGCGTTGCCCAGCCGCGATTCGCGCAGACGGTTCAACCCAACGGCCCCCAAGATCAGCGCGCCCAGCATGACCTGCACATAGAACGGATCAACCGCCAGCATCACCAGCGCCTGATTGATCAAACTGACGATCAGCACGCCCAGGCAGGTGCCCACCACCGACAAATGCCCGCCGCTCAGCACCGCGCCGCCGATCACCGGGGCGGCGAAACTGGCAATCAGCCACTCGTCGCCAATGGCGGGCGAGGCCAATTGCAGCCGCGCCACCGACATCATCCCGGCAATCGCCGCCAACAGGCCGGACAGCGTGTGCGCCAAAATCACCATCCGGGCCCGCGAAATGCCCGACAGTTCCGCCGCGTTCGGGTTGCCGCCAAACGCCAGCATCTGCCGCCCGGGGATCATTTTGCCGAGGAACAGCGCCACGCCGATCACAATCGGCAGCGCCACCAGCAGCGTTTCCGGCAGCGGTCCCCAGCGGTCGGAGCCGAATGCCTTCACCGAATCGGCGACCCCGTAAAATGGCTGCGCCTGGGTGATGCCCAGCGAAATGCCCTTGAAGATCGACAGCGTCGCCAGCGTGATGATGAAGCTGGTCAGCCCGGATTTATGCGTCAGCCAGCCGTTGAGAAACCCGCAGAACGTGCCGATCAATAGCCCGAACAGCATCGCCGCCCACACCGGCAGCCCCCACACCTGCATCGAGCCGCCGAACGCGACAGCCACCAGACAGCCGGTGGCGCCCAAGGCGAGGTTCATGTGGCCGATGGCGATGATCACCCCCTGCCCCAGCGCGTAGATCACCGTCAGCGAGAAGCCGACCAGGATCACATCGATGTTGTAGGCGGTCAAAAATTCCGGCCGCGCCAGCGAAAGTGCCGCGCCGCCGATCAGCACCACCAGCAGCAGGCCGAGCGAGTCGGCGCGCAGCGCGTTGCGGATCAGGTTCATCGCCGAGTGCTCCGTTGCAGCGCCATCGCGGCGCGCCCGCGTTCCAGCAGGATGGCGCCGAGCAGAACCAGGCCAAGGGCGGTCTGAATCCAGAATTCGCCGATTTGCAGCATGTACAATCCGCTGGTGATGATCTCGACAAAGATAGTGCCCAGGATCGCGCCGATGACCGACACCGATCCACCGGTCAGCAGCGTGCCGCCCAGCACCGGAGCGAGGAACGCCGGCAGCAGCCAGTCAGCCCCCAACGGTCCGGCCATCGAGGGCACCACCGCGCCATTGCGAACGCTGGCCATCACCCCGGCAATCGCGCCGATTGCGCCGCACAGCGCGTGGCACCACACGAACAGCCGCTCCACCGGCAGGCCGGACAGCTTGGCGGCGAACGGGTTGGCCCCGGCTGCCAGCATTTCGCGCCCGAACGCGGTGTAGCGGTAAATATAGTACAGTATTGCCGCGACCAGCAGCATGATCAGCAGCAGCGGCGACACTACGCCATACATGCGGATGCGGCCAAACGTGGTCATCACACGCGGCAAGGCGTTGAAACCCTGCGCGCCGCTCAACAGAATCATGGTGCCGAAGAAAATGCTCATCGTCGCCAGTGTGACCACGAAACTATGCAGCCGGGTCGTCACCACGATCAGGCCATTGACGGCACCCAGCGCCGCCCCGGCCAGCACGCCGATCATCAGCGAAGGGGCGATGCCCAGCCCGAGGTTCTGCAAGCTCCAGCCAACCACCATCGCAGAACACACGGCTATGGCGCCCAGGCCCAGATTCAGGCCACCGGTGACCAGCACGGTCATCATCGCCAGCCCGATCACGCCATTGATGCCGATACTGCGGCTGATCGAGTATATATTGACCTTGCTAAGGAACCCGTTGGCGAACAGGCCGAACAGCAGCACGAACACCGCGATGGCGATGATCAGGCCGAAGATGTTCGAGCCGAGAAAGCCGCTCAGCGCCCGGTTCTTGGCGGCCGGTTCCCTCTCCCCCGCGGGGGGAGAGGGCCGGGACGAGGTGGAAAGTGCCGTCACGTTCACGGGCAGATCAGGTAGGTCGCCTTGAACGTCTTCATCAGTTCGGCGGTGACCGCCTTCATGGTGTTCTGGAAGTCATCGACGCCGTCGCTGCCCTGGAAGCCGGTGCCGCTGTCGATGAAGCGGGCGGTCAGCGCGTTCGACTTGAACGGCGCCTTGTCGTTGACCTTGCAGCCGTGGCCGATGATTTCCGACATCACGTAGCTGCCGATATAGGCTTGGCCGTACGGGTTCTGCAGCATCGTGCCATGCACGAAGCCGTCCTTGATCGCCTTCAGCACCACTTGGTCATGATCGATGCCGACCATCTTGATACGCTTGTCGCCGATGCGGCGCAGGGCCGTGGCGGACGACACGGCCGGCAGCCATGCGCTGGTGATGATGCCGTCGATGTCCTTGCCGCGCGCAGCGAGCAGCGCGTTGATCTTTTCGTCGGCTTCCTGCGGCGTGCGGTCGATATCGGCGATGGTTTGCAGCAGCTTGATGCCGCCGTTGCTTTCCGCCACCGCCTGCGCCACCGCGTCCATGCGAAGCTGCGTGTTCGGGTCAACGAGGTTGCCGGTGAAGTGAACGATGGTGCCCTTGCCGCCCATCGTCTTGATCAGTTCCTTGGCGCCCAGATAGGCCGAATGGCCGGTATCCGTGCCGAAGCAGAACAGCGCCGGGCTGGGGTCCTTGGTGCAACCCGCCGTGGCGATGCTGGGGATGTTGGCCGCTTGCAGATCGGCCATCGGGCTGTTGGTGGCAACCGGGTCGCCCGGGAAGATCAGGAACGCGTTATAGCCCTGCGCCGTCAGGTTCTCGATCATCTGGTTTTGCAGGCCGAGTTCCCACTTGGCCGGCACGCGGTAGTCGGCGGCCTTAATGCCGAAATCCTTCACCGCGTCCTTGCCGCCCTGTTCCCAGTTGGCGAAATACGGATGCGGCCCGCCTGGAACCAGCGCCACCTTCACATCGGCGGCCAGCGACGGCATGGCCGACACCGCCAGGGCAGCAGCCGCAAAGACAATACGTTGGAGACTCTGCTTCATGGTTATATTTCCTCCCGCAACAAAGTTTTGGCCGCAACATGGTTTTGGCCGCGCCATGCCGTTATCGGCTTGAGGCGCTGACCGGGACACTAGTATACAAGATAGCGCCGCGCAACGGCGATCCGGCACCAGCCGGGCAAAACACCGTGCGCGCAGGGGGGAACGGCCGGTGGCGGCCATGCACAGCGAATCGGCAACGGACGGCGACGCGCCGCTCGACATGACCTTGCGTCTGGAACGCGGCGGCACCGTCAGCGATCAGGTGTACGACGCGCTGCGCCACGCCATCGTCACGGTGCGGGTGCTGCCCGGCGCCTCGATCAGCGAAAACCGCATCTGCCGCAGCCTCGGCGTGTCGCGCACCCCGGTGCGCAGCGCCATCGTGCGGCTGGCCGAGGACGGGCTGATCGACGTCTATCCGCAAAAAGGCAGCTTCGTCGCCCCGATCCGCCTCGCCGCCATCGCCGAAAGCCGCTTCATCCGCCGGGTGCTGGAAGTCGCCGTGGTGCGCGATGCTGGGGCAGCGTGGAACGCCACGCACAGTGCCGACGCGCGTGCCGCCATCGCCGAACAGGCCCGCGCCATCGCAGCCGGCGAAAGCGAGGCGTTCTTTCGCGCCGACGAACAGTTCCACCACATCTTCAGCCGCGCCGCCGGGCACGACGGCGCGTGGGCGGCGATTGTGCAAGCCAACTCCCGCCTCGGCCGCTTCCACCGCCTGTTCGGCAACAAAGACCGCTTGCCGGTGGTGTTGCAGGAGCACGCCAGCGTGATCGACGCACTGGATGCGGGCGACGTCGATCTCGCGGCGCATCGGCTGGAGGATCATATCGATAAAGTGTTTACGCTGATCGACCACTTGCCGGAGGATTTGCGGCGGTTGGTGGAGGATTGAGCGTTTGGCCTTGGAGCCACGCACCCCACGGCCTATGCTAAGGCCTATGCCAACAGGAGACCGCCGGTGTCGCAGACCCGCGAAGTCAGATTGTTCCGCAATGGCCGCAATCAGGCGGTGCGAATTCCGGTGGAATTCGAACTGCCCGGCGAGACCGCGTTGATCCACAAAGAAGGCGACCGGCTGGTGATCGAGCCGGCGCGCAAACGCGGATTGCTGGAGTTGCTCGCAAGCTGGGAACCATTGGACGAAGAATTCCCGGATATCGATTCCGATTTGCCACCGCCGCGAGATGTCGACCTTTGACCGGCGGGCGGATGATGCTGGATACCAGCATCGCCTCCGACTTGATCCGCAACCCGGCGGGCCGCGTTGCTGCACGGGTGCGTGATTGCGGAGTCTCGAACATTTGCGTCAGCATTATCGCCGCCGCTGAAATGCGGTTTGGAGCGCACCACAAACAATCCGCGCGTCTACGGCTGCGCGTCGATGCACTTTTGAACGAAATCAGCGTTTTACCGTTCGAAGCGCCTGCGGATGACGCCTACGCTGTGCTTCGCACGGCGCTATCGTCGTCGGGCCGAATCATTGGCTCGAACGATATGCTGATTGCCGCACATGCCCTCGCGCTCGGCATGACGCTGGTTACCGCCAACGTCAGCGAATTCCGCCGCGTGCAAGGGCTTGCCGTCGAAAACTGGCTCGACTGACCGCCCCCCTACTACTCCGCCGCCCTAAGCTGCCCCGCCGCGCGCGCCACTGGGCGCTTGTGGAACGCCCCGTCCTTCATAATTCCCAGCAACCGCCGCCGATCCTGTAGAATCCGCACATCGGCCAGCGGGTCGCCGTCCACCAGCAGTAGATCGGCCAGATAGCCCACTTTCACCTGCCCCAATTCATGACCGCGCATCATCAACTCGCCGCCGAGTTTGGTGGCGGACACGATGGTGTCCATCGGCGTAAAGCCGAACAGATCGACAAAATACTCCAAATCCCGCGCGTTGTTGCCGATCGGGTTCCAGGCGAAGCCGTAATCGCCGCCCGGCAGTACCCGGATGCCGCGTTTGCGCATTTCCGGGATGTTGCGGCAGGCCATTTCCACCTCGCGCTTCATGCCCAGCCCCTCGGCGATCTGCGGCGTGATGCCCCAGTCGCTCGCCTCATGCAGTGCGGTCCAGATCACCGCGATGGCCGGGATCACGAACACCCGGTGTTTGGCCTTCTCCAACCCATCCAGCGCTTCCTCGTCGCTGAAGGTCGCGTGGTTGATCAGGTCGATGCCCTGACGCAGGCACATCTTCACCGATTCGGCCGAGCGGGCGTGCGCCATCACCCGCTTGTCGCGGCTGCGCGCCACTTCGCACACGGCGGCGATCTCCGCCTCGTTCATGCAGGTTTGCTCGGCGCGGGCGAACGGCACGAACTCGTCGCCGGACGGGTTGATTTTCAGCGTATCGACGCCCTCGCGGCACATCAGCCGGGAATACTTGCGGAATTCCTCCGGCCCGTCGCAGATCGCAGCGAACGTCTCGCGGTGCAGATGCAGCAGGCTGGGATCGCCCAGGCCGCCGGTCACGGTCATTTCCGGGCTGGCCGCCAGCATACGCGGGCCGGGAATGTCACCCTTGTTGATGTAGTTGCGCACCACGATGTCGATGCGCGCCTTGCCGGACGCCGCCGAGCACAGGCTGGTGAAGCCGCTGTCCAGCATCAGCTTCACGTTCTTCATCGTCTCGAACAGATGCTCCTCGGGCGGCACCTCGCCCAACGCATGCAAGCTGGCGATGTTCAGATAGCTCGGGTGCGCGTGCGCCTCGGTCAGGCCGGGCATCAATGTCAGCCCCGCACAATCGATCTGCTCCGCGTCGAGCGGCACATCAATGGTGTCGTCTGGAAGGATGATCTTGGCAATGCGCTGGCCGCTGACCAGCACGCTGGCGACGTATGGTGCTGCCCCAGTGCCGTCGAGCACCGAGACGCCGGAGAACAACGTATGGCCCATGTTCGTTTCCCTGCCCGCATTTTATTCTTGGGCCATCACTCTGCCGCGCCAGCGCGCGGTTGCGAAGCCTCCCCCGCTTGCCGCGCCCGTATGAGCGGGGGATAACCGTAGCCTCTCCGGCAACAGGGCCCGCCATGCAGCGCTTTGCCTTCAAGATGTTCCTCAACCCCGGCCAGCAAGCGGAATACCGCCGCCGCCACGACGAGATTTGGCCGGAATTGTCCGTGCTGCTGCGTGAGGCGGGGATCTCGAACTATTCGATCTTCCTGGATGCCGAGACGAACACACTGTTCGCCTATCTGGAGCGCACGGACGAGCACCGCATGGACAGTCTGCCCAACGCGCCGGTGATGCGGCGCTGGTGGGATTACATGGCCGATATCATGCGCTACGAAAACGGCGTGCCGGTGGCGATTGCGCTGCCCGAACTCTTCCACATGGCCTGAAAGTCCCCGCATGATCGACCCCGAGAAACTCGCCGCCTGGCGCGTCAAGTTCACCAACGACCAGCCGCACCAAACCGAGGGCGAACAGTTCCGCAAGGCCGCCACACTCGGTTTCTCGGAAACCGGCCGCCGCAAGCTGCCGTATTCCGGCATCGCTACCTTGCTCAGCGCGCCGTACCGCCCCGAGGTGGTGGACCTGCCCGATCTCGGCGGCCTGGATGTGGCGCTGATCGGCGTGCCGATGGACCTTGCGGTGACCAACCGCGCCGGGTCGCGGCTTGGCCCGCGCGCCATCCGCAATGTCGAGCGCATCGGCCCGTTCCACCAAACCCACGGCATCGCGCCGATGGCCGAACTGAAAGTGGCCGACATCGGCGACGTGCCGTTCCGCAGCCGCTTCGACTTGGTGCAGAGCCTGGAAGACATCGAGGCGTTCCACAGCAAAATCCACGCGGCCGGGGTCAAGCCGCTATCGGCGGGCGGCGACCATTCGATCAGCTACCCGATCCTGCGCGCGCTCGGCGCCAAACGTCCGCTCGGTATGATCCATATCGACGCGCATGCCGACACCTCGGGCGTGTATGAAGGCAGCCGCTTCCACCATGGCGGGCCGTTCCGGCAGGCGGTGCTGGACGGCGTGCTCGACCCGTCGCGCAGCATCCAGATCGGCATTCGCGGCGGCGGCGAGTATCTGTGGGAATTCTCGCATGAAACCGGGATGACCATGATCCATGCCAACGAAGTGGACGAAATGGGCATCGAGGCCGTGATTGCCCGCGCCCGGCAAGTGGTGGGCGACGAAGCCTGCTACGTCACCTTCGACGTGGACGCCATCGACCCGGCTTTCACCCCCGGCACCGGCACCCCGGAAGTCGGCGGGCTGACGCCGCGCGAGTCGCAGCGCCTGCTGCGCGGCCTCGCTGGCATCAACATCGCCGGCGGCGACGTGGTGGAAGTGGCGCCGCAATACGACGCCACCACCGTCACGGCGCAGATCGGCGCGCAGATGATGTTCGAAATCCTGGCTTTGCTGGCGCTGGCACCGAAATGACCCTGCCGGCGCAAACGGTCCATCTGCCATTTGAGGATGGGCCGCACCGGATGGCCATGGGCCTGATCGCCCAGCCGCCGGACGCGCTGGTGGAACTGGACGACCAATACCTGCCGGAACTCGCCGAACGCCGCCGCCTGCTGGACCACCAGCGGGCGGAGGTGTTCGCCTGTCTGCCCGTGGCCGAGGCCGCCAGCGCCGAGTTGCTGGCGCGGCTGACCGGACTGCTGCCAGCGCGCTTCCCCGCCTGGTTCCGCAACGATGGCGGCTGGTTCGACAACCTGCTGACCGGCGAGCGTTGGAATCTGGCCGATCCTGGCCTGCACCCGCTCGACCTCGCCGGACGGCTGGCGCAGGAGGATTGGTGCCTGCTGCAACTGACGCCGGAAACCCCCGTGCTGGCGGCGGCCAATCTGTGTTTTCCGTCGCGCTGGAAGCTGTGGGACAAGGTGGGCCAGCCGCTCGCCGCCGTGCACGGGCCGGTGCCGCTGTACGCGGAGAAACTGTCCCGCCCGGTGGATCGCTTCATCGCCCAGGTCAAGCCCGGCAAGCTGGCGCAGCGGCTGAACTGGGGGCTGATCGACGACCCGGCGCTGTTCCAGCCGGTCCGCCGCCTGCGCGATGACGCCGACGCGGCGTTTACCCCGGACAATGTGGCGGAGCGGATTTTCCTGCGCGTGGAACGGCAAACCCTGTCGCTGCTGCCCGCCACCGGCGTCGTGCTGTTCAGCATCCGGGTGCACGTCTATCCGCTGCGCCGCATCGCCGCCGTGCCCGATGTTGCCGCACGGCTGGCGGCGGCGGTGCGTGCGCTGCCCGCCGACTTGCAGCGCTACAAGGCGCTGGCCGGATATCGGGATGCGGCGCTGGCCTATCTCGACGCGCAAGCGGCCGCCTGACAGGAGCCGCCGGTGCCCGTCCTCAACACGCTCGCCGCTCAATCGGACGACATCGCCGCGTGGCGGCGGCATCTGCACGCACACCCCGAGCTCAGCTACGACGTGGCCGCCACCGCCGCCTTCGTCGCCGAAAAACTGCGCAACTTTGGGCTCGACGCGGTGCACACCGGCATCGGGCGCAGCGGCGTCGTCGGTCTGCTGCATGGCCGCACCGGGCCCGGCACCGCCGCGCGCAGCATTGCGTTGCGGGCCGATATGGACGCGCTGCCGATCCTCGAAGCCAGCGGCGCGGCCTATGCCTCGGTCGTTTCCGGCCGGATGCACGCCTGTGGGCATGACGGCCACACCGCGATGCTGCTCGCCGCCGCCCGGCATCTGGCGGATACGCGCAACTTCGACGGCAGCGTGGTATTCATCTTCCAACCTGCCGAGGAGGATGGGGCCGGCGCGCTGGCGATGCTGGACGACGGGCTGTTCGACCGCTTTCCGGTGCGCGCCGCCTTCGGGCTGCACACCAAGCCGGGCCTGCCCATCGGCGCGTTCGGCACCCGCACCGGGCCGTTCCTGGGTTCGACCTGCGAATTCTACGTCACCATCACGGGGCGCGGCGCGCATGCCGCCGAGCCGCAGTCCGGGGCCGACCCCATCGTGGCGCTGGCGCATATCGTGGCGGCTTTGCAAACCGCCGTCGCCCGGAATGCCGCGCCGAACGAAACCGCCGTACTAACCGTGACCCGCATCGAAGGCGGCGGCGCGATCAACGTGATCCCGGAGGCGGCGCGCTTCGAAGGCACCATCCGCAGCTTTTCGATGGATACGCAAAGCTTGCTGAAACGCCGCCTGCGCGAAATTGCCGAGGGCATCGCGGGCGCCATGGGCTGTGTGACCGAGGTGCGCTGCGAGGACGGCTACCCGGTGCTGGTCAACGACGCCGATGCCACCGCCTTCGCGGCCGAGGTGGCGCGCGAGATCGCTGGGGCGGCGCAGGTCGATGCCGCACTGCCGCTGTGGCCCGGCGCCGAGGATTTTGCCTATATCGCCGAGCGGGTGCCGTCGGCTTTCCTGGTGATTGGCAATGGCGACAGCGCCAAGCTGCATCACCCGGCATTCGATTTCTGCGACGCCGCCGCGCCGTATGGCGCGTCGTATTGGGTGCGGCTGGTGGAACGGGCGCTGCCGCTATGATCTGGCATCCAAGCTGATCCGCAGGTTGCGCATTGCGAAATCAGTGTTACGCTTCGTCGCGGATGCAAGGGGATCGTGGTGGCAAGCGAGAGCGCGGGTTCAGGCCGAAACGAGCACCCGGTGGTGCGGCTGCGCGCCATCCGCAAAAATTTCGGTTTGCTTGAGGTTCTGAAAGGCGTCTCGCTGGAAGCGCATCAGGGCGATGTGATCGCGCTCATCGGCGCCAGCGGTTCCGGCAAGAGCACGCTGCTGCGTTGCACCAACTTGCTGGAAGTGCCCACCGCTGGCAGCGTCGAAATCGCCGGCGAGGAAATCCGGCTCAAGGAACATGGCGGCGGCAGGCGCAGCATTGCTGACGCGGGGCAATTGCAGCGGGTGCGCACCCGGCTTGGCATGGTGTTCCAAAGCTTCAATCTGTGGGCGCACCTGACCGTGTTGGAGAACGTTACCCTCGCGCCGCTCAGCGTGCTCGGCCAATCGAAAGCCGAAGCCAACGCGAAGGCCGAGGAACTGTTGAACAAAGTCGGCTTGTTCGAAAAGCGCCATAGTTATCCAGCATACCTATCTGGTGGCCAGCAACAACGCGCGGCAATTGCCCGCGCGCTCGCCATCGACCCGCAGGTGATGCTGTTCGATGAACCGACCTCGGCGCTTGACCCCGAACTCGTGGGCGAAGTGTTGCGGGTGATCCGCGCACTGGCGCAGGAGGGGCGGACCATGATGCTGGTGACGCACGAAATGCGCTTCGCCCGCGACGTGGCCAGTAAGGTGGTGTTTTTGCACAATGGCATGATCGAGGAAGAGGGACCGCCGGCCAAGGTGTTCCTGACTCCAACCAGCGAGCGCTGCCGCCAATTCGTCAATGCATCCACGTCGCATTGACACTTCATTCGATCTCTTTGGAGGAAACAATATGAAACGAATGCTGAAGTTACTCACCGCAGCCGCCCTGGTCGGCGGCATTTGGACCGCCCAGGCCAGTGCCGAGACCATCAAGTTCAGCGTCGCCGCCGAGCCGTACCCGCCGTTCGCATCGAAGACCGCCTCCGGCAAGTGGGAGGGCTTCGAAGTCGATCTGATCAAGGTGATCTGTGAGCACCTGAAGCCGAGCAAGTGCGACATCAAGGAAACCGCTTGGGACGGCATCATCCCGGCGCTGACCAGCAAGAAGATCGACGTGATCTTCGCATCGATGTCGATCACCGAAGACCGCAAGAAGACCATCGACTTCTCGATCCCGTATTACACCACCCCGGCGGCAATTGCCGCGCGCAAGGATTCCAGCATCGGCGTCACTGCCGAGAGCGTGAAGGGCAAAGTGATCGGCGTGCAAACCGCGACGATTCACGAGAACTATGCCAAGAAGTATTTTGGCGATGTCGCCACCATCAAGATTTACAACACCCAGGACGAGGCCAATGCCGACCTCGCCGCCGGGCGCATCGATGCGGCGATTGCCGATTCAGCGGCGCTGGACCCGTTCATCGCCGAGACCAAGACTGTGGAACTGAAGGGCTTCTACCCGAAGAACGATCCGATCTTTGGCGACGGCGTCGGTGCTGGCATCCGCAAGGGCGACAAGCTGAAGGGCCGCATCGATGACGCGATCCGCGCCATCTACACGGACGGCACCTACGCCACGCTGGAAAAGAAATATTTCAAGTACGACGTCGGCACCCCGCCGAAGTAACTTGTAATATTTGCCTCCGTTACCGACATGCCCAGCCCCCGGATGACGTCCGGGGGCTCCAAGGCCGCAGCCACGCCATGAACGGCGGCCTTGGATTGCCGGGTGCAGTGCCGGCGATGACGCGGCGGACGCGTTGCCCAATTCACCTTGCCCCAGCCGGACCCATAAATGCATTTTGTTGATCTGCTTGGTTGGGGTGAAGATAGCTGGGCCAACCAGTTTATCGTTGGCGCCGTTGCCACAATTCAAATCTCGGTGGGCGGCTATCTCGCCGGGCTGATCATTGGCAGTCTGGTGTGCTGGGTGAAACTGCGCGGCGGGCGGGTGCCGGTGGCAATTGCGCACGGCTACTCCACCGTCTGCCGTTCGGTGCCGGAAGTGCTGCTGATCATCATTCTGTTCTATGCGGGGCAGACGGCGCTCGATTCGTTGCTCACCTCGTTGAATATCGATCCCGAGGAATGGGGCATCAGCGGCTTTGCCGCCGCCATCGTGGTGCTTGGCTTGGTGCAGGGCGCCTACGCTTCGGAAATTCTGCGTGGCGCCATCCTGGCCATTCCGCGCGGGCAGGTTGAAGCGGCGCAGGCGTTCGGATTGCATGGCGTCACTCTGTTCCGCCGCATCATTCTGCCGACCCTGGTGCCGTATGCGCTGGGCGGTTTGGCCAACTTGTGGATGGTAATCATCAAAGATTCCGCCCTGATCAGCGTCGTCGGTTACAACGAATTGCTGTTCACTGCCAAGCAAGCGGCCGGATCGACAAAATACTACTTCTCATTTTTTCTGTTCGCTGGCGCCATATACTACGTGATGACGCTGATTTCCAACGGGGTCATTGCGCTTATCGAAGCGCGGGTGCGCCGCTGGATGCCGAAGATGTCGTAGGGGCGCCGCATGGATTTCTCCTGGCTGCAGAAATATGGCCCGCTGTTGCTGGAAGGCGCCTGGCGCACAGCGCTGCTGGTCATACTAGCTGGAATCATCGGCAATATCCTGGCCATCCTGGTCGGATTCGGCCGCATCTCGCGCAATCCTCTGCTAGCCAGCGCCACGCTGGCATTTACCAGCGTGATTCGCGGGACGCCGCTGCTGGTGCAGATATTCCTGATGTATTACGGACTCGGCTCGGTATTTGCCGGTTGGGACTGGATTCACGGCACGTTTCTGTGGGCCTACCTGCGCGAGGGCTTCTGGTACATGGTTGCCGCGCTGGCGATCAGCACCGCCGGCTATACCGGCGAAGTGGTGCGCGTGGCGCTGCTGTCGGTGCCGCGCGGCGAGATCGAAGCCGGGCGGGCGTTTGGCTTGTCGGGCTTTCAAGTCATCCGGCTGATCTGGCTGCCGCGCGCACTGGCTGGGGTGCTGCCCACGCTGGCTGGTGAGACGGTGCTGCTGCTGAAATCCACCGCACTGGCGTCGACCATCACGGTGATGGACCTGCTGGGCGCGGCCAATGTGGTTCGATCGCAAACCTTCCGCACCTACGAACCGCTGCTGTTCGTGGCCGCCGGGTATTTCCTGCTGACGATGCTGATCGAGCGCGGCTTTCGCGTGATTGAACGCCGGTTCGCTAAGGCGTACCGGCGTGCCTAACCTAGCCGCCGTCGTTCAGCCGGTGCGTTTGCAGAAACACTTCGTCCACCACGCGGCCCGTTTCATAGCGCGTAACATCGGCCATTGGCGTCACGCCCGCCGGCAGGCGCGGGCAATCCTGCCGCGCGCCAACCACGGTGCGCAGTGGGATCACGCCGGCCCATACCGGCAACGCGAAATCGTCCTCGTCATCGCCCGGCGGTGCGGCGCGCACTTTGGCTGACGCCTGCTCGATCTCCATCGCCAGAATGGCGGTGCCCTTTACTTCCTGCACCGTCGGCTCACGCAACAGCGCGTTGCGGCCCGGAAAAAACCGCTCGACGAAAGCATCCATTGCCCGGCGCTTGTGCGCCGGGTCGTCGATGCGCTGGGCAGACCCGAACGCCATCACCGAGCGGTAGTTGATCGAGTGATTGAAGCCAGAACGGGCCATGACCAACCCGTCCATATGGGTCACCGTCAGGCAAACCGGCACCCCGTCGCCGGTGTTGCGCAGCATCCGGCTGGCGGACGAACCGTGCCAGTACAGCGTGTCATCCTCGCGCCAGAACGCGGTCGGCGTGCAAAACGGCTGGCCGTCGATCACGTAGGCGATGTGGCACAGCATGGCGGCATCCAGGATCGGATACAGCGTGGCGCGGCCGTAATGCGCCCGCTTGCTGAGCCGCTTGACCTGATTGCGGTCATCGATGGGGAACGATACGTCGGTCATGCCTGCCTCACTGCTGGGGCGGGCGAGTGTGGCGCAGGTTGCGACTTGGGTCGAGCGCGAGGTTGTGGTGCTAATATTTCCTCTTGAATTCCTCACGCCTCGATGCCATAATCTCGATTGTCCAGACACAAGGACTAGGGAGGAACTGATGAACGACGTTATAGGCATGCATCGTGAGTCCAACAAGGAAACCCCCTATGCTTCGGCCGGAAAAAGAAAAAAATCGCCGCAATCGCCCCAGAATCAATAAATACACTCCTCTTCACGGTCGTGAGTTCGACATTAGCCTACGCGATCTAGACCATTACAAGACGTCCAGAACCCGCGACAACGTGGCTTATGTCCTGCTCGGATCTGCCTTGGCAGCCATGCTGATGGCGGCTGCATATGGCTTTCACGTCGGATATTTCGGTGCACTTAAGGACGTATGGTCTGCCGCCGGGCCTTTCATCGGTGGCGTGGCGGGTTACTACTTCCACCGAAGTCGGAAGGACTCAGGATGACCGCGACAACCCTGCACTATGCCCACAAGCAGACCGCCGAGGACGAAAAAATCCGGTCTATTGGCAAGAGCCGCGTGCAGTTCGACCTCAGTCCGCGCGCCATGGCGCTGTTGACCGAGTTGAAAGAAAAGACCGACGCCGCGACCTATGCCGAGGTGTTCAAGAACGCCATGAAGCTGTATGACGGCATCATCAGTGAGGTCGAGCGAGGCTCGGATTTCCTGATTCGTGACAAGGACGGCAAGGTCTCTGAGTTTCGCATGTTCCTCTGATGCGCTGTCACTGACTGTGCCAGCGCAACGACATGCAGGACAGCCCAGCGTCGAGAAGGCCAACCTGCGCCACCGGCAGCGGCACCACCCGGTAGCCCGCGCGGGCCAGCAGTTCGGCGGTACGCGGGAACCCTTCGCCAAGCAGCACGGCACCATTGACGCGCAGCGCGTTGGCGGCGGCTTCCTCGCCGAGCGGCACTTCCAGCACGCGCAATCCGGCGAACAATCCGGACACGGCGAGCCGGGCGGTGGACAACACCGTGTCGTCATCCAGCAGCGAGCA
>JANYDF010000162.1 GCA_025359905.1 Rhodospirillales bacterium
GGTGCCGACGCGTTGACCGACTGGCTATCGATGACGCCGGCAGATGGGCTGGCCTCCTGCCCGGGCTGCGCGACGCCACGACGATCAAAACGGCGGCGAAGGTGCTGGAGCACGCGGGGTGGCTGATTGCCCCGACAATCGGCAACGGGGCGGCGCGTAAGGTGGCCTACGGGGTGAACCCCCGTGTCCATGTGGCACCATGTGTCATCCTAAAGAGCGTGTAGCGGAAACACCACCCCCATTCTAGGAATTACTAAAGAAAGAAGCCTAATTTTGCTTATATGGTGACACATGTGACACATGGACACATGGTGCCACATGGCCACACTGCTCCCACTCGCGAGAGGCAGCCAGTAGCGGCTGGGCGGGCTTTCGCGGCTAGCGTGATGGCTTGAAGCGGCGCATGACCACGCTATATCGGAATGATAATAGCGCGCCATTCTCCAGAGCCTGATGCATGTTCCGCAAATGTATTTCCACGAACGCCGCTTCGGCATATCTGGGCGTTGACCCGCAGGTGCTGGCGCAATGGCGTCATCGCGGGATCGGGCCGGGCTATGTCCGGTTGCCGTCCACGTTTGGCCGCAACCGCGCACCCAAGCGCGGCGGCATCATAATCTATCAAGTCGAGGAGCTGGAAGCATTCGTGGCGCACCTGACGGTCCCGGCTGGACGAATGCCGCACCCGACCGCTGGCCGCCCGCGTAGCCGCGTTTGCGCGGACTAGACCATGTCCAATCAAGACGGCGCGAGGGCCGGGGCGCAATAGCAACTCCTCGGCCAATCCTCTCACGGACAAATGGGAGGTTTGCTGGAAAAGCTAAGGTCGGAAAATTCAAATGGAGTCCCGGGAGTTGAAATAGTAACAGAGGTAAATAATACTGGTGTCCGCATTATAAGATACTCCTGCGCTAAATCTACTTTCAGAGACTGGATGTCTGATCCTTGAATTTCGCCCACGGCATTCCCGGCGACATCATAAAATGTCACGACATTGCTTGGATCGATGCTGCCCCACAGTATGCGAAAAAATCGGGACGGCATTTTGGGTGCGAATGTTATGTTGCCGCCTAGCAATGCAATATAAGGAGATTTCCCTGCCAATGAAGGCGTGCCGCGAAATGGATCAATACTATTCGAACCCGTTCCCTGGTATATCCCAATATTTCCGGCAACTGCGGTCGGATGTGGAGCATATCCATCGCACGTTGGAATAGTCCCCACCGAGACGGATATTCCCTTGACATTATATTGCGCCATGGCCGAAGACGGCAGCGTTCCTGACGCAAAAATCACAATTGGCGCAACGGCACAAACCTGCAAGAATTTCATAGCATTCCCCCACACTCCGCTTGTTTCGATGTTAGTATCATAGGGTTCATTTCAGCGCAACCCCGCAATTGGCCGACTAGTGGCGTAGTGGCGGTGGCCGAGTTTGGCTCAAAATCCCCGAAAAATGAACCATGGTTGATCCGCCAAGGCGGTGATATTTTTTCTCGGGGGGTGGCCGATCCGTCATCGCGGGCGCGTGGCTGCCCCCACGTCCCCCCCCGCCGTCGCGGGCACCGGTCGGCAGGAGGAGGTGCACTAGCTTCCCTTCTGGGCGCAACGCCGCGCTGCGTCGCCAGCCCGTGCCCGGCTGCCGTCTGATTTTCGCCGCACGCCCGCGCGCTCGCCCCCCGTGGCCGGATAGCCCCTAATTCGGCGGCGCACTGGAGGATAATGCCCCCTCGAACATCGTCCGCAGATACGCGCACTGCTCACACGCAGGTTGGCGCGGCCAAAATCCGGGACCAAGTCGCGCTGCACAGGGGCTAGCGGGCGCACGCTTGGGGGTAGCTTTGGGGGTAACAGAATCGGCCACCTTAGAAAGCACAGTAAAATCGAATAGTTAGCAGATAAAATTGGCGGAGGGAGTGGGATTCGAACCCACGGTACGCTTTCACGCACACACGCTTTCCAAGCGTGCGCCTTAAGCCGCTCGGCCATCCCTCCGGCGTCGGCAAGGCGCGGAAAATATCAGCGACTGGCGGGAAGGCAAGCCTTTAACCGCCAATAGTGACCTGCGCCAATCAGGCGTCCATTTTCAGCGCAGCCAGGAAGGCGCTTTGCGGGATTTCCACCTTGCCGAACTGGCGCATCCGCTTTTTGCCTTCCTTCTGCTTGTCCAGCAGCTTGCGCTTACGGCTGATGTCGCCGCCGTAGCACTTCGCCGTCACGTCCTTGCTCATGGCGCTGATCGTCTCGCGTGCGATCACCTTGCCGCCGATGGCGGCCTGGATGGGGATTTTGAACAATTGGCGGGGGATCAGGTCTTTCAGCTTGGAGCAGATCGAGCGGCCGCGCGTGTCGGCCTGGCTGCGGTGGGCGATGAAGCTCAGCGCGTCGACCGGCTCGGCGTTGACCAGGATGGAAATGCGCACCAAGTCGCCTTCCTCGTAGCCGTCCATCGCGTAGTCGAAGCTCGCGTAGCCGCGGCTGACCGATTTCAGGCGGTCGTAGAAGTCGAACACCACTTCGTTCAGCGGCAGACGGTAGACCGCCATGGCGCGGTTGCCGACATAGGTCAGATCGGCTTGCTGGCCGCGCCGCTCGTTGCACAGAGTCAGCACCGAGCCAAGGTATTCGTCGGGCACCATGATGGTGGCCTTGATCCACGGCTCCTCGATGTGGTCGATCACGCTGGGGTCCGGCATGTCGGCGGGGTTGTGCAGTTCCTCCATCGCGCCGTTGGTGCGGTGCACGCGGTAGACCACGCTCGGCGCGGTGGCGATCAGGTCGAGGTCGAATTCGCGCGACAGGCGTTCCTGGATGATCTCCAGGTGCAGCAGGCCCAGGAAGCCGCAGCGGTAGCCGAAGCCGAGGGCGGCCGAGCTTTCCGGCTCGTAGTGGAAGCTGGCGTCGTTCAGCCGCAGCTTGCCGAGGCTGTCGCGCAGCTTTTCGAAGTCGTCGGCGTCGATCGGGAACAGACCGCACCACACCACCGGGATCGACGGCTTGAATCCTGCCAGCGCCTCGGCGGTCGGGTTGCGCTCGTCGGTGATGGTGTCGCCGATGTTGCAGTCAGCCACGGTTTTGATCGCCGCCGTGATGTAGCCTATCTCGCCCGGCCCAAGGTCGTCCACCGGCACCATGCGCGGGCTGAACACGCCGATCTGTTCGATGTGATGCACCGCGTTGTTGGACATCATGCGGATGCGCTGACCGCGCTTCATCCGCCCGTCCTTGATCCGCACCAGGATCACCACGCCGAGGTACTGGTCGTACCAGCTATCCACCAGCAGCGCCTTCAACGGCGCGTGGGCGTCGCCCTGGGGGGCGGGCAGGCGGTGCACCAGGGCTTCCAGCACCGTGTCGATGCCGATGCCGGTCTTGGCGCTGATCATCAGCGCGTCCGAGGTATCCAGCCCGATCACGTCCTCGATCTGCTGCTTCACCCGGTCCACTTCGGCGGCAGGAAGGTCGATTTTGTTCAGCACCGGCACAATCTCATGGTGCGCGTCGATGGCCTGATAGACATTGGCCAGCGTCTGCGCCTCCACGCCCTGCGAAGCATCGACCACCAGCAGCGAGCCTTCGCAGGCGGCCAGGCTGCGCGACACTTCGTAGGCGAAATCGACGTGGCCCGGCGTGTCCATCAAGTTGAGGATGTAGGTTTCCCCATTTTTCGCCACATAGGTCAGCCGGACGGTCTGCGCCTTGATGGTGATGCCGCGCTCTTTCTCAAGTTCCATATTATCAAGAACTTGCTCGGTCATCTCGCGCGAGGTGAGGGCGCCGGTGCTCTGGATCAGCCGGTCGGCCAGGGTGGATTTCCCGTGGTCGATATGGGCGATGATCGAGAAGTTGCGGATGTGGTCGGATGGCGTGTCGGTCATGGGCGTCAAATAGGCTAGAGTCGAAAATTTATCCACCCGATCTGGTGATGCTGCGGCATGCTGCAGCGCAGCAAATCTGCTGGCCAGCATTCGCCGCACCAAACTGGCGCTGAAGGGGCCGCTGACCACACCGGTCGGCGGCGGGTTCCGTTCGGTCAATGTGCGGCTGCGCGAGACCTTCGGGCTGTACGCCAATGTCCGCCCGGTGCGCAGCATCGTCCCCGGCGGCCGGTTCGAGACTATCGACATCGTGCTGGTGCGCGAGAATCTCGAAGGCCTGTACGTGGCGTTCGAGCATTACATCCCAATTGGCGACGACCCGCACGCTGTGGCGATTTCGTCGGGCGTCAATACGCGCGATGGCTCGCGCCGTATCGCCCAATATGCGTTCGACTACGCGGTGCGCAACCAGCGCAAGAAGGTCACCATTGTCCACAAAGCCAACGTGTTGAAGGCGTTGACCGGGATCTTCCTGGAAACCGCGCAACAGGTGGCGGCGAAATACGCGGATCGGGTGGCGTCGGACGAACGCATCGTCGATGCCTGCGCCATGCAACTGGTGCTGAACCCGTGGCAGTTCGACATGATCGTCACGACCAACCTGTTCGGCGACATTCTGTCCGACGAACTGGCTGGGCTGGTCGGCGGGCTCGGTTTCGCGCCGGGGGCGAATATCGGCACCGATGCCGCGATTTTCGAGGCGGTGCACGGATCGGCGACCGACATCGCGGGCAAAGGGATCGCCAACCCGGTGGCGCTGCTGCTGGCCGCCGGGATGATGCTGGAACATGTGGGCCGCCTGGATTTGGCGCAGCGGTTGCGCGCCGCGATTGATGCGGCGATCAATCTCGACGGCGTGAAAACCCGCGATATGGGCGGCACGGCGTCTACCACTGACTTCGCGGCGGCGGTGGCCAAACGGGTGCAGTGAGCCCTAGGCTGGCAAGCGCGCAACCTGCCAGCCGGAAGACCCGCCACTTTGGATAGCCCCAACCCGCCCGTTGCCCTCGGCTACTCGCCGCTGCCGCCGGGCTGCCTCGCCAATGTTGTCACCTGCCTGGAAATGCGCGCCCGTCCGGCAATGGCGCCGCAGCCGTTTCCGGCGGGCCTGACGCTGGAACGCTGGGAGCATCCGGCGACGGACGCTTACCGGGCGCTGTTCCGCCATGTCGGCGAGCGCTGGATGTGGGCGTCGCGCGTCATCATGCCGGAGGCGAAGCTGCGCGCGATTTTGGACGATCCGTGTGTGGAGGTGTCGCGCCTCATGCGCGGCGGCGAAGCAGTGGGCATTCTGGAACTCGACTTTCGCACCAAAGGCGAATGCGAGCTCGGCTTCTTCGGGCTGGCGGCGGACGTGATCGGGCAGGGCATCGGCCGGAGCATGATGCAGGCGGCCATCGCGCGCGCCTGGGCTGCACCCATCAACCGGTTCTGGGTGCATACCTGCAGTTTCGACCATCCGGCGGCGGTGCGCTTCTATCAGGCCAGCGGCTTCCGCCCGTATGCGCTGATGGTCGAAGTCCATCCCGATCCGCGCCTGACCGGCCAGATGCCGCGATCAGCCGCACCACATGTGCCGCTGATCGAGCCTGCCTGACCCATAAACGCTGCTGCCTCAGTTCATGCCGAGCGCGCGGCGATAGACGTCGAGCAGCGTCTCCAGTTCCTCCACTTCGGCCGGCTCCTTCTTGCGCAGCGAGATCAGCGCCCGCAGTACCTTGGGATCGAACCCGGCCGACTTGGCCTCGCCGTAGATATCCTTGATGTCGCTGGACAGCGCCTTGCGCTCTTCCTCCAGCCGTTCGATGCGCTCGACGATGCTGCGCAGGCGGTCAGCGGCGATGTTGCCCCACTGCGCATTTTCCTCGGTGCTATCTTTGCCGGTCGCGTCGAGTGCCATGGGGTCTCTCACGTATAGGAAGGGGGGCGGGCGGATTAGCCGCACCACCCCGAGCGGTCAACCTAATGGCCGGGGTGCGACTTCGCCAGCGCGGCCTTTTGCGCATCGCTCGCCGGGGCCTGGTGCTTGGCCTGCCATTCCTTGTAAGGCATCCCATAGACCAGTTCGCGCGCGTCCGGGTCGGCAATCGTGACGCCTTGCAGCGCGCCCGCCTCGCGGAACCAGCGGGCCAGGCAATTGCGGCAGAAGCCGGCCAAATTCATCATGTCGATATTCTGCACATCGGTGCGGTCGCGCAGATGCTCCACCAAGCGGCGGAACGCGGCGGCTTCCAGTTCCAGGCGGGTTTGCGCGTCGAGGTCGGGGATCGGCATTCGGGGTCTCCTGCAATGCGCCACAGATGGCGCGGGCGGCGGCACTTCGCCATACTCCGCTGGCAATGGCTGGGGTGGGAAGACGGCATGGGCTGGGACGGGCCGCGGGCGCGCGCGTTGTTGACGGATGTGTTCCAAGCGGCCGTTGCCGCTGCCGACCCGCGCGTGGTGCTGGCGGGCCATCTGCCAGACAAGCCGCGCGGCCGCTGCGTGGTGGTCGGCGCTGGCAAGTCCGCCGCCGTGATGGCGGCAGCGCTTGAGGATGCGTGGCCGGATGTGACGCTCGCTGGCGTCGTCGTGACCCGCTACGGCCACGCGGTGCCCACCAAGCATATTGAGGTGATCGAGGCAGCGCATCCGGTGCCCGACGCCAGCGGCGAGGCCGGGGCCAAGCGCTTGCTCGCGGCGGTGCAAAGGCTGGGGCCGGACGATTTGGTGCTGTCGCTGATGTCCGGCGGCGCATCTGCCTTGCTGCCGCTGGCGGCTCCCGGCTTGACGCTCGCCGACAAACAGGCGGTCAACCGGGCGCTGCTGGCCTGCGGGGCGGTGATCGGCGAGATGAACTGTGTGCGCAAGCACCTGTCCGCCATCAAGGGCGGGCGGCTGGCGGCGGCGGCGTTTCCGGCCCGTGTGGTCACGCTGGCGATCAGCGATGTGCCGGGCGACGACCCGGCGGTGATCGGCAGCGGTCCGACGGTGCCCGACCCGACCACCTTCGCCGATGCGCGGGCGATTCTGGCGCGCTACGGCATCGTGCCGTCGCCGCAAGTGGCGGCCCGGCTGGCCAGCGATAGCGATGAGACGCCCAAGCCCGGCAGCTTGCCGCACGCCGAATTCCGCATGATCGCCACCCCGTTGATGGCGCTGCAAGCCGCCGCTGCCACGGCGCGCGCGGCTGGTGTCGTGCCGCTGATCCTCGGCGATGCGCTGGAAGGCGAGAGCCGCGAACTCGGTATCGTCATGTCGGGAATTGCCCGCAGCGTGCGGCTGCACGGTCTGCCGCTGGCCGGCCCGGCGCTGCTGCTGTCCGGCGGCGAGACCACGGTGAGCATCGGCGCCAGCAAGCCCGGCAAAGGCGGGCGCAACACCGAATTCCTGCTCGGCCTGACCGTGGCGCTGGGCGGCATACCCGGCATCTGGGCGGTGGCGGGCGACACCGACGGCATCGACGGCAGCGAGGATGCGGCGGGCGCGTTCACCGGCCCCGACACGCTGGCCCGCGCCCGCGCCCTGGGGCTCGACCCTGCTGCGGTGTTGGCCAGGCATGACAGTTTTTCGCTGTTTGAGGCGGCCGGCGATCTGCTGCGCACCGGCCCGACTCTCACCAATGTCAATGACTTGCGGGCAGTCCTGATCGCCTGATCCGCCGATTTCCCTCCGATTGACTGCATATAATCGACCAATTCGGGGGCGGGGATGTTTTTATCAGCGGGATTAATTTAAAAGCCCCGCGCAAAGTCCATTCGGCCTGACGACGAAGCCACGGCACACAGCCAAGGCTGTTCCGGGGGCTGCCACCGAGAGTAGGGAGCGACCATGACTGTCCGCCAGAAGCTGCGCCGCCGCCGCCGCACGAAGATCATTGCGACCCTCGGCCCGTCCAGCTCCACGCCCGAGGTGCTGTCACGGTTGTTCCTGGCGGGGGCCGATGTATTCCGGCTGAATTTCAGCCACGGCAGCCACGATGACCATGCCGCCCGCATCGCCATGATCCGCGATCTGGAAAGCCAGCACGATCACCCGATTGGCATTCTCGCCGACGTGCAGGGGCCGAAGCTGCGCGTCGGCCGGTTTGGCGGCGGGCGCATCCAGTTGCAGACCGGGCAGGCGTTCACGCTCGACCTGAACCCGACGCCGGGCGACGCGCGGCGGGTCAATTTGCCGCACCCAGAAATCATCAAGGCGGCCTCCATCGGCACCACGCTGCTGCTCGACGATGGCAAACTGCGCCTGCGCATCACCCGCGTGCGTGAGGATCATCTGGAAACCGTCGTTACGGTCGGCGGACCGCTGTCCGACCGCAAAGGCGTCAACGTGCCAGACATCCTGCTGCCGATCCCGGCGCTGACGGTGAAGGATCGTGAGGACATGGCCTTCGCGCTGGAACACGGCGTGGAATATATCGGCCTGTCATTTGTGCAGCGGCCTGACGACGTGGCCGAGGCGCGCGAGATCGCCGCCGGGCGCGCCTGGATCATGTCCAAGCTGGAAAAGCCGCAGGCGCTGGAGAACCTCGACGCCATCGTGGCACTGTCCGACGCGGTGATGGTGGCGCGCGGCGATCTCGGCGTGGAATTGCCGCCCGAGGAGGTGCCGCTGGCGCAAAAGCGCATCGTCCGCGCGGCCCGCCAGATGGGCAAGCCGGTGGTGGTCGCCACCCAGATGCTGGAAAGCATGATCTCCGCCCCGGCGCCGACCCGCGCGGAGGCGTCCGACGTCGCCACCGCCGTGTTCGACGGCGCGGATGCCGTGATGCTGTCGGCGGAAACCGCCGCTGGGCAGTATCCGTTCGAAGCGGTCAACATCATGGACCGCATCGTCGCCCGCGTGGAGCAGGATCCGGGCTGGCGTGCCGGCATCGACGCCTCGCGCCCGGCGCCGGAGCGTTCGGTGGCGGATGCCATTTCTGCCGCAGCACGGCAGGTGGCGCATACCATCGAGGCCACCGCGATCTGCGCCTTCACCGCCTCGGGCAGCACCGCGTTGCGCGCGGCGCGCGAGCGGCCGGAAGCGCCGATTATTGGCCTGACGCCAACCGCCAGCATTGCCCGGCGGATGGCCCTGGTCTGGGGCGTGCATCCGGTGGTAACGCCGGAAACCCACTCGATGACCGAAACGGTGGTCAAAGCCACACGCATCGCTCAGCAGGAAGGCTTCGCCGCGCACGGACACGATATTGTGGTGATCGCTGGCGTGCCGTTCGGGGTGGCCGGCACCACAAACGCGCTGCGGGTTGCCAAAGTAAAATAGTTCTATGTTGACCGGCACGCTTGCGTGCCGGTCGTCGTTACATTACGTGTTGCATAGCTATAGTGAAAATCGCCAGATAGCGTCACCTCTGTGCGGACTGTGACTGCTGCCAACGGGGCCAGCGAGGCGGCGCATGGGGAGTGCGCGCGGCGATGGCTGGGTTTCGAGCGATCTTCTGCGGCTATAGTTCGTCGTCCACCCAAAGCGTCTGGGTGACCGACGGCGCCGAAGCTGGGACATTCCCAATCACGGCGGAGCAATCCAACGCGGGCCTGCTGCCGGGCGTGGCGCTCGCCATGCCGCTGGGCAAATACGTGCTGTTTCCATCGGCTGGCGCCGGCAACGATAGCGGGTTGTTCATCAGTTACGGCACGGTGGCTGGAACCCATCAAATACAGGTTCCAGACGCCAGCCCGGCGGGATTGAGCCCGGCCTACATCACGATGATCGGCGACGCGGCGTATTTTCAGGGCAACAGTACCAACGCCGCCGCCGCTGTGTTCTCAACCAAGGGCACCACCGCCACCACGCATGTGGTCGTCGATGCCATTCTGGCCCCGACCAGCTTCGCCGCACTGAACGGCACCTTGTACTTCAACGGCCTGATTGCCCACACCAACAGCATGGCCCTCTACCGGCTCGACCCCGGCAACATCGCCACGCAACTGGCGCTGACGGGCTTCACCCGCCCGGACGGCCTGGCTGGCTTCGGCACGAAACTGCTGTTTCGCGCCGATGACGGGGCCGGGCAGGGGCTGTTTTGCTACGACAGCGTGCTGGGCACCGCGAGCGAGTTGAAGACCGCCGGTGGCGTGAAGCCGACGGGGTTAGGCAACCTGACAGTGTTCAACGGAAAGGTGTATTTCACGGCAGGGTCGAAATTGTGGCGCACCGACGGCACGGTTGCTGGCACGGAACAAGTTTCGCTGCCCGGGATCATCGCGCTCTACGATACGCCAGTCGTCAACAGCCCCTTGGCCATCCTTAGCACTGACGGCCACTGAGCTACATCCGGCTGGGGAAGGCAACGCGTTCGGCGCTTTGGGGTTTTTCCCGTCGGCGGAAGTTGCCTTCGGCGTGGCCTGCTTCCTGGCCGGCACGCGCATCATGACGGATCGCGGTCCGGTCGCCGTCGAGCGTTTGTCCGCTGGCGCGCAAGTGTTGACCGCCTCTGGCGAGGTGCGCCCGGTACGCCGGATCGGGCACCGCCGGATCGACTGCACCCGCCATCCGGCTCCACAATCGGTCCGGCCCGTCCGCATCCACGCCGGGGCGTTCGGCCCGCGCCTGCCATCGCGCGATCTGCTGCTCAGTCCCGATCATGCGGTGTTCGACGGCGGTGTGCTGATCCCGGCCCGCTATTTGGTGAACGGCACCAGCGTGCGCCAGGAACCGCGCGACTGCGCGACCTACTATCACGTCGAACTCGACAGCCACGATGTGATCCTGGCGGAACATCTGCCCTGCGAGAGCTTTCTCGATACCGGCAATCGTACTGACTTCGACAATGCAGGTGCTGTGGTACGCCTGCATCCGGATTTTGCCCGCCATGCGTGGCACACCCGCGCGTGCGCGCCGTTGGCGGTGTCCGGCGCGACGGTCATTGCGGCACGGCAAAAATTGCTGGCCCGCGCCACCAGCCTCGGGCACCCCCTCACCGGCGAGCCCGCCCTGCATGCCATCGCCGATGGCGAGCGGCTGCGCGCCTCGCTGACCGGGCACACTTTGCGCATGCGGGTGCCCGCGACACGAACCGGATTGCGCCTGCTATCGCGCAGCGCGATTCCGGCCGAGACCCATTGTGACGGAACCGACCATCGCCGCCTCGGCGTCGCTGTGCGCGCGATGCGCTACGCCGGGCGCAATTTACCGCTCGACAGTCAACGCCTTGGCGGCGGCTGGCACGCGCTGGAACATGAGCCGGACGGCGGGTCGTGGCGCTGGACCAACGGAGATGCCGCAATCGGCTTGCCCGGCGGCGCTTCGCTTGAAGTCGATGTGCTGTTGACCGAGCGTTACTGGCTGCCGCCAGCCCCGTTGCGTCACGCTACTTCACGCCGCACCAGTTGATCGCCGTCGCGGCCAGTGTTTCGGCCACAGCCAGCAGCGAATCGACTTCGACATATTCATCCGGCCCGTGCAGCCCATCGCCGCGCGGGCCAAAGATGACGCCCGGAATCCCAGCCCCCGCGTAGTGCGCCGCATCGCACACCGCCGTGAAGCCTTTTATTTCGGTTTCCTCGCCGCGCGCGGCCCGGCTGTCGATGATGGCGCGCACCAGCTTATGGTCGGTCGGCGTATTCAACGGCGGAAAGTGCAGGCCGTACAAGTCCCACTGCACCTTGGGCGGGTTTTCCCGCAGCCAGGAATCCTGCTGGGCAAAATGGACCACGAAATCCTCGAAATCGGCGCGGATATCGGCGGATATTTCATCGGGCAGAAATTTCAGGTCGAAGTCGATCACCGCGACATCTGGCACAATCGCTGGATTGGTTATGACCTGTGGCAATCCGTTGGCGGCCAGCCCAGCGCCGCACAGCATCACGCCAGGATGAATGGTATTGACACCCGGCGGCAGCAGCGGGTGCGGCTTCTTGCGCGTCGTCCAGTCGCGTTCAAGCTGCTGCACGGCAGTGACGAAGCGCACCGCGATTTCGAGCGCGTTGACCCCCGGCTCCAGCCGGCCGGCGCTGCTCGGCTGCGGATAGAGTTCATTGAAGCGCCAAGCCGAATGAGCGTTGCGGCCGCGAATAGTCACGCGCACCCATTCCAGCCCGCCCTCGGCTGGCATCAGCGCCTCGCCGGTCGGCTCCATCACGATCAGCCCGGCGGCGCGGCGGCCACGCTTGACCAGATCGCGGGCGCCGAAACCGCCAGCTTCCTCATCGACCACGGCGTGCAGTTCCAGCCGTCCGTTCAATTCCACCTTGGCGCGGCGGATGGCGCGGGCAACTGCAACGGCGGCGGCCAGCCCGCCCTTCATGTCCATCGCGCCACGCCCGAACAGCCGGCCTTTCTCGATGCTGCCGCCAAACGGCTGCACGTGCCATTGCGACTTGTCGCCCACCGGCACCACATCGACATGCCCGCACAGAATCAGGCTGCGCGCGTCGCCGCCTGGCAGAGTGGCGATCAAGTTGGGCCGGCCGGGGAACACCTCGGTGGTTTCGGTCTGCATGCCGAAACCGTCGAGCACGGTACGCAGATAATATTGCAGGTCGGCCTCGTGGTTCAGCGCCGGGTCGGCCTCGAATTTCGGATTGACCGTGGGGATGCGGACCAGTTGCTGGGTGAGCTCGATTAAGAAATTCTCGCTGCGTTGCAGTTCTTGCAGCACCGCATCAATGGCAGCATTCATGCGTTAGCTCCGGCGAGTTCGGCGACGGCGGCCGGATCGGCGGCGGCTTTCGCCAGCACCGCAGCCAACCGCGCTGCCCACTCGGCCACTCCGGCGGGATCGCCGATCAGATCCTGCCGCACCTCGAACAACGCCGTGGCCAATCCCCGCGCTTCGCCCTGCCACGGCACGGTGAAGTCGCCTTCGAGCGTGACGCTGTACGGTTCGTTATCGCCAATCGTCAGCGCCGGGGCCGCTTCCCGCAGCCCGGCAAGCAAGGCTTGCCCCAACCGTTGCGCCCGCAAATACAGCACACCCGCTTGCCAGATGCGCGGCACGCCCAGATAGACCGGGGTGAAACTATGCATGCCAATCAGCAATGTCGGCTGGCCGGCTGCAACGCGCGCATCCAGCATGCGGCCCACTTGATCGCGGAATGGAATAAAGAAACGGCGCGCCCGCGCGTCCCGTTCAGCGGCGGATAGCGCAAGATTGCCGGGAATATCGGTCGCCTCGCTGCGCAGCGGAATGCTGCTAGGGGCCGAAAGCGGCCGGTTGCAGTCGATCAGCAGCCGCGAATAGCCCGACAGCACCAGCGGCGCATCCAGCAGTGCCGAGATTTGCCGGGCGACATTGGCGGCGCCGATGTCGTAGGCGATATGCCGGGTCAACTCCGCTGGCGGCAGGCCAAGATTGTTGAATTCGGCTGGAATGTCGTTTGAGGCGTGCTCGCACAGCAGGAACACTGGCGAGGCGCCCCCGGCGTTCACCACGCTGAAGGCGGGCGGTTCTTGGTCCATGCAACTACGTCCTACGCCGATGTTTCAGTAAGCCGCGCTGTAGCGGTGGCACAGCGCGGTTGCCGAATCGCCCGCGCTCAACGCTTCCTCATGTTTTTTGAGGCCAAAATAGGTCTCCAAAAACAACGGTGTGAACCAGCCTGAAACTTCGGCGTCGGCTTTCAGCGCGGCCAATGCCGAGGGCAAGCTGTCCGGCAGCCGCACGATCCCCAGGGCGGCGCGCTCGGCGGCGGTCATGTCCGCCGGGTCGGTGTTGACCAGCGGCGGCAGCGGCAATTTGTCGCGTAGTCCCGCCAGACCGGCGCGCACCAGCACGGCCAGCGCCAAATGCGGGTTGGCGGTGGCGTCGGCTGGGCGATATTCGAAATTAAAGCTGCGCGCCGGGTCGCGCGCCGAGGCAGGCAGTGGACAAATCCGCACCGCCGCCTCGCGGTTGCGTTCACCGATGCAGGCGTACGCCGCACTCCAATGATGCGGCGTCAGCCGCAAATACGACACCGGCGACGGCGCGGTGAAGGCGCACAGGGCGGCCATGTGGCGCACAAGTCCGGCAGCGAAGGCGGCGGCTTCGGCAGTCAAGTTGCCCGGCTGGGTTGGGTCATACGTCACCGGGTGGCCAGTGGCATCGCGCAAACTCAGATGAATATGCACGCCGTTGCCGATGCCATCCGGTGTCAGTTTCGGCGCAAAACTGATCCGCCGCCCGGTCGCCGCCGCCAGATCGCGCGCCACTTCGCGGATGACCACGGCCCGGTCGGCGGCCGCCAGCGCGTGGGTTGGGCCGGTGGTCACTTCGAATTGCTGCGCGCCGTATTCCGCCAGAATGGTCTCCGGATCGGTCCCGGCTTCATCGAGGGCGGCGAACAGGTCGCTCAGGAATGGTTCGGCGGTGCGATGGGCTTGCAGCGAGAACGGCGGGTGCGCCGGGGCGTCGCCGGGCAGCGAAAATTCCTGCTCGAACGACACATCGAGCTGGAACCCGGCCGCCGCCAGATCGGCCAGGGCGGCGCGCAGGATCGAGCGCGGGCAGCACTGCCACGGCGTGCCATCCAACGCCGTAATGTCGGCCAGCACGAAATGCAGGTCCGGGCGGCCAGGAATGCCGGTCAGGTGCACCTCGGTGTCCAAATCGGGCAGCAGCCGCATATCGCCTGCGGCTCCATAAGGGTTGGGCGAAGCAATCGCGCCGAACGGATCGAGCGATATGTTGGCCGGCACCCAGCCGACGCCCTGGGTGCGCCAGGATTGCGCATCGGCCGAAACGCTGCGGCCGCGCGTCATGGCCACCAGATCGGTGGTCAAGATCGCCAGCAGGCTCGGCGGCGTCATGCCGAGACGCGGTCCACAAGCCGATGCAGCACCTGCATGCAGGCGGTCAACTGCGATATTTCGATAAACTCGTCGGCGGTGTGCGCCTGGGCGATGTCGCCGGGGCCGCAGATCACCGAAGGAATGCCCGCCGCCTGAAAGAACCCGGCTTCGGAGCAATACGGCACCGAGGTCGCCGAATTGGCGCCGGTCAGCGCCCTGGCCAGCGACTCGGCAGCGCAACCGGGCTGCGGCACCATCGTGGCGGCGTCGTAGTTCTTGCTGGTGGTGATGCTGGCATCCGGGAAGCGCGCGTGCATCGCGGGCAGCGCCACCTTGTCCACGTATTCCTGATACGCCGCCCGCACTTCCTCGACCCGGCCGCGGCGGGTGGCGCGCACGTCCCACTCGAAGCGGCAATCGCCAGGGATGGCGTTTTGCGCGGTGCCGCCGTGCATCGTGTTGATGGTCAGCGTGGTGTACGGCGGGTCGAACACGCCCACGCTGTCCGGCTCGGCCGCCAGCTTGGCAGCGTACGCGGTCAGATGACCAATGATTTCCATGGCATGCAGGATGGCGCTGACGCCGATATCCGGGCGTGAGGAATGGCACGAAAGCCCGGTCACCGTGGTGCGGAAGCTGGCGCTGCCCTTGTGGCCATTCACCACGCCCATGCTGCTCGGCTCGCCGATCAGTGCGGCTTCCAGCGGCAGACCGAGGTCGCGGATGTGATCGATCAGAAACGGCACGCCGGTGCAGCCGATTTCCTCGTCGTACGAGAGCGCCAGATGGATCGGCTGGCGCAAATTTCTGGCGGCCAGCACCGGGGCGATGGCCAACATGCAGGCCACGTAGCCCTTCATATCGGACGTGCCGCGTCCATACACCCGGCTGCCAACCCGGGTCAGCTTGAAGGGATCGTAGGTCCAAATCTGGCCATCCACCGGCACCACGTCGGTGTGTCCGCTCAGAATGATGCCGGGCTGGTCTGCCGGGCCGATGGTGGCGAACACGTTGGCCTTGGCGCCATCCGGGCTGGGCAGTACGGTATGCTCGATACCATGTTCGGTCAGGTAACCGCGCACATAGGCCATCAGCGGCAAGTTGGAATGGCGGCTGACCGTGTCGAACGCCACGAGGCGGTCGAGGATGGTCAGGACTGCTTGGGTCAGGTCCGATTCGGCGGGCATGGGGTTCCTTGGCAAGCTGACGGCGGCGCAACTGTGACGGCTTGCGCGGCGCGGGTCCAGATCAAGGCCCGGCTAATATCCCGGCCAGCAGCGGCACCAGAATTGCCGTGATGACACCGTTCAGCCCGATGGCCAGTCCGCCGAACGCGCCAGCCGTCTCCGACAGCAGCAGCATTCGCGCCGTGGCGATGCCGTGCCCGGCGGTGCCTGCGGCCAGTCCCTGCGCCCGCCAGTCGCGCACGCCAGCAAATTTCAGCAGTGGCCCCGCGACGATGCTGGCGGTCAGGCCGGTGAGCAGCACGAAAATCGCGGCCAATGAGGGCTGGCCGCCGATTTGCTCGGCGATGCCCATGGCGATCGGCGTGGTGACGCTTTTCGGCGCCAGCGTCAGCACCACTTCGCGCGGCGCGCCGAGCAGGCGGGCGATCAGCATGGCGCTGACCACTGCCACCAGCGATCCGGCCAGAATGGCGGGCAGGATGGCGCGGGCGGCGCGGCGGATACGGGCGAGGTTGGCGTACATCGGCAAGGCCAGCGCCACCGTGGCGGGTCCGAGCAGGAAGTGGATGTATTGCGCGCCCTGGAAATAGGCGCGGTACGGCGTGCCGGTGGCCCATAGCAGCCCGGCCAAGATGGCGATGGCGATCAGCACCGGGTTGGCCAGCGCATGTCCGCCCGCCAGACGGCTGATCTCGGTGGCCAAGCGATACACCAGCAGCGTGGCGGCAAGGCCAAGCAGCGGTGTGGTTTCCAGATACACCCACAGGTGAAACAGGTTTTCCACCTACCGCGCCTCGTCGTCCGGCCCGGCGAGGCGCTGCATCACCCAGCCGGTGGTCAGCAGGCCGAGCACGGTGGAAACCGTGATGGACACCGCAATCGGCAGCCAGTTGGCCCCGATCACGTCGAATTGCGTCACCACGCCCACGCCGGCCGGAACGAACAGCAGCCCCAGATGGCCAAGCAGGCCCTGCGATGTGGACTTCAGCGCCGGGGACGGGCCGCCATATCCCAGCCGGGCGCGCAGCAGCAGCCCGGCGAGCAGGAACACCAGCCCCAGCACCGGGCCGGGCAGCGGCAGGCTGGCCGCGCGGGCGGTGATCTCGCCGGCGAACTGGCAGAACACCAGCAGGGTCAGGGCATTGAGCATCCGGCTAGCCTGCGATGGCTGGGCAGTGGAGGCAACCGGCGGATGGCGCGTGCGGCGCCGAAGCGCCATTTTACCGGCATGAGCAGCATCGACGATCAACGCTGGGAATTCGTGCGCAGGCGTGAGCCGGCCGGGTTCCTCTACGCCGTCACCACCATGGGCATCTATTGCCGCCCCGGCTGTCCGTCGCCGCCGCCGAAGCGGCAGAACGTGCGGTATTTCGACGATCCGCCCGAGGCCGAGGCGGCCGGGTTCCGCGCCTGCCGCCGCTGCGACCCGAAGGGCGAGCGCGCGGCGTTGGCGCGACAGGTGGTGGAGGCCGCCTGCGCGCAAATCGAAACGAGCGAGGTGATGCTATCGCTGGACGCGTTGGCCGCCCGCAGTGGATTTTCAAAATTCCATTTCCAGCGGATGTTCCGCGACAACACTGGCGTCACTCCACGCAGTTACGCTGAGGGCGTGCGCGCCCGCCGGCTGCAAGCGTCCCTCGCCGCCGGAGAGCGGGTGGCGGATGCGGTCGCCGGGGCCGGGTTCGGCTCGGAAAGCCGGGTTTATGAAGATACCGGCAAGCTGCTGGGCATGACGCCCGGGGCCGCGCGGCGCGGCGGGGCAGGCGAGACAATCCAATTCGCGTTGGCCGATTGCCCGTTCGGGCGATTGCTGGTGGGCGCGACCGAGAGTGGCGTGTGCTTCCTGGGCTTTGCCGAACCGGACGATGCCTTGCTCGGCGATCTGCGCCGCCGGTTTCCGAGAGCCAGACTGACCGAGGGCGGCGCGGATATGGCCGCCACCGTGCAGGCGGTGGTGGATTTCATCGAAGAACCGCGCGAGGCGCTGGCCCTGCCGCTCGATCTGCGCGGCACCGCGTTCCAAATCCGGGTGTGGGAGGCGCTGCGCCGCATCCCGCCCGGCGAAACCCGCACCTATGCCGCGTTGGCGGGCATGGTCGGCGCGCCGCGCGCCATCCGCGCGGTGGCGCGGTCGTGCGCCACCAACCCGGTGTCCTTGGCCGTGCCGTGCCATCGCGTGATCGGTAGCGATGGCGATTTGACCGGCTATCGCTGGGGCGTGCCGCGCAAGAAAGCGTTGCTGGCGCGGGAGTGGGCGGCGGCAAAGCGCACTTGATGCCGCCGTCCGAACGGCTGCCGGGAGGCGATGGCTCGCCGCCTACGGCCTGAGCTTGAATACGGTTCCAGCCCCAGCCGAGCCGCCGGACGTTGTGGTGCCGTACAGCCAGCCACCGTTGCCCTGCACCAAGCCGGCCAGCGGCGTATCGCCGTCACCGGCGCCACCGGCAAAACTGTGCAATACGCTGTAGCTGCCGCCCTGCGTGAACCGGAACACCGTGCCTTTGCCGTGCGTGCCCCCTGCCGAGGTGGTGCCGTACAACAGGCCGAGTGGCGTGATCACCAAACTGCCGTTCGGGTAGCCGCCGAGATCGCCGAACATGAACGAGTAGACCGGCGTTTCGGTCCAAACCGTGCTGGTGCTGGACGGCCGGCTGAGTTTGTAGATGGTGCCCGCATCGCCAAAGCCGCCCCTGGCCGACGCGCCATACATCACGGTGCGCGTGGCGTTCGCCGCCAGGGTGCCGGACGGTGCGATACCGTCCGCTCCGCCACCGAACGCGTGGATGACCTGAAAGCCGCCGGTCCGATCCGCGATAAATACCGAGCCGTCCGTCGGCGAGTCCGTGGCGGAACTCGGGCAACCGGCCGTCACGCCATACATGCAACCTGCCGCATCGGCGATCAGCCCGCCGGGCGGCCCGCAATCGTCGCTCGGCGCGCCGAGCAAGGCGTGCACCACGGTTTCATGCCCAGTGGGCGTGAGCTTGAACAATGTGCCAGAGAAGTGGCTGCCGCCACCGAAGGTGGTGCCAAACAGCACGCCCGAGCCGTTGCGCAGCACGCCGCCCACCGGATTCGCCCCATCGGCGCCGCCACTGAAGGCATACAGCACCGTTTCGGCTCCGCCGGGCGCTACTTTGAACACCACGCCGTCGTTGTTGTTGCCGCCGGCCGCCGTGCCATACAAATTGCCCGCCGCGTCGCGCGCCAGCCGCCCGGACGGATTACGTCCGTCAAGCCCGCCGGTAAAATTGTATAGTACCGTCTCGGCGCCGTTCGCCGCCACCTTGAACACTGTGCCGAACCCGGCGCTGCCGCCCTGCACGGTTGTGCCGTAGAGCGTGCCGGTCGCAGGGTCGAGCAAGATTTCTCCGGGCGTGCTGCCGTCGGCGCCGCCGCCGAATGAATACAGAATGCTGTAGCTCGCTGCGTTGGCGGCCGTGGCGGCCAATGCCAGCACGGCTGTGGCGCACGCGGCGAGGGCGGTGCGATGAAGGCGCGTCGGCATTGGGCGTTCCCTTCCACGTTTATTGTTATTGCGTGGCGGCAACGCCTAACCTGCGCGACATGTCGCCATCACACTTAGTGCGTTTGGCAAAATTCACGGGGTGGATCAACAAATATCAACCGTGCGGCTCAATCGCCCAAGTCTGGTTCCTCGCCCTCGTGCATGATCGCGTAAAGCCGGTCCATTTCCACATCGAACGCCGCCCACAGCGCCGCAGCTTCCTCGGGCGGCAACAGGTCGGCTTGCATCGATGCCATCGCCCATGCTGGCCGAATTGCCCGAGTCGGGCTACCGCTTAGCGCGGGCGGTGCGCTAGGCGCGGACCGCCCGGCCCCCATAGGCGCTAGGATAAGGCCGAACGCCACGAAGCATGCCCCTCAAATCCACAAGCCGGCAAAGACGCTCGGCACGATCTGCGCCATTCGGCCCTATCTTAGCGCCTACGCCGCTCCCACCAGCCCGCGCGCATACTCCGCCGGATCGAACGGCCGCAGGTCGCCCGCTTGCTCGCCGACGCCGACGAAATGCACCGGCAGGGCGAATTCCTCGGCCAGCGCCACCACGATGCCGCCGCGCGCGCTGCCGTCCAGTTTGGTGACGATCAGGCCGGTGATGTTCACCATCTCCTTGAACACATCGACCTGATTGAGCGCGTTCTGCCCGGTGGTGGCATCCAGCACCAGCAGGATGGAGTGCGGCGCGGTCTCATCCTGCTTCTTCAGCACGCGGATGATTTTTTGCAGTTCTTCCATCAGGGCTGACTTGTTGTGCAGCCGCCCGGCGGTGTCGATCAGCAGCACGTCGGCGCGCTCGGCCTTCGCGCGCGTGAGCGCGTCGAACGCGAGGCCCGCCGGGTCGGTATTGGCCGGGCCGGAGATCACCGGCGCCCCGGTGCGCTGGCCCCACACCTGCAACTGCTCGACGGCGGCAGCGCGGAAAGTGTCGCACGCCACCATGATCGCGCGCACACCCTGCTCGCGGTATTGCTGGGCCAGCTTGCCGATGGTGGTGGTCTTGCCGGTGCCGTTGACGCCGACCATCAGCACGACATGCGGTTTCAGCGAACGGTCGAGCACGAAGGGTTGCGCCACCGGCTCCAGAATTTTCGCCAACTCGGCGGCCAGCGCCTGCTTGACCTCGTCGTCGGTCACTTCCTTGCCGAAGCGCGAACTGCGGAATTCTTCGACCACGCGCGCGGCGACGGTGGTGCCGAGGTCGGCGGCGACCAGCAGATCCTCCAGATCGGCCAGCGCCTCGTCGTCCAGCTTGCGCTTGACGAACACCGCGCCGATTGATTCGGAGATTTTCGCGGTGCTGCGCGACAGGCCTTGTTTCAGGCGTGAGAGAAAACCAAGCGCCATCAGGCCGGCTCCGCCAGCAGGCCGTCATCGTTGGCGGCGGTAATCCGGGCCCGCAGCAGCGTGCCGGGGGCGGCGAGAATACGCACCGGCGCGAAATGCTCGGTGTGGCCATTGGTTCCGGTCTCAGCCAGCACGCTCGCCTCCTGGCCCACTTGGGCGTTGTAGAAATGCCGCGCATTGGCGCTGCCCGCCGCGCGCAGCCGCGCCGCGCGTTCCCGGCGCACCGCCACCGGCACGGACGGCATTTTCGCCGCCGGCGTGCCAGGGCGTTCGCTGTACGGGAACACGTGGACGTATTGAATCGCCGTGCGCTCGACAAAACGCAGCGTCTCGCCGAACAGATCGTCGGACTCGGTTGGAAAGCCCGCGATCAGGTCGGCGCCGATGGCGATGCCGGGGCGAATGTGCCGGGCGCGTTCGATAACCGCCTCCGCGTCCGCCGTCAGATGGCGGCGCTTCATGCGCTTCAGGATCAGGTCGGATGCGGCTTGCAACGACAGATGCAGATGCGGCAGCAGGCGCGGCTCCTCGGCGATCAGCCGCCACAGATCGTCGTCGATGGCCGCAGGGTCGAGCGAGGACAGCCGCAGACGCGGCAGTTCCGGCACCAGCGCCAGCAGGCGGCGCACCATTTGGCCGAGCCGTGGGGCACCCGGCAGGTCCGGCCCATAACTGGCGATGTCCACGCCGGTCAGCACCACCTCGTTATAGCCGTTCTCCACCAGGGCCCGGACCTGCTGCACGATGGCGCCGATGGGCACGCTGCGGTTGGGGCCGCGCCCGTACGGGATGACGCAGAAGGTGCAGCGATGATCGCAGCCCTGTTGCACCTGCACGAACGCGCGCGCCCGCCCGGCGAACTCGGTGACCAGGTGAGCGGCGGTTTCCCTGGCCGCCATGATGTCGGCGACCGCAGTACCTGCATCCGGCAGCCAGCTATTTGGTTGCAGTTTTTCGATATTGCCCAGCACCCGCGCCACGCCGGGCAGCGCCGCCCAGCGGTCCGGGTTGATCTGTGCGGCACAGCCAGTCACGACGATGCGCGCTTCCGGCCGTTCGCGGTGTGCCCGGCGGATGGCTTGCCGCGCTTGCCGCTCGGCTTCGGTGGTGACGGCGCAGGTGTTGACGATGATGGTGTCGTCAAGCCCCGCCGCGTGACCGCGCATCACCTCGCTCTCGTAGGTGTTCAGGCGGCAGCCGAAGGTAAGAATATCAACGGTCATGCGGCATAACTATCGAGGTCGAGGGTGCCCCGGAACGCAATCGCGGTCGGGCCGGTCATCAGCACATGGCCGTCGTCGCGCCATTCCATCTCAAGCTCGCCGCCATCGACGATCATGGTCACGCGCCGCCCGGTCAGCCCGCGCCGCACCGCGTTGACCACAGTGGCGCAGGCGCCGGAGCCACAGGCGAGCGTGAGGCCAGCGGTGCGTTCCCAGACCCGCAGCCGGATGCGATCTCGGCCGAGCACCTGGGCGAAACCGATATTGGCCTTGGCCGGGAAAATCGGCGCGTGTTCCAGCACCGGGCCGAGGGTTTCGACCGCCAGCGGCTCGACATCATCGACAAAGAACGTCGCGTGCGGATTGCCCATCGAGGCGGCGGCGGGGTCGCTGACCGGGCCCGCGCTGAGCGGCAGGTGCAACGTGTCCATCGCTTCGGCCAGCGGCACGTCCTGCCAGCCGAGGCGGGCCGGGCCCATGTCCACCCGCACGCGGCCATCCGGCAGCACTTCGGCGGGCAGCATGCCGGATATGGTTTGGATCACTTGCGCCGTGCGGCCGGTTTGGCTGTGCAGCAGTTGCACGACGCAGCGCGTGGCGTTGCCGCAGGCCCCGGCCTCGCCGCCATCGGGATTGCGAATGCGCATGAACGCGTCGGCGTTGGAGCCGGGCGGCGGCGGTTCGATTACGATGAACTGGTCGCAGCCAACCCCGGTGCGCCGGTTGGCAATGGCGGCGGCGCGGGCGGCGGTCAGGCCAAGCGATCCCGGCCGTTCGTCGAACACGACGAAATCGTTGCCGCAGCCGTGCATCTTGAGAAAATTCGCATCCATGACGCCGCTTATATGGGATGGGGCGAAGGACGCGAAGCGCATCGGCGGCAGAGAAAGGGGAGGCAGAGCAGTGTTTTCTGGAATGCAGCCCTGGCGTTGGATCAGCGCTTGATTTTGAAGATGCGGAAATAGCTGCCGGTGGTCAGCAACTCGAATTGCGGCGGCACCGGTTCGGCGTCCGGGTGCCACGACATCCAGAACACATAGTCGAAATCCGCCGGCCAATGCAGCCAATACGGGCGCTGGCCAAGTTGGTTGACCCGGGATTCGAATTGTCCGGCAGTGGCCGGATCAGCACTTTGCGACAGAATATCCGGCGTCATCGCCATGCCCTGCGGCTGCGAGATCGCGGCGTTGCGCGGCGTGACCGCAATGGTCGTCCAGTCGGTGAACAGGTACGGGAACACCGCCGCGCGGTCGATGACGGCGAGGGCAGGCATATGCAAAAAGGCCAGGGTTTGCGTCCGGCCAACGAACGGCGGCAGGCCGGGCAAAGGCAAGTGCGGGTCGGTCAGCGCCGGTTCCACCACCAGCAGCCGCGCGCCGGGAGCGATCACGCGACTGGCGGCGCGGAATTCGCTGAACCAAGCATCGTAGTCGGCGAATGCCACCGAGACGCTCCAGACTCGCAGGCCGAGCAGGGCAATGGCGGCGAGCACCAGCGGGCGGCGCAGCCGGGCGGGCACCTCGCGTGGCGTGGTGCTGGCGGCGAGCAGGAATGGCAGCACGGCTGGCAGCCGCAGATCTGCCGCCCATGCGCCGCTGAGCCAATTCGGCATCAACACGGCGGCGATACCGAGCACAATCAGCGGCACCCGCATGACCGGCGACACCGCCAGGAAGCGGCGCGACGCTGCGAACAGCAGCGTCAGCACACTGAACAGCCATGTCAGCCCGTCCAGCGGGCTGGGGCCGTGGCCGAAGGTGAACGGCGTCCGCAGCGCGATGAGTTTCGTCAGCGGGTTGCCGTATTCGGTGTGCGTCGGGCCGCCATGCGCCAGGCTGAGGTACCACAGCACCAGGGCTGGGGCGAATTGCAGGCCGAGCGCCGCGGCGCGCAGCAGCGGGCAGATGGCCAGGCGGCGCAGTGCGATCAGTCCGCCCAGTTCGAAGCTTGCCACCAGCAGCCCGTAGAGCCCGAACGCGAACAGGTGCCCGAGCAGCAGCAGCACCGCGAGCGGGGCGAACAGCACGACCCGCAGCGCCATATGCCAGGTGCGCGCGGCGACCCAGAAGGCGAACACCCACAGCGCGAAGCCGACGCTGAACAGGCAGCTAACGAAGCCCCAGAACAGCGCGGTGTTATAGACGGCGAGCAGGCAGGCCAACGGCCACAGCCCGATGCGGCCATGCAGCACGCGGTGCAGCGCCGCCGTGCCGCCGATCAGCAGCAGCAGGGTGAGCGCCACGAACACCCGCCCGGCGGTCTGGACCGGCATCACCTGCGATAGCGCCAGCATGACGCCGTCCATCGCCATGTCGGGCAGGATGCGCCAGTTCACCGTGTAGTTCGCAGCCAGTTCCGGGATGCTGGCGGCGTGCGTCAGAATCCAGGCGCGGGCGAGGTGGTTGGGAAAATCCACCAGCGGCGGCACGCTGGCCCACAGCAGCGGTGACAGCGTAGCGGCGATGCACGCCGTATAGATGGCGAACAGCCATGCCCCGCTCAGCCGGGGCTGGGTCATGCGATCCGCGCGCGGCGTTCGGCGAGCACGCGGCGCAGGCACAGCGCCATCGGGATCGCCGAGCCGAGCACGCCCAATGGCACGTGCAGCGACAAGGCCGCCGAGCGCGAGGCGAGCGGCACCAGGAAGGCCACCAGCAGCAGCACTTTCTCCCACGGCAGGAAACCGCCGCGCAGCCCGGCGCGGATCAGCCACAGGCCGCCCGCCACCACGATAGTGAGGTCGTAGACCAGTGCGAGCGGCACCGCGAGGAAGGTTCCCGCCAGCAAGGCGGCGGCGCGCAGCTCGATGCTGGACTGGCGCCCCCACACCCAGGCGACCAGCCCCGCCGACGCCAGTGCCGCAGCCGCCTGCACGGCGTAGGCTGCGGCGGGCGGCAGGCCGACGAGCAGCGCGCTGCCGAACACGGTCACAAACCCCGCCAGCGTGATGCGGCCGGATTGGTAGATCGACGGCGAATGCGCGAACGAGTCGAGGAACGCCAGCCAAGTGCCGCTGCCGTACAGCAGCAGCGTCAGCCCCACCACCGCCAACACGGTCAGCGTTGCCGCTGCGGCGGCGCGGAAATGCTGCCCGGCCAGCAGCGCCACCGGGATCAGCAGCCCGAAATGCGGCTTGTAGCACAGCAGGCCGAACAGCAGCCCGGCGAGCCACGGCCGGCGGTCCACCAGCAGCAGCGCGCCGCCAAACAATGTGGCGGACAGAAAGGAATTTTGCCCCAGTCCGATGGCGTAGAACCCGGCCGGGCTGGCCAGCAGCACGGCTACCCACGCCCAGCCGCGCAGTTGCAAGGTTTGGCGCGCCACCCAGACCAACCCGGCGATGCACAACACCTGAAACAGCACGTAGGACAGCAGATACGGCAGCAGCGCCAGCACGCTGCTTAACAGCAGCATCGGCGGCGGGTAGAAGAAAAAGTTATAGGATATACCGGTCTCGGTGGCCTGCTGCTCGGCGGCGTAGTGGGCCGCCTGATCGTAGGCCAGGGCCGGTGTGCCGGCGTTGGCCAACTGGCCGGCCGCGTAGAAGCTGACGAAATCGGTCGAGGTCGGCTGGTCGAGCGGGACGATCAACCCGTGGGTGCCGGCGGCCAGAAAAATGAACAACGCGATTTCGCAAACCAGCAGCACCCGCCCATAGGCGATGACCCGCCCGGCGTTGAACCATGCCGCCGTGCGCAAGGCGCGCAGCAAAATGCTGTCCGCTATGGCAGCGCCCATGCCGGTCAGGCTTTCATGCAATGTCGCTGCCATGCGCCGCACGCCCCGGCTGATGCCAGGGCGTGCCATTCATGCCACATATGGCCGTGCACGGCGGGTCAAGGCGCCATGATCAGCCGCGGTTTGCTGAGCGACGTGGAGACTTGCTGGAACGCCGTCCCGACGTTGCTGTAAGTGTTCGGGCTGCTTGCCCAAGTGCACGCCGCTGTGCCGGTCGAGGTCGCCGAGAAGAACTTCGCCGGACTCGATGCGATCGCCTCCATCGCGGTGCACGGGTTGTAGGTGTCGCCGCTGGTGCAGCCCGATGTCGGCGCATCGTAGGCAATCGAATAAATCCAGGTACCGGCGGCCTTGATCGTGGTGGCCGCAGTGACTGCCTGGCCGCATTCGGCCGACGTGCTCAATTTGGTTTGGCTGCCGGATGCGGTGGCGTCGCCGTCCGACAGCAGGATGATGACATTCTGCGACTTGACGTTGCCCTCGGCCACAAGGGCAGCCTGCGCCTTGGTCAACACTTCAGCGTAGAACGTGCCCTGGCCGCCTTTGGACTGGATGCAACCCGCAAGGCTGTTGGCGTTATCGCCCGCAGCCTTGACCAGAGCAGACGTGTCGTAAAGCACGCCCTTGCCGTCGTTGTAGTCGATGCTGAGCGCGCTCGCCGAGTTGATCTGGTAATAGATCGGCGACGATCCGTACGGCACCGAGGCCGGATAGGTCGCGTTGCACGGCACGAACGTGCTGGCCATGCCCGGGAACACCATAATGCCCAGTTGGTCGACCGGCGCGATCATCTGTTTCATAACCAACTGGATGCCGTACAGCGCGCACTGAAATTTGGTCGGGCTGGTGACGTGCGGCACCGTGCATTGCGGGTCGGCCGTGCTGTTCATCGATGTGGTGGCGTCGAGCACGAACATCACGTTCAGCGGCGTCGATGACCCGCCTGCGATCGCGGCCGCCGACTTGGCCGAGATGGTAAAGTCACCCAGCCCCACGACCGGGAAGAACCGCGTTGCCACCGTGCCGGTTTGCGTCAGCGAGACGACATTGGGGCTGGTGACGTTGCACGCCGGCAGCCCCGTGGTCGCCGTGACACAGGATGTAGTTGCTGAGGCGCTGGTGATGGCGACGTTTGGAACCGGGTTAGTCGAGTGCCAGCCTTCCGCCGTGGTTTTTGCGGTGGCCGCCGTGCCGCCGCTCGCGGTCCAGTTATAGGTGGCGGCCAGCACGGCGGCATTGGTGTTTGCCTGCAGCGCGCTGCGCGCTGCCATGACCAAGCCGACATCGAGCGCCAATGCGGCCATGCCCATGATGCCGATTGACGAGGCGGCAAACACAACCGCGGACACACCACGGCGGTCGCGCCATAGGCCGCGGACGGCCGCTGCGATCGAGGTTATGCGGGGGTTCATGACACCATTCTCTCTCTATTGAACGACATTCGCGGCAGACGCCGACAACGTGCAGGTGCCGCCGGCGTAGTTAACGCTGTAGATCATCAGGCTGCACGGATAGGTTATCGTAACTTTAGCCGTGTAGCCTGCCGTGGTGACGCTGCAGGCGGTCTTCGTGCACTGGTAGGTGCAATCCGGCGTCGCAGCGTTGGTGCAGATATTAAACGTTTTGACTATGCTGGCGGTCGTCAGTGTCGGCGCCGCGCTGTTGATCGCGGCGGTGGCTGTTGTGTAAGGCGTGCTGGTGCCACGGCTGAGCGCCAAGGATTGGGCGCCTTGCTGGGCCGCGTTGGTCAGAATCATGTAGTTATTGATCGCCACGCCGGCCACGAACATGCCGATCAGGATCATCAGCATCACCGGGCCGACGAAAGCGAATTCAAGCGCTGCGGTGGCCCGGCGGCAGCGCGCCAACTTGCGCAGCGTCTGCAGCATGCCCGGGCGGCGCATCGCCTGCCGATATTGCCCGCGTTGCCCCAGTGCGGGCAACCGTCTGGCAATTTCTGCGGTGACAAGTCCGTTTCGCATCATGCCCGTTGCACCCTTCGAACCTCACCACCTGGCTGACGCCGCGAGGCCGTTGGGCGGCCGGCGGTTCCGCGAAGGCCCACGCGCAGTGTAGCAACTAAAGCCGGTGGCCAGCCATACTTCGATTTGCGTGCAGCCATCTGCCTTGCGGTTGCCGACCCGTTATCAGCGCCGAGTGCGAGGTTATCGATAAGATTATGGCACGCAAGATATTGTCAATAGGCAATTTTCGGGGCAACCACCCGCCCCCTTGCGGGACAGGGCGAATCTCAGAAGTTGGACGGATGGGGGTGAAGGGGGGTAGAAAATATTTTGTTAAACCGCTCATTCCTGCTTGCTTATCAGCATTCATTCTGGCATGTTCGGGACGTTGGTGAGCGTTAAGCCAATCCGATGCTTAGGGCGGCGCTGCGCCTCACGATACGGTGTGGCTCAACAGAACTTAACATGAAGGGAAGCATAACATGACGAACCTCAAGAACCTGATCTCGAAGCTGCACAACGACACCCGTGGCGTGACTGCCATGGAGTACGGCATGATTGCCGCCGCCACGATCGTTGCGATCGCCGGTTTTATGACCACGATCAGCGGCAAGCTGTCGACGATCTTCAGCACGATCTCCTCCAGCCTCTAAGCTCGTCTGGAGCGGCGATGCGGGGCGGGTGACCGCCTCCGGGCCGGGCACTGATTGGTGCCATTGAAGTGGCTTTGGCTATCCGGTGCACGTGTGTCGCCGGATAGCCTGCCCTTCGACAAATATTCACAAAATTCGACAACTCAAAATTCGACAACATTGTAGCGCTCGCTGCGGGCTTTGGCTCGCCGTGCGCAGGGTTTGCATCGTTGGCTTAGCTGTGCCGGATAATGGTCTTGGGCGAGTCGGAATGGTCTGCATAACCGGCGGGGGGCTGGGTGACGATTGCGGCCGCAGTTGCGACAATGGCTTGTCTGGTGCTTGCGGCGCTGAGCGACGTCGCGGTTCGTTCGATTCCTAATTGGCTATCGGGCGTTGTGGCCGCTGCCGGGTTGCTGGCGCGGGCAACGCAAGGTTGGGCGGCTCTCGAATGGACCGCCCTGTGCGCCGTTGCGCTCTTTGTCATCCTGTTGGTCATTTATGCGCGCGGCGGCTTGGGCGGCGGCGACGTGAAGCTGTTGACCGCCGTGGCGCTGGGCTTAGCCCCTTGGGATACCTACCAGTTTATCTGGTACACCGCCGTGTCCGGCGGCGTCCTGGCGGCAGCATATTTGGTGATGCGCAAGCTTCCGCCGGTGCGGCGCTTGCAATCACGGTCCAATCTGCTCAAGCGTGTCTACGCTGCCGAACGATGGCGCATTCGCAGGCGCGGTCCGCTGCCGTATGGTGTGGCGATCGCCGTTGGCGGCGTTCTGACCCTCGCTCAAGTGATTGGACGCTAATATCGTGTCACTGCGCCTTATCCTGATCCCGCTGGCGATTTTGACCGCCCTTGCGCTGGCGCTGTTGGCGTTTCAGGTCGGCCGCAGTCCGGCCCCGGCGCCGCAGGATGCCGCCGCGCCGCCGCCGCCACCGCCGCCGGTTTTGATCAGTGTGCTGGTCGCGGCACATGCTATCGCACCAGGCGCGTTGATTCGCGATGAGGACTTCGTTACCAAGGCGCTACCGCAACGCGACGTGACGGCTGGGCTGATGCAAGATACGGCTGAGAACCGTGTCGAGATCCGTGGTGCCATGATGCGCCGGTATATGGACGCCGGCGCCATGCTGTCGCGGTCGTTCGTGCTGCGGCCGCGCGACCGTGGCTTCCTAGCGGCGGTGCTGGAACCGGGGACGCGGGCTGTTTCGATCTCTGTGGATGCGGTAACCGGCGTTTCAGGGCTGATTTGGCCCGGCGATCGGGTCGACGTGATTCTGACGCAGGAATTGGAAGGACAGAATGTCCCGCTCGCGCGCAAGGTGTTCGGCGAGACAGTGTTGGCCGACGTGCGGGTTATCGCGGTCGATCAGCAGATTACCGAAGGCGGTGTGGCGGCATCCGGCAACGACGGCGTCGGGAAGGTTGCGCGCACCGTGACACTGCAAGTGGTTGCCGATCAGGCGGAGCGTGTGACGGTGGCCGGCCATATGGGGCATTTGGCGCTAGCGGTGCGGGCCGTGGAAAATCCGCTGCCCGACGCCGTGCCGGGCAAAGTCACCGTGTTCGGCGCCGATGTGTCGCCAGAGGTTTCCGCCAGCAGCCGCCGGACTGGCGTGCGTATGAACCTGATCCAAGGCGATCACCGCGAAGAGGTTACATTTCAATGAGGTGGCTATTGCTGCCTCCCCGCACTTTCCTCGCGGCGGCGGTTTCGTCGGCGCTGATGTTCGCTGCGGCGTGCCCGGCTTCAGCGCAGCTTGCGCCGACTGAGCCGACACCAACGGCCCAACCGGGCGATGCCGAGCACGCCGTGGTGCCGCAGGACATCACCATTGATGTCGGGCGCGGCCAGATGTTGCAGTTGCCGGAACCCGCGACCTCGGTGCTGGCGGCCGATCCATCCGTCGCGCGGGTACAGCCGGCTTCGCCCACCCGGCTGTTTCTTATTGCGGTTGCGGCGGGCCATACCACGATCATCGCCACCAACTCCGCCGGGCAAACCATTAGCCAGTTCGACGTGACGGTGCGCAGCAATGCACCGGCACCGGTGGCAGGCGTGGCCCCGGCCGCCGAACCTGGCCCCACGGTTGCCAACGGGCAGGGCGCCGAGGAAGCGATCAATCTATCGGTGCATGGCGCGAAGGACATTCGCGTCCGCATGCTTGGCAAGGATGCGGTGCTGACCGGCATCGTGCCGACGCCGGCGGCAGCGCAGGAAGCGGTATCGATCACCAAGTCTTACCTGGGTGGCGACAAGGCGACGGTGATCGACCAGCTGCTGGTGTTGACCAGCATTCAGGTGAACGTGCGTGTCCGCTTCGCCGAAATCTCGCGCACCGTGACCCGCCAGCTTGGCTTCAACTGGCAGGCGCTGTCCGGCGCCAAGGGCGGTTTCCAGTTCGGCTTGGCGACCGGCGTTGCGGCATCCGGCCCGATTTCACCGTTGGCGGTGCTTGGCGTTACCGCGGCCAATGGCGCCGTCGCGAACCAGATCGGTTTCGGCTCGACCCGCTGGGACGTCAACAGCGTGATCGATGCGCTGGCCGCAGATAACTTGGTCACCATTCTGGCCGAGCCCAACCTGACGGCGCTGTCCGGCGAGACCGCCAGTTTCCTGGCGGGCGGCGAATTCCCCGTGCCAGTGTCGGCGACATCGACCAACCAGATTTCGATCTCGTTCAAGCAGTATGGCGTCAGTCTTTCGGTCGTTCCCACGGTGCTGTCCGGCGACCGGCTGAACCTGAAAGTCCGGCCCGAGGTGAGCAGCCTGACCACTGTGGGCGCGATCAGCCTGCCGATTGCTGGCGGCAGTCTCAGCATTCCGGCATTGTCTGTCAGCCGGGCCGACACGACTGTCGAACTTGGCAGTGGTCAAAGCTTCGCCATCGCCGGACTGCTGAAGAAAACCACCACCGACGCGCTCAGCGGTTTGCCGGGCATTAGCGATGTGCCCGTGCTCGGCGCGCTGTTCAGGTCCGATGCGTTTCAGCGCGAAGAAACCGAATTGGTCATTATCGTGACGCCCTATATTGTGACCCCGGCCTCGTCGCCGGGGCGGCTGAAATCGCCCACTGACGGGTTCAAACCCGCGACCGATCTGGACCGTATCCTGTACGGGCGGCAGGTCGCGCGCGGGACGGGGGCGCAGGCTACGCCGATTGACGCTGGCTTTATCTTGAGGTGAGAGATCATGCGCAGCCTCATGCTGTTGCCGTTGCTACTGGCCTTGGCGGCCTGTCACCCGGACCCTTTCGCGGTGGAGGGCACGTGGCATCCGACCAACGTGAATGACGCCAATCTGCGCGAAATGGTGGCCAATCCGCATGATTTGGTCGCCGGTCAGGCCGCAACCGGGTCGTGGGGGCAGGAGGCGGCAGCAGCCGTGCAACGCGTGGTGGACGACAAGACGCGCGGCTTGATGAACGCCACGACGTCCAATGCAGTGGCCGCGCCGTCCGGTGGCGCCCAATGATGGCTAGGCGGTAACGAACGTGGGTGACTCTCCCGCTACGGTCAGCACAGGGCCGCTCAGCAGCAGCGTGCTGGCCATTGTCAGCGACGAGCAGAGCGAAACCGTGCTGCGCGCTTGCCTGCGCGATTTCACCGAGAACCTGCGGGTCCGGCGCGGCGCGATCGCGACTGCCATTGCGGTGCTGGAGAAGGAAGCGGTCGACGGCGTGCTGATTGTCGACGTGACCGGGTCGAGCGAGCCGATGCGCGATCTGGACAATCTGGCACGCGTCTGCCGCCCGAACCTGCGGGTGCTGGTGGTTGGCGACAACACCGACATTTCGTTCTACCGCGCGCTGGTGAATGACCTCGGGGTTGCCGAGTATCTGCCCAAACCGCTGACCCGTGGCGGTGTTACCCGGCTGTTCGGCCCGCACATCGTCGGCACCGCGACGTTTACCGCGCCCAGCCGCGGCGGGCGCGCGATTCTGTTTTGCAGCGCGCGCGGCGGGGCAGGGGCGACCACGCTGGCGGTCAATGTGGCCTCGCATCTGGCGACGCTGGCGCATACCCATGTGGCGTTGCTCGATCTGCATTTGCAGGCGGGCGCGGTCGCGCTGATGATGGGCACCAAACCGAGCCAGGGCCTGCGTCCGGCGCTCGAAGCGCCGGGCCGGGCCGATGGTCTGTTCCTGGACCGCGTCTCGGTGGTTGTCGATGACCGGTTGAAGGTGATCGCAGCCGAAGAATCGTTCGATGTTGCGCTGGAGTTTTCCGAGACGGCGGTGGTGCGGGTTGTTGATTTGCTGCGTCAACGCTCCAACTTCGTGATCATCGATCTGCCGTGTCCACCGCCGCCAGCGATGCGCGCCTTGCTCGCCGAAGCCAATCTGACGGTTATCGTGCTAGGTCCCGACCTTGTCGGCGTCCGTAACGCGCTGGCGATGCGGCAGTTGGTGACCTCGATTGCCGATAAGGATAATACTTACACGGTGTTAAACCGCGCAGGTATGCATGGCGGGCTGGATATGGCGCTGCTGACCAAGGGCCTGGGCGGCAAGCCGGACCTCGTGGTGCCCGACCTTGGCCGGCAAGTGTTGCAGGCCGAGCAACTTGGCGTGCCGGCCGTGCGCAAGATGGACGCTTTGCGCAAGGCGCTCGGTCCCCTGGTCCAAGAGATTTCTGGCGTCGAGCACAAGGCGACAAGTTGGTCGTGGCTTGAAAGGATCACCCGCAAATGAGGTCGTTTGGCCGCCGGGATCTGGCCCCTTCAACGGTTATGCCGGCTCCGCTGTCAGCAGCGCCAGCCGCCGCAGCACCGGTGGAACCGCCGCTTGGCGCACCGGCGGGATTGGACGCTGCCGGGCGCCGGCGCGAAGACCGGGTCGCTGCCCTGCGCCGCCGGGTGCTTGAGCAGATCGACACGGCGGTTGCCGCCGATTTGTCGGCGGGTCAGTTGCAGCTTCAGCTTGCCAACATCATCCACACCATCGCCGAGACCGAGCGGTGGGAACTGTCCGCCGCCGAGGAAGCCGACCTCGCCGACGAACTGACCAACGACATGATCGGCTTTGGCCCGCTGCAATCGCTGCTGGCCGACGATCTGGTGACCGACATCATGGTCAACGGCCCTTACAGCATCTACGTCGAACGTGGCGGCAAGCTCATTCGCACCACGGTGAAATTCCGCGACAACGAGCACGTCGCCAGCGTGGCGCGCAAGATCGCCACCTCGGTCGGCCGCCGCATCGACGAATCGAGCCCGATGGTCGACGCCCGGTTGAAGGACGGCGGCCGAATCAACGTGGTGTTTCCGCCCATCGCGCTCGACGGCCCATCGATCTCAATTCGTAAATTCTCCCGCAAGCGCCCCGATTTTACCCAGATGACCAATAACGGCACCATGGTGGCCGGTCTGGCCACGGTGCTGGAAATCGCCGCCAAGGTGCGGTTGAACATTCTGATCGCGGGCGGCACCGGCTCGGGCAAGACGACGTTGCTCAACGCGATGAGCAAGACGATCGATCACGACGAACGCATCGTCACCATTGAGGACGCGGCGGAGTTGCAATTGCAGCAGCCGCATGTGGTGCGGCTGGAAACCCGGCCGCCGAACCTGGAAGGCACCGGCGAGATCCGTCAGCGCGAGTTGCTACGCAACGCGCTGCGGATGCGGCCAGATCGCATTATTTTGGGCGAGGTCCGCGGCCCGGAAGCGTTCGACATGCTGCAAGCCATGAACACCGGTCACGATGGCTCGATCTGCACCATCCACTCCAACAATGCCCGCGACGCGCTGACTCGCGTGGAAAACTTGGTGATGATGGGCAATTTCGGCCTGCCGGTGCGCGGCGTGCGCGCGCAGATTGCCGCAGCTATCGATATGGTGGTGTATCTGGAACGTATGCGTGACGGCGTGCGCCGGGTAACCCAGGTGTCCGACGTATGCGGCCTGGAAGGCGATGTCGTCACTATGAACGACATCGTCGCCTTCGAGTTCGACGGCGAAGATCCGCAGGGCCGGATTTACGGCCATTACCGCACCCTCGCCACCCGCCCCAGTTTCCGGCGCAATCTGGAGTATTTCGGGCTGGAAAAGGCGTGGATGGAAGCGGTGGAGAGCATCTGACATGGACAGCATGACCGCACTGGCGGCCATCCTGCTGTCGATGCTGCTGGTTGGCTGCGTCTTGTTGCTGGTGAAGGACACCGAGCGCCGCAAGTTGTCGGAGCGGGTGAACGCGCTGTCGGCACGCACCGACGCCGACGCGCGGGCTGCGACGCCGACCCAATTGCAAATGGCCAAATTAAATTCCCGGCCACGCCGGCGCATTTTCAATTGGGCCAGCGCGATATTGCGGTTCAATCCAGACGTGAAGGCGCTGAACGTCATTCCCTGGCGCATGGTGTTTCTGATCGGTCTCGTGGTTACCGGGGCGGTCGATTGGGCGGCTGGGCTATGGCTGAAGGATGGCCCCACCGATATGTCCGGCCAGGGGCAAAGCTTGCTGGTTGGGCTGGGCGTTGGGCTGATTACAGTGCGCAGCATCTTCACCTGGGAGCGCAACCGCTACCGCAATGCGCTGTTCCAGCAATTGCCGGACACCGTTGACCTGACAGTCAACTCGACATTGGCCGGCTTGCCGGTTTCCGAAGCCTTCCGCAACATTGCCGAGAGCATGCGGTCGCCAACGCGCGAGGAATTCGCCATCGTTTGTGGCGATATCTCAGTCGGCGGCACGGTTGAACGCGCCTTGCTGCGCTTGCACGACCGCACCCGCGTCTCGGAATATGCCATCTTTGCGATGGTGGTCGGCGTGCAGAGCCAGGGCGGCGGCCGGCTGACCGAGTCGTTGCAGCACTTGGCGGAAATGGTGCGCCAGCGCGTCAGCATCGGCCTGCGTGCCAAGGCGCTGGCCGGCGAAGCCAAGATGTCGGCGCTCATCCTGATGATTTTGCCGTTTGTTGCGGCAGGCGCGCTGTCGTTGATCAATCCTGGCTATCTGGATCCGCTGTTTGCCGATCCGCGCGGTATCCGGCTGTTCATGGTGGCGGTGATCTCGCTGACCATCGGCGGCTTGGTGATGCGCGCCATGATCCAGTGGGCGGTGGGCGGCGCATGATGTCCGACCGTCTGCTAGTACTTGCCGTGCTAATCGTCGCCATTGGGGCGATGACGCTTTTGGCTGGCTTGCTGATTTGGCGCGAGGCGACCACGCGCGCGCTCGAATCGCGCATGTCGTCGGTGGTGGCCCGGTGGGATATCGAAGAAGCCGGGCCGCGCTCGAATCGCTGGTATGAGCCATTGCTCGGCATCGTCCGCAGCGTGGGTCAATCGATTGGCCGCAGCCGGGTGTTCTCGCAGAAGGACATCAAGGAACTCGAACAGGCGATTTCCGCTGCCGGCTACAATCCGCGTGAATTGGTGCCGGTGCTGATCGGCGCCAAGATTTTGGCGATGGTGCTGGTACCGGCCATCGCATACTTCTTGTGCCTGCTGCGGTCAGTGACGCAGACGCACATGCTGATGTTCGTGGTGATGTCGATCCCGGTCGGCATGCTGGTGCCAGACTGGATCATCCAGTTCTTGCGCCGCCCCTATATCAAGGCGATCAAGAACGGCATTCCCGACGCGCTCGATCTGCTGGTGGTTTGCACCGAAGCGGGTATGGGCTTCGAAAGTGCGGTGCTGCGGGTTTCCAACGAAATTGGCGCTTCGAACCCAGCCATTGCGCTGGAGCTGGTGATCTTGTCGCATGAACTGAAGGTTCTGCCTGATCGCGGTCAGGCGTTGATGAATTTCGGTGAACGGTCCGGGGTGGAGGCGCTAAAGCGCTTGGCAACCATTCTGGCGCAAACCTTGAAATACGGCACGCCGCTCGGCCAATCGATGCGCGCCATCGCGGCCGAATTGCGGCGTGAGCGTATGGTCGCCCTTGAAGAAAAAGCGGCGCAATTGCCAGCCCTGCTGGTGCTGCCGTTGATCCTGTTCATTATGCCTTCCTTGTTCATCATCCTCATCGGCAGTTCGATTTTGCGGCTTATGGACTCGATGTCGACATTTTCTGTGGGTGGTTGATGCGTTTGGCCCAATCCACCGGTTGGCTCGTGCTTTCAGCTCTGCTGTTGGCAAGCGGCTGTGCGCCGCAGCGCGGGGCCAACAACAATGTGCCGGCCGAATCGCTCTTGCGCGTGGCCGAGGCTGCCGAGACTGGCGGCGACCCAGATACGGCGTTGCAAATGTATGCGTCCGCTTCGGCGGCTGATCCGAAGGGCCTGCAAACCCAGGTGCGCTACGCTAGGGCGCTGGCGCGCATCGGACGGCTGGATCAGGCCAAACAGGTGCTACAGACCGCGCTGGCTGGGGCACCGGGACAACCCACCTTACGCCGCGAACTGGCTGCCATCGACGTGATGGGCGGCAATTTTCAGCAAGCGGCGGCGCAACTGGGCCAAGTGGCGACCGCTGCGCCCAAGGATGCCGACGCCCTGATCGACGAAGGCGTGGCGCTCGATTTGGCCGGCCATTCCGCCGAGGCGCGCATTATATATTCGCGGGCGCTTGGCTTGCGGCCGGACGATCCGTCGGCGCTGAACAATATGGCCATGTCGCTGATCCTCGATGGCCGGTTTTCGGAGGCGCGTGATCTGTTGCAGCGCTTCGCCGATCGCGATGATGTCCCGGCGCGGTTGAGGAATAATCTGGCGATCGCCTATGCCGGGAGCGGCGATTTGGCGAGTGCGCGCGCGGCATCGCGCGGTGCCTATACCGACGAGCAATTGACTCAGGTGGTGAGCTCATTGCAGCACCGCCGCGAGACCGATGGTGCGCCGGTGTTCATCTCGACCACCGCGGCTGACGTGCCGCTCCCGTTGCCGCCGCCGCGTGCTGTGACCAGCGAGCCAATACGCCCGGCCTTGTCCGCTCCCAAGGCCGCTCCCAAGGCCGCTCCCTTGGCCGTTCGGACTGCGGCGACGGCACCTGCGGCGACGGCACCTGCGGCTGCCTCACTGCCGATCCAGACAGTCGCGTTGACTCTGCATCCGGTTGCCGCGACGGCGGTGGTGGAACAGCCCATTGCTGTGACGCCCGCCGAAATTCCCCACCGGCCTGCGCATGACTCGTCCGATTCCGCTTCGCTGCCACCAGCCGTTGCAGTAGCGCCGCCTGCTATGGCAGCGGCGCCTGCTCAACCGGCCGCTCCGGTTGCAACTCCGCTCGCCCCAATGCCAGCGCCGGGGTCCGCAGCGGTGGCGCAGCCGAACAGCAGCGCGGCCGTCACACCGCCATCTGCCGTACCGGTCGTGGTCGCCTCCGCTTCCTTGGCGCCGCTGACGCCAAATGCGCAGCCTGCGGTGCACGACGATGCAACTTCGGCTGGAACCTGGACGATTCAGGTCGGCGCGTATGCGAGCGAAGATTGGGCACGCCGCACGGCGGTTGCCACCCAAGCGCGCGCAGGCGGTTTGCTTTCAAGCACCAACGTGGTGATTGGGCAGACCGAAACGCCGCACGGATTGCTGTATCGCGCCCGGCTGAGCGGCCTGTCGCTGAGTGCGGCGGAGGATGCCTGCGAAAAGCTTGGCGGCCGCCGGAAGTGCTTCATCGTGCGGCCCGGCGTGCCCTGACAGACGCGCCGCCGGCAGAAGCGCCTGACCGATCCATCTCGTTATGACTGGACCAGCTTTGACCCTCTCCGCCGCCAGAGTGCACGCGCAATGACCCCAGTGCCGCCCAGCAGCGCTACCGCGCCGGAGATTGGGCTGTCGGTGCTGATCCCGATCTACAACGAAAAGGACAATATCGGCCCGCTCTGGCAGCAGGTGTCTGCTGCTATCGATGGCCTGCCAATCCGTTCGGAAGTGATCTTCGTCAACGACGGTTCGCGCGATGGATCGACCCAAGCGCTGGATGCGCTGGCGGCACTGGATGACCGCATCATCGTGGTGCATTTCCGCCGCAACTACGGCCAGACAGCAGCGCTGATGGCGGCCATCGAAGTCAGCCAAGGTGCGGTGCTGGTCCCGATGGACGGCGATTTGCAGAACGACCCGGCCGATATTCCGCGCCTGCTGGAGCAGATCGAGGCCGGGTATGACGTCGTATCGGGCTGGCGCAAGCAGCGGCAGGACAAGGCGATTTCCCGGCGGCTGCCGTCGATCATCGCCAACCGTCTGGTGTCCAGCCTGATGGGCGTCAAGCTGCACGATTTCGGCTGCACGATGAAAGCCTACCGGCGCGAGACGCTGGAGGATGTGCGGCTATACGGCGAAATGCACCGCTTCATCCCGATCTATGCGGCCTGGCAGGGCGGCAAGGTGACGGAATTGGCGATCAATCACCGGCCGCGCAACGCGGGCGTTTCGAAATACGGGCTCACCCGCATCATCCGCGTGCTGCTGGACTTGCTGGTGCTGGTGTTCCTCGACCGTGCGCTCGACCGGCCGATCCAGTTCTTCGGCAAGTTCGGGCTGGTCAGCATCGCCGCCGCGTTTCTGTCGATTGGCTGGGCGCTGGTGCTGAAATACGGCTTCGGCGTGTCGCTGATCCAAACGCCGCTGCCGTTGCTGGCGGGCACGCTGGGATTGTCGGGCGTGGTGTTCATGCTGATGGGCGTGCTGGCCGAAATCCAGGTGCGGACCTATTTCGAGACGCAGAACAAGCGGCCGTACGCGATCCGCTCTCGCTCGGACCGCCCGGCCGCGCGCCGGCCGTAACGCGATGTGCGGCATCGCCGGGTTCACCGCGCCCGGCGCTTCTGGCGACGCCATTCTGCGCCGCATGATCGGGCGGATGCTGCATCGCGGGCCGGACGGGCAGGGCTATTTCCACGACGCGACGCTGGCTTTGGGGCATGCCCGGCTTGCGGTGGTCGATCCGGTGGGCGGCGCACAACCGCGCGTGGATGCCGCCAGCGGCGATGCGCTGGTGTTCAACGGCGAAATCTACGGCTATCGCGGCCTTGCCGAGTCGCTGCGCGCGCGCGGCGTGCCGTTGGCCGATCACTCCGATACGGAAGTGCTGTTCTGGCTGCTGCGGCTGGACGGCATCGAAGCCACGCTGGGGCAGATCGACGGCATGTTCGCCTTCGCGTACCGCGACGGCGCCACCGGCACGCTGCATCTGGCGCGCGATGCGCTGGGCGAAAAGCCGCTATTTTACGCGCAAGACCAGTCCGGCGCGCTGCTGTTCGCCTCCGAGCCGAAGGCGCTGCTGGCCCACCCCGCTCTGGCTGATGCGCGGCCGGACCCGGCCACGCTGCGCGCGTTCCTGACCTATGACGACGTGCCTGCCCCGGCCACCGGCATTACGGGCATCAGCAAACTGCCGCCCGGTCACCGGCTGGTGTTTTCTGGCGGCGCAGCACGGGTCTCGCGCTGGCACACGCTGCCGTTCGCCGCTCCGCCCCGCCCAGCGCCGAGCCTGCGTGAAGCGACCGGCCGGCTGGACGAAGCACTGCAACGCTCGGTGGCTGACCGGCTGATCGCCGACGTGCCGGTTGGCGTGCTGCTGTCGGGCGGCGTCGACTCGTCGCTGATCGCCGCGATTGCTGCCAAACAAGCGCCGGATCTGCGCGCATTCACTATCCGTTTCGAACAAGCGAGCTACGACGAAAGCAGCCACGCTGCCCAGGTCGGCCACGCGCTCGGCCTGCGCCACGAGATCGTACCCGCCAGCGGGGCAGACGTTTTGGATGCGTGGCACACCATGGACGCGCTGAACGACGAGCCATTCGCCGACCCCTCGCTGCTGCCCACCGCGCTGGTCTGCCGCGCCGCCCGCCGCCATGTCACGGTGGCGCTCGGCGGGGACGGCGCCGACGAATTATTTGCCGGATATTCGCCGTTCCTGTTGCGCCGGCTGGCGCCCGCGATGTCGGCGCTGCCGCGCGCCACGGCGGCAATGCTGGGCGCGCTGCTCGACAGGGTGCCGGAGGGCGACGGCTATATGGCGCTGGCGTTCAAGCTACGCCAATTGTGCCACGGCCTCGGCCAGCCGTCCGATGAGCAGCCCTTCCTATGGATGGCCGCCGTGCCGCCGCCGGGCCACGCGGCGCTGCTGACGCCGGAGGCGATGCAGGCCAGTGGTGTGGACCCGCTTGCGCCGTTGCGCGCGGCGATTGCCGAGTGCCCGCTGCCCGGCGGGCTGGAGAAACTGCAAGCGGCCTTCCTGCGGCTGTATTTGCCCGACGGCATTCTCACCAAGGTCGACCGCGCGTCGATGGCCGTCAGCCTGGAAATGCGCAGCCCGTTGCTGGCGCGCGAGGTTGTCGCGCAGGCTCTGGCGCTGCCCGCCCACTACAAACTGCACGGCAACACGACCAAGTACGTGCTGAAGCAGGTTGCCCGCCGCTATTTGCCAGACGGCATTGTCGACCGGCCCAAGCACGGCTTCGCACTGCCGGTTGCAGCCATGTTGCGCGGCCCATTGCGGGCGGTGCTGTGGGACACGCTGCTGTCGCCCGCTTCGCCGCTGGCGCCGTGGTTCCATCGCCCGGCGCTCGAACGGCTGCTCGGTGAGCACGACCGGCGCGAGCGCGATCATCGCAAGACGCTGTGGGCGCTGTTGTGTCTGTTCCGCTTTGCCCACGGACTCGACCGGATGCGCGACCGCTCCGCCGCCGAAACGGCCTGAACGTTACGCGGCGGGCTTGCGCCCCAGGCAAGCCCAGGACATGCCGTTGACGTGTTCAAGTTGCAAATCGGTCAGCCCGGCTCGCCCGGCCAGAGCTTCCACTTCGGCGCGGGTCCAGTAATTGGCGATGCGCGGTAGCATCTGGTCGAGCAGGATGTGGTGGATGTGCCGGTAGCCGAAGGTGCGCAGCAGGCGGAAATATTCCAGCTTCACCGGCACCACGCGCAGCCCGAGCCACAGTATCGCGGCCGGCAGATGCGCCAATTTGGCGATAGCAGGCGTGGGAAGTTTGCTGAACAGCAGCCGGCGCAACGGGTTCAGCACCCACACGTAGAATTGCATGTTTTCATAGCCGTATACCCAGATCAGCATCCGCCCGCCGGGTTTCACCGCTGCCGACATGCGCTGCAACGCGGTGCCGGGGTCTTGCAGATGGTGGATCACGCCGATGCTGAAGGCGATATCGAACACTGGTTCTGGCGGCAGGTCGTAGATGCTGAGCGTGCGGACTTCGACGCTGGGGAACATCGCCAGGTTGCGCCGCGCCAGTGCGAGGCTGCGCTCATCGAGGTCAATCGCCAGCCCGCCGCGCGCACCGAAGCGCATCGCCCAGTGCGAATTGCGCCCAGCACCGCATCCGGCATCGAGAAACATCGCGTCCTGCCAGCCGGATTGCGGGTCAATCGGCGCCGTCCAGCGGCGGAACTGTTCCTCCTGCGCCGGAGTGAGTTCGGCGAACTGTGTCCAGGAATAGCCGAAGCGTTCCGGCGAACCGGCGTGGTCGCGGTTGGCGGGCTGGCGATAGCGGCGCGCGTTCAGTCGGGCCAGCGCATTGGCCACCGGGGCGGGCAACTGGCGGATCACGGCTTTGCGCAAACGGTAGAGCAGCGGCGAGACATCCGCGATGGCGGTTCCATCCGGCACGCGCCGGGCCTGCACCGCAGGTGGCAAGGTGGCGACCGACGCATGCGGCACATACAGAATTAAATTGTAGCGGTACCAGGCCGGCACATCCTCCATCCCCGCCAGCGCCGGGCGCAGGCAATCGATGGCGGCGAAGCCGTGCGCGGCGAACAGCGCTTGCCAATAGCTGCACGGCTGTTCGTTGATATGGTTCTCGCCACCCTGGCCGGGCGTGGCCGCCGAGAACAGCACGGCGCCGCCGTGGCGCACCAGATCGGCCACCAGTGAGGCGGCGCGGCTGGCCGGCAGGTGCTCGGCGACTTCAAGGCACTCGGCCAGATCGAAACGGCGCTGCAAGTCGAATGGGGCATTCAGGTCGCGCACCACGAAATGCGCGCGCGGGATTTCCAGTTCGTTGACGTCGATATAGGGACCATCGACGCCGGTGACGTCGGCGCAGCCAGCCTCGCGCCACACCCGCAGCCACGTGGCGCGCGCGCAGCCAACATCCAGCACGCTGCCGACCGGCAAAATGGTCTGCACCAGCGCCACAATGCGGCGCGCAGCAGCAGCCGAGCCGACTGCCGCCATGGTCTGAAAGTCGGTGCCGTATTCATGCATTCGGCTATTCCAGCAACGTACGGGGGGGAAGGCAACTGCGCGCCGCAGCCTGGCCCGTTCGGACCACGACGCCGTTCTACTCGGCCCTTGCCGGAAATGGCATGGCGCAATGTGGCCGCGACAGGCTTATCGATGCATTAACCGCCGCGCCGGATGATCTACCCCGCTGGCCGCACCCTCGCGGCAGTCTCCGCTAGCACCGAAAAACACGGCGCACCGCATCGCCGCCCGCCCGTTTCGTTCCGGCGGGCCGATGCATCACGACGTCGCGCACACTGCGATGAGCCGCCGTCCAAACAGGCGCGGCCGCCCGATGTGCGCCCTGTGCCGGATGTTCCGCCATGTACGCTGCTGATATCGACTTTTCCGGTTTGAACGTCCCCAGCGGCCGGGCCGCGGCCGCCGAGGCCAAGCGCTCTGCCGCTGGGTTCGCCGATCCACCGCGTGCGCTGCCGGGCCTGCAATTTGGCCGCTTCATGACCGCCAGCCAACTGACCGGCAAGCCGCTGGTGCTGCGCGGGGTCGAATGGAGCATTACGGCGATGTGCGCCGCGACCGCCTGTTATCTGTATTTCGGCGCCTGAGCCGCTTGCCGGATTGAACTTTGGCGGCAGCGTCGCGCGGCGGCCTGCGCTAGTCTGTGCCGCATGGCTTTGTCCGACCGACCGCAGCGCCCGGCCCGCCGCCTTGTTGCCGCATTGCGCAGTGGCGACTGGCTGAATCCGCGTTTAGCCAAGCCAATTGCGCTGCTGATGCTGATTGCCGGGGCGGCTGCTTACGCCAATTGGCTGCTTGGCACGCAAAATGGCATCGACCCGGTGACGCTGAAGCCGATTTCGGCGGACTTTACCAGTTTCTGGATTGCGGCGCGCACTGTCGCGGCGGGCGCGCCCGCCACCGCCTATGACCTGCAAGCCCACACAGCCGCGCAACTTGCCGCCATTGCCTATCCGCCCGGCGTGGCGGTGCCGATCGTCACCTGGAGCTACCCGCCCAGCTTCCTGCTGCTGGTGGCGCCGTTCGGTCTGTTGCCGCTGACGGCCGCCTTCGCGGTGTGGATTGTGCTGACCACGCTGGCGTTTGTGCTGGTGGTGCGCCGCATTGCGCCGCCAACGCGGTCCTGGCTGCCGGAATTGGCGGCGCTCGGTTTCCCGGCGGCGCAAGGCAATTTGCATTACGGCCAGAACGGCGCGCTGACGGCCGCTCTGTTCGGCATGGGCCTTATCTGGCTGCAACGGCGGCCATGGCTTGCCGGGGCATGTTTCGCGCTGCTCACCTGCAAGCCGCAACTCGGCCTGATGCTGCCGGTGGCGCTGCTCGCAGGGCGGCATTTCCGCGCCTTCGCCGCCACTGCCGCCCTGGGGGCCGGTCTTGCCGCCGTCAGCGCGTTGCTGTTCGGCACGGAAACCTGGACGGCGTTTTTCGGCTCGCTGGCGTGGTCACGCCAAGCGCTGCTCGACCAGGGCGACGCCGTGTGGGGCCGTATGCCAAGTCTGTTCGCCGCACTGCGGTTGCATGGCGCGCCACTGCTGCTGGCCTATGCGGCGCAGGCTAGCGTGGCGCTGTGGGCGGGCGTGCTGTTGTGGCGCTTGTGGCGTGGCGAAGCGGCGTATTCGGTCAAGGCTGGAAGCCTCGCATTCGCAACGTTGGCCGCCACACCGTACCTATTGGTCTATGACCTCGTGCTGCTGGGCATCGGCATCGCTTGGCTGGTGCGCGATGGCGCCGCGCGCGGCTTCGCGCCGTGGTGCCCATTGCTGATTGCACTGGCCTGGTATTTGGCGTCGATCTGCGATTTCGTTACCCCGCTCGGGGTGCCGGTGCTGCCGGTGCTGTGCTTGGCGCTGCTGACGGCGCTCGTTACGGCGAAGTCGGACCCAGGCCGCGCCCCGGCGACCACACCGGATCGGGCGTTCGCCACAGAATAGGGTCGCGCATCGCCTCGGCCAGCGCCGCCGCCATTGCCGCGAGCAATTTTTCGCCCTTGGCTTGCGTCCCAGCGCGTGGGTCGCCGCGCACGCCGCTGACCGGCGCGCGTTCGGCGAAACTCCAGAACCGCGACAGCGCCGGACGATTGGCGATCACGCCTGGGCCCTGGCGCGCCGCCAGTTCGAGCATGCTGGTGCGCACCAATTCAGGCGCCAATTCCAACATCAGCGAAGTTTCCGCCTCGCAGGCATGCTGGCAGCCTTTCTGGGTTTCCAGAACGGCGGCCAATGTGTCCGGGATCATCGACCATGGCTTGGCCGCGACCACCGGAAAGGCGAATTCGTGGGCAATTTCGCGGCAGGCCACGGCCAGCGGGTCGTCGTTGCCGCCATGCGCATTGACGATCAACAGCCGGGTGAAACCGAGCGCCCGCACGCTGCGCGTCACACTGCGCAGCACGGCGGAAAACGCCGCGTAGTCCAGGCTGATGGTGCCGCCGAACGGCAAATGGTGCTCGCTCATGCCGCTCCACATCGCGGGCAGCACCAGCACCGGCATTTCATCCGCCACGAGTCGCGCAGCAGCGGCGGACAGTTCCCAGGCAACGCGGCTGTCGGTGATCACCGGCAGATGCGGGCCGTGCTGTTCCAGCGCGCCAACTGGCAGCACCGCCAGCGCGTTGCCGCGTGCCGCGACGGCGCGAATTTCCGGGGCGGTCAGCCGGGACCAGTCGATGTCCGGCACGCTATTGCACCGTGCCGCCGAAGCCGAGGAATCCGGCCTGCGGATTGGCAACGCCAGTATCGGCCGGGCCAGCGAACTGCCGGGGCGCCGCCGGCAATACCGGCTTGGTGGCTGCCAGTTTCGCCACGGCTGGCTTCTGCGCTGGGGGTTTGGCCGGGCCGCTTGCCGCCACGGCCTTGGCGCTGTTCTTGGCGGTCTTGGCCGCCGGGCCGAGCGGCGTGGCATCCGCCGCGCGCATCGACAGCAGCAGGAAGGTGATGTCGTTGCGGCTAAGGTCCACCGACAGATCAATCGGCGTCAGGCCGAGCAGGTTGCGGCCGTTCAGGTCGGCGCCGCGCGACAAGGCATCGCGCGCCGAGGCAATGTCGCCGCGATTGATCGCATCGAACAGCGCCTCGGTCGGCGGCAGGTCGAGTTGGGTCTTTTCCGCCGGTTCATAAACATTGGCCGCTCCCGGCAGCGCGGGCGGCGGCACGCCGGTAACCCCGCCGTCATCTGGCTTGGGCTGGTTGCGTTCCTTGTACGGCGGATGAAATCCGGCGGTTCCACTGTTCATCTGGGCGTGCGCGGCGCTCGCCAGCAACGCGACTGCGGCAGCGAGTGCCATAATGAATCCGGTATGCGACAGACGTATCATGGCTCATCCTGACTTTGCCCGGTGGCAATGGCGGCAACCCGGCGCAATTCCTAGCCGCTTAGCACGTCCGCCGCCGGGGCGGGAGTTCTAGCGGCTCTCCCGCCGCCATGCCGCCACTGCAAGGCCGAGCAACAGCGGCAGCGCCGCCCAAGGCGGCAACAGCGGTGCGACCGCAATGCCGGTTACCACATGATCGTGGCGGCGCTGCAACCCGATCCAGCCGGAGCCGGAGGCATCGCGCTCCGGCTCGGTTCTGCGCAGTTCCGGCGCTCCATTCGGGTCGAGCCAATGCACACCGCCACCCGATTCGCGCGCCAAACGCTCCAATAGCGTCGCCGTCGCACGCAGATCGGCCAGTTCAGGCGGGTTGGCCGCCCCGGCGGCGGCATAGGCGGTGCGCTGCCCATCGGTGACCTGCCAGACGCCGGGCGCTTGGGCGGGGAGCGTGGCGGTGGCGCGGCCAGGCCGCTGCTCGGCCAATGCCAGTGTGCTTTGCCCGCCATCCGGCGTGGTCACGCTAACCGGGCCAGCGGCGGCGGCATCGGTGGTGCGGCGTTCGACCGACAAGATACCCCGGTCCACCGACGCGGTCAGCGCGGTTTCCTCCAGGTCGGGTTCCTTCATCAGCCAGTGCGCGGTGCGGCGCAGCAGTTCGGCTTGCGGCCCGCCGCCTTCGTGGCCGCGCGACCACAGCCAGATTTGATCGGACAGCAGCATCGCCACGCGGCCCTGGCCAACCCGGTCGAGCAACAACAACGGCGCGCCGTCCGGCCCGCTCATCAGCGCTTCGCCCTTGACGGCGGTGGGCGCGATGCGGCGATACCAATTGCCCCAGCTTGCTGCGCCCGGTAGGCCGGCAGTGACCGGATGGCGCTGGCCGAGCAAGGTGAGCGCGGGGCGAAACGGGCCTTCCAGCACGCCGCCATCGTCCGGCGCCTCGGCGGGCAGCACGCTCGCCAGCGCGGTATGGCCAAGGCTGGTCTCACCGGTGAATTCGGGGCCAACGCTCAACAGCAAGGCGCCGCCATCGCGCACGTAGTCGGCGATGTTGCGGATATACAGCGGCGGCAGCGTGCCGCGATTCTGGAAGCGGTCCAGAATAATCAGGTCGAACTCATTGATTTTGAGCATAAACAGCTCGCGCACCGGAAAGGCGATCAACGCCAGTTCCTTCAGCGGCGTCAGATCGTCCTTTTCCGGCGGTCGCAGAATGGTGAAGTGGATCAAGTCCACCGCTGGATCGGATTTCAGCAGCCGCCGCCACGTCCGCTCGCCGGCATGCGGCTCACCGGACACCAGCAGCACCTTCAAGCGGTCGCGCACGCCGTTGATGGTCACCACCGCACGGTTATTGGCCAGCGCGACCTCGCCGGGCAACGCCTCCACGTTCAGGTCCACCACTGAGGGCCCTGCGCGCGGGATAGGGATATCCAGCGTGGTCTCCCGGCCAGTGACGACGGATTCCACCCGTTCGGCTTCGCCGTCACGCTTGATGGACAGCTTCACTGTCGCGGGGCCGCCGGACAGCAAGCTGCGATTGACGCCGAGGTCATCGACCACGAGGCGCAGTTGCACGCTTTTGCCGACGATGCCGTAGCCCGGTGCCTCGATGATGCGGATGCGCCGGTCGGTTTCCTCGCCTTTGGCGGGGATCAGCACATGCAACGGCGCGGCCCATGTCGCGTTGGGTGGAATGTCGTGCACTTGCCCGTCGGTGACGGCGACGATGCCGGCCAGCCTGGCCCGCGGAATGTCGGCCAGCGCGCGTTCGATGGCGGCGAAAAGTTTGGTGCCCTCACTGCCGGCTTCCGGAACGGTGATGGTGCGCAGTTCCAAGTCCTGCACGCCACGCGCCTGCGCCTCGATCTGCCGCCGCGCGGCCTGCGCCAGCTCGGTGCGGCGGCCGACGCTCATCGAAGCCGATTCGTCGATTGCCAGCAGGCCGATATCCGGCAGCGTCTGCCGGGTCTCCTCGACCAGACGTGGCCCGGTCAGCCACGCCAGCAGCACCGCGAAAGCGAGGCCGCGCAGCGCTGTGCCGGACGCGCGCCGCCATGCCGAAAGCGCCAGCGCCGCGACGCAGATGGCGGTGAGGCCCGCAAGCAGCCATAGCGGCAAGGCTGGGTCGAAGCGAATAGCGGCAATGGCCTGTTCCATGTGCATCAGCTATTGCCCCAGCCGTTCCAGCAGCGACGGCACATGCACCTGATCGCCTTTGTAATTGCCGGTCAGGGCATAGATCACCAGATTGACACCGAAACGGTAAGCCAAGGTGCGCTGCCGCGTGCCGCCGGGCAGGGTGGCGAACGGGTTGCGGCCATCGGCGTCCACCGCCCAGGCAGATGCCCAGTCATGCGCGCCGATGATCACGGGGCTGACACTGTCGTTGCTGCGGTCCTCGTCCCGCCCGACCCAGACCGTCTCGCCGTCGTAGCGGCCAGGATAGTCCTGCAACAGGTAGAACGAGCGAGCCAGGACGTGCGCCGAGGTCAGCGCGGTCAGCGGGGGCACGGCCAAACCGCGCCCGAATTGCTGCAACGCCTCGGCCGCGCCGGGTGCAAATCCAGCACCGGTGCCGCCGCCGCGCGTGTCGATCATCAGGATGCCGCCATGCGCCATGAAGCCGTTCAGTGCGGCGATGGCGGCGCCTGACGGCGCGCCGGCGTCGGCTGAGATTGGCCAATAGATCAGCGGATAGAAGCTGAGGTCGTCCTGTCCCGGCGTTACCGCCGCTGGGTCGCCGAGTGTGGCGGCGGTGCGGCGATTGACGTACTCGGACAGGCCACTGAGGCCCATTCTTGAGACATTGTCGAGCTGGCCGTCGCCGGTGACGATGTACCCAAGACGAGTTATAAGCGCTGGATTTTGCTCCATTTCCTGCGCTTGCGCTGAGGCTGCCAGCAACCCGAGGGCCAGGAAAGCGGCAGCCGGGCGCAACAAGCCGCGCAACCGCAGCGAAACCAGTAAATCGCCCGCTAGTAGCGCCAGGGCCAAGGCAATCAGCCATGGCCCGATGGCCTGCTCGCGCGCGGTGCCGCCCAAGGCTTCCGCGTTGGCCCCGGCAATGGGCCCTGCGGCTTCCGGCGGCGGCACGTGGGCGGACAGGTTCACCGCGCGGCGGCCGTTCTCGGGCCCGTACAGGCCGGGCGGATGACGCGGTCCAGGCACGATGGCGGCGGCATCGCCGGGTGGAATTGGCGTGGCCGAGGACGGTGGCGGCACGAGGACGCCGAAACCATCCAGCGTTTGCGCTGGGGCCAATGGTGCGGCATCCGGCGTCTCGCCGCCGACCCCGGCCGATAGCGCCACGAGGCGTCGCAGCATATCGACGAACAGGCCGGACAGCGGCAGGTCCGACCAATCGGCGTTCGCCGTGACGTGGAACAGCACGATCCGCCCCGCCCCGCGCGTGCTGGCGGTGACCAAGGGCGTGCCGTCCGACAATTTGGCCCAGGTCTGCTCGGCCAGATGGGCACCCGGCTCGGCGAGCACTTGGCGGGTCACGCGCACGTCGGGCGGAATGGTCAGCCCGGCGAACGGTGAGCCGGACTGAAATCCGGCCAACCCGGCCGGCTGGCTCCAGGACATCGCACCGCCCAATTGTCGGTCGCCGTCGAGCAGCTTGACCGGCAGCAGCGCGTCGGGATGGCCCGCCAGTTGCGGCCCGGCAAAGCGCACCAGCAGCCCGCCGTGTTCGACCCAGGCGGTAAGCTTGTCGCGCTCCGGCCCGTCGGCGATCAGCCGGTCGGCCAGCATCAGCACCGATAGGTCGCGCGACAGCAGCGTATCGAGGTCGCCTTCGCGCACTTCGGTGTATGGGTCGAGCGCGCGGCGCAGGTAGAAGGCTTGGCCGGTCAGCGGCGTTTCAGCGGTGGCAGCGTCGCCGGCCACGATACCGGCCGGGCGGCGGCGCCAGCGCTCGTCGAGCAGCACAACCGAACCAGCCGAGGCTTGGCCATCGAGCCGCAGGGTTGCAAGCCGGTTGCGCAGTTCGAGCGGCAGGCGCAACGGCGCTTCGCCGATGGCGGCGCCAGCGGGCATCGGCACCGGCAGCCGGGCCAGGGTGCGGCCATCGCTGGATTGTGCCAGCACGCTCACCGAGCCATCCAAGCCGCGCGCGGTTTGCGCCACGCGCAGCACGATTTGCTCGGCCTCGGTGCGCGGCGGCAGCAGCAGCCGGGCAGGGGGGACGGGATCGCTGAGCTCGGTCAGCGGGCCGATGGCGGCAAGCGCGCTGGCGAAGGCGGCAAAGCCAGGGCCGTCGGTCAGACCATCGGCGACATACACTGCCGATCCGCCCGCCGGCCAAGCCTGCACCGCGCGCGCGCCAGCGTTGCGGTCCACGGCCCAGGGCTTTGGCCGCAGCGCCGTGAGGCGCGGACGCAGTTCGGCGGCGGGCAGGGCAGCGGAGGCCGCGATGGCGCTGCCATCGTCAGGGGGGGCGGTGGCGAGCAGGCCGACATGGCGGCCAGCCCGCTCCGCCCGGTCAAGCACGGCGTCGGCCGCCTGCATCCGCCGGGGCCAATCGCCCGCACTGGCCCAGCCGTCGTCGATCACCAGCAGCACCGGTCCGCTGCCGGGCAATGCCTGCCCAGCGTCCAGCAACGGACGCGCGATGCCCACAATCAGCAATCCGGCCGCCAGCACGCGCAGCACCAGCAGCCACCACGGAGTGCGCGCCGGGGTTTCCGCAACTGTGTGCAGGCCGAGCAGGAGGCGCACCGCCGGAAACACTTCACGGCGCGGGGCCGGTGGGGTTACGCGCAGCAGCCACCACAGCAGCGGCAATCCCGCCAGCGCCAGCAGCACCCAGGGAGCGGCGAAGATCATCGGCGGCGCGGTTCCGGGGCAAGGGCGGCGTAGAGCGACAGCAGCGCCGCTTCCGGCGGGTGGTCGGTGCGATGCACGGCGAACCTCCAGCCGGCCGCGGTGCAAATCGCCGCAAGGCCGCGCTGCTGCTGCGCCAGCCGCTCGGCGTATTCGGCGCGGATGTTTTCCACGCGCGGGATCAACGCCGTTTCGCTGCGCCGCAGCCCGTCGAAGCGCACCCGGCCTTCATAGGGCAACAGGGCCTCAGCGGGGTCGAGCACCTGAAGCAGCGTGCCAGTCACCGGCAGGGCGGCCAAGCGGGTCACGCATTCCTGAAGACTGGCCAGTGGCGATAGCAGGTCGCCGATCAACACCACGCGGGCGTGGCGTGGCACCCGTGCTTCCGGTGGCAAACCGAAGCTGTCCGGCTCACGCGCCAGTGCGTCCGCCAGCCGCGCCAGTCCGCCGATGCCCGCGATGGGGCGGCTGTCCGAGGCGAGCAATCGCACCCGCTCGCCGCCGCGCAGCAGCAGGGCAGCTAGCGCCAGCAGCAGCAGCCCGGCGCGGTCGGCCTTTTCCACGGCGGCGCCGCGCGATTTCCAGCGCATTGAAGCGCCGCCGTCGCGCCACAGGCACACGGTTTGCGCCGCCTCCCACTCGGTTTCGCGCACATAGGTGCGGTCGGAGCGGGCGGAGATGCGCCAGTCGATCCGCGCCGCCGAATCGCCGGTATAGAATGGCCGGTACTGCCAGAAGCTATCGCCCTGACCGACCCGGCGGCGGCCATGCACGCCCTGCGCGACCGTAGCCGCGACCCGTTCGGCGGCGGCCATCAACGGCGGCAGGTGCGCGCCGAGCGCTTGGGCGGCTTGCGTTATCTGGCGCGATGGCTCCAGGCTCACTAGGCGGCCCGTTCCATCAGCCGGTCGATCACCGCAGCCACGGTCAGCCCCGGCGGGGCGGAGAATTTCAGCGCCATGCGGTGGCGCAGCACCGGATGGGCCAGCGCCAGCACATCCTCGACGCTCGGCACCAACCGCCCGTCCAGCACCGCGCGGGCCCGGCAGGCCAGCATCAAGGCTTGCGCGGCCCGGGGGCCGGGGCCCCAGGCGACATGATCGCGCACCATGTCGTCCTCGGCGGTTTCCGGCCGGCCGCCGCGCACGAGTTTCAAGATGGCTTCCAGCACCGTCTCGCCGACCGGCACGCGGCGGATCAGCGCCTGAGCGGCGAGCAGATCCTCGGCGGTCAGGGCTTGGGCCGCGCGTTGCTCGGTGGCGCCCGTCGTTGCCAGCAGCATGGCGCGTTCGGCGTCGAGATCCGGGTAGCGCACCTGAATTTCCAGCAGAAACCGGTCGAGCTGGGCTTCAGGCAGCGGGTAGGTGCCTTCCTGCTCAATGGGGTTTTGGGTTGCCAGCACATGGAACGGGCGCGGCAGCTTATGCTCCACGCCGCCGACCGCGACGCGCTGCTCCTGCATCGCTTGCAACAGCGCCGACTGGGTGCGCGGCGAGGCGCGGTTGATTTCATCGGCCATGAGCAACTGGCAGAACACCGGGCCGGGCACGAAGCGGAAGCTGCGGCGGCCGTCGGCGGCTTCGTCCAGCACCTCGCTGCCGAGAATGTCGGCGGGCATCAGGTCCGGCGTGAACTGCACGCGCTTGGAGCCGAGGCCGAACACGGTGGCCAGCGTTTCCACCAGCTTGGACTTGCCCAGCCCGGGCACGCCGACCAGCAACGCGTGGCCGCCAGACAGCAGCGCGATCAGCGTCTGATCCACCACCTCGTTCTGACCAAGAATGGCGCGGCCGATCTGGGCGCGCACGGCAGCGATTCGCGCGCCGAGCGCCTCGACCTCAGCCAAAATGTTGCCGCCGGTGCCGGGGGCAGGCGGCGGGAAGGCGGCAGTCGAGCCGGTCATGTCGGGTTCCTGAGTCGCTTGTCCAACATCTTGTAGCGCGGCGCGGCCATGCAAAGCGTCATGTTCAACTTCATACCGTTCTTTATGCCCGGTCTTTCACGTGGCAGGACTTTCATGTGGAGGGGTGCGCACCCTATATCGCATCCTCGGGCGGAGGGTGCCGGGCGAGTTGGAGACACTGAGGTGAACGACGCCGCGCACACAACGGAACACGAGATCGGCACAGCCGGGCTGGCTGCGCCGCCATGCGTCGTCGGCAAGCTGTTGGATGGGGAAAGCCGCAAAGTGCCGCGCCGCCCGCCGGTGGAATGCGGCGATCTGCCGTTCATCATCCGCCGTGACGGTTCATGGCTCTACCGCGGCAGTCTTATTGGCCGTAAGGAACTGGTTTGCCTGTTCGCTTCTGTGCTGAAGCGCGAGGCAGACGGCAGTTTTTGGCTGGAGACGCCAGCCGAGCGCGGCCGGATCGAGGTTGAGGACGCGCCATTCCTGGCTGTCGAGATGGATTGGACCGGCTGCGGACGCGAGCAGCGGCTGACCTTTCGCACCAACGTCGATCAATTGGTGACCGCCGGGCCGGACCATCCGATTCGTATTTCCCACGACATTCTGACCTGCGAACCAACCCCCTATATTCGCGTGCGCGGCACTGCTGCGGCGCCGATCGAAGCGCGGATTTCGCGGGCGGTGTATTACGAGCTGGCAGCCCTGGCTGAGCCGTCCATGTCACGTTGCCGCCAGATGCTCGGTGTTTGGAGCTGTGGCCAGTTCTTCGCGCTGGGCGAACTGCCGCATAGTGACGATTGAACGCCGCGCGTGACCCACGCTGATCTGCGCGCCCGGCTGGCGCGCCCCCCTGTTGCGCATATCGAGCCGCCGTTGGCCGCCGAATTGGCGCGGCTCGACCCCGGGGACGACATGGCCGATGTGGTGCAGCCCCCGCTAAAGCCGGCGGCGGTGCTGGTGCCCTTCGTGCTCGGGCCAGTGCCCGGCGTGCTGCTGACCAAGCGAACCGCGCATCTTTCCAACCACGCTGGACAAGTGAGCTTTCCGGGCGGGCGGATCGATCCCGGCGACGCCAGCGCGGAAGCCGCAGCACTGCGCGAAGCCGAGGAGGAAATCGGCCTCGATCCGGCGCGCGTCGAACTGGCTGGGCGGCTGGGGGACTATGTGACAGGCACTGGTTACCGGGTCACGCCAGTGCTGGGCCTGCTGCCGCCCGGCATCGATCTCGACGGGCTGGGGCTGCGGCTGTCGGCGCATGAGGTGGATGCCGTTTTCGAATTGCCGCTCGCGGTGCTGCTCGACCCGGACGCGCCGCAACGTAAGCGGGCGCATTTTCGCGGGCGCTGGCGGGAATTCTGGGTATGGCCGCATTCCGAGCATTACATTTGGGGCGCCACGGCGGGCATGCTGGTCAATCTCGCAGCTCGGCTGCGCGGCTGATGCGCTGGGTCGAAGTTGTTCTATTTCTGGCGCCATTCCTGCTGTACGCGGCGTGGCGCGTGGCGGCGGCGAAGGCCCGCCCCGAACTTGTTTGGTGGGCGCTCGGCGCCGTGGGCGCGGCGGTGGTGGCGACGGTGTGGCTTGGCTTGGCGCACCGGCTCGACCGCGGCCAAACCTATGTGCCCGCGCACCTTGAAAACGGGCAGATCGTGCCCGGCCATGGCGTGCGCCTGTCGAAGCCATGAGCGGCGATTCCCCGGCGCTGCAAGCCGATCCGCCGGCGTTTCTGGCCGATCCTGCCCTGCGCGCCGTGCTGGCGGCATTGCCCGAGGCGCGGCTGGTTGGCGGCTGCGTCCGCGATGCGCTGGCGGGATTGCCCGTGGCGGATATCGATTTGGCGACGCCGGAGCCGCCCGATTCGGTGATGCAGCGGTTGTGCAGCGCTGGTTTGAAAGCCGTGCCGACCGGCATCGCGCACGGCACCGTCACCGCCGTGGCGCTGCATCGCGGCTTCGAGATCACCACGCTGCGCCGCGACGTGGAAACCGACGGCCGCCACGCATTGGTGGCGTTTACCAGCGACTGGCGCGAGGACGCGGCGCGGCGGGATTTTACCATCAACGCGATGTCGATGACGCCCGATGGCGCGGTCTTCGACTATTTTGACGGGGTCGCCGATTTGCGCGCCAAGCGGGTGCGCTTCGTTGGCGTGGCGGCCGAGCGAATCGCCGAGGACTATTTGCGCGTGCTGCGGTTTTTCCGCTTTTGGGCGCGCTATGGCGCAGGCCCGCCGGATCGCGCGGCAACGCAGGCCATCGCTGCGGCGGTGGCCGGTCTTGCGCGGCTATCGGCGGAACGGGTGTGGGGCGAACTGCGCCGCATTCTGGCGGCAGACGATCCGCGCGGGGCGGTGGAATTGATGCAGACGCTCGGCGTGCTGCAAGCAGTACTGCCAGAAGGGGCTGCGCCGCACCGGTTGGCGGCGCTAACCGGCTGCGGCGCGCCGCCCGATCCGTTGTTGCGGCTGGTGGCGTTGCTGGACGGCGATGCGCTGGCGCTGTCGGACCGGTTGCGGTTGTCGGGCGCCGAACGCGACCGGCTGATCGCGCTGCGCGCTGCTCCGGCGCCGCCGCCGGATGCCAGCGATGCGGCGTTGCGCCGCGCCTTGGCCGAAGCGCCGCGCCGCGTTGTCGAGGGGCGCATCTGGCTCGCGGGCGGCGATGCGGCGCTGCTGTCCCGGTTGGCCGCGACGGCCACGCCGGAATTTACGCTGCGCGGCCGTGACCTTGCCGCGGCGGGCGTGCCGCCAGGGCCGGCGATGGGGGCAATGCTATCCAGCTTGCGTGATTGGTGGCTCGACGGTGGTTGCTCCGCCGACCCGCAGGCCGAACTCGCCCGGCGGCTGCGCGCCGGTTAGGGCTGCGGCGTGGCCCGCGATGATCCGGTCCGACTCGAGCAATTCGGCAAACATCGCCGCATTGCGCGCCCCAGGCGCCCGCTGGCGGCGGGCGTGGTTCAAATGCAGCACAATCGCGCCATGCGCACCTTCCTTGCGGCGGTGGCCTGAGCGCATGAGCCGGACCACGAAATCCGAGTCTTCGAGCCCGTGGTCGACGTAGCGTTCGTCGAACCCGCCGATGGCAAGGCATTTTTCGCGGTCGAACCCCAGGTTGCAGGTTTGCGCGCGCTGGTAGCGATCCTGGAATTTGTAGCGAAACCATAGCTTTGGCGGGGCGGATATCAGTTCGAATGGCCCGGTGAGCTGACCGGCGAACGCCCACAGGAACCAATATGGCCAAGCCCCAGGCAATGCGCCCCGCCGTGCCAGCAGGCGCTGGGTGAGCCGCGCGCCCAGCCATGTGCGGCGCCCGCTGACGAACATGCCGGGCTCACGCAAGGCAATATGCTGGCGGACGAAATTGGCCAGCACGAAGCAATCGCCGTCCATCATCACGATGTAATCGCCACGCGCTTGCTCGATGGCGTGGTTGCGGATGGCCGCGAGGCGGAAACCCTCATCGGGGTGCCAGACATGGCGCACCGGCACCGGAAAATCGGCGGCGTAGCGCGCCACCAGGTCAGCGGTGTCTGCGCGTGAGCCGTCGTCGGCGATCACGATTTCGAAATCGCGGGTGTCCTGACGGCGGAACGATTCCAGGCAGATGCCAAGGGCTTGCGGCCAGTTGTAAGTGGTAATCACCACGGATATGGCCGGTTTGAGCGCAATAAGTCGCTGCATCGTTGCTGCTTAGGCACACTGCGCCGCTGTGGCGTTCGTCTGTGCCAGCCTCCCCATCGCGCCGCATTGCATCACAACTGCGCGAGCTTGGACAATCCCCACCGTGGCGCGTGCCGCGCGGCCCTGATACATGCCCGCCGATGGATGCGACCCCCGGACTAACAGCGCCGCCGCCAGCGGCAGCGCAACCCCAGCCGCTACGTCCGCCCAGTCCGGCTGACCAAACGGCGCGGCCCTTGTTGCTGCGGCTATGGCGCGACTACGTGCATGCGCAGCGCTGGCGGCTGGTGCTGGTTGTGGTGCTGACCGCGCTCACGGCTGCCTCTCAGGCGGCCTATCCGGTGGTGATCGACCGGGCGATTGCGATGTTCGAGCACCACGACGGCCGAATCTTGTACCAAGTGCCAGTGCTGGTGCTGATCGTCACGTCGTTCAAAGCGGTGACGCAGTATTTTCAGACCATGCTGATCCAAACCACTGTCTTGCAGGTGGTGCGGCGGTTGCAGGACCGCATGTTCGAGCATCTGGTGCGGGCCGACTTGGCGCGGGTGGAACGTGAGGCCCCGGCCGCGCTGGCCAGCCGTTTCACTGTGGACACTGCGACGGTGCGCGACGCGCTGGGCCGCGCCGTGGTGGGAATGGGCGACTCGGTGAAGATCGCCGGTCTGGTCGGGTCGATGCTGTACCTCGACTGGGTGCTGTTTCTGATCGCGGCTTGCCTGTACCCGATTGCGGCGTTGCCGATTCAGAAAATCGGCCGCCGCCTGCGCCGAGCGTCTGGCGGCCTGCAAGCCAGCATGGGCGAGACCGCGACATTACTCACGGAGAGCTTTTCACAGGCCCGCACGGTGCGTGCCTACCGTCTGGAGGCGGCGGAGACGGCGCGTGCCCAATTGGTCTTTCGGCGGCTGTATCGCGAGCTCGTGTCGATGGCGCGCAGCCGCAACCGCATCGATCCGTTGCTGGAAGTGCTGGGCGGCGCCGCCGTGGCGGCGGTGCTGGGCTTTGCTGGATGGCGCGCGGCGAACGGGGCCAGCACGCTGGGCAATTTTACGGGATTCGTCACCGCGCTGCTGCTGGCCGCCCAGCCGTTGCGGGCGCTGGGCAGCCTGAATGCCGCGACCCAGGAAGGCATTGCCGGGCTGATCCGCATCTTCGGTGTGATCGACGAGGAACCCAGCATTCTGGATCGCCCCGGTGCGCCAGCGCTACCGGCCGGGCATGGCCGGGTGGTGTTCGACAATGTGGGGTTCCGCTACCCGGACGGCCGCATGGGTCTCGAAAGCTTGTCGTTTGTCGCCGAGCCTGGGCTGACGGTGGCGCTGGTCGGGCCGTCCGGCGCCGGCAAATCCACCGCACTGGCGCTGATCCCGCGGTTGCACGATGCCACCACCGGCGCGGTGCGCATCGACGGCGCGGACGTGCGCGCGGTTACCTTGGCCAGCCTGCGCGATTCGATTGCCTATGTCGGCCAAGACTCGCTGCTGTTCGACGACAGCATCGCCGCCAACATCCGCATGGGCCGCCCCAGTGCGAGCGACGCTGAGGTCGCAGCGGCGGCCACAGCGGCGGCGGCGGCTGATTTTATCGCCGCCTTGCCGCAGGGCTACGCCACCATCGCCGGGCCTGGCGGGCAGCGGCTGTCCGGCGGGCAGCGCCAGCGCGTGTCGCTGGCGCGGGCGCTGCTGCGCAACCCGCGCATCTTGCTGCTCGACGAGGCCACCAGCGCGCTGGACGCCGAAAGCGAGGCGGCGGTGCAGGACGCGCTGGCACTGCTGCGGCGCGGACGCACCACCATCGTGGTCGCGCACCGGCTTTCGACAGTGCGCGACGCAGATCTTGTGGTGGCGATGGCCGATGGCCGCGCCGTGGAAAGCGGCACGCACGCACAATTGCTGGAACTGGACGGCTTGTACGCCCGGCTGGTGCGGACCCAGTCGTTCGCGGCTTAGGCGGATCTTCCAATCCGCATCACGGCCACCGCACCTCCGGCGGCAGGCTCATCAAGATCGCCTCCACATTGCCGCCGGTTTTCAGCCCGAACAGCGTGCCCCGGTCGTGGATGAGATTAAATTCCACATACCGGCCGCGCTTGATCAACTGGTGCTCGCGTTCTTCTGCCGTCCAGGGTTCCGCCATGCGGCGGCGGATGATGGCGGGGTAGGCGGACAGGAAGGCGCGCCCGACGTCTTGGGTGAAGGCAAAGTCGTCAGACGCGTTGCCGGTAAAGTGGTGGTCGTAGAAAATGCCGCCGGCACCGCGCGGTTCGTTGCGGTGCGGCAGAAAGAAGTAGCGGTCGCACCAGTCCTTGAACTTTGGGTAGTACGCCGGATCGTGCTTGTCGCAGGCGGCGCGGAACGCGGCATGAAAGTTTGCGGCGTCGTCCTGCGCTTCCGGCGTTTCCAGCTTCATGGGCGTCAGATCGCCGCCGCCGCCGAACCAGCCGCGCGTGGTGACCAGCATGCGGGTGTTAAAATGCGCGGCCGGCACGCGCGGGCTGCGCATATGCGCCACCAGGCTGATCCCGCTGGCCCAGAAGCGCGGGTCTTCGGACGCACCAGGGATCTGGGCGCGAAATTCCGGGCTGAACTCCCCCCACACGGTCGAAACATTTACCCCGACTTTTTCGAATACCCGGCCCTTCATAACGCTCATGACTCCGCCGCCGCCGGGCGATCCGTCATCGGTCGGGCGCTGCCACGGCGTGCGGACGAATCGGCCCGGCGCGGCATCAGAGGCGCTTGGCAGATCCTCGATGGCCTCAAAGGCGGCGCAAATCGAGTCACGTAAGCTTTCGAACCACGCGCGCGCGGCGACTTTCATCGAATCGTGCGGCGGCAATGCGATGGCAGCGGCAGTTTCAGGGGCTTGCGACATGGATGGGTCAACCGATCTGGATGATTCCGATGCTACTCACACTTCGCGCCATGTTGCAGGGGCGAAGTGCGGGACGTAAAAGGCCCCACGGAAAGGGGTTCCCAGTGAGGCCTCTCGCCCTATGCTGAGTGTGTCCCGTCATCCGGGGCAAGATCAGGCTGGGCGGGACGGTGTTCAGGACCCGGCGAACGAAGGAAGGATGGCCGATACGATGTCCGCGACTGCCGAAGCCACCGGTCATTCTCATAATGGGCATGGCCCCGATGCAAGCAAACGCGATTTCCTGAAACTGGTCGCCGGCGCTGGCGCCGCGATCGGCGTGGGTGCGATCGCTTGGCCGCTGATCGATAGTATGAACCCGTCGAGTGACGTGCTCGCGGCTGGGTCGATCGAAGTCGACTTGGCGCCGGTTCCGGAAGGCCAGGGCATTACCGTGATTTGGCGCGGCAAGCCCACGTTCATCCGGCACCGCACCGCCAAGGAGATCGAATCCGCCAAGGCGGTGATGCTGAGCGAGCTGACCGACCCGCAGGCCGATTCCGATCGCGTGAAGCCGGGCCACGAACAGTGGATCATCGTTTCCGGCATCTGCACTCATCTGGGCTGCATTCCGGTTGGCAACAAGCCAGCCGACGCGCGCGGCGATTTTGGCGGCTGGTTCTGCCCGTGCCACGGCAGCC
>JANYDF010000082.1 GCA_025359905.1 Rhodospirillales bacterium
GGTGACGCCCGCCGGGCTTGGCGCGCCAGTCAAGCGCATCGTTTGGATCGGTTCGACCGCTGATTAATACCAAATCTCTTGGGCGAGAACCCATGATCCATTCAATCGTCATCGCCGGGCTTGACCCGGCGATCCATGCCAGCGTTCGGTGTTAAACCAACCGTTACAATGCTTGAGCGTTGCCAGAACCCCTCCCCCTAACCCCCTCCCTCAAGGGGAGTGGGCTTTAGCGCCATGATATTGCGAAGGAATTCCCCCTCCCCTTGAGGGAGGGGGTTGGGGGAGGGGTAGGCACGAGAGTCATTCTTTCCGTCAGTTAGCATTAGACACAAAATGCTCTAGCCGGCGCCATGGATTGCCGGGTCAGGCCCGGCAACGACAATGAGTTTTAGTCAGCGAGATTTGGTATAATTGGTATCGTTGGCCATCGTATATTGTAATTGGCGAAATATAACAAGTATATTTCTCGGCGGCATGCAGTCGATACGATAAGTTCCGACAAATTGCATGACACCGTGCCGCGATGGTGGGTTTCACTCACCCTACGACTCGTTATCGCTTCAAAACGCCGCTGGCTGGCTGCTCGCATCCAACGCCGACTGCAACATATACGCCGCCGCCATCTTATCCACCACCTCGCTGCGCCGCTTGCGGGTCATATCCGCTTCCCCGATCAGGAACCGGTTGACCGCCGCACTGGATAGCCGCTCGTCCCACAAGGCGGCGGGCAGGCCGGTGGCGTTGGACAGCGCGTGCGTCCAGTCGCGCGCGGCTTGCGCGGCGGGGCCGCTGCTGCCGTCCAGCGATAGCGGCAGGCCGACGACGAAGCCGGCCACTCCCTCCTTGCGGGCGATGCGGCTGAGGCTGCCGGCGTTTTCGCTCAGCTTGGCCCGCTTCAGGCTGCCGTATGGGCTGGCGAGCATGAGGGTGACGTCGGTCAGGGCCAGCCCGATGGTCTGGCTGCCGGGGTCGATCCCCAGCAGCCGGGTTCCACGGGGCAGGGCGGCGCGCAGGTCTGTCAGGTTGATGATCGGCATGGCCACCGTTATGGTCCGCTCCCTCGCGTTCCACAAAGGGTCATTCATGTCGCTCGATCCCGCGACCGTCCGCCGTATCGCCAAACTGGCCAGGATTCGCGTCGATGAGGCGCAGGTGCCGCAATTGCAGGCCGAGCTCAACGGCATCCTCGGCTGGATCGAGCAACTCAACGAAGTCAACGTCGATGGCGTCGAGCCGCTGACCGGCGGGCTGACCATGGCTGCCCCGCTGCGGGTGGACGCGGTGACGGATGGCGGCATCGCCGAGGCGGTGCTGGCCAATGCGCCCGACCGGGCGGACGATTATTTTGCGGTGCCGAAGGTGGTTGAGTGATGATTTCCCTCTCTCTGGCGCAGGCCCGTGCGGCGCTGCGGGCGCGCCAAATGTCGGCGCGCGAACTCACCACGGCGTATCTGGGCGCGATCGAGGCGCTGAACCCGCAGCTGAACGCCTATGTGCTGGTCACGCCCGAGGTGGCGCTGGCCCATGCCGACGCCGCCGACGCCGCCCTGGCGCGCGGCGCGGCCAGGCCGCTCACCGGAATTCCGTTGGCGATCAAGGATTTATTCTGCACCAAGGGCACCCGCACCACGGCCGGCAGCAAGATTCTGGAAAACTTCGTCCCGCCCTATGAAAGCACCGTTACTGCCAATTTGCTGCGCGACGGCGCGGTGTTTCTGGGCAAAGCGAACCTCGATGAGTTCGCCATGGGCTCGTCCAACATGACCTCGGCGTTCGGCGCGGTGGCCAACCCGTGGACCCGGCTCGGCGACAACCGGCCGCTGGTGCCGGGCGGCTCGTCGGGCGGTTCGGCGGCGGCGGTGGCGGCACATCTGGCGCTGGGGGCGACGGCGACCGACACCGGCGGCTCGATCCGTCAGCCCGCGAGTTTCTGCGGTATCGTTGGCATCAAGCCCACGTACGGCCGGTGCAGCCGCTGGGGCGTGGTGGCGTTCGCCTCCTCGCTGGATCAGGCCGGGCCGCTGGCGCGCACGGTGGAGGATGCGGCGATCCTGCTCGGCTCGATGGCCGGGCACGACCCGAAGGATTCGACCAGCGCCAATGTGCCGGTGCCCGACTTCGCCGCCGCCTGTGCGCGCGGGGTGAAGGGCCTGCGCATCGGCGTGCCGCGCGAATACCGCAGCGACGGGATGCCGCCCGAGATCGAGGCGCTGTGGCTGCAAGGCCAGCAATGGCTGCGCGAGCAGGGCGCGACTATCGTCGATGTGTCGCTGCCGCACACCAAATATGCGCTGGCGACTTACTACATCGTCGCCCCCGCCGAGGCGTCGTCCAACCTCGCGCGCTACGACGGTGTGCGCTTCGGGCTGCGCGTCGATGGCGGCGATCTGGGCGAGTTGTACGAAAACACCCGCGCCGCCGGGTTCGGCGCCGAGGTGAAGCGCCGCGTGCTGATCGGCACCTACGTGCTGTCGGCCGGGTATTACGATGCGTATAACCTCAAGGCGCAGAAGGTGCGGGCCCTGATCCTGAAGGACTTCACCGACGCCTTCGAGCACTGCGACGCGCTGTTGACCCCGACGGCGCCATCCGCCGCGTTCGGCCAGGGCGAGAAGATGGACGACCCGGTGACGATGTATCTGAACGACGTGTTCACGGTGCCTGCCAACATGGCCGGCACACCCGGCCTGTCGGTGCCCGCCGGTCTGGACGCTCAGGGCCTGCCGCTCGGCTTGCAGGTGCTAGGCCGGCCGTTCGACGAGGAAACCGTCTTCGCGGTAGGTGCCGCGCTGGAGCGGGCGGCGGGATTCTCGGCAGTGCCGCGTATTCTGGCGAAGTAAGCAGTTATCCGCAGATGACGCAGATGGGCGCAGATGATGGCGGAGGACAGCGCGATGCGCAGTCTTATGCCGTCATTGGCGCGGCCATGGCGGTACATGGCGAGCTCGGCGGCGGATTTCTCGAAGCGGTCTACCATGAGGCGCTGGCGATCGAATTCGCTGAACGCAATGTGGTGTTTCGCCGGGAGGTGCCTTTGGCAATCTCCTATCGAGGGCAAACTCTGGCCGCGTCATATCGGGCCGATTTCATCTGTTTCGAGGATCTGCTGGTTGAACTGAAAGCGTTGCAGAAGCTTTCCGGAACAGAAGAGGCGCAGGTGATCAACTACCTCAAGGCGTCTGGCCTCAGCCGGGGGCTATTGCTGAACTTCGGTGCTGCCCGGCTCGAATTTCGCCGATTTGCGGGACGGCGTGCCGTCGCTGGCGGGCAGGAAGGTTTTATCCACAGATGACACAGATGACACAGATGAGTCAGGATTTACAGAATTCGTCCGGTGCCGGGCGGCCGCAGCTGCATGTTCGGCGGCGCCGGTCAGAGTGCATTGGCTGCGCGCGATGCGCGCGAAGAACATCTGTGTCATCTGTGTCATCTGTGGATAATACTTCTTCTTTGGAATGCAGCGCATGACCTACACCATCGAAGGCAACACCGGTTCCTGGGAAGTTGTGGTTGGCCTGGAAGTCCATGCCCAGGTGATCACCCAGTCCAAGCTGTTCAGCGGGGCCGCCACCGCGTTTGGGGCGGCGCCGAATTCGCAGGTCAGCTTCGTCGATGCGGCGTTTCCCGGCATGTTACCGGTGGTCAACGCCGAGGCGGTGGCGCAGGCGGTGCGGACCGGGCTGGGGTTGCGCGCGCATATCAATCTGGTCAGCCGGTTTGATCGCAAGAACTACTTCTATGCCGATCTGCCGTCCGGCTATCAGATCAGCCAGTTCGAAAAGCCCATTGTCGGCGCCGGGGTGATCGAGATTGAGCTGGCCGATGGCAGCACCAAGCAGATTGGCGTGACCCGGCTGCATCTGGAGCAGGATGCGGGCAAGAGCCTGCACGATCAGCACCCGGCGAAAAGCTACGTCGATCTTAATCGCTCCGGTGTGGCGCTGATGGAAATCGTCAGCGAGCCGGATATTCGCAGCCCGGAGGAAGCCGGCGCGTATGTGAAAAAGCTGCGCGCCATCCTGCGCTATCTGGGCACCTGCGACGGCAACATGGAGGAAGGCTCGCTGCGCGCCGATGTGAATGTCTCGGTGCGCAAGCATGGCGAGCCGTACCGCACGCGCTGCGAGATCAAGAACGTCAACTCGGTGCGCTTCGTGATGCAGGCGGTGGAAGCCGAGGCGGCGCGGCAGGTCGACTTGTGGGAAAGCGGCGGCACGGTGCAGCAGGAAACCCGGCTGTTCGATTCGGCGCGCGGCGTCACCCGGCCGATGCGCTCCAAGGAGGACGCGCATGACTACCGTTATTTCCCCGACCCGGATTTGCTGCCGCTGGTGCTCGACGAAGCCTGGGTGGCCGATCTGGCCAGCAAGCTGCCGGAACTGCCGGACGAAAAGCGCGCCCGTTTTATCGCCGATCTCGGTCTGACGCCGTACGATGCCGGCGTGCTGGTGGCCGATCAGGCAGCGGCGGCGTATTTCGAGACGGTCGCCAAAGGCCGCGACGCCAAGCAGGCGGCGAACTGGATCATGGGCGATTTGTTCGCCGTGCTGAACCGCACCGGACACAGCATCGAAGACAGCCCGGTGCCGGCGCCAGCACTCGGCCAACTGCTCGACCTGATCGCCGACAGCACCATCAACGGCAAGATCGCCAAAAGCGTGTTCGAGGCGATGGTGGAAACCGGCGACGGCCCGGAGGCGATTGTTGCCGCGCGCGGCCTGCGGCAGGTTACCGACACCGGCGCCATCGACGCGGCGGTGGATGCGGTGTTGGCGGCCAATCCGGACAAGGTGGCCGACTACAAGGCGGGCAAGGACAAGATGTTCGGCTTCTTCGTCGGCCAGATCATGAAATCGCTGGCCGGCAAGGGCAATCCGGCCCTGGTCAACGCCTCGCTGAAACAGCGGCTCGGCTAACGCAAAGGCATACCCATGGACACCGCCGCGCAAACGCTGACGCCAGAGCAGGCGGTGGACCGGCTGGCCGAATTGCATGCCGAGGCGGTGGCGGATTTGCGCGCGGCGCTGCTTCGATTTGGGCGCGACGGCAGTTTCCCCACCGATGCCGAGCGGGCGCGGTTCCGCTATCCGGAATTGCGCCTGCACTGGCAGCCGCACGGCGCGCCGCCGCAGACCCGCCGCGCTTGGGCCAAGCTGCAAGCGCCCGGCGCCTACGCCACGACGGTCACGCAACCGGCATTCTTCCGCCGCTATCTGCTGAGCCAGTTGCACCCGCTGGTCGAGGAATACGGTGCCACGCTCAGCGTCGGGCCGAGCCAGCAGGAATTGCCGTATCCGTATGTGCTCGACGGCAGCAATGAGTTGATGCAGGGCGAGATTTCGGCCAGCGAACTGGCGCGGCATTTCCCGGTGCCGATGCTCTCGGCGGTCGGCGACGAAATCGCCGACGGTTTGTGGGATGCCGCCCCCGGCGAGCCGCTGCCGCTGGCGCTGTTCGACGCGGTGCGGGTGGATTACTCGCTGCGCCGCCTGGTGCACTACACCGGCACCGATTGGCGCGCGGTGCAGCCGTGGATTTTGCTGACCAATTATCAGCGATATGTGGAGCAGTTCGTCCGCTTCGGGCTGGCCGAATTGCTGCGCGAGGGCAGCCCGTACGACCGCCTGTCGGTGCCCGGCGGCGGTACCGCCACCCGCGACATGGCAGCCGATGAGGCGGAGCACCTGGCGCTGTCCGCCCCGTGGCAGCGCTTCCAGATGCCGGCCTATCATCTCGGCCGCTCGGACGGCCAGGGTGGTATCACCATCGTCAATATCGGTGTCGGCCCGTCCAACGCCAAGAATATCACCGACCATCTGGCGGTGCTGCGTCCGCATTGCTGGCTGATGGTCGGCCATTGCGGCGGGCTGCGGCAAAGCCAGAAGATCGGCGACTACGTGCTGGCGCACGGCTACTTGCGCCGCGACAAAATCCTCGACGATCTGGTGCCGCCGGAAGTCCCGGTGCCTGCTTTGGCCGAAGTGCAGGTGGCGTTGCAACAAGCGGCGGCGCAGGTCACCGGCGAGCGCGGCGACGCGCTGAAGCAGCGGCTGCGGACCGGCACGGTCGTGACCTACGACGACCGCAACTGGGAACTGCGCTGGAGCCAGGAACGGCGGCGCATCAACCTGTCGCGCGCCATCGCGGTGGATATGGAAAGCGGCACGCTGGCCGCACAAGGCTACCGGCTGCGGGTGCCGTACGGCACGCTGCTGTGCGTGTCCGACAAGCCGCTGCACGGCGAAATCAAACTGCCGGGTGCCGCCAGCGCATTCTATCAGCGCGCGGTGGGCGAGCATTTGGCCATTGGTATCGCCACGCTCGATATTTTGCGCAGCCAGTTGGGGGCGCTGCACAGCCGCAAGCTGCGCAGTTTCGACGAGCCGCCGTTCAGGTAGACCCCAGCGCGGCAACGTGTCGCGCCAGCCCCTCCACGTCTGTGGCCGCCGCGCAATTCGGGTGCCGTTCCAGCAGCAATTTCTGCCGCCGGATCGCATCCTTCACATGCTCGTCGCGCCGGATTATGCCCGCGCAGCCGGGGGTGTAGCTGAGGAAGCTGGCACAAGCGCGGGCCAGAAAGCTATAGGTGCGCTGCCCAGCGGCCGGGTTGGCGGCGTGATTGACCACGATGCGCGCGCCACCGTGTCCCGGCGCACGGTCCTTGTGGTCGAGTTTCAGCACCGCGTACGCGTCGGTCAGGCTGGTCGGCTCGTCGGTCGCCACCACCAGCAGCAAGTTGGCGGCGCTGGACAGATGCCGCACCGGTGTGCCGAGCCCAGCGCCAAGATCCATCACCACGGCATCGTAGCGGCGCGTGAGCTGGCGCAGATCGGCGGTCAACCGGTGCAGCGCCTCGCCGCTCAGCGTGGCCAGCGCCGTGGCGCCGGATCGCCCGGCCAGAATGTCGAAGCCGCCGCTATGCGCAAAGATCGCCGCCTCCATCGCCAAGCCGCCGCCAATCACGCTGCCGATGTCCGCGTCCGGCGCGATGCCAAGTTGGATATCGACATTGGCCAGCCCCAGATCGCCGTCGAACAGCAACACCCGCTGCCCGGTGCGGGCCAGCGCGTGGCTGAGCGTAATCGCCAGCCAGGTCTTGCCGACGCCGCCCTTGCCGGAGGCGATGGCGATCAACCGCCCGTGCCGCGAAGCTGCCGGCATTGCTTGCAAATCGAGTCTTCGGGTGCCGATGGTCGTCATGCGGCGCGCTCCAGCAGCCAGTTGGCGAGCAAAGCCGGGGTCAGCGGCGTCAGCCCGTCGGCTGCACCTGGGCCGGTGCCCGCTTCTGTGATGGCCAGCCCGGCCTCGGCTGCGGTCAGCACGCTGCCGAGGCGGCGTGCGTGGTCGGTGCGGCCTGCCACCAGATGCGTCGCCCCGGCCTCGCGGTAGGCGGCGGCCAGTTCGGCGGATTCTGCCGGGTCGGTGCCCGCCGCCAGCACCACTGCGACGCTGCCGCCGACCGCTGCGGCAAATGCCGCGATGTCGTCCCGCTCGGCGGCGTTGAACGGGTTGCTGCCGGGCAGGTCGATCAGCACCGGCGTATCCGCCCGCCGCCCGTCCAGCGCGCGGCCGAGCGGGACCGGATGGCAGGCGGTGACCAGATCGAGGCCCAGCAGCCGCGTGAACGCCGCCAGTTGCTCCGCCCCGCCGGCGCGCTGGCCGTCCGCCGAAATCACCAGCGGTGCGATCCCGCGCATCACCAGCCGTGTGGCCAGCCGAGCGGCGGTCAGGGTCTTGCCGGCACCCGGCGGCCCCGCCAGCAGCAGCGGCGGTGCGCCAGTGCCCAACCCGAGCGGCGCAAATGCGAATGCTGCCGCCAGCGTGGCCGCCAGCGCACCGCCGGACAGACGCTGCCGCAGCCCGGACGGCACCGCGTGATAGCTGAGTGCCGCCGCGATGCGTGCGCCGGGGTCAGCAGCCGGTTCCGGTTCGCTGGTCTCCAATGCTGCGGTGACTTCGACGCCGCCCGCCACGCGCCGTGTGCCGAGGATCAGCGCCTCCGGCCCCAACTCGGCACGGATTTGCGCCATCGCCTCGTTCACCCGTGCGGCGCGGTAGAGCTTGACCCGCATGGCGGATCAGATCGCGCCGACGGTGCGAATGCGCGCGCGCGGGAAAATCTCGCTTTGCGCCAGCACCGGCGTGGCTGGGCGAATACGCTCGACGATGGCGCGCACGTGAAAGCGGGTGGCGCTGCCGGTGACCAGCGCCGGGGCCTCGCCCGCACGGGTGGCGGCGTCGAACGCAGTGCGAAACCCCTGCATGAATTCGGTGACGCGCAATGGCGGCATGGCCAATTGCCGGTCCTCGGCCGGGCCGACCAACGCCTCCATGAACTCGCTTTCCCAGGCGGACGAGAGCGTAATCAGCGGCACGTAGCCGCCCGGCCCCATGTGGCTGTCGCTGATCTGTCGCGCCAGCCTTGTGCGGACATGGGCGCAGATGGCGGGCACCGAGCGCACCGGCCCGGCGCAGGCTTCTTGAATGCCCTCCAGAATCGTCGAAAGATCGCGGATCGAAATCCGCTCGGCGAGCAAGGCTTGCAGCACCCGCTGCACGCCGCCGGTGGAGATTTGCGACGGAATCAATTCGGTCACCAGCTTCTGCTGATCCCGCGGCAGATCGTCGAGCAGCTTTTGCGCCTCGGGGAACGACAGCAGTTCCGCCATGGTCTGCTTCACGATCTCCGTCAGATGGGTGCACAGCACGCTGGCCGGATCGACCACCGTACAGCCGCGAAACTCGGCTTCCTCGCGCAAGGCCGGGTCGATCCAACTGGCGGGCAGACCGAACGCCGGTTCGGTGGTGGCCTCGCCGGGCAGCGGCGGGGTTTCGCCGGATTGCGCCATGGCCAGCAATTTGGTCGGGCGGATCACGCCGCGCCCAGCCTCGATTTCCTTGATCCGCACGCAGTACGTGTCGGCTTGCAGTTGCATGTTGTCCTGAATGCGCACCGGCGGCAGCACGAAGCCCATTTCGGCGGCAATCGAGCGGCGCAGGCCCTTGATCTGTTCGGTCAGGCGCGGCGTGTCGCCGCCCGCGAGCGCCAGCAGGCCGTAGCCGAGTTCAAGCCGGATCATGTCGATCCGCAACACCTCGCTGATCGGCGGCTCGCTTGGCAGCGTGGCGCGCGGCGCTTCGGCAGCGGCCTCAGCGGCCGGATTCTTCATGCGGAAATAGGCACCGCCCGCCGCCAGCCCAGCCAGCGCGAAGAATGGCAAGCTGGGCAGCCCCGGCATCAGCGCCAGCAAGGCTGCCGCGCCGGATGCCATCGCCAGCGGTTTCGGGCTGCCGCCCAACTGGCGCACCAGCGCGATATCGGCGCTGCCCTCGGTGGCGCCCTTGGTGACCACGATACCGGCGGCGGTGGAGACCAGCAGTGCCGGGATTTGGCTGACCAGACCGTCGCCGATGGTCAGCGTGGTGTAGGTCGAAGCAGCATCGGCGAACGGCAGCCCGTGCCGCAAAATGCCGATGGTCAGGCCGCCGACGATGTTGATGCTGGTGATGATGAGGGCCGCGATGGCGTCGCCGCGCACGAACTTCGCCGCACCGTCCATCGCGCCGTAGAACCCGCTTTCCTCCTCCAACTCTCGCCGCCGCACCCGGGCCACTTTCTCGTCGATGGCGCCCGCCGACAACTCGGCGTCGATGGCCATCTGCTTGCCCGGCATCGCATCGAGGCTGAACCGTGCGGCGACTTCGGCGATGCGGCCTGAGCCTTTGGTGATGACCATGAAGTTCACCACCAGCAGGATGGCGAACAGAATGATGCCGATTACGATGTCGCCGCCCATCAGGAAGCCGCCGAACGCTGCGACCACATGCCCGGCGGCGCCGGAGCCTTCGTTGCCGCGCGACAGGATCAGCCGGGTGGTGGCGACGTTCAGCGACAACCGCAACAGCGTTGTCAACAGCAACAAGGTTGGAAAACTGGTGAAATCCAGCGGGCGGCGCACGAAGATCGCCACCATCAGCACCAGCACGGCGGACGTGACCGAAAGCGCCAGCCCGATATCCAGCAGGAAGGCGGGCAGCGGTAAAATCAGCACCGACAGCAGCGCCACCAGACCGATGGACAGCCCAACGTCGGTGCCCGGCAGATAGCGCCGCAGCTTGGCGGTCAGCGCCGGGTCGAGATTGAGCAGGCTGGCCGCACTCATGCCGCCACCCCCGTGGCCGGCGGCGGCACGGCGGAACCGGCGGCGGCGTAGTCGCGCAGCTTGTTGCGCAGCGCACGAATGGAGATGCCCAGGATGGTGGCGGCGTGCGTGCGATTGCCCGCCGTGTGGCGCAGCGTCTGCAAGATCAGGTCGCGTTCCACGTCGGTCATCCGGCGGCCAACCCAGGCGCCGGACACTGCAACGGCCGCTGTCGCTGGGGCCTCGCCGCTAAGTTCGATAGCGTCCTCGGCAATTTCGGTTCCGCTGGCCAGCAACACCGCGCGGTGCACGGTGTTCTCCAGTTCGCGGACATTGCCGCGCCAACCATGCGCGGTCAGCCGGTGCAGCGCCGGGCCAGTGAACGGCCGCCACGCCAGCCCGTTGGCTTCAGCGTAGTGCCGGGCGAAATGGTTGGCCAGCGCCACGATATCGCCGGGCCGGTCGCGCAGCGGCGGGATGCGGATGGCGACCACGTTGAGGCGGAAATACAGATCCTCGCGGAAACGCTTCTGCTCGACCTCGCTGCGCAGATCGCGGTTGGTGGTTGCCAGAATGCGGACGTTCACCTTCACCGGCGCGCTGCCGCCGACGCGATCGACCTCGCGCTCCTGCACCGCGCGCAGCAGCTTGGCTTGCAGGCGCATGTCCATCTCGCCGATTTCATCCAGCAGCAGTGTGCCGCCCTCGGCGGCCTCGAACTTGCCAATGCGCCGGGCCACGGCACCGCTGAAGGCGCCTTTCTCGTGGCCGAACAACTCGCTTTCCAGCAGCGCTTCGGGAATGGCGGCGCAATTCAACGCCACGAACGGCCCGTGCGCCCGGCGCGAACGGCGGTGGATATGCCGCGCCAGAACTTCCTTGCCGGTGCCGCTTTCGCCGGTGATCAGCACCGAGGCTTCGGCCCCTGCCACTAGTTCGGCGCGCTGCACGGTGGCGGCCATGACCGGGTCGTTGACGATCAAGCCGCGTTCGCCATTGACCACGGCGGCGAGGATGGCGGCGACCAATTGCGGATCGGGCGGCAAATCGAGGAACTCGCGCGCACCGGCCCGAATAGCGGCGACGGCGGCGTTGGAATCGCGGGCGGTGCCGCAGGCAATCACCGGGGTGGCGATGCGCTCGGCGCGCAGGGCTTCCAGCAGCCCCATTATATCCTGGCACAACTCGCACAGCACGGCATCCACCGCTTCTGCCGAACGCAATGCGGCAAGGCCGGTCTGCACCGTTGCCGCGTGCATAATCTGCGCGCCGCGCGCGATGGCGAGCTTGGCGGCTTGCCCAAGCGGGCCGGTCATCGAACCGATGATCAGGATGCGCATGGCGGCGTGCGGCGCGTTTGTGGTGCAGCCATGTTCAATTCGACCGTTCGGCCTTGACGATTTCGGTCATGGTCACGCCCAGCCGGTTGTCGTCCACCATCACCACTTCGCCGCGCGCGACGAGGCGGTTGTTCACATAGATGTCGATGGCCTCGCCAAGTTTGCGATCCAGTTCCACCACCGCGCCGCGCCCGAGTTTCAGCAATTGACTGACCTGCATGGTGGCCTTGCCAAGTACGGCGCTGACGGTCACCGGCACGTCGTAGACCGCCTCCAGATCGCGGGCCATTCGCACCGTGCCGTGTTCTGGCTCCGGGATCGCCGGGTCGGATTGCGGCGGGAATTCGACGTCGTCTTGCATGGTTGGGGTCCGATCCTGACTGTCAGTAGACAAGTTGTTCGTCTTTGCTTTCGGAGATTTCGATCTGGCCCTGCGCGGCGAGCTCCTTGGCCAATGCCACGATCGAGGCTTGCGCCTCGTCCACGTCACGCAGTTTCACCGGGCCGAGATTGTCGATTTCCTCGCGCAGCATCTTGCCGGCGCGTTCGGACAGGTTGCTGAAGAACAATTCGCGCAGTTTCTCCGAGGCGCCCTTGAGCGCCAGCGGCAGCTTATCCTTGTCCACCGCGCGCATCAGCGCCTGCACCGCGACCGGGGTCAGGCGTTGCAGATCGTCGAAGGTGAACATCAGCGACTTGATCCGCTCGGCGGCCTCGCGGTTGCGTTCCTCCAGCGCCGCGACAAAGCGCTGCTCGGCCTGCCGGTCGAGATTGTTGAAGATCTCGGCCATGAGTTCATGCGCATCGCGCCGCGTGGCGCGCGCCAGATTGGACATGAATTCCGAACGCAACGTGCGCTCGACGCCGTCCAGCACGTCCTTTTGCACGCTCTCCATGCGCAACATGCGCATCACGACTTCCATCGCAAAGCCGTCCGGCAGCAACGACAGCACGCGTGCGGCGTGCGGCGGGCGCACCTTGGACAGCACGACGGCGACGGTCTGCGGGTATTCGTTCTTCAGATAGTTGGCCAGCACTGCCTCGCTGACATTGCCGAGCTTGTCCCACATGGTGCGCCCGGCCGGGCCGCGAATTTCCTCCATGATTTGCAGCACGCGCTCACGCGGCAGGGTTTTCAGCAGCAGCCGCTCAGTGTTCTCGAAGCTGCCGACCAGACTGCCGGCGCCGCCAAGTTCTTGGGTGAACTCGGTGCACAGCCGCTCCACCGCGTCGGCCGACACCGGGCCAAGCTGGGCCATGGCCGAGGAGATTTCCTTGATCTCGTCTTCGTGCATCAGCTTGAACAGCGTCGCGCAATGGTCCTCGCCCAGCGCCAGCATGAGCAGTGCTGCTTTCTGCGGCCCGCTCAGTACGCGGCCTTCGTCTTCGCGCGCCATTATCCTGCCTCCTGGTACATCCAGGCGCGAATAATCGACAGGCTTTCGTCGGGGTGGGTCTGCACCAATTCACCCAGCCGGCGGATCGAGGAGGCGCGCAACTGGCCTTCGATGTTGGCGATATGGACCATGCTGTCCTCGGCGCTCTGCGCCATCAGTGCGGTGCCGCCGCCGTTATTGGCCTGCGCGCCGCCGCCGGATTGGCCGGGGCCAGCCGCCAGCAGCAACTGACCGCCGCCCGGAACGCCCCCCGCGCCAACGCCCCCCGCGCCAACGCCTGCCGTGGCCAGCATGTTCATGCCCATCGCATTGGCGGCGGCTTCGGGCAGATGCGTGATGCGTTGCACCATCGGGCGCAGCACGAACAGCAGTGCGAGGATGCCGAGCAACCCAAGCAATCCGGTCTGGCTCAAGCGCAGCACGTCGGATTTGTCGAAGCCGAGCGGCAGCAACGGCGGTGCGGCGTCGGTTTCGGCGGCGGCGAACCTCATGCTGACGACATCGATGTGATCGCCGCGCTTTTCGTCGAAGCCAATGGCGCTGCGGACCAGTGTGCTGATGCGGTCGATATCGTCCTGCGCACGCGGCTGCCATTGTGCGACGCCCTTGGCGTCCTTCGCTTCGATTCCGTCGATCATCACGGCAAGGCTGATGCGTTTGATCTGCGGATGCTCGCGCACGATGGTGCGTACGGTCTTGCCGATTTCGTAGTTGGTGGTTTCTTCCTGCTTCTGTTCCTGACTGCCCGCGCCGCTGCTGCTGGCATCGGCGTTCGGTAAATTGTTCTGCACCGTGGTGGGCGCCGCCGCCTCGGTGCTTTTGCTGCTGCCGTTCACGGTCTGGGTGCCGCGCACCACTTGGCCTTCGGGGTCGAATTTTTCCTGGGTTTCGTGGATCTGGTCGAAATCCATCTCCACCGCCGCTTCGGCACGCACACGCCCGGCCCCCAGGCTCGGCTCCAGCATTTCCTCCACCGCGCGCGACAGCCGCACTTCGGTGGCGCGGCGCAAATCGCTGGCGCTGTTGCCGCTGTCGGACCCGCCGGTGGCCACGCCCGCGCGCGCCAGCAGCGTGCCGTGCGTGTCGGCGATGGCGACGTTCTGCGTCCGCAGCCCAGGTACGGCGGCGGCGACCAAGGTGAGGATCGATTGCACCGCTTCGTGATCCAGCCGGTTATTGCCAGCCAGCGTCAGCAACACCGACGCCTGTGCATCCTGATGCGAGGTGGCGAACGGCTCGCGGTGCGGCAGCACCACATGCACCCGCGCGTTGCGCACGCCCTGCATGGCGCGAATGGTGCGTGCCAGTTCGCCTTCCAGCGCGCGGGTCTGGTTGATGGTCTGCTGAAACTGGCTGGCGACCAATCCATCGCCGCGGTCGAAAATCTCGTAGCCGATGGCGCCGCCGGATGGCAGGCCCTCACGCGCCAGCAACAGCCGGGCGCGTGCCACCTGACTTTCCGGCACCAGAATCTCGGTGCCCTGGCGGCCGACCTGGCTCGGGATGTGCTGATGGTCGAGCGCATCGGCCATCTGCCCGGCCTCGCGCATGTCCAGATCGCCATACAGCAGCGCCATCCGTTCGGCGCCGCCGCCGCGCAGCACCAGCAGCGCTAGCACCGCCAGCACACTGATGCCAACCGCCGCCATCGCCACCAGACGGCCAGCGCCGAGGGCTTGCAGCCCTTTCAGCAGGTCGCGCATGGCCGCTCCGCCCCGCCGCGCGGGCAGTGCCGCTGCAGCGGCGTGGAAGTGCTGCGGCCCAAGCCTGCCATTGCTGAAAAATTCTCCGCTGCCGCCACATCGATGTGACGGCGGCCAAGGTGCCCTTGCGGCCTTTCCCGGAGGTTAATGCGGCGCGGCGGATCAGTTGTGCACGGCGACGACGCTGGTCATGTTGACCGGCAGCGCGCCGAGCAGCACTTCGACCGCGCCATTCTGTTGCTGCACCGAGGTGGCCTTGCCCAGAATGGTGAACGGCAGCGCCGTGGTGCTGCCGTCGGCGGCGACGGCGCCGACGCTCACCGTGTAACTGCCGTCCGGTGCGGTGGCGCCCGATGCCGTCTGGCCCTGCCATGTCCAATGGTTGGCGCCCTGCGTGGCAGTCATCGCTGCGGTGTAAACCGCCTTGCCTTTGCTGTCGTAGACGGAGACGGCAACCGGCCCGGCTGTCGGCGCGGTGAAATTGATCTGGCCGGTGCCCTGTTGCAGCGGCATCGACGCGGACGTGGCTTCCACGGTCTTGCCCAGAATTTGGCTCGATTGCAGCACGTTGTTGCCTTGCAGAAGCTGGATCATCTGATTGAGATTGCTGTTGGTGTTGATCTGCTGCTCGACGCCGGAGAACTGCACCAATTCGCTGGTGAACTGGTTGCTATCCATCGGGTTGGATGGGTCCTGGTTCTGCAACTGCGTGGTCAGCATCTTCAGGAAGGTCTGGTAGTTGTTGGTCAGCGAGCCCAGGGCCGACTGGCCGCTGGCTGTGGTGGCAGCGGGTGCTGCGGTGGTGGCCGCCGTGGCGGCGCTGATGCTGGTCATGGCGAATCCCTCAGGTCAGGCGGTGATGTCGAGGCCGGAGCGCGGTTCGGCGGTGCCGGACGGCGGACCCGCGCCCGATGGCGTTGCCGGCAAAGCCGGGCGGCCGGGCGCGTCCGCCTGGTGCGGCAGGCGGCGGCCGTTGCCTGCGGCGTCGGGCAGTCCGGGGCTAGGCGACATCCATCCCTCCGTTGGGGGGCTGGAGGCCGCAGGCGCCTTGGGGGCGGCTTGCGACAATTCCAGCGTCAGGCTCGGCGGCGGACCCGCCGGGGCGGCTTTGTCGAGTGCGGTCCGCAGGCCTGCCGCTTCGCGGTGCAGCAATGCCAGCGTGTCCGGACGATCCACCAGCAAGCTGGCCAGCGTGCCGCCGCCCGGCAGCCGCCGCACGCTGATCTCGATGCTGCCCAATTCCGCCGGAGCCAGATGCACCGTGACATGGCGCGCGCCTTGGCCCGCCACCGCACGCATCACCGCGTGCGCGATCTGGTTCACCGGCGGCCCGGCGCTCGCCACCGGGTCGGATGCGGGACTCGCGCTGGCGGCTGAGGCGAGATGCGCCGCCGGATGCACAGCCGGTGGAGCGGCGGACAGCGCCGGGGAAGCCGCGGCGTTCGCACTATCTTGTGGTGGCGTCGCGCTATCCGGCGGCGTGCGGTGGCTCGGGGCCGTTGCAGCGGCTGGGATTGTGTTGGGCGGAATAGGCCCAGGCTTTGCCGGAGCCTCGGTGTCAGGCGTCAGCGGACCCGCGCTAGCGGTACGTGGGCGCTGCGGGGCCGCCGCCACCCCGGCCACCGCCGGTTCGCTGGGCGGCGCTGCGGCAGGGGCGTCCGGCGGCGGCAGCGTTGTCAGCAGGATCGCCAGCGCGCCGGACAATGGCGGGCCTGGGTCCACGGCAGGCAGCGCCGGAGGCGCGCTATCGTCCGGTGTGCCGCTCGGCCGAGGCGGTGCCGCCGTTTTTGGCGCCGTGGCCTTACCGGTTGGCGGCGTAGCCGAGGCGGACGGCATGCCCAGCGCTGGCGGCGTGACCGGGACTGACGGCGTGGCCAGCGCTGACGGCGTGGCCGGGGCTGGCATGGCGGCGGCCGGCAGTGCTGGCAGATCCACTGCGGGTTGCGCGGCGGCGGCCACGGCGCTGGCGGTATTCAACAGCACGGCAAACGGGGCCAGCAGCGCACCGGCATCGCCGGTGGCCGCTTTGCCGATGGCGGGCGCGCCAACGGCAATGGGGCAAGGCGCGGTTGCGGCGGGCAGGCTCAGCGGCATCGGTGTGGCGCTCCGGCGCGCCGGGCTGGCGTCGCTCGGGTCGCGGCAACGCAAGCGCCGGGCCAGCGTTGGGCGAGGCCGATTGGGGCCAAACGGCCTGCGGCCCGGCAATCCGTGCCGGTCTGCCGCACCCGCCACGGCAAACTCTGCCGCCTGTGACGCCGCAAACCGGCGCATCCCCCGCGTTATCGCGCTGGCACGAAAGCTGCTGCACCGCTTGCCACGCAGCCACCTGCCCGGAGAGCCCACCGCATGTCCCTGTTCGGCGCCATGACCACCGCCCTGAGCGGCCTGAGCAGCCAGTCGGCGGCGCTGGGCAACATCTCGGACAACATCGCCAACAGCCAGACGGTCGGCTTCAAGCGGGTCGACACCAACTTCGTCGACTACATCACCAACAGTTCGGCCACCGAGAACGCGCCCGGCTCGGTGGTGGCCCAACCCGAGTATATCAACAGCGTCACCGGAACCATCGCCCAGTCGAGCAACCCGCTGGCGATGGCGATCAGCGGACAGGGGTTCTTTCCGGTCAGCCAGAATGTGGGGTCGTCCGCTGTCAGCCCGACGTTCAATTTGCAGCAATATTATACCAGGGCCGGGGATTTCAGCATGAATTCCGGCGGCTTCCTGGTAAACGGGGCGGGCGACTATCTGCAGGGCTGGCCGGTGCGCGCCGACGGCTCGGTGGACAGCAACACGCTGGCGCCGATCCAGATCAGTCAGGCGATTTACCAGCCGGTGGCGACCGGCAAGGTGGGGCTGTCGGCCAACCTGCCGCCCGCCGCCGCCAGTGGCGCGCCCATCGCCTCGAACGTCTCGATCTACGACGCGCAGGGCCAGGCGCACCAACTCACGCTGTCGTTCACCTCGTCGGGCAGCGGAACGAATGCTTGGGCAGTCACGGTCAACGACGACAAGGGCGTTGCCATCGGCTCCGGCACCCTGAGTTTCGCGCCCGATGGCACCCTCGCCTCAGCGGTCCAGGGCGGTACCACGCAAAACACCGCCGGCAGCGCCGCGATCCTGACGCTGGCCACCAGCTATCCCACCACCACCACCAGCGGCACCGGCACGCAGACCATCGCGCTGAACCTCGGCACCATCGGCGGCACCAATGGGCTGACCCAGTTCGCCGGTTCCACCTACAGCCTGCGTGGCATCAACCAGGACGGCGTGCCGCCCGGCAGTTTCAGCAGCGTCAGCACCACCACGGCGGGCGACGTGATGGTGAACTACGACAACGGCCAGAACCGGCAGATCGCCCGCGTGCCGCTGATTACCTTTGCCGCCCCGGACGCGCTGCAACGCCAGAACGGCTCCTCGTTCACCGCCACGTCGCTATCTGGCAACCCGTTGGCCGAAGCCGCTGGCAGCAATGGCGCCGGAACCCTGATCACCAGTTCGCTGGAACAATCCAACGTCGATATCGCGACCCAATTCAGCAAGTTGATCGTCGCCCAGCAGGCCTATTCGGCCAACGCCAAGATGGTCACCACCGCCAGCGACATGATGCAGACCACGCTGGATATGAAACGGTAGTGACCTGACCGCGAGGCCGCGCCATGGGCATCGACACCGCAATCGGCATTGCCTCGTCGGAACTGCGCCATCTGAACGAGCAGTTCGCGCTGATCAGCCAGAACGTCGCCAATGCCAGCACGCCGGACTATGCCGCCGAGAGCATCGCGCAACACAGCCTGTCGTCCGGCGGCGCCGGTTATGGCGCCGCCAACGGCATGGTGCAGCGCGCGGTCGATCAACAGGGCCAAGCCGCCGTGCTGGCGCAAAACGGCGACGTGGCGGCGCTGCAAACCCAGCAGGCGGCGTTGCAGCAAATCGACGCGGTCACCGGCGCGGTTGGCAGCGGCAGCGATATCGGCAGTCTGCTCGGTGCGCTGGGCAACGCGTTCTCGGCGCTGGCGGGCAGCCCGGACAATCAGACCCAGCAGCAAAAGGTGGTGGCGGCCGCGCAGACGCTGGCCGGGCAGATCAACAATCTTGGCACGACGGTCAGCGCCGCGCGCCAGTCGGCGCAGGATGCGGTCGTCGCGGGCGTCGCCAGCCTGAACACCGCGCTGGCCGGACTTGGCGCCCTGAGCGGCAAAATCGTGCTGGGCCGCGCGGCCGGGCAGAACACCGCCGATCTGGAAAACCAGCGCGCGGCGGCGATGGATGGCCTAAGCAAGCTGATCGGGGTGAAGTTCCTCGAACAGCCCAACGGCGACTTGCTGGCGGTGACGCAGGGCGGGTTGAACCTGCCGCTGCACGGCCAAACCGCCGCCTTCGCCACCTCCGGCGCAACGCTTGGCCCCACCACCTACGCGCCCGGCGGCGGCGTGCCTGCCATCAGCCTTGCCGGTCAGGACGTGACGGCACTGCTCACCGGCGGCGCGCTCGGCGGCAATATCGCGCTGCGTGACGCGGTGCTGCCGGGGATGCAGGCCAATCTGGACGAGTTCGCCCACACGCTGGCCAGCCGGTTCGACGCCCAGGGCCTGACGCTGTTCAGCGACGCCAGCGGCGGCGTGCCGGCGGCAGCCGGTTCCCCGGCGCAGGCGGGCTATATCGGGTTTGCCGAATCGATTCAGGTCAATCCGGCGGTGCTGGCCTCAGCGGCGCTGGTGCGCGACGGCTCGCACCCGGTGGCCACCGGTGCGGGCGGCGCCACGGCGTTCACGCCCAATCCGCCCGGCGGCCCGGCCGGGTTCACCGGCGCGATCACTCGGGTGCTGCAATACGCCCTCGGCTCTCAGATTGCCGCTGGTGTGCCGCAACCTGCCCCGGCAACCGTGGGGCTTGGCCCGGCGGGCACGCTGGCGGCGGGCTTCGCGGCGCCCGCCGATCTGGGCGGACTGGCCACCGCTGTCACCGCCACTGCCGCGCAAACCAGCGCCGCCGCCACCACGCAGTTAACCGGCGCGCAGGCGGTGCAGGCCACGCTGCAAGCGACATTCTCGGCCAACACCGCCGTGAGCATCGATACCGAAATGTCCAAGATGATCGCGCTGCAAAACGCCTTCGGGGCCAATGCCCATGTGATGACGGCGGTCCAGGCGATGTGGACGCAATTGCTGCAAACCGTTCCGTAGAGGGTCGCATGACCGCAAGCTCGGCAATCGGCGACCCGGCGGGCTTTCCCGGCAGCGTGCTGGCGAGCACGGTGGCCAATGCCGCCAGCGTGGCCCGCCGCCTCGCCACGCTCACCCAACAAGCGGGCGACGGCCTTATTTCCGACAGCTACGCGGGCCTTGGCGCGGGACTGCAAACCGCGCTGGTGACAGCCCCGGCGATTGCCGAACAGCAGGCGTGGCAGGGCAATATCGCGGCTGTCAGCGGCTCGATGGGCGTCGCCCAGTCAGCGCTGAGCCAGATCAGCACGATCGCCAGCACATTTTACGCCGATGCCAACAACCTCAACGGCCTCAATCTCTCCGAAGTGGACAGCATCGCCGCCTCGGCGCGCGACGCGCTGGCGCAGGTGGCCGGACTGCTGAACAGCACAAACGGGGCCAGCTATGTGTTCGCCGGGCAGGACAGCGCCAATCCACCGGTGCCAGACGGCGATCATATTCTTGGCTCGGGCTTCTTCCAGCAAATCCAGGCCGCCGTCGCCGCGTTGCCGGGTGCCAGCGCCAGTTCCACCATCGCCGCGACCCTGGCGGTGGCGTCGTCGAATACGGCCGGAACCTCGCCGTTTTCCGCAGCATTGTCGCAGCCCGCCACCGCGCTGGCGGCCCTGCGGCCGGTGGTGATCGGGGTTGGCGGACAGGTGGTGCCGGCCGGAATTCTGGCCAGCGGCAATTCCGATATCGCGTCGGGCGGCACCTCGACGACCGGATCGTACACCCGCGACATTCTGCGCGCGCTGGCCACGCTGGGATCGCTCAGCAGCGCGCAATCCGGCTCGGCGGGGTTTTCGCAGCTGGTGGCCGACACGCGCGCCAGTTTGGGCGGGGCGATCAGCGCGTTGAACGGCGATGCCGGCGTGCTGGGCAACCGGCAAGCGGCCCTGACCGCCGAGGCGCAAACGTCGGCCGCCACGGTGACCGCGCTGCAAGCCCAGCTTACCACGGCGCAGAACGTCGATATGGCCGCCACTATATCGAAGCTGACGCAGACGCAGACGCAGTTGCAGGCGTCGTATCAGCTGATCTCCAACACCCAGTCGCTGTCATTGCTGAAATATCTCGGTGTGACCGGCTGAGCTTCACGCGCTGTTAACATGCTGCCCGGCAAGATGCCGCTGGCCCGCAAAAATCGCGGGGGCATGAGACTTCTCTGGGCATCAAGGAAAACACGCCATGTCCCTTAATTCGGTGAATACCAACGTCAACGCGAGCATAGCCTTGGCTTCGCTGGAGATGACCAACACGCAGCTTGCCGGCGTGCAAAAGCAGGTGTCGACTGGCTATCGTGTGGCCGACGCCACCGACGATGGCGCCGCATTCGCCGTGGCGCAACGCGTGCGCTCGGATGTGGGCGCGCTCACCAGCGCCAATCAGCAGCTCGGCAACGTGCAGGGTTTGCTGTCCACCACGTTGACCGGGCTGACGGCCGTGTCAACGCAAATGTCCAGCGCCCGCGATGTGCTGATCAAACTTGCCGACAGCAACACGCAGGGTACCCAGCGCAGCCAGTACATCCAGCAGTATCAATCGCTGGTCACGCAGATCAAGACCAACTTCCAGGACGCCGCGTACAACGGCAAGACACTGATCGGCGACATGGGCGGCAGCGCCGGAACGTTCGGCAGCGTCGGCGTGGTGCGCAATGAAGTCGGGGCCACCTACGGCATTGCCACGTTCAGCGGCTCGGCATTCATGGCGTCGATTGCCTTCACCAGCACACAGTTGAGCGCTGCGACCACCGTCGGCGGAATGATCACCGCCACAGCGACCAGCGGAGCCTTCATCAACAAGCTCAATCAGCTTGGCACCGAGATGAATACCTACGGCGCCGCGACCAACTATGTTACCAATCAAGTGACCTATAACAACGATAAGATGACCTCGCTGAACAACGGCCTTGGTGCGTTGGTGGACGCCGATCTGGCTAAGGAATCGGCCCAGTTGCAGGCGCTGCAAATTCGCCAGCAGCTTGGTACCCAAGCGTTGTCAATCGCCAATCAATCGCCGCAGAGCCTCCTCAGCCTGTTCAAGTAATCAGGCTGGTTCGGGCAAAATGCCCAGCATCGCAATGCGAACGGCTAGGCAAATTGCCTACAGGACGGGAGTGCGACTGTCCCATGTCGACCTTGGTATTAGAGCTCAGGCAGGGCGAGATGATGCTCGTCAACGGAGCGCCCATTAGGTTTCGCACCAAGTCCCGCATCGAACTTACCGCGCATGTGCGGTTCTTGTTCGGGAAACAAATCATGGTGCCGGAAGATGCGACCACACCGGCACGGCGCATCTACTTCGCACTGCAAACCGCTTATGTCGGCTCGGAATCGGAGCGGTCACGGGGGATCAGTGCGGCGCGTGACTTGATCGGAGACTTCAAGGGAGCGACCACGTCATCGCTGGCGGCGGAAATACTGGATCGCGCGCTAAATCTGGCCGAGGCGGATGATTGCTACCAGGCGCTAAAGCTGGCGCGCCGCATTATCCGCCATGAAGACGCGGTGCTGGGCCGCAATAGCGACGAGTGAGCACGACGGTTAATTTCAAGCCGGACTGTAATGGCTTCTAGAACTATCGACGGCGCGGACCAAAAAGGAGCTGACCGGGCATGGCGACAATAATGAATGCGGCGCGCGCCTACGCCGCCTCGGCGGCCTCGCGCGGCCACCGGGAACAGGAGGCCGATCTATTCCGCCGCATCAGTCAAGTGTTGCGGCATGGGCGGGAGCAGGGCGGTTTGGCCCGCGCCAAGGCGCTGGCGGACAATCAGCGGCTCTGGACGATGGTAATCGATATGCTGCGCGATCCGGGCAACGCGTTGCCGCCGAAGTTGCGCGCTTCGCTGATCTCGGTTGGACTGTGCTTGCAGCGTGAAATGCAGAAGCCGGAACCGGACTTCGATTTTCTGGTCAGCATCAACGACAACATCGCCGCTGGTTTGGCGGGCACGCCATGACCGCGCCGCCCGGCATCGCGACAGTGACGGCCCCGCTGCCCGGCAGTGCCTGCGGCATTGACCCCGCGCTGCACGGGTTGACCAGCCGCCTGCGCGCGGCGCTGCGCGACGGCAAGACTGCTGCCGCACGTCTGCTGCTGGCGGCGGTGTCGCGCTTGTCCAATCCCAGTGCCGAATTGGCCGAACTGGCAGCGCGGGTGCTGCTGTTGGAGAACCGACTGGACGCGGCCGTCGCGGCGCTCGACGCCAGCATTGCCGCAGGCCACGATACGCCGCAGCTTCGGCTGTGCCGCGCCGAACTGCGGCTGCGGCGGCAGGATTTTCAGGGTGCGGCGGCTGACGCGTCCGAGGCCGTGTGCGCCGATGCACGGCTGACAGCAGCCAAGGCCGTGCTCGGCATGGCACTGACCGCGCTCGGGCAAATGACCGACGCGGTGGCGTGCCTGCGCGATGCGGCCGGGTGCGAGCCGGGCAATGCGGTATTCTGCGAGGCCCTTGCGCAGGCGCTGGAACAATCCGGCGATGTGGCCGGTGCTTCGGCAATCTTGGCGGGTGGCGTTGCGCGTTGCCCTGGCAACATCAGTCTGCGCGTCGCCGCGATCCTGCTGCACATGAAGCATAAGGACTATGCGGCTGCGGAAGCGCTGGCCGAAATGGCGGTGCGTGCGGGCGTGGCGGATGCCTGCGTGTTCGGCCTGCTCGGCCATGCGCGATCGAGCCTGGGTCAGCATGAAGCCGCCGCCGCCGCTTACGCCGATGCGCGCAAGCTGGCCCCGGAAGACCCGTACGTGCGCCATCTCGCCGCCGCCGCCGGGCTGTCGGCCGATGCCGGGCGGGCCGCGCCGGAATACGTCGAAGTGGTGTTCGACGGTTACGCGGCGCGCTTCGACGCGCATCTGATCAGCCTTGGCTACCGCATTCCTGGTCTGATCCGCGCGGCGCTCGACGACACGCCGTTGGGCGCGGTGCTGGACCTTGGCTGCGGCACCGGGCTGGCAGGCGTGGCGCTGTCGGATTTGCGCCCGTCGCCGCTGGTGGGCGTCGATCTGTCCTCGGCGATGCTTGGCCAAGCGCGGCGGCGGGGGCTGTATTCCGAACTGCACCACGCCGAAATCGGCAGTTTCCTCGCTGCCGAGCCGCGCAAGTTCCCGTTGATTCTCGCCGCCGACGTGTTGCCGTATTTCGGCGAGCTTGACGCTCTGTGCCGCCTGACCGCCGCGCGCCTGACGCCCGGCGGGCGCTTCCTGTTTTCGGTCGAAGAACTACCCCGTGCGTCCGGCACGCTGGCGCCGTGGCGGCTTGGCCGTCTGGGCCGCTACCAGCACGCGGCTGGTTACGTGCGCGCCGCCGCCGTCGAAGCTGGGCTGGCAGTACAGTTCCTGCGTCGCGAGACGCTGCGGCTTGAAGGCCGCGCTCCGGTGCCTGGGTTGTTCATCGAATTGCGCAGGAGTGCTGCATGAGTGCCGCGTTGTTAGTGGCGCCCGATACCGCCATTCCTGGCCTCGCCCATTTACAAGCCGGACGGTGGGCCGAAGCGCGGGCCGACTTGTTGCGGGCCTGCGCGTTCGGCGATGTCTCGGCGGTCACGCGCATCAATCTGGCGATTGCCGAGGATCGCTTGTCGCCAGACGGCCGCGCCACATTGCGCGCGGTCGCCAAGGCGTTCCCGCTTTGGGACGAGCCACCGTTGCGGCTGGCGGAAAGCCACCGCCGCGCCGGGGACGTGGCCGAGGCCATCGCACAGTATCGCCAGACGCTCGAGCTCAATCCCGACCGCATCGAGGCGCTGATCGGCCTCGGCATACTGCTGCTCGGCAGCGGCGATCCGGCGACAGCGCAAACCCTGCTGCTGCGCTGTTGCGGTCTCACGCCGGACAATGCCGAAGCGTGGGACGCACTCGGTCTCGCGCTCAGCATGACGCAGGAGTCCGGGTTGGCGGAAGCGGCGTTTGCCAAGGCGCAGGCGTTGCGTCCGCACAGCCTGACCATCGCGCTGCGCCGCGCCGGGGCGGCCTTCGCCGCTGGTTCGCAGGACGCCGAACTGGCGCGGCTGGAAAATGCGCTGACCACCGATCCGCTGAACGCCGCAGTGTTGACTGCGCGCGGCGTGATGCTGGACCGGCTGGGCCGCGCCGATGCGGCGGTCGAAGTGCTGGAAGTCGCGGTGGAATTGGCGGGCGAAGCCGCTATCCCAGCGGCGGCGCTGGCGGTGGCATTGCTGCACGCCGGCCAATTCAGCGCCGCTGTGCCGGCCTTGCGCCGTGCCGTGGCACTGGCCCCGGATGATCCTGGGTTGCGCAACGATCTGGCGGCGGCGTTGAACCGCATCCATCGCTACCGCGAGGCGCGCGCGATCCTGGAAGCCTTGATCGCCGAACATGGCGAACAGCCGGCGTATCTGTGCAACCTGTGCAACGCCTTGGTCTCGCTCGGCGACCAGGCAGCCGGCGTGGCGCTGGCGCGGCACGCCGTGGTGCGCTTCCCCGATCAGCCGCTGCCGTGGCGCACGCTGGCCAATGCGCTGGTGTATCTCGACGGTCAGGTGAGCGTGGAATTGACGGCGGCGACCGGGCGGGCGGCGGCGTTGCTGCCGCGCGGGTCTGCCGCTGCCATCCCGCGCGCCGCCGAACCGGAGCGCAAGTTGCGCGTCGGCCTGCTCTCGGCATCGCTGCGCACCCATCCGGTCGGCTGGCTGACGCTGGCCGGGTTCGAGGCGTTGGACCCAGCACAGTTCGAACTGATCTGCTTCGGCCAATCGCCATCCGACGACGCCATGCAGCGCCGCTTCCAGGCGGCTGCGTCCGGCTGGCATACCGTCACCCGGCAAACGCCCGCCGAAACCGCCGCGCAAATCCGGCGCGAGCGGATCGACGTGCTGATCGAACTCGGCGGCTGGGGTGACCAGGGCATGCTGGCGGTGTGCGCCGAGCGGGCGGCGCCGGTGCAGATCAAATGGGCCGGGATGCAGAGCCACAGCACCGGGGTGGCCGAAATGGATTGGATGCTGGCCGACCGCTGGGAAGCGCCGCCGGGCAGCGAGGCGCGCTACTGCGAGAAGTTGTTGCGACTAAGGGATGGGTATGTATGTTACAGTCCCAGCCCGCTGGCGCCCGAGGTTGCACCGCCGCCCAGCGCCCGGTTGCACCGGATCACCTTCGGCTGCTTCAACAATCTGGCGAAAATCACCCCAGCGGTGATCGCCTGTTGGGCCGCGATTTTGCACCGCGTGCCACAGGCTGGTCTGTTGCTGAAGGCGCATCAATTCGCAGACGCCGTCACCGCCGACGCCATGCGTGCTGCGTTTGCCGCGCATGGGATTGCGGGCCAGCGGCTGGACCTGCGCGGCTCGACCTCGCATCGCGGGCAGCTGCTGCAACACGCCGACGTCGATATCATGCTCGACCCGTTCCCGTATTCCGGCGGGCTGACCACCTGCGAGGCGTTGTGGATGGGGGTGCCGGTGGTGACGCTGCCCGGCGAAACCTTCGCCTCCCGCCACAGCGCCAGCCATTTACGCAACGTGGGCCTGCCGGAATTCATCGCGGCGGATTTGGTGGATTATCAGGAAATCGCTGCACTCTGGGCCGCCGATCCGGACGGGCTAGCCGCGTTGCGCGCCGGGTTGCGCGACAGCATGCGGCACAGCCCGCTGTGCGACGGCCCGCGTTTCGGCCGCAGTCTGGGTGCGGCGCTGCGTCATGCCTGGGCTGAGGCCTGCGCCGCGTGAGTCTGCCGGCGGTCGATGTCAATCTGTTTGCCTACAACGCCGAAGCCACCATCGGCCCGGCCATCGAAAGCGTGCTGGCGCAGACCTGGGGCAACACGCGGCTGACAGTGATCGACAACGCCTCGACCGACCGCACTGCCGAGATCGCCGCTGGGTATGGCGCGGCGTTGCATCTGTACCGGGCGCGCGCCAATGGCGGCGCCGTGGTCAATTGCGCCCGCGCGTTCAGCTTTGGCGGCGCGGATTTCGTGTTGCCGAAAACCGCCGACGACCTGATCGCCCCGGACTTCATCGCCGCCTGCATGGCCACACTGCTGGCGCACCCGGATAGCGCCATGTGCCACGCTGGCGGCCTCGTGTTTTCGGACGGCGCGGTGCGGGGGGCCTATCCGCCGGTGCACCGGTTGCACGCGGTGGGCGATGACCCGGTGGCCCGCGCCTGCCACGTGATGGCGCGCTACACGTCTGCGCCGAGCTTCTGGGGCGTCTACCGGCGCGCGGCGGTGGATATGCTGGCGCCGTTCCGCTACCGGGCCGGTTGGGACCATGCCGTGCTGGCGGAATTGGCGCTGTATGGCGACATCCGCCATGTGCCAGAGCCGCTATATTGGCGGCGCGACGGCGGCAAGCCGGTGGACGCCATCGCGCGCGGCTGCACCCAAGCGGCGCAGCGCGGCCTCAGTCTGGACGACGCCACCGCCGATTTGCGCTGGCGTACGCCGTTGATCACCACCGCTTACGCGCATCTGGAGAATTTCGCCGTGGCTCGTGTGCCGCAAGCGCAGCGGGTTGCGGTGATGGGCGAGGCGGTGCGGATTTTCCGGGGCCGCTGGGGCGGGCTGATGCAGGCGGAGGCGGCGGCATTTGCGGTGGCCGCACCGGGACTGCTGGCCCGCGCCGATGCCGAGGGCGAGCCGTTGCGCGGGTGGATGCGCCGGCAGGTGGCGGCGGTGGCGGATCATATTCGCGCATTTGACAACGCGGCTATCGTATGACAGTGTCATACGTCAACGGGAGCAGTCTGAATGCCAACGCCTAATCCCCCGGTCAGCGTTCGGGTTACAGCGTTCGAACGAGACTTGTTGGAAGCCGCCGCAGCCCACGCACATACCAATCTTAGCGATTTCGTACGCCGCAAGGCGCTGGAAGCAGCCGAGTTGGAGGTGTTGGATCAGCGCGTCGTAACCATTCCGGCAACCGATTGGGAGCGTTTTGAGGCCTGGGCGCAGGGCCGCGCTAAGCCTGTGGCGGCATTGGAGACACTGGCGGCCAGCGTGCCGCCGTGGCAGGACTGACCCCGCCGCGCCAGCTATACGCGAGCGACGATCGGGAGGCGTTCGATTGCGGCCGGGCGTCGCTCAATCAATGGTTTCGCCGTCACGCCTGGCGAAATCAGCAGAGCGTCGCGTCGCGCACCAGCATCGTCCGCGACGCCGCGACCGGCGCAATTGTGGGGTATGTTTCGCTCTGCATCGCCCAGATCGTGCGCGAGTATTTGCCGAAAGCGGCGCAGCGGAGTCAACCGAGCCCGTTGCCAGTCATCTTGATCGGCCAGCTTGCCGTTGACCTACGCTATCAGGGGCGTGGCGTGGCGCGGTCATTGCTCGGGTTCGCGCTCGCAACGGCAGTCCGTCTCTCTAAAGAGGCCGGCTGTTTTGGCGTGCTCACGCATCCAATCGACGATGCGGTTCGGGCGTTTTATCGCCGCTATGGATTCGAGGATCCGCCCGCCGATCCGCAACGCAGCATGATCGTCCGTATCGCCGACCTGGAGCGCAGCGGATTCTAACCGCCTTACGCCAGCATCGCCGCAATCGCCCCGGCGTCCACCTCGGCTAGCGTCACCGGCGACCATTTCGGCTGACGGTCCTTGTCCACCACCATCGCCCGCACGCCTTCGGCGAAGTCCGGGTGGATGCTGACGTGGCGGGTCAGGCGAAGTTCGGCGTCCAGCGCGTCACGCAATTTCAAACCAGCGCCGCGGCGAATAGCCGCCAGCGACCAGCAGAGGGCGGACGGCGACATCGCGAGCAGCGTCGCCAGCGTGGCTTGCGCCCAATCGCTGGCCGCGGCCTTCAGATTGGCTTCGATCTCGCCCAGCGTGGTGGCGGCGAAGCAGCGGCCAATGGCGGCGGTATGTTCGGCCAGCGTGAAGGCGGGTAGCGGTTGGGCGAATTCGCTGACGGCTGACGCGCCGCGTTCAGCCAGCGCGGCGCGTAGGGCGGGGAAGGTCGCGCGCGGCACGAAGTGGGTGGCCAGGCCAGCGTGTACGGCGTCCGCCCCGGTCAGGCGCTGGCCGGTCAAGCCAAGATAGGTGCCCATCGCCCCGTGCAGGCGCGGCAGGAAATAGGTGGCGCCGACATCGGGGAACATGCCGATGGCCGTTTCCGGCATGGCGAACAGGCCGTGCTCGCTGGTGATGCGGACTTGGCCATGCACCGAAATGCCGATGCCGCCGCCCATGCAGATGCCGTCGATCAGCGCGATATACGGCTTCGGGTATTCGGCGATCTGCGCATTGAGTGCGTATTCGGTGGCGAAGAAACGTTCGACGGCGGCAGCTTCACCGGCGGTTGCATGGTGGCGAATGGCGCGGATGTCGCCGCCCGCGCAGAACGCGCGCTCGCTGGCGCTGTCGATCACCACGATGTCCACCGCCGGATCGTCGCGCCATGCGGTCAGGGCTGCGGTCATGGCCTCGATCATCGGCAGATCGAGCGCGTTCAATGCCTTCGGGCGGTTCAGCAGGATGCGGCCCATGCGGCCATCGACGCTGGCGAGGATGCTGGGCTCGGCCGCTGGGGAATTGGTCACGCGTGTACCGCCTTGGTTTGACATGTCTCGTGTCACCCCGGCGTCGGCCGGGGTCCAGGGCAGCGGCACCGAATGTGGGGGGCGGCCCTGGATTCTGGCCTGCGCCGGAATGACAAGACAAGGTTAGGAACGCAAAGGCTCGGCCTTTGCCAGGGTCCAGGGGCACCGCCCCTGGACTTCGCCGTCGTTGAGTTACGCCGCCTGCGCCAGCGTGATCGCCTGCCACACCTTTTCCGGCGTGGCGGGCATGTCGATGTGGGTCACGCCGACCGGGCGCAGCGCATCGATCAGCGCGTTAATCAGTGCTGGCGGGCTGCCGACCGCGCCGGCTTCGCCAGCGCCCTTCACACCCAGCGGGTTGGACGTGCAGGGCACTTCGATCAGGTCGACTTCGATGGCCGGGAAGTTGTCGGCGCGCGGCAGCGCGTAGTCCATGAAGCTGCCGGACAGCAACTGGCCCGAATCCGGATCGAACGCGGTGTTTTCCAGCAGCGCTTGGCCGAGGCCCTGCGCCACGCCGCCATGCACCTGGCCGCGCACGATCAGCGGGTTGACCGCCTTGCCCACGTCGTCGGTGACGCTGTAGCGCATCAGTTCCACCGTGCCGGTCTCCGGGTCCACTTCCACTTCGGCGATATGGCAGCCGTTGGGGAAGGTGTGCGCGTCGATGTTGGCGACCTCGGCGGCGTCCAGCGTGGTGACGTCCTCGCCCTTGGCGGCGCGGGCGTGCTGGGTAGCCGCGAGCGTCATGATGTCCATGCCGCGATCGGTACCGACGATCGAGAAAGTGCCGTTTTCGAACACGATATCGGCCGGGGCGGCTTCGAGCGCCTCGGAGGCGGCCTTCTTGCCCTTCTCGATCACCGAGGAGGCGGTGAGCAGGATGGCTTGACCTTCCGAATACAGGCTGCGCGCGCCGCCGGTGCCGCCGCCGGTCGGGATGGTGTCGGTGTCGCCCTGCTTCACCCGCACCTTCTCGCCGGGCACGCCAAGTTGGCTGACGGTAAGCTGCACATAGGCGGTTTCGTGGCCCTGGCCGGTGGACTGGGTGCCGACGAACACATCGACGAAGCCATCGTCGGTGAAGCGGATTTCCGCCCGCTCGGTCGGTGCGCCGCCGGTGGCTTCGAGGTAGTAGGCAAGACCGATGCCGCGGCGCTTGCCGCGCTTGGCGGCTTCGGCGCGGCGGGCCTCGAACCCGGCCCAATCCATCGTCTTGAGCCCGGCATCGAGCAGGATGCGGAAGTCGCCACTGTCGTACAGTTTGCCCACCGGGGTCATGTGCGGCATCTGGTCAGGCGTGACCATGTTGCTGCGGCGGAACTCAACCCGGTCGATCTTCAGTTCGGCCGCTGCCGCGTCGATCAGGCGCTCCACCAGATAGTTCGATTCCGGCCGTCCGGCGCCGCGATAGGCATCGACCGGCACGGTGTTGGTGAACACGCCGATGACGTTGGCGTAGACCGCCTTGAACCCGTACACGCTGGCCAGCACGCCGGTGCCCGCATAAGTCGGGATATACGGCGCAAAGGTCGACAGATAGGCGCCCATGTTGGCGACGTTGCGGGTGCGCAGCGCCAGCAGCTTGTTGTCGGCGTCGATGGCGACTTCGCCGAGCGTGATGTTGTCGCGGCCATGCGTGTCCGACAGGAACGCTTCGGCGCGCTCGCTGGTCCACTTCACCGGACGGCCGAGCTTTTGCGCTGCGTAGCAGGTCAGCACGTGCTCGGCGTACAGGAAGATCTTCATGCCGAAGCCGCCGCCCACATCCGGGGTAATCACCCGGAAGCGTTCGGCCGGCACCTTGAACACGGCGGACGAAATCAGGTCCTTCAGCAGCCAGCCGCCCTGGGTGTTGGTGCGCAGCGTCCAGCGCTCACTGGTGGCGTCGTACTCGGCGAGTGCGGCGCGCGCTTCCATCGAGGCGACGACGATGCGGTTGTTCACCACGGTCAGCCGCGTGACGTGCGCGGCCTTGGCGAACAGCGCGTCGGTTTCATCCTTCTGGCCGATTTCCCAGTCGAACACCTGGTTGCCCGGCACACTGTCCCAGACCAGCGGCTGGCCCGCGTCGAGCGCGCTGGCGAGGTCGGTGGCCGAGGGCAGCACCTCGTAATCGACAAAGATCGCTTCGGCGGCATCGCGCGCCGCTTTGGTGTCCTCGGCGACGATGAACGCTACAGGGTCGCCGACATGACGCACCGCGCCGTCGGCCAGCACCGGGTGCGGCGGGGTCGGCATGGCCGAGCCGTCGCGGTTCTTCAGGCCGACCGCGCAGGGCAGGCCGCCGATGCCGTCGGCGGCGAGGTCCGCACCGGTATAGATCGCTAGAACGCCCGGCAACGCCAAGGCAGGCGCTGTATCCATAGAAACAATACGGGCCGCTGCGTGCGGGCTGCGCAGCACAACGCCGTACACTTGGCCCGGCAGGCTGATGTCGTCGGTATAGGAACCGTTGCCCTTGAGCAGGCGAGGATCTTCCACCCGGCGTACCGATTGGGCGAGACCGAATTTCGTCATGGGGCGTTTCTCTCCGGACTGGCGAGCTGTTGTTGGCTCAATCTACGGCATGCAGCGCAAAGGCCAAGGGGGCACGCGCTCAATGCGGTGTGCCGTCTCCATGCGCGGCAGGCTTGCGCCCGAACGACTTCGCCCATTCGCGCAGTGTTTGGAACGACACATACAGCATCGGGATCAGAAAGATGCCGAGGCAGGTGGCGGCGATCATGCCCGCGAACACCGGGGTGCCGACGGCGCGGCGGCTCAGCATCGCCGCCCCCTGCGCGGTCACCAGCGGCACCAGGCCGAGGATGAAGGCGATCGAGGTCATCACCACGGCGCGGAACCGCATCCGCGCGCCGTGCGCTGCCGCCTCGCGGATGCTCTCGCCCGCCTCGCGCTGCTCCTTGGCGAACTCGACGATCAAGATGCCGTTCTTGGCGGCCAGCGCGATCAGCACCACCAGACCGATTTCGGCATACAGATCGAGCGGCAGGCCGAACAGTTTGAGGCCGACGAACGAGCCCAGCACGCCGACGGCGACCGACAGCAACACCGGAACCGGGATCAGCCAGCTTTCGTACAGCGCCACCAGGAACAAATAGGCGAACAAGATCGCCAGCCCCAGGATGATGCCGGTCTGCCCGCTGGCCTGGATCTGCTGATAGGCGGTGCCGGACCATTCGAAGTCGAACCCCGGCGGCAGCACCTGCGACGAGAGCTGCGCCATCGCGGCCAGCGCATCGCCGGAGGACACGCCCGGCCCTGGGCCGCCATTGATGGTGATCGAGCGGTAGTTGTTATAGCGGCTGATGGTCTGCGGGCCGGTGACGACGCGGATATCGGCAATCGAGCGCAACGGCACCATGGTGCCCTTGTTGTTGCGCACGAACATGCGCCACACCGCCGGCAGATCGGCGCGGCCGGCCGCCTCGCCTTGGATGTTGACCTGCCACGTCCGGCCGAACATGTTGAAGTCGTTGACATAATAGCCGCCGAGGGTGGCTTGCAGGGTGGTGAACACGTCGTTGATGTTCACCCCCAGCGCCTGCGCCTTGTCGCGGTCGATGTCCAGGAACAGGCTGGGCGTTGTTGGGCTGAAGGTGGAGAACACCCGGGCCAGCCGCTTGTCCTGGCTGGCGGCGCCGACCAAGCCGAACATGGCCGCACCCATTTCGGCCGGGTCGCGGCCTTCCAGGTTCTGCAACTGGTATTCGAAGCCGCCGCTGGTCGACAGGCCGATGATCGGCGGCAGGTTGAACGGGAACACCACGGCGGTACGGATTTGACTGGCCGCGCCGAACACCCGCCCGATGACCGCTTGCACTTTGTCGCCCTCCGCCGTGCGGTCGGCGAACGGCTTCAGCCGGGCGACGACGAAGGCAGCGTTGGACTGGTTGCCGCCGTCGAGCAGCGAAAAGCCGACGATGGACAGCACGTTGGAGACCTGCGGCATTCCGTGCAGGATGTCCTCGACGGTCTTTACCACTTCGCGGGTGCGTGAGACCGAGGCAGTGTCGGGCAACTGCACCGCGACGAAGAATGCGCCCTGGTCTTCTTCCGGCAGGAAGCCGGTGGGGACGATCAGCGTCATGCCGTAGATGCCGCCGCCGGCCAGCGCGATGATCAGCACCGAGACGGCGGCAACGCGGGTCAGCCGCGCCACCACCCAGCCGTAACCGTCGCGCACATGGTCGATGCCGCGCAGCACTGGACCCATCAGGCCGCGCTTCTTGTCGACATGGAACAGGAACACGCCGCACAGCGCGGGCGACAGCGTCAGCGCGTTGATCGCCGAGATCAGCATCGCCACGCTGATGGTGACGGCGAACTGGCGGAACAACTGGCCGTTCAGGCCGGGAATGAAACCGATGGGCACGAACACCGACAGCAGCACCAGCGTGATCGCGATGATCGGGCCGGTGATTTGCTTCATCGCCTTTTTGGTGGCGTCCTTGGCCGAGATGTTCGGCTCGTCCTCCAGCACGCGCTCGACGTTCTCGACCACCACGATGGCGTCATCGACCACGATGCCGATGGCCAGCACCATGGCGAGCAGCGAGACGGTGTTGAGCGAGTAGCCGAGCGCCAGCATCACCGCGAAGGTGCCGATCAGGCTGACCGGCACCGCCACGGTGGGAATGATCGTCGCGCGCAGGTTGCCGAGGAACAGGAACACCACGATGACAACGAGGATGAACGCTTCGACCAGGGTGCGGATCACCTCGGCGATGGTGTCGCTGACAAAGTCCGAGCTGTTGTAGAAGACGATCTTCTTCAGGCCTTCGGGGAAGCGCGTTTGCAGGTCGTCGAGCGCGCTGTTCACCCGCCCGGAGGTCGCCACCGCGTTGGCGCCGGGGGCCAGATAAATGCCGATGGTGACCGCCGGGTTGCCGTTCACCCGGCTTTCGGTGTCCATCTGTGCCGCGCCGAGTTCGACGCGCGCCACATCGCCGACGCGCAGCACCGAGCCGTCCGGGTTGGCGCGGATAATGATGCGGCGGAATTCCTCGGGGTTGGCCAGCCGCCCCTTGGTTTGCAGGTTGATCTGGAACTGGTTGTTTTCGTTGATCGGCCGTCCGCCGAGGCGGCCCACCGCACCCTGCACGTTCTGGCTTTGGATGGCCGAGATGATGTCGGATGGCACGAGGTTGAGGCTGATCAGCCGGTCGGTGTCGAACCAGATGCGCATCGAGTAGTCGAGCGCGCCGAACACGAAGGCCTGCCCGACGCCGGGCACGCGGGCGATGCGGTCGAGGACGTTGATGGTGACGAAGTTGCTGATGAACAGCGGGTCCTGCTTGGCGCCCTCGCTGTAGAATTGCAGGAACTCCAGAATCGCCGAACTGCGTTTCTGCACCGCGACGCCGTTGCGCTGCACTTCGGCGGGCAGCTTGGACAGCGACGCCTGCACGCGGTTGTTGACGTTGACCACGTTGATGTCGGGGTTGGTGCCGATGGCGAAGCTGACCGTCAGCGAATAGCTGCCGTCGTTGGCGCTGTTCGACTTCATGTAGATCATCTGGTCGGCGCCGTTGATCGACGCCTCCAGCGGCTGCGCCACCGTGGCCTCCACCACCGTCGCCGACGCGCCGGGGTAGCGGGTGGTGACGGTGACCTGCGGCGGCACGATGTCGGGGAACTGCGCCACCGGAATGCGGGTCAGCGCGATCAGGCCCGCCAGCGTGGTGATGATGGCGATGACAATCGCCAGCCGGGGCCGGTCGATGAAGACGGCGGAGATCATGGCGCTAGCTCTTGGCCGGTGCGGCGGCCGCGGCAGGCGGCGCGGGCGGTTTGGCGCCAACCGGGGCTGGGTTCACCGGCGTGCCGGGCCGGACCTTCTGCAAGCCCTCGGCAATGACCGTCTCGCCTTCCTTGACGCCGGAGAGGATGATCGCGGTATCCGGCGTGGATTGCCCCAGCACGATGCGGCGCTGCTCGGCCTTGTTCTCGGCGCCGATCACGTAGACGTAGGTGCCTTGCTGATCCGACATCACCGCCGTGCGCGGGATCGCCAGCATCTGCACCGGCTCGACGCCTTCCAGCGTCACCGTGACAAACTCGCCGTCGACCAGCGCACGGTTGCCGACATCGCCCGGCTTGGCGCCGGGCAGCAGCGGGTTGGGGATGCGGGCGCGCAGGGTCAGCGTGTCGGTGCTGGCCGCCACCGAGGGGTCGATATATTCGAGCGTGCCGGACTGGCCGTAGGCGCTGCCGTCGGCGAGCCGCAGCTTGACCGCCACCGCGCTGAAGCCGCCCTTGCCGGCATAGCGCTTGCGCAGGTCCAGCACATCGCGCACCGATACCGGGAACAGCACATACATCGGGTCTTGGCTGTAGATGGTGGCGAGCGCGCCCGAGCCCGGCGTGACCACGTTGCCTGCCGTCAGCGTGCTGCGGCTAATCTTGCCGGAGATCGGCGCCTTGATCTCGGTGTAGTCGAGGTTGATCTGGGCGGCGCGCAACTGCGCCTGCGCCGACTGCAATTGCGCCGCCGTGCTGGCCTGCTGCGCGGTCGCGTCATCGACCGCCGAACGCTGCCCGGCTGGCGTGCTGAGCAGGCTTTGCGCCCGGCCCAGCACGATGGAGGCATTGCGCGCCAGCGCCTGGGTTTGCGCGACGGCGGCTTGCTTGGAGGCCAAATCAGCCTCGAACGGGCCACGCTCCAGCCGGTAGAGGATGTCGCCCTTGTTGACCTCGGCTCCCTCGACGAAGCTGCGTTCCTGAATGAACGCGGTCACCCGCGCCACCAGATCGACCTTATCGATGGACTGCACCCGGCCGATGAACTGGCTGGTCTCGGTAATCGCGCGCTGCTGCACCTGCACCGTGCCCACCGCAGGCGGGCCGCCGCCGAACTGGGCGCGGGCGGGCAGGGCGGCCGTGAGCAACAGCAACAACAAGGTGGCCGCGACATAAAAGCGGGAGCGCATGGGCGACCTCGGCGAAGTGCGGGAGGCGGAACGCCCCGGAACGCAGGTGATGAGCGAAAGGCAACAGATATTCGGCTAACGCAATTCAGACCAGAGTTATACGGTTTTTCAGGTGAGGCAAGCCGCTCGGGCATTCGTCCGGGTGTTGCCAGCCGGACGGGCGCATGCGCAGAGTTTGGCGGACCGGGAGGCTTGGCCATGGGCGAACACGTTGTCGTGACCGAAGTGGGGCCGCGCGATGGCCTGCAAATCGCCAAGGCGATCATGCCCACCCCGATCAAGGCGCGCTGGATCGCCGCTATCGCAGCGGCCGGGGTGACAGAAATCGAGGTGGGCAGTTTCGTGCCGCCGCGTCTGATCCCGCAAATGGCCGACACGCCGGAGATCGTGCGCGGCGCGGTGCACCTGCCAAGCGTGACCGTGCTGGCGCTGGCCCCCAACCTGCGCGGCGCGCAGGACGCTTACGCCAACGGGGCCCATCGCGTGGTGGTGCCGGTTTCGGTGAGCGCGGGCCACAGCCAGTCCAACCTGAACCGCACGCCAGCCGAACAGGTCGGCGAAGTCGCGCGCATTGTGGCCTGGCTGCGCCAACAGCCGCGCCCGGTGGGCATCGAGGCGGCGTGCTCCACCGCGTTCGGCTGCTCCATCGACGGCGTGGTGCCGCCTTCCGCCGTGCTGGCGGTGGCCAGCGGACTGGCGGCGGCGGGGGTCGATTCGCTCTCATTGGCCGACACCGTTGGCTACGCCCACCCGGCGCAGATCCGCACCCTGGTGCGCGCCGTGCGCGCCGAGGTGGGCGGCAAGCTGCAACGGCTGCATCTGCACGACACCATGGGCCTGGGACTGGCCAACGCGCTGGCCGGCATCGAGGAAGGCGTGCGGCAGTTTGATGCCGCCCTGGCCGGGCTGGGCGGCTGCCCGTTCGCGCCGGGCGCGTCGGGCAACATCGTCACCGAGGATTTGGTGTTCATGCTGGAAAGCATGGGCTTCGCGACCGGCATTGAACTCGACAAGCTGATCGCGGCGCGGTCGATCTTGGCGGAGGGGTTGCCGGGCGAGACGCTGCGCGGCGGGCTGGGGCGGGCGGGGATTCCACGCACGTTCCGGGCGGCGGCGTGAGAAGGCTTGCGCCCAGCGTCTAGGCCAGCCTCAACGGCGTGCGCGACCGGGCGCTGGCCCGCCCACGCACGCCGCGTCGCCATCTTACCGCTCCAAACGCGGCGCGCGGCGCACCTGGGGCCAGGCGGCCACAATCAGGGCCGCCGTCAGCGCCAAGTCCAGCGCCGCCACGCCCGCCAGCACGCCCAGCGTGGCATGGCCGCCCGCCCAGCCGAGCAGCAGCGCGCCCAGCACTGGCGATGCGGCCTGCGCCAGTTGCGAGGGGAATGCCAATTGGCCCATGCGCGTGGCGTACCCGGCGGCGCCGAACAGCGCCATCGGCACGGTGCCGCGCGCGATCGAGCCGATGCCGATGCCCGCCCCGTAGCAGGCCAGCGCCACCGGTATCGATCCGGGCCAGACCCACATCAAGCCAACCCCGGCCGCGACCAGCAGCGTCCAGGCCAGCATGGTCCACACCGGATGATGCGAGTGCGCGGTGAGGATTTCGACCAGCCGCCCGCCGACCTGCGACGGCCCCAGCGTGGCGCCAAGCGCAACAGCGGCGGCGGCACTCCAGCCGCTGGCGGACAGCAGGGTGAGCAAGTGCACCGACAGCACCGAACTGATCGCCGAGCCGAACGTGATGACCGCGCCAACCAGCAGGAATATCGCCAGCCCGGCCGGACGGGCCGAAGCACCGGCCAGGATCGGCGTTGGCGGCGCGGGCGGCGGTACCGTGCGCGGCAGTACCCATAAGTAGGTGGGCAATAGCAGCACCACGTCGAACGCCGCGTAGCCCAGGCAGGCGCCGCGCCAGCCGAAATGCGACAGCAGCAGTGCTGACAGCGGCCAGCACACCGTGTTGGCGAAGCCGCCGATCAGCGTCAGCGAGGCAATCGCGCTGCGTGCCTCCCCGCCATACAGCCGCCCCAGCGTGGCGAAGGTGGCATCGTACAGCCCGCAGCCCATGCCGAGCCCGATCACCAGCCACGCCGCCAGAAACCCTGCCAGGCTTGGAGCGATGACCAGCCCGATCAGTCCCAGCGCCATCAGCACGGCGCTGGCCGCCATCACCGTGCGCCCGCCGCGCGCCTCGATGATCCGCCCGATGCGCGGTGAGGCGAGACCGGCGACCAGCAATCCGCCGGACAGCCCGCCGACCACCCAGGCCAGCGGCCAGCCGGTATCCTGCGCGATGGGGACCGCCAGCACGGCGGGCAAATAGTACGACGATCCGTAGGCGATGATCTGCGCCAGTCCCAGCGCCGCCACCACAACCCGGCGCTGCGCCACCCTGGCGTCAGTTCAGGAACATCTTGCCCGGATTCATGATGCCGCGTGGATCGAGCGTGGCCTTCAGCGAGCGCATCACCGCCAGCGCCTCCGGCCCGTGTTCGATCTCCAGAAACTCGCGCTTGCCGATGCCCACGCCGTGCTCGCCGCTGCACGAACCGCCGAGCGACAATGCGCGGGCGACGATTTTGCGGTCCAGCGCCCAGGCGCGTTCCAGCGCCGCCGGGTCGTTCGGCGGCACCAGGATCAGCGCGTGGAAATTGCCGTCGCCGGCATGGCCGACGATGGGCGCGATCATGCCCGATTCCACGATGTCCTGCTTGGCGCCCAGCACCGCTTCGGCCAGACGGGAGATCGGCACCACGGTGTCGGTGGCGACCCCCCGGCAGCCGGGGATCAGCGCGATGCCGGACCAGTAGGCATCGTGCCGCGCCTGCCACAGCTTGGCCCGCTCGGCCGGGTCGGTGGCCCACTTGAAGCCGCGCGCGCCGAAATGTGCGGCGATTTCCTCGGCTTGCGCCGCTTGCTCGGCCACGCTGGCGGGCGTGCCGTGGAACTCGAAGAACAGCGTCGGCGCTGCGTCCAGATTGTCCAGCTTCGAGTAGGCAGCGATGGCGGCCATCTGCACATCGTCGATCAACTCGATGCGCGCCACCGGGATGCCCGCCTGCATCACCGCGATCACCGTCTCCACGGTGCCTTCCAGATCGCCGAACTGGCAGGTGGCCGCACTGATCGCCTCCGGGATGCCATGCAGGCGCAACTGGATTTCGGTGATGATGCCAAGCGTGCCCTCCGAGCCGATGAACAGCCGCGTCAGGTCGTAGCCGGTGGACGACTTGCGCACCCGCCCGCCGGTTTGGATGACGCGGCCATCCGGCAGCACCACGGTCAGCCCAAGCACGTTTTCGCGAATGGTGCCGTAGCGCACGGCACAGGTGCCGCTGGCGCGGGTGGCGCACATGCCACCGATGGTGCAGTCGCTGCCCGGATCGACCGGAAAGAACAGCCCCGCGTCGCGCAGATGCTGGTTTAGCATCTTCCGGGTCACGCCGGCCTCGATCCGGCAATCCATGTCCGCCTGATTGACCTCGATCACGCGCGTCATACGCGACAAATCGACACTGATGCCGCCGCGTACCGGCGTGACATGGCCTTCCAGCGACGTGCCGGCCCCGAACGGCACCACCGGCACCGAATGGGCGTGGCACAGCGCCAATAGGCGGGAAACTTCCTCCGTCGTCTCCACCAGTGCCACCGCGTCGGGCAGCACCGGCGGATTGGTGTCCTCGCCGTGCGAATGCTGCTCGCGCAGACTGGCGTTGGTGGTGATCCTGTCACCGAGGAACGGGCGGGCGGCAGCGATCACCGCATCGACAGGACGTGTCACGTTTGTCTCCCAATCTGGCGGCCGCCCGAATTGACCCGACCCAGCCCCGCGCCTAGCGTGCCCGGCCACGAAACAGGGGGGAAGCACGCTTCCAATGACAAACAGGGTCAAGCAAATCTTGTCGTCCGGCAAGGCGGTGGTGAATGGCTGGCTGGCCATCCCCTCGGGCTTCTCGGCGGAAGTTCTGGCGCAAAGCGGTTTCGACAGCGTGACGGTGGATCTACAGCACGGCGTGCAGGATTATCTGTCGATGGTGGAATGCTTCCAGGCGATGCAGGCCCATCCGGTCACGCCGATGGTGCGGGTGCCGTGGAACGAGCCGGGCATCATCGGCAAGGTGCTGGATGCGGGTGCCTATGGGGTAATCTGCCCGATGGTGAACACCCGCGAGCAGGCCGAGGCCTTCGTATCCTACGCCAAGTACCCGCCGCGCGGCGCGCGCAGCAACGGCCCGATCCGGGTCGGGCTGTATGGCGAGGCCGGCACCTATCAAACGGTCGCCAACGACGAGACGCTGTCGATCCCGATGATCGAAACGCGCGAAGCGGTGGCCAATCTGGAAGCTATTCTGGATGTGCCGGGCATCGCGGGCGTTTATATCGGGCCGTCCGACCTCGGGTTTTCGCACGGCCTGACGCCGAAGCTGGACCGCGAGGAGCCGGAGATGCTGGCGATCTTCGACCGGGTGATCGCCGAGACCGAAAAGCGCGGCCAGTTCGCCGGCATCCACACCGGCAGCGCCGCTTATGCCGCGCGCGCCATCGGCATGGGCTTCCGGCTGGTGACGCTGCTGAACGACGTGTCGCTGATGGCGATGGCGGCGAAAGCTGGCGTGTCGCAAATCCGCAAGGAGAGCGGCGGGGTGGCGTGACCCTCACCCTCCCACGCCTGCGGCGCGGGCCCCTCCCTCTCCCGCAAGCGGGAGAGGGGCTCGTCAGGCCCGAGTTCAAGCCTCTCTCCCGCCTTGCGGGAGAGGGAGGGGCCTATCGCGTAGCGATGGGAGGGTGAGGATGACGCGACGCATCACCAAAACCGCGCGAAAACTGCGCCGCGACGCCACCGGTGCCGAAAAGTAGCTCTGGACCTTGCTGTGCGACCGGCGGCTCGCGGGCTACAAATTCCGCCGTCAGTATCCGTTAAATGGCTCTATTCTCGATTTCGCTTGCGTCGCCCATCGCCTCGCCGTTGAAGCCGACGGTGGACAACACAATGCTGAGCAGGATGCGGCACGTACCGCCCGCATTCATGCGGCGGGCTGGCGTATCCAGCGCTTCTGGAACAACGATATCCTTGCCAACACTGAAGGCGTGGTCGTGACGATCATCGCCGCCTTGGAGACCGCACCATGTCCCCCCCGATCATGATTCGCCTGCATCCCGACGACAGCGTGGTGATCGCCCGCGCCACCCTGCTGCCGGGCACGCCGGTGGCCGATGGCGTTGTCACCACTGGCCGGGTGCCGGCCGGCCACAAGGCCGCCATCCGTGCCCATGCGGTGGGCGATGCGGTGATCCGCTACGGCCAGATCATCGGCTTTGCCACCCAGTCCATCGCGGCGGGCGAGCACATCCACGTGCACAACATCGGCATGGGCGACTTCGCCAAGGATTACGCGTACGGCGAAGGCGTCACGCCGACGCAGTTTTTCGACGCGCCCGCCACCTTCATGGGCATCCGCCGCCTGGATGGCCGCGTGGCGACGCGCAACTACATCGGTATTCTGACCAGCGTGAACTGCTCGGCGCATGTCGCCGACGTGGTGGCCGATTACTTCAAGAAGAATCCGTATTCGGGCCACAACCCGCTGGCCGATTACCCGAACGTCGATGGCGTGGTGGCGCTGACCCACAAGACCGGCTGCGGCATGACCGCGGGCGAGCCATTGACGCTGCTGCGCCGCACGCTGGGCGGCTACGCAAGGCACGTGAACTTTGCCGCCGTGGTGGTGCTGGGGCTGGGCTGCGAGGTGAACCAGATCGGCGGGCTGCTGGAAGAACAGCGCCTGTCCGGCCGTCTGCGCAACATGGACATCCAGCAGATGGGCGGCAGCCGCAAGACGGTGGCGGCCAGCATCGACTTCGTGAAGGAGGCGTTGCACGACGCCAACCGCGCCACCCGCGTGGCCGTGCCGGTCAGCGAACTGACCGTGGCGCTGCAATGCGGCGGCTCGGACGGCTATTCCGGCATCACCGCCAACCCGGCGCTGGGCGCCGCGAGCGACCTGATCGTGCGCCATGGCGGCAGCGTGATCCTGTCCGAAACGCCGGAGACCTACGGGGCCGAACACCTGCTGACCCGGCGCGCGGTCAGCCAGGATGTCGGCGAAAAGCTGGTCGGCCTGATGCGCTGGTGGGAAGCCTATTGCGAGCGCGAAGGGGCCGAGATGAACGCCAACCCGTCGCCGGGCAACAAGGCGGGCGGCCTGACCACGATTCTTGAGAAGTCGCTGGGTGCCATGGCCAAGGGCGGCAGCACCAATCTGGTGGACGTGCTGCGCTATGCCGAGCCGGTGGTGACCAAGGGGTTCAACTTCATGGACACGCCGGGCTACGACCCGGTGGCGGCCACCGGGCAGGTGGCGGGCGGGGCCAACCTCGTGTGCTTCACCACCGGGCGCGGCAGCGTGTTCGGCTGCAAGCCGGCCCCCTCGATCAAGCTGGCGACCAACACGCCGATGTTCGAGCGCATGGAGGAGGACATGGACATCAACTGCGGCACCATCGCCGATGGCGATGAGTCGGTGCAGCAATGCGGCGCGCGGATTTTCGACCTGATCCTGCGCACCGCCTCGGGTGAGCCGACCAAAAGCGAGGCGTTCGACTTCGGCGGCGCGGAGTTCGCCCCGTGGGTGCTCGGCGCCACCATGTGAGCGGCCAGGACGGCATCCGGCAGCGGATGCCGTCCGCTTCACCATTCGATCGAAAGAGCAGCGCATGAGCGGCCGTACGCCGGATGGGTTGGACGTTGAGTTCTGCCGTTCGCAATTTCCCGAAATCGGCAACGGCTGGGCCTATCTGGACAACGCCGGCGGCTCCTACGTGCCGCGCAGCGTGGTCGGCCGGATGGTGTCGTTCCTGACCGAGAGCAAGAATCAGCCCTGGCGGCACACCGCCCCCGGCAAGCTCTCGGGCGACCGGCTGGACGCTGCTTATGCCAGCGTCGCCGCCCTGATCAACGCCGAGCGCGACGAGATCATCCTCGGCCCGTCCACCACGGCGAACATCCATGCGCTGGCGCAGGCGCTGCGGCCGATGCTGCGGCCCGGCGACGAGATCGTCGTCAGCCAACAGGACCACGAAGCCAATCGCGGCGCTTGGGTGCGGCTAGCGGAATTCGGCGTCACGATTGTCGAGTGGCCGATCGATCCGGTGACGGGCTTGCTCGACACCGAAATGCTGCGCGGCCTGCTGAACGAGCGCACCAGACTGGTCTGTGTGACCCATGTCTCCAACGTTGTCGCCGCGATCAATCCGGTGGCGGACATCGCGCGCATGGCGCACGGCGTGGGTGCCATGGTGGTGGTGGACGGCGTGGCCTATGCGGGGCACGCGCTGGTGGACGTAAAGGTGCTGGGCGCCGATTTCTATTTGTTCAGCCTTTACAAGGTATATGGGCCGCACCAGGGCGTGCTGTATGCCAGCCGGGCGGCGTTGCGGCAGACGCGCAACCAGAAGCATTTCTTCTACGACAGCAATTTCACCGCCGAGCGGCTGCATCCGGCGGGCAATCAGTACGAGTCGGTGGCGGCTTCGCACGGCGTGGCCGACTATTTCGACGCGGTGTACGCGCATCATTTCCGCGACAACGAACCGAGCCTGCATGAGCGCGCAAAACAGGTGTTCGCGCTGTTCGCGGCGCAGGAACAGACGCTTGCCAGCGTCCTGATCGACGGCTTGCGGGCGCTGCCCGGCGTGCGCGTGCTGGGCCCGCAAACCGGCGACCGCGCTGTGCGAATGCCAACGGTGGCGTTCCACGTGCCCGGCCGCACCTCGAAGTCGATTGCCGAGGCGCTGGGTGCGAGCAAGTGCCTTGTGGCGCACGGCCATTTCTACGCGCCGCATTGCGTGGCAGCCCAAGGCATCGCCGACGTGGATGACGGCGTGGTGCGGATTTCGCTGCTGCACTACAACACGCTGGCCGAAGTGCAGGGCGTGCTGGCGGCGCTGCGGGGGATTCTGGGATAGAGTGTGAAACACTGGCCATGACGCTGCGTGCAAGATCTGTGATCGCGCGGCGATTGCGCCGTGACGCGACGGATGTTGAACGCATCCTGTGGCGTGCGTTGCGCGAACGCTGTCCGGGTTGGAAGTTCCGCCGGTAGCACCCGATCAGCTCAAAGATTGCCGATTTTGCCTGTCCGGCCGCAAAACTGGTGATCGAGTTGGACGGTGGCCAACATGCCGGACGAACCGGGCAGGATGCCGGGCGCACCGCCGTGCTTGCCAGCTACGGCGATCGCGTTATCCGCTTCTGGAACAACGACGTGCTGGACAACACCGATGGTGTGCTGGCGGTCATCATCGGCGAACTCGGCGTTTCCCCCACCTCACCCCGGCCCTCTCCGCCCCCGGGGGCGGAGAGGGGGCGTACGGAGAGCGGCGGTTGAAAGTCCCTCTCAGCCCCTTGGGGCGGAGAGGGATTTAGGGTGAGGTGGGGGACACTCCGGCCATAACGCCGGGGCAGGAGACACTATGACCGCCTTCACTCTCCGCGCCGCCGCACTGCACACGCCGGCACCGGACCGGCTGGAGTACTGGCCGGATGCGCTGATTGCCGTCGATGCGGCCGGAACCATCGAAGCCGTGCAACCGTACGGCGGCGAAACGCCGGATAATCTGGTCGCGCTGCCGCCCGGCCAAATTCTGCTGCCCGGCCTCGTCGATCTGCACGTCCACGCGCCGCAATGGCCGCAACTGGGCACGGCGCTGGATTTGCCGCTGGAGCAATGGCTGCTGGACTTCACGTTCCCGCTCGAATCCCGCTATGCCGACACCGGTTTTGCTGCCGAAGTCTATCAGTCGCTGGTCGCGGCGCTGTTGGCCAACGGCACCACCACGGCGCTGTATTTCGCCTCGATCCACCTGCCCGCCACGCAAATCCTGGCCGATATCTGCCTGCGTCTCGGCCAGCGCGCTTTGGTCGGACGGGTGGCGATGGACCATCCCGAGCTCTGCCCGGCGTATTACCGCGACGCTTCCGCCGTTGAGGGCGAGGCCGATACCCGGGCGTTGATCGACTATGTGCGGGCCATGCCGGGCAACGGCGCGGCGCTGGTGCGACCGGTCATCACGCCGCGCTTCATTCCGGCGTGCACGGACGATCTGCTGCACCGTCTCGGCGCGCTGGCGGCGGAAACCGGGTGCCATGTGCAGACTCATGTTTCGGAAAGCGATTGGGAGCACGGCCATGTGCTGGGCCGCTGCGGCTGCACCGATACACATGCGCTCGGCGGCTTTGGTCTGCTGACCCGGCGCACGGTATTGGCGCACGGCAATTTGCTGGGCGATGCGGATTTGGCGTTGATCGGCGCGGCCCAATCCGGGATCGCGCACTGTCCGCTGTCGAACGCCTATTTCGCCGGTGCGGCGTTTCCGCTGCGCCGCGCGCTGGACCAGGCGGTGCATGTTGGCCTCGGCACCGACATCGCGGGCGGCGCGCATCCGTCGCTGCTCGACTCGGCGCGGATGGCAATCACCGTCTCGCGGATGCTGGAATCGGGCACCGACGCGGCGCTGCCGCACGGTCAGCGGGGCCGCGCCGGGTCGCGGATCGACGCGGTGACGGCGTTCTGGCTCGCCACCGCCGGGGGCGGGCAGGCGCTGGATTTGCCCATTGGGCAGTTCCGCCCCGGCTATCAGTTCGACGCCATCGCACTCGACCCGTCCGCTCCGGCCAGCAACCTGTATTTGCGCGCGGGCGACGCGCCGGAGCGGATGCTGGAGCGCATCGTGCATACCGCCAGCCGCGCCAATATCGCCCGCGTTTGGGTGGCGGGACGCTCAGTGCATCAGGCGTAGGCCGCGCGCCTCGGCAAGTTGCAGCGTCAGGCTGCGGCCCCCGGCCAGCGGCACCGCGAGCGGCGGCAGGCTGTCCCATTGCATGAAAGTAAAGCCCTGGGCGGCCAGACCGGCTTGCGTCACCGGCTTGGTGCTGACGATCAGCGCGGCGCCGCCGTCGGCCAGCGCCGCATTGCCGGTGACGCCGAATTCGCGCGCGTCGGCACTCAGGCACAGCACGGTGCGCGCCGCCCCCATCGCGTAGCCCAATTTTCCGGCGTCCTGCCAACCCGCCGCCGCGATGGCGATGCCGGGCCGGTCCAGCAGGCCGCGCGCCGCCAGCGCCGTGGGCAGCCCGTCCCAGTCCAGCGCCTGCAACGCCGGGTCTTTGGCCGGATCGTGCAGCGGCAGCCAGTTCCAGCGCAGATCGCTGGCCGCGATGCCGAGCGCCAGCACCAACAGCGCCGCCGTGCCCGCAGCGCCGCGCCACAGCAGACGCGGCCAGCGCGCGTGCCAGCCCTCCAAGGCGCGGCCGAGCAGCGGGAACAGCATCAGGTAGCCAGGGGCCGCCCAATGGAACAGCACATGGCGCGACCACAATCCGACTACCGCGAATAGCACCACCGGCAGCGCGCCGAGCCACGCCAGCAGCCAGCCGCGCCAGTGCCGGGGTCCATCGCGCAGCGCGCGGCCCCAGGCCAGCATCAGCGGCAGCCAAATCCACGGCAGCACGAACAATGCCTCGCCGCCCAATACGGTCAGCGGTCCGGCCGGATTGAACCGCTCGCCGCCCGCCCGTCCGCCCTGGAAGGCGAAAGACACCCAGCCATGCCCGGCGTTCCACAGCAACACCGGGGCAAACAGCGCCAGCGCCAGCAGCAACGCCACATACGGCTGCGGCCGAAGCAGCCAATGGCGGTGACTGGGCGTGGTGACAAGAAACACCAGCGCGCCCGCCAGCGTCAGCGCCGCCGAGTATTTCGATGACAGCGCGCAGCCTGCCGCCGCCCCCGCCGCCAGCCACCAGCGCCACAAACCGCGTTCCAGCGCATGGACAAGGCAGACGGCAGCGGCCAGCAGCGCGCAGTCCAGCGGCCCATCCGGCAGCACCCAGCCGCCGCTGGTGATGCCGAATACCGGTGACAGGTTCAGCGCCAGCGCCGCCCATGCCCCCGTCCGCGCGCCGGACAGTGCGGCGCCGAGCCGGTACATCAGCCAGGTCGAGACGGCGAACAGCGCGATGAACGGCAGCCGCACCACGAACGCGGCTTCGCTGCCCGCCAGTTGCGCCATGCCGTGCGACAGCCACCACGCCAGCGGCGGGTGGTCGAAATAGCCCCACTGCCAGGTACGCCCGGCGGCGATCATGTAGCTTTCGTCGATCCCGAGGCCCATCGCCGCCGCCAGCGCCAGCCGCAGCGCTGCGGTGAGCACAATCAGCGCCAGCACGGCCTGCCCGGGCCCGGTTTTTCTGTTCGCATTCATGCGCCGCGGTTAGCATTGCTGGACGCTACCGCACAGAGCGTCCTGCTTGCTGCAATGCAACATCGCGCCTAAACAGCCGCGCCACTTCAGACCCTGGAGACCCGCATGCGCCTAGACGCCATCGCCATCGGCAACAACCCGCCCGACGACATCAATGTGATCGTCGAGGTGCCAATTGGCGGCGAGCCGATCAAGTACGAGCTCGACAAGGCGTCCGGCACGCTGTTCGTGGACCGCTTCCTGCACACGCCGATGCGCTATCCCGGCAATTACGGCTTCGTGCCGCACACGCTGTCGCTCGACGGCGACCCGATCGATGTGCTGGTGGCCAACACCCGCCCGATCATCCCAGGCGCCGTGATCAACGTGCGCCCGGTCGGCGTGCTGAAAATGGAGGACGACGGCGGCGGCGACGAGAAGATCATCGCGGTGCCGACGCCGAAGTTGAGCAAGCGCTACATCAACGTGCACAACTACACCGACCTGCCGAGCATTCTGCTGGAGCAGGTGCAGCATTTCTTCGAGCACTATAAGGATCTGGAGCCTGGCAAGTGGGTGAAAGTGCTCGGCTGGGGCGATGCTGCCGAAGCGCGGCAGTTGATTGCTGACGCCATCGAGCGTGAGAAGGCGCACAACGCCGCGACAGTCGACCGCCGCCATCCCTGAATGAAAAGGGGCGCGGAACACCGCGCCCCTTCCAGAATGGGGGTCTGGGGCCTCAGGCCCCAGCCTTTAGCCTATGCTTGCACGGTGATCTGATTCTGCTCGCCCAGGCCCGCGATGCCGACGCGCATCTTCTGCCCAGCGGTCAAATAGATCGGGTTCGGCTTCTTGCCCATGCCGACGCCCGGCGGCGTGCCGGTGCTGATGATGTCGCCCGGGTGCAGCACGATGAACTGGCTGACATAGGCCACCAGCGTCTTGACTCCGAACACCATGGTCTTGGTGTTGCCGTTCTGCATCCGCACGCCATCGACATCGAGCCACATGTCGAGGTTTTGCACGTCGGGCACTTCGTCCTTGGTCACCAGCCACGGGCCGGTCGGGCCGAAGGTCTCGCAGCCCTTGCCCTTATCCCAGGTGCCGCCGCGCTCGGCCTGGAATTCACGCTCGCTGACGTCGTTGATGACGCAGTAGCCGGCGACATGGTTCAGCGCGTCGGCTTCCTCGACGTAGCGGCAGGTGCTGCCGATCACCACGCCAAGCTCGACTTCCCAGTCGCACTTCTTGGACTGGCGCGGGATCATGATGTTGTCGTTCGGGCCGCAATAGGCGCTGAGCGACTTGATGAACACCACTGGTTCCTTGGGCACCGGCAGGTTGCTCTCGGCGGCGTGGTCGGCATAGTTCAGGCCGATGCAGATGAAGTTCAGCGGCCGGGCGACGCAGGCGCCGAGGCGCGGCGAACCGCTCACCAGCGGCAGTTGCGCCGGGTTCAGCGCCGCTAGCTTGGCGAGGCCGGCGGGCGAGACGGCGGCGCCGTCGATGTCGCCCAGCACGCCGGACAGGTCGCGGATGTTGCCATCGGTGTCGAGCATACCCGGCTTTTCGGCGCCGATCGGGCCATAACGCAGCAGCTTCATTGATGTCTCTCCTGTTACGAGGCCGCGCGGCGCCGCGCGGTGACTTCGATTTCGATTTTCATGCGCGGGTCGGCCAGACCCGCCGCGAACATGGTGGCCGCCGGGCGCACGGTGCCGAACCAACGGCGCAGCACCGGCCAGCACGGCGCGAAGTCGGCAGCGTTGGGCAGGATGTAGTGCACCCGCACAATGTCGTCGAAACTGGCATCGGCTTCGGCCAAGGCTGCGGCGATGTTGTTCAGGCATTGTTCGGCCTGCACAGTTACGTCGTCGCTGATGGTCATGCTGGCGTAGTTGAAGCCGGTGGTGCCGGAGACGAAAATCCATTCGCCATCGACCACTGCACGTGCGTAGCCGATGTCGCGCTCGAAGGTCGAGCCGCTTTCGATCCAGCGGCGCATGGCTAAATCGAAATCCCGCCGTCGATGATCATCGCCTGCCCGGTGACGAACACCGCTTCGTCGCTGGCCAGATACACCGCCATCATGGCGATTTCTTCGGCGGTGCCGAGGCGGCCCATTGCTTGGCGGGCGATGAACGCGGCGCGGGCGGCTTCCACCGATCCGGCCACGGCAGCGTTCGCGGCGATGCGGTCGTTCAGGCTCGGCGACTGCACGGTGCCGGGGCAGATGCAGTTGCAGCGCACGCCTTGCTTCACGGTATCGGCGGCCACCGCCTTGGTCAGCCCGATCACGGCAGCCTTGGACGCGCCATACACCGCGCGGTTCGGGATGCCTTTGATCGACCCGGCGACCGAGGCGATGTTGACGATGGACCCGCCGCCGCGCGCGATCATGCCGGGCAGGAAGGCGCGGATGGTGCGGAAATGCGAGCGGGCGTTCAGGTTGAACGCGAAATCCCATTCTTCCTCGGTGGCGTCCAGCACGCTGCCCTGGTGCACGAAGCCCGCGCAATTGAACAGAATGTCGATGTCGCCCACGTCCTTGGCCGCCGCATTCACCGCGTCGAGGTCGAGCACGTTCAGCGCAAAGGTGCGGATATTCGGCCCGGCGATCTCGGCGACTTTCGCGCCATTGAGGTCGGAGGCGATCACCGTCGCCCCTTCGGCCGCGAAGGCCAACGCGGTTGCCCGCCCGATGCCCTGCGCCGCCGCGGTGCAAAATGCCGTCTTGCCGGCCAGCCTGCCTGCCATGGTTGCTACCCTTCTGACGCCTTGGACGGCGTGGTGCGTAGCATTGCCCCGGGTGGCACGAAAGGGCTGCGTCCGCCGCGGCTTGCCGGTCAGTTATGCCAAGCGATCAACGTGCCGCCGTGGCCGTCGGGCGCGGCGTGAAACAGGTGCGCGGTCTTGCCGCCGAGGAACGTGATGGCGGCGGTTTGGCTGCCGTCCGAAATGGTCAGCACGCCAATGCTCACGGGTACCACGGGCCCGCCCGCATACACCAGGCCCAGATCCAGCGTCAGGTTCGTGCCAGTGCCGGACAGCGTGCCCGCCGAACTCTGCCACTCGGCCGTGGCGTAATTGTTCAATGTGCCAGTCAGGGTGATGGTCTGCCCGTCCAGCGCCGTGGTGCCCAGTGTGTCGATGCCGGTGCCGTCCGAGGTCACCGCCAGCGTGGCTGAAAAGTCAGCGCCGTCGCTGCTGCCCGCCAACAGCCAGCTGACGCTGCCCGAGACGGTGATGGCCCCGCCGCCGCTGCCATCGCTGGCCTCCCCCGGATTGAGGCCGGTGAGCGGGGCAGACCACATGAAATCCAACACGCTGCGGCCATTCGGCGTGATGCTGAGGGTGCTGCCGTTGACGGCGGCGGTGGCATCGCTTGCGGCGGCGAGGTCGATGCGCGCCCCGGCCGCCAGCCCGGAGCCAAACCACTTCAGCGCGGACGGAACGGTGGAATTATCGTCCAGTCTCAGCGTGGCGCCGATGTTGCCTAATTGCATTAAATTTGAACCTGCCAGCCCGCCATCGGCGAGTTCCAGCGTCCCACCTTGGTCGATCCGCATCTGCCCGCTGCCGCCAATGCTGCCGCCAATGCTGCCGGTGAGGCGCAGCGTGCCGAGGGCGACGTAAATGATACCGGTATTGCTGAAGGTCCCGGTGATGGTACTGATGCCGGGGCCGCTGCCGCCGTTGGACTGCTGATTAAGAATCGAAACGCACCGATCCCGGATTGGTCACTTGCAGCAGGCCATGGTTTTCAAGAAATGGAAAAGCAACAATGAACGAGCTGACTGCCATGTCCAAGGTGGCGCCCGCCAGATTGTTCGCTGTCGTCGGGGCATACAAAGCCAGCGCTTTGTCCTCGATGATGCCGCTGTAGGTCCAGCCGGTATTATACCAAATCTCGCTGACCAAGACTCATCGTCGTTGCCGGGCTTGACCCGGCAATCCATGGCGCCGCACAGAGCATCTCGCGTCTAGCACCGAGCGTTGGCATGGATCGCCGGGTCAAGCCCGGCGATGACGATCGAATGGATCATGGGCTCTCTCCCACGAGATTTGGTATTAATTGTCGCGGGCCCGCTATGATCTTTAATCGTCGTGGTGCCGGTGGTCGTCAGATAGCCGAAATGACGGGTGATAACCGTGCCGTCCAGCGTCGCGCCGAGCTTCAGCGTGCCCAGCACCGATAGCGTGGCGCCACTGGCCGCGACGGTCACGGAATTGGCCTGGATGGTCTCACCGGCCGCAATGGCCACGGTGTAGGGTCAGCCGCCGCAATCACCGCGTCATCGGTGAACCCGCCCGGCTCCCGGCGGGCGACCAGTCGGCGGCTGCCATACATTTGCGATTTATCATCTATAGCCGCAGCAAATCTTCCATCGCGGGCAGTGTTTGGCGCGATTGTGCCAGCATGCGCTGGCGAGCGTGGAACGAATCATATAAACGTAGTGTTGATTTTAGATCTCCGCCTTGCCGCTTCGGCATGTGCTGAAGGCGAGGTATTGCAGGTGAAAGATATGGCCAGCGCGCCGCGCAAGCTGATGGCAGCCATCGGGCGCAACGCGCTTATATGGTTCGGCGCGCTGGTCGCGCTGTCGTGCATCGCCAGCACGTACACGTATGTGCGGATGTCCGAAAGCCAGCACCAGTTCACCGACCGCGTGCGCGACTCGCAGTTTTGGATGGCGGCCCAGTTTGGCCGCGAGGTGCAGGATCTCACCGCGAAACTGGCGCTGTTCGACGGCAGCCCTGCGGCGGCCGAGGTGATTCGCACCAAGCTCGACGTCGCCATCGGCCGCACCGGCTTGCTGAAGCAGTCCGATGTCGAGCCAAAATTAGACGACGAAACCAGCGCCATGCTGACCGCCGTGGCGCAAGGGCTGGAAGCGATGCAGCCACGCATCGCGGCATTGGAGAGCGGCGGCCCGGCGCTGGCCCGCGCGCTGGCCATCGACGCCGGCCAATTGGCCGGCGGGGCGGTTCGCGTGATGCTGCGCTCGCACCAATTAGACGGCGACAACCGCACCGCGCTGACGGCGTCGCTCAAGGACGCCAACGAGGCGTTCTTGATCGCCTTGCTGTTTCTGCTGGCCAGTTTTTTCCTGATCTTGCGCTCGGTGCTGTCGCAAGCACGCCGGCTTGACCACACCGGCGCGGCGCTGCGCCAAGCGCTTACGCGCGCCGAGGCCGGGGTGCGCGCCAAGGCTGCCTTCCTCGCGACCATGAGCCACGAAATTCGCACCCCGATGAACGGCGTGCTCGGGGCGGCCTCGCTGCTGTCCCGGACAGCGCTGGACCAGGGCCAGCGGCGCGCGGTGGAAATCGTCATCAGTTGCGGCGAAGCGCTGATGGCGCAACTCGACGACGTGCTCGACTTTTCCGCGCTGGAAGCCGACCGGGTCGAGCTGCATCCCGAATTGTGCGAAGTGCGCAGCTTTGCCCAGCGAACCTGCGAAATGATGGAACCGGCCGCCGCCCAGGGCGGTGTCGATCTGGCGCTGGTGATCGATCCGGACGTGCCGGCCACGTTGGTGTTCGACTTCCGCCGCTTGCGGCAGGTGATGCTCAATCTGCTGTCGAACGCCTGCAAATTCACCGAATCCGGTGGTGTCGCGGTACGGGTGTCGGTGCGCCGGGCGAAGGGCGCCGCATGGTTGCGCGTGGCCGTGATCGACACGGGCGCTGGCATGACCCGTGCGGGCCGCCGCCGGATTTTCGAGGAATTCAGCCGCCTGGAATCCGAAGCGGCGGCCGGCGTGCGCGGCACCGGGCTGGGGTTGGCGATATGCAGCCGGCTGATCGCCAAGATGGATGGCCGCCTTGCCGCCGTCAGCACACCCGGCAAGGGCAGCATCTTTATTTTCCGCGTCCCAGTGCAAGTGGGATCAGCCGTTGCGGCGGCTGCCGAAGCGCCGCCGCTGCGGCAGGGTGCCGCGATTGTAACGGGCGGCGCTGCCTGCATCCGCCGCGCGCTGGCGCAGAATCTGGCGGCGCTCGGCTATCGCGGCGCCGCACCCGGCGATGCCGTGGCGCTCGTGCTGGCCAGCGCCGAAGTGCCGGATGCGGCGTTGCCGCCCGCCAGACGGGTCCTGCGCTTCGGCCGGGGCAATCAGGCCGGGTTATCCCAGCGCTTGCAGGGCTTGTTGTGCGATGCCTCGCTGCGTGCGGCGCTGACCGGCCCGCCGGGTGCGGCGGCCGTGCCCACTACTGCCCAAGCGCCGCGCATGTTGCGCATGCTGGTCGCCGACGACGACCCGGTGAACCGCGAGATTGCCGCCAGCTTGCTCAACTTCGCCGGGCACGCGGTGGTCACGGTTGCCGGTGGCGGTGCCGCCGAGGAGGAACTGCGCGGCGGCGGGTTCGACTGCGCGCTGGTCGACCGCCACATGCCGGATTTCAACGGCGAGCATGTCGCCCGCGCGGTGCGCGCCATGGCGGCGCCGCTGTGTCACATCGCGTTGATTTCGGTGACTGCGGATGCGGGCGCCGAGGCCCGCACATCGCTGCTGGCGGCCGGGTTCGACGACGTGTTGATCAAGCCAGTCACGCTCGAACAACTGACAGCGGCGATAGACGCCGCCCTGGGCCGGGCGCAGGAGAAAGCCGCGCCGCCGATCAATGCCGCCATTCGGCGCGATCTGGCCGCACGGATGCGGCCCGGCAGCTTGCTGCAAGTCATCCGCACATTCTGGGAGCAGGTGCCCGGCGTACTGGCGGCTCTGGCCCCGGACACTGGCCGCAACCCGGACCGCCCCTTGCACGCGCTGACCGGATCGGCCGCCTCGCTGGGTTACTCCGATGCCGCCGAGGCGGCGCGCTACTGCCGCGAGCGTATTGGCCACGACAACTACGCCGAAGCGGTGGCTGCCCTGGTGATGGCGCTGGCCGGCACGCTGGAACGCGAGACCGCCGAACTTCCGGCCGCCGTGCGCGAACATTCCCGGCTGGCGCTGCGCCGGGTCAGTCCGGCTTCGGCCCGGGGCGGATAACCCCGGGCCGCCCGCAAACTTAGTGGTTGTTGCGGCTTTCGCCGCGCGTCTCCAGCACGTTCAGATACATCGTCGCCGGTTCCAGGCAGCCGCCCTGGCCCAACTGCCCCACCATGGAGCGATAGATCTGCTCCCACGGCGTCTTGTTGACCAGTTCCGGCGGCGTCCAGGCGGCGCGGCGGGCGTCCAGTTCGCCTTCCGGCAACAGCACGTCAACCTTGTTGGTGTTCAAGTCGATGCGGATCTTGTCGCCGGTCTTCAGCAGCGCCAGCCCGCCGCCAACGGCGGCTTCCGGCGAGACGTTCAGGATCGACGGCGACCCCGAGGTGCCGGACTGCCGGCCGTCGCCCATGGTCGGCATCGAATCGACACCCTTCTTCAACCACGCCGCCGGCGGCTGCATGTTCACCACTTCGGCGCTGCCCGGATAGCCGACCGGGCCCACGTTGCGGATGATCAGCACCGACTGTTCTTCCACGCCCAGATCGGGGTCTTCGATACGGTGGTGGTAGTCTTCCGGGCCTTCGAACACGATGGCCTTGCCCTCGAACACGTTCGGACGGTCCGGGTGGGACAGGAACCGGGCGCGGAACGCGTCGTCGATCACCGAGACCTTGATCACCGCGTTGTCGAACAGATTGCCGGACAGCACCACGTAACCGGCGCGCTCCTTCATCGGCTTGCGATACGCGCGGATCACGTCGCGGTCGCCGTCTTCAACACCGGCCAAATTCTCGGCCAGCGTCTTGCCGGTGCAGGTCATCACGTCGCCGTGCAGCTTACCCTCGGCCAGCAATTCCTTCAGCACCGCCGGCACGCCGCCGCCGCGATGGAATTTCTCGCCCAGATACCGTCCGGCGGGCTGCATATCGACCAGCAGCGGAATTTCCGGGCCGAGGCGCTGCCAATCGTCCAGATTATGTTCCACGCCCATGTGCCGCGCGATGGCGATCATGTGGATCGGGCAGTTCGACGACGCGCCGAGCGCCGCCGCCGCCACCACGCAATTCTCGAACGCCTTCTTGGTCATGATGTCGGACGGGCGCAGATTCTCGTGCACCATGCCCACGATGCGCTTGCCGGTGATATACGCCATCTGGCCGCGCTCGCGGTACGGGCCGGGGATCATCGCCGAGCCCGGCATCATCATGCCCAGCGCCTCGGTCAGCGAGTTCATCGAGCTCGCGGTGCCCATGGTGTTGCAGTGGCCCACCGACGGGGCTGACGAGCAGACCATTTCCATGAACTGTTCGTAGTTGATCTGGCCTTCCGCATACAGCTTGCGGCCTTCCCAGACGATGGTGCCGGAGCCCGAAAGCCGCCCCTTCCACCAGCCATCCAGCATCGGCCCGCCGTTCAGCGCGATGGCCGGAATGTTCACCGTCGCCGCTCCCATCAACTGCGCCGGGGTGGTCTTGTCGCAACCGGTGGTCAGCACCACGCCGTCGAGCGGATAGCCGTGCAGCACTTCGACCAGACTGAGGTATTGCAGGTTGCGGTCCAGCGCGGCGGTGGGGCGCTTGCCGGTTTCCTGCACCGGATGCACCGGGAATTCCAGCGGAATGCCGCCGGCGTCGCGAATCCCGTCGCGGATGCGGTAAGCAAGGTCGATATGGTGGCGGTTGCAGGGGGCGATGTCGCTGCCGGTCTGGCAAATGCCGATGATCGGCTTGCCGCCCTGCAATTCATCCCGGGTCAGGCCAAAGTTCAGATAACGCTCGACATACAGCGCGGTCAGCGCCGGATCGAGCGGCTCATCGAACCAGCGGCGGCTGCGCAAACGGTTGCGGCCATGCTGAGAATCGTCGGCCATGCTGGTTCCCTCCCGGTTATGGACTTAGCGGGAAAGGTGGGCGGGGCGGCGGGCGGGTGTCAACGGGGGCGGGGGAATGGTCTGACATGTGGGGGTGGGTTGCCAATCTGTGATCTCGGGTGAACTGTGAAGATCGGACATCGGTCTTTGTTAGACGAAACGTTGATGCCGTGGCGAGAGAACAGCTTCCTTGCGCAGTGCAGTCCGCTCATCGTGGCGCAACTATCATATCGAATTGGTCCAACTCATTTTATGAAAATTGGACGAACTCAACCAACGGCTATCGGCCAACACTGTGAATTAATTTCTGCGGGGAGGTCCGAGCGGGCGCTTTGCGAATAACGACAAGATAACTTCTTGCGAAGCAGCACTAGGATTCATTTTCCCCCGATTGGCCAGTAATGGTTGGCTTGTCTTATCAATACACCTGTCATTGCCATATTTTCCAGATAAACACAGCCACGCTAACGGGTGAATGTCGGTTGGTTGATATGGCAATATTTCGTTAAAAGATTCGCCTACTATAACCTTATATGTAGGAAGGCCCAAATCACCCAAAATTCTTATGGTCACCACTAAAAAATTTCTATTATCAATGCGTGGCAACCATTCCAAGGAAACGATATGTCGCAGCTTATACCAAATCTCGTGGGAGAGAACCCCTGATCCATTCGATCGTCATCGCCGGGCTTGACCCGGCGATCCATGCCAACGCTCCGTGTTAGAGGCGCGATGCTTTGTGCGGCGCCATGGATGGCCGGGTCAAGCCCG
>JANYDF010000007.1 GCA_025359905.1 Rhodospirillales bacterium
AATCTGTTCCTTGCGCTTGGCCTCGTCGGTTTCAGCGCGAGCCGACGACAGCAGTTCGGTGAACTTCGGGTTCTTGTAGTGGCTTTCGTTCCACGGCGCGTCCGGCCCATAGGCCACCGCGAGCATCTGCGTCGCCGCCGCGCGGCCCCCCCAATAGCTGGTCACGCAGGGGCCCTTCAGCCAAACATTGTCCCAGAACCCGTCGGCGGGCTCCTTCTTCAGTTCGATGTTGATGCCGGCCTTCTTCAGGCTCTGCTGGAACAGCGAGCCCATGTCCACCGCGCCCGGGAACGCCGCTTCGGACGCCTGGATGGTGATCGGCGGGTTCGAGATCCCCGACTTCTTCATGTAGAACTTCGCCTTGTCCGCATCATACTTGATCTGCGGCAGCGACGAATTCCAATACGGGTCGGTCTTCGGGATCGGGTGGTCGTTGCCGACGGTCCCCGTGCCCGAAAACAGCGCCTTGACGATCTGCTCGCGGTCGATGCCGTATTTCAGTGCCAGACGCAGGTCCTTGTTATCGAACGGCGCGCGGTCCTGCATCATCGAGATCACGGTGTGCCAGCCGCCCGGCGCGCGGATCAGTTCCAGGTTCTCGTGCTTCTTCAACAGCCCGATCAGCTTGGCGGGCACCCGGTTGGTGGCGTCCACCTGGCCGGTGATCAGCGCGTTCAGGCGGGCGCTGTCGTCGTTGATCACGGTGATGTCGATGGCATCGGCATGGGCGCGGCCGGACTTCCAGTAGTTCGGGTTGCGCTTGCCGGTGATGCGCACGCCCGGATCGAACTTTTCGAGGGTATAGCCGCCGGTGCCGATGGCCTTCGACCAGTCGGTGTGGCCGTTCGGCACGATCAGCACGTGGTAATCGGTCAGCACATAAGCAAAATCGGCGTCGCCGCTCTCAAGCGTCACTTGCACCTGATTGGGCGTCAGCGCCTTGACGTCGCTGACCGCCTTGAACGGACCAGCAGCGCCCGACTTGGTTTTGCCGCGATGCATGTTCAGCGAATACACCACGTCGTCGGCGTCCAGCGTCTTGCCGTTGCTGAAGGTCACGCCCTTGCGGATGTTGAAAATCCACACCGCCGCACCCGGCTTCACTTCCCAGCTTTCCGCCAATTCCGGCACCGGCTTGCCGCTCTGGTCCCACTCGACCAAGCCGTTCCAGAAAGCATGCCCGGTGTCGATCATCACCGAGTCGTTGTAGCTGCCGGGGTCCAGGCTATCGGTGGTGCTGCCGCCGGCAAGGCCAAGGCGCAGAATGCCGCCCTTGTTCGGGGTTTCAGCGGCGTACGCATCGACGCTGGCAACCATCGAGGAGATCAGCGCGGCGCTGGCGCCCAGCGCTGCGGCGCGGCCGAGGAATGCGCGGCGCGACACACGGCCGGCCATATGCTGAAGCTTCAGAAATTCGAGATCGTCCATGGTCTGGTGTTTCCTTTTGCCGGTTGCATCGCCGCCATTCTCCACGCCAAGCGCAATAATGCGTCAGGCGCGGTTGTCAGGGACATAGCGCAGCGCCAAGGGAACGCAAGCGAAGTTGTTGTCGGCCGCTGAAGAATTAACCGCCCCAGCCGATGACCGCCTTGGTTTCCAAGAATTCCTCCAGGCCCCACGCGCCATACTCGCGCCCATTGCCCGACTGCCGGTAGCCGCCGAACGGGGCGTGTAAGTCCCAGCCGGCCGCGTTAATCGTCACATTGCCCGCGCGCAGGCGCCCGGCAACCTGCCGTGCCGTGGCAAGGTCGCTGCCCTGCACGAAGGCAGCCAGGCCGTACGGCGTATCGTTGGCCAGTTCGACCGCCTGATCGAGCGTCCAATACGGCAGGATGGTCAGCACCGGGCCGAAGATTTCGCTGCGTGCGATCATCATGTCGTTGCGCACCCCGGCGAACACCGTCGGGCGCACATAGAAGCCGCGATTGAGCCGCTCCGGCCGCCCGGGTCCGCCGGTGACCAGCTTGGCGCCCTCGGTGATGCCCGCTTCGATCAGCCCCTGAATCCGCTCGAACTGGCGGCGGCTGACCACCGGGCCCAGCGTGGTCGCCGGGTCGTGCGGATCGCCCACCACGCAGCGCTCGGCCGCTGCGGCGGCCAGCGCCGCGGCTTCGTCGTGGCGGTCGGCGGGCACGAACATGCGGCTCGGCGCATCGCAGGACTGGCCGTTGTTGTTGAAACAGCCATCCACGCCGCGCGCCACCGCGTCGGCCAGATCGGCGTCGGGCAGAATAATGTTGGGCGACTTGCCGCCCAACTCCTGCGCCACCCGCTTCACCGTGGGGGCGGCCAGCGCCGCCACCCGCGTGCCGGCGCGGTTCGAGCCGGTGAATGAGATCATGTCGATGCCCGGATGGCCGGCAATCGCCTCGCCCACCGTCGGCCCGTCGCCCGGCACCATGTTGAACACGCCCGCCGGCACGCCGGCCGCGTGCATGGTCTCGGCCCACAGCATGGCCGAGATCGGCGCCATCTCGGATGGCTTCAGCACCATGGTGCAACCGGCGGCCAGTGCGGGTGCAACCTTGCAGACGATCTGATTGACCGGCCAGTTCCACGGCGTGATCAGCCCGCATACCCCGATGGCTTCGCGCACAATCCGGGTGCCGCCCATTTGGCGGGCGAATTCGAACCGCTCCAGCACGTCGATCATCGTTTCAAGGTGCGCGGTGCCCGAGGTGGCCTGCGCCTCGCGCGAGAAGGTGATCGGCGTGCCCATCTCGCGGGTCATCGCTTGGGCGAAATCTTCGATGCGGGCTTCGTACTCGGCCAGGATGCGGCGCAGCAACGCCACGCGCTCGGCCACCGTGGTCGCGGCAAACGCCGGGAAGGCCGCTTGCGCCGCAGCCACCGCACGATCCACCTCGGCAGCGCCGCACAGGCCGAGGGTGAGGATCACCTCCTCGCTGGCCGGGTTGACCAGATCGTAGGCGGCGGGCGCCGCCGCATCCACCCAGGCGCCGCCGATATAGGCTTGTGCTTCGTGACCCATCATTGCCCCCGCTCATCGCGCACGCGCGCCGCCGCACGAACGTGCTCGACGCCCAGACCGCAGCAGCCGCCCAGCACCTGCACGCCCTCGCCGGTCCACTGCCTAGCAAACGCGGTATACCGCTCAGGGCTTAGCGTATCGACAAACTTCCAATCCGGCATCTCGAAATAGCCCGAGTCGGGATAGGCCATCAGCGGTCCGGCGAAATGCCGCCGCACGCTGTCCAGCGCGCCCGCGACGGTCTCGGCCCCGGTATGCATCGCACCGGCTACATCGACGCCGGACGATGCGATGAACGCGGCAACCCGATCGATGGGGATGTCCTCGTACGGATAGAAACTCAGCACCGCGCCGTCCGCGCCGCGCCGGGCACTCATGCCGAACCACACCGGCAGCCCGGTGGCCAACGCCGCCGCCAGCGCGATCGGGATACGGTCGAGCGCATACATCATTTCTAAAATGATAATATCGCAGCCCGCCGCCTTCAGCCCCTGCGCCACCTCGTTGATCGCGTCGGTGACCTTGGCGGCGGAGGGCACCCGGTTCGGGTCGAGGTCGGCGGTGCCCGCTAACACCGGCACCATGTGCGACAGCGACCCTGCCACCACCACATCAGGCGCCGCCTCCCGCGCCCGCAATGCGGCGGCCACCGCACGGGCGACGATTTCCGGCGAGCGGTCGGCCAATCCAGCCGCCTCCAGCATCAGGCGCGAGGCGGCAAAGGTGTTGGCGGTGATAATCTCCGCCCCGGCAGCGATGTAGTCGGCGTGAATTTCGCTCAGCAGCGCATCGTTGCCCAGCGTCGCCGGGCCGCACCACGCCGCAGGGTCCATCGGCGCGCCGCGCTTTTGCAACTCGGTGCCGGTCGGTCCGTCAAGCACCGCCACCGCGCCATTGCGCAGCCGCTGCAACAATTTGCCGTAAGCCGTCATCGACGCCTCCCTCACAACGGATGCGGCTTCGCACGGCGGCACAATGCCGGCAAGTTAGACACGGGGAGATTGGTCGATGATGAACGAGCCGCTTGCACCAGGGGTGCCCGCGACAATGGCCGCGATGCTGCTCACCGGGCACGGCGGCCCCGAGATGCTGGTCTACCGCACCGATGTGCCGGTGCCCCGCCCCGGACTCGGCGAGGTCTTGGTGCGCGTGGGGGCTGCGGGGATCAACAACACCGATATCAACACGCGGCTCGGCTGGTACGCGGCTGGCGGCAGCGATGCGGGCGGCTGGGCTGGCGCGATTGCGTTTCCGCGCATTCAGGGCGCCGACGTTTGCGGACGGATTGCAGCCGTTGGTCCCGGTGTAGCTCCGACAAGGCTCGGCGAGCGGGTGCTGGTGCAATCCTGTTTGTGTTCCTTGCGTCAAGGCACGCAAGATGTCTGGCTTGGTTCGGAGCGCGATGGCGGGTTTGCCCAATTTGTCGCGGTGCCGTCGGCCGATGCCTATGCCATCGACAGCGCGCTGTCCGACGCCGAACTGGCATCATTCCCGTGCGCCTATGGCACCGCGCAAAATCTGCTGACCCGTGCCGGGGTGACCGCCGGCGAGCGCGTGCTGATCACCGGCGCGAGCGGCGGCGTCGGTTCGGCGGCGGTGCAACTGGCGGTGCGGCGCGGCGCGGAGGTTCTTGCCTTGGCGGCTGCCGAAAAATTGCCGGATTGCGCGGCGCTGGGGGCATCCGGGTTGATCGCGCGCAATACCGCACTGACCGCATCGATCCCGATCAATAGTATCGATGCAGTGATTGATGTTGTGGGTGGCAGCGCCTGGCCTGAACTTCTCGATATTTTGAAACCACGCGGCAGATATGCCGTCTCCGGTGCGATTGCCGGACCGCTCGTGACATTAGACCTGCGCAAGCTATACTTGAAGGACTTGACGTTTTTGGGCTGCACCGCGCAGGACAGTGAGGGGTTTCGCGCTCTTATTCGCACCATTGAAGCCAACGCCATCCGGCCGCGGGTCGCCAAGACGTACCCTCTCGCTGACCTGATCGACGCCCAGCAGGACTTTCTTGCTAAGAAACATACCGGCAAACTGGTGGCGATCCCGCCGTCCTAGGGTCCAGACTCAATCGGTCCACCATATGATGGTAGCGATGAGGGCGACGGCGGAGGCGAAATTTCGGGCGAGTTTGTCGTAGCGGGTGGCGATGCGGCGGCAATCCTTGAGGCGGCAGAACATGCGCTCGATGAGGT
>JANYDF010000009.1 GCA_025359905.1 Rhodospirillales bacterium
CGCTCGCGCTTCACCCGGTCCCAGGCGGCGTTGATGCGGGCCACTTTGTCAGTGGCGCGGGCGATGAATTCGGGCGGCACACCGCGGCTGGCCAGACTGTCCGGGTGGGTTTCGCGCATCAAATTCTTCCACGCGGCGCGGATTTCATCGGCCGGCGCGCTGCGCGGCACGCCGAGGATTTCGTAAGGGTCTTCGCCCTCCGGCTGGCTTTGGCGGGATGTGCCGCTGCTCGCCCGCTCCCAGGATTGCTGCGGCAGGCCGAACTTGTGGAAAATCGCCAGCAGGATTTGCTGCTCGATCACCGTCAGCGGCTTGTCGGCGCGGGCGATCACGAACAGGGCGGCCAGCACGTCTTCCAGCACGCCGGGCGCGTCGGTGAAGGCTTGGCCGAGTTGCTGGGCGTATTCGTCCGGGCCGTCGGGGCTGTCGCGCGCTTGATCGAACAGGCGGCCGATGTCGCGCGCCGATTCAGGCGGGATGCGGAAACTGCGCTTGAAGGCGTCGATTTCGTGGCGGTTCACCGGGCCATCGCATTTGGCCAGCTTGGCGGCCAGCACGACCACGCAGACGGCGAAGACCTGTTCCTTCTGTCCGAACATCGAGGCCAGCCGCGCCGGGTTGAACGTGCTGGCGCCGGGGAACTGAAAGCCGCCGCCGAAGCCGCCCTTGGCCCCGGTTTCCGCCGCGTGGCCCAGTGCCGCCCCCACCATGGCGCCGAACGGGCCGCCGAATGCGAAGCCAGCCATGCCGCCGATGATCTTGCCCCACACGCGCCCTGATCCCGATCCGTTCTCGCTGCCTTATGTATCACGGCGGGCTTACGATTTCCAAAGTGGGTATGCGCTACTGCCGGATTAACCGTTGCCGCGAACCGGCCGCGCCAGCATTCTCCGCCCGCTTCCGCGCCCACGATGCATGCGGCCGGATGCAGACCGACTGGAGAGAAGATGACCGGCTGGCAGTTCTGGATCGACCGAGGCGGCACGTTCACCGACATCGTGGCGCGCGACCCCTCTGGCCGCCTACTGACGCACAAGCTGCTGAGCGAAAGCGCCACGCGCAGCCAGGATGCGGCGATTGCCGGCATCCGCGCTTTGCTCGGGCTGGCGGCCGATGCGCCGATCCCGCCGGGCGCGATCGACAGCGTCAAGATGGGCACCACGGTGGCCACCAACGCGCTGCTGGAGCGCAAGGGCGAGCGCACGCTGTTGCTGGTCAATCGCGGTTTCGCCGACGCGCTGCGCATCGGCACGCAGGCGCGGCCACGGCTGTTCGACCTCGATATTACCCTGCCCACCATGCTGTACGAGCGGGTGGTGGAAATTCCGGGCCGCATCGGCGCCGATGGACACGAGATCGCGGCGTTGGATGAGGCGGCTGCGCTGGCCGCCCTGCAAGCGGCCCGTGCCGCGGGCATCGCCGCTGTCGCCATCGTGCTGATGCACGCATGGAAATACCCCGCGCACGAACGGCGGCTGGCCGCCTTGGCGCGGCAAGCCGGGTTTGCCCAGGTCTCCGCCAGTCACGAGGTCAGCCCGCTGCTGCGGCTGGTGCCGCGCGGCGATACCACGGTGGCCGACGCCTATCTGTCGCCGATCCTGCGGCGTTACGTGGACCGGGTGGCCAGCGAACTGTCCGGCACGCGGCTGTATTTCATGCAGTCGAACGGCGGATTGGCCGCAGCCAGCCGGTTCCAGGGCAAGGACGCCATTCTGTCCGGCCCGGCGGGCGGTATCGTGGGTGCGGCGCGCACCGCCGCGATGGCCGGGCTGCACCGCATTGTCGGCTTCGACATGGGCGGCACCTCGACCGATGTCGCGCTGTACGACGGCGCGTTCGAGCGGGCGTTCGAGACCGAGGTGGCGGGCGTGCGGCTGCGCGCGCCGATGATGGCGATCAACACGGTGGCCGCTGGCGGCGGCTCGATCCTGCATTTCGACGGCAGCCGGTTCCGCGTTGGCCCCGACAGTGCGGGTGCTCGGCCCGGCCCGGCATGCTACCGCAACGGCGGACCGCTGACTGTCACCGACGCCAATGTGTGCGTCGGCAAGCTGCAACCGGCGCATTTCCCGGCGATCTTTGGCCCCAGCGCCAATCAGCCGCTCGACGCCGCCATCGTCGCCGAAAAATTCGCTGGCCTGGCCGATGAGATCGCCGCCGCCACCGGCCAGCACCGCGATCCGCGCGCGGTGGCTGAGGGCTTCCTGCGTATCGCGGTGGCCAACATGGCCAATGCGATCAAACAGGTCTCGGTGCAGAAAGGCCACGACGCCACCCGCTTCGCGCTGCAATGCTTCGGCGGCGCCGGCGGCCAGCACGCCTGTCTGGTGGCCGACGAACTGGGCATGGAGACGGTGTTCATCCATCCGTTCGCCGGCGTGCTGTCGGCCTACGGCATGGGGCTGGCCGATCAGACCGCGATGCGCGAGCAGGCGGTGGAAACACTGCTGACCGCCGCGTCGCTGCCCGGCCTGTTCGCCTTGGCCGAGGATTTGGCGGCGCGGGCGTCCGGCGAACTGGCGACCCAGGGCGCCGATCCGGCGGCCCTCGCGCTGACCCGGCGCGTGATGCTGCGCTATCAGGGCACCGAGGCGGCCCTGGCGGTGCCGCTGGCCGATCTGGATACACTGGTGGCCACGTTCACCGAGGCGCACCGCGCCCGCTTCGGCTTCGCCACGCCGGGCCGCCCGCTGATCGCCGAAGCGGTCTCAGTGGAAGCCACCGCCGCTGGCGAACCCATCGCCGAACACGCGCCGCCGCCGCGCGCGGGCGCATTGCCGGACCCGGTGGACCATATTGCGATGTGGACTGGCGGTGCCGCGCACGCCACCCCGGTGTTCGAGCGTACCGCGCTGTGCCCCGGCGACCGCATCGCGGGGCCCGCGTTGATCCGCGAAGCCAACGCCACCACGGTGATCGAACCGGGCTGGACCGCCGAGGTGACACCGCTCGATCACTTGCTGCTGCGCCGCACCGTGCGGCTGCCGGGCCGGGTGGATGCCGGGTCGGACAAGCCCGATCCGGTGCTGCTCGAACTATTCAACAACCTGTTCATGAACGTCGCCGAGCAAACCGGCGCGGTGCTGCAAAACACTTCGCAGAGTGTGAACATCAAGGAGCGGCTGGACTTCTCGTGCGCCATTTTCGACGCCACCGGGGCGCTGGTGGCCAACGCGCCGCATGTGCCGGTGCATCTGGGGGCGATGGGCGAAAGCGTGCGCACCGTGCTGCGCCGCCGCGCGGCCACACTGCGGCCCGGCGACGTGGTGGCGCTGAACAACCCGTATAACGGCGGCACCCATCTGCCGGACGTCACGGTGATTACCCCAGTGTTTGGCGACACCGGGGAGATCTTGTTCTTCGCTGGCAGCCGGGGCCATCACGCCGATATTGGCGGCACTGTGCCCGGCTCCACGCCACCGAACTCTCGCACGCTGGAAGAAGAAGGCGTCATCATCGACGACTTCCTGCTGGTCGCTGGCGGCGTGTTCCAGGAGGCGGCGTTCCGCGCGCTGCTGGCCGGCGCCAAGTATCCGGCGCGCAGCCCGGATGTGAACGTCGCCGACATCAAGGCGCAGGTCGCGGCCAACCAGAAGGGCGTGCAGGAATTGCTGCGCGTGGTCGATCAGTTCGGCATCGCCACGGTGCGCGCCTACATGCGCCATGTGATGGACAACGCCGAGGCGAGCGTGCGCCGGGTGCTCGGGCGGCTGCGCGACGGCGCATTCCACTACACGATGGACAACGGAGCCCCGCTGCATGTGCGGGTGCAGGTCAATCGGGCGGAGCGGACAGCGGTGGTGGATTTCACCGGCACCGGGCCGCAGAACGCGGGCAACTTCAACGCCCCGCCTGCCGTGACCCGTGCCGTGGTGCTGTACGTGTTCCGTTGTCTGGTCGGCGACGACATTCCGCTCAACGACGGCTGCCTGAAGCCAATTGAACTGATCATTCCGCCCGGCACCTTCCTGTCGCCGCAACCCGGTGCTGCGGTGGTGGCGGGCAATACCGAAGTGTCGCAGGCGGTGTGCAATGCGCTGTTCGGCGCATTGGGTGCCATTGCATGCAGTCAGGCGACAATGAACAACTTCCTGTTCGGCGACGCCACGCGGCAATACTACGAGACCATTTGCGGCGGCACCGGGGCCGGGCCGGGCTTCAACGGCACCTCGGCCATTCAGACTCACATGACCAACACGCGGATGACCGACCCCGAGGTGTTCGAGTTGCGCTACCCGGTGGTGCTGGAGGAATTCGCCATCCGGCGCGGCTCCGGCGGGGCGGGCCGCTGGCGTGGCGGCGACGGCGCGCGCCGCCGGGTGCGGTTCCTCGATCGAATGACGGCGGTGATCGTCGCCTCACGCCGCGAGGTGGCACCGTTCGGGCTGGACGGCGGCAGCGATGGGCTGGCGGGACGGCAATGGGTGGACCGCGCCGACGGCAGCCGCACGATTTTGTCCGGCACCTCGTCGGCGGAATTGCTGCCGGGTGACGTGGTCACCATCGAAACGCCCGGGGGCGGCGGCTTCGGCGCCGTGGCGGACTAACGGGTGCGAGCGCTGCGCGCCCTGCTGTGGTTGCTGTTGCTGCTGGCGGTCGCATTGCCGGTGGCGGCATGGCTGGTGCCGCCGCGCCTCGACCTGGATCGGTTTCGCGGCGACATCGCCAGTGCGGCCGCCGCCCGGTTGGGCCGCAGCGTCACCATCGGCGGGCGCATCGCGCTGCGCTTGCTGCCCGAGCCGATGCTGACCGCGTCTGGCATCGCCATCGGCTCGCCGTCGGAGGTGCGCGCCGAAAGCATTAGCATCACCGCCGCCGAGTTGCGGCTGCGTTTGGCACTCGGCCCGCTGCTGGAAGGCCGCATCGACGCGCGCGAACTGGTGCTGCGCGGTGCCGACGTACGGCTGCCCTGGCCGCTCGACCCGTCGCAGGTGATGGTGCGCACGCCGTATTGGCTGTCGGCGCTGTCGGCCAGCGTCGAGGATGGCAAGCTGTCGATTGGCGGGCTGAACTTCACCGGCATCGACGCCACGCTGACCACGGTTGGATACGGCGGCAGCTATTCGGCGGCTGGGACCGCGCAGTTTTCCGGCCGCCCCTGGCGCTTCACCGCGCGGCTGACCCAGCCGGGCGGCGATGGTTCGGCGGGGCTGGATGTGGCGCTCGACGGGCAGGGGCCGGTGCAAGGTATCGGCGCCACGCTCAGTGGCCAGATCGGCCCGGATGGTACGCTGACCGGGCGGGTCAGCGGGCGCGGTCCGGATTTGTCGCATCTTATTCCGGCGCCGCCGGTGTCGTTCAAGGCCGAAGGCCGGGTGACTATCGCGGGTGGCCTCGCGGCGGCGGACGATTTGGCGATGCAGATCGGCGGGTCGCCGGCGCGTGGCGCGGTCGCCTTGCGCGTGTCGCCGATGCCACGGCTCGATCTGGCGCTGGCCGCCAGCCGTCTGGACCTGGATGCATGGCTGCCGGTGCTGGGCCATACCGGGCCGCTGCCGTTGCCGGTCGGGATCGATTTGTCAGCCGAGGCGGCGACGCTGGCGGGCGGCACGCTGCGCGGGTTGCGCGCGGCGGTGGATTTGTCGCGCGACGGGGCGGAGGTGCGCGAAGCCCGCGCCGTGTTGCCGGGCGAAGCGCCGCTGCGGCTGTCCGGCCATGTCGGCCAGGATGGCGGCGCGACGCCGCGCCCGCATTTCGAGGGCGATGTGTCGATCTCCGCACCTGCGCTGCGCACCACGCTGGCGTGGCTGGAACAGGCGGGCGTCGCCCCGTTCGCCAGCTTGCCGGATGGCGTGCTGCGCCGCGCCGAGCTCTCGGGCCACGTGGCCGCCGAGCCGGGCCAGTTCTCAGCGGCCTCGCTGGCTGGCATGGTGGATTCCAGCCAAATCAGCGGCAGCTTTTCCTTGCGGGCCGGCAAGCGGCTGGCGGCGGGCGCGGGCTTGTCCGTGGATCGCCTCGACCTCGATCCGTGGCTGCCAAGCGGCATCCCGGCATTGCCGCTGCCGCCGGGGCGCTTTGGACTGTTCGATGTCGATCTGCGGCTGGAGGCCAAGCAGGCGATGTTCCACGGCAACGCCATCGCGCCGCTGTCGCTCGACGCGGCGCTGGAAGCGGGGCGGCTGACCTTGCGCAAGCTCGATTTGCAAATCAACAGCGTGCATGCCAGCGCATCGGGAGCGATCAGCGAAGCTGGGCGGGTATCGGAAGGCCATATCAATCTGCAAGTGCCGCACGCCGCCCCGCTGGCCGGCCTGTTGCCGGACCGGCTGGCCTTTTTGGGGCAGCGAGCGCCACGGCTGTGGGCGCAGCCCGCGACGGTGCAGGTGCTGGCCTCCGGCCCGCCGGAGGCGCTGGGACTGAAAATCACCGCCGACATCGCCGATCTGCGCTTCGAAGCCCAGCCGACGCTGAACACCGGCAAGGGAACCTGGACCTCCACCGTGCAACTGCGCCATCCCGGTGCACCGCGTTTGGCCGAAGCGCTGGGCATGGCCAATGCCGGGCTTTGGCTCGGCGATGGCTCACTGAGCCTGGCCGGACAATTGTCCGGCGCCGCCACCCACTATGCCGCCGATAGTTTTGAACTGACGGCCGGGGGACTGCGGGCCACGGGAGCCATGACGCTCGACCGGATTGATGCGCATCCGTTTTTGAATGGCCACATTGCCGCCGAGACGCTGCCGCTGCCGCTGGTCGATCCGCGGTCGCTGGACCCGCTGCCGCTGTCGGTCCTGTCCGGATGGGACGGTGCGCTGAAGCTGACGGCGGGTCATGTGCTGATGGGCCAAGCCCCGCTGCTGGAGCAGGCCAGTGCCGCCTTAGCGCTGGAACACGGCGTGCTGCGGCTCGACGGCCTTTCGGCGCGGCTGGCGGGCGGTGCGCTGACCGGGAAAGTTTCGCTGGACAGCGGCAGCAGTCCGCCGGCCGGCCGGATCGACTTCGAGGTGTCTGGCGCCCAACTTGGCGGCGCCCTCTTCGACTGGCCGCTCGACATGACGGCGGGCAGCGTCGATGCGGGGGGGAGTTTGACCGCCAGCGGCCACGCCCCCGCCACACTGCTGACGACGCTGGGCGGCGAGGTGCGTTTGTCGATGCGCGACGGCGTGCTGAGCGGCGCATCGTTGCCCGCGCTGGCCGGTGACGTATCCGAAGCAACGGCGCGCGCGGCGCTGGCGGGCGGGGAAACGCCGTTTCAGGCGTTGTCGTTGAATGCCACGCTGGCCAGTGGCGTTATTGCGATCAGCGGCGGCGAGATTACCGCGCCGTCGGGCAACGCCAGCTTGACCGGCACAATCGATCTGCCGGGGGCTGCCGCCGATCTGCACCTGACGTTGCGCCCCCTCACGCCCGACCCGCCGGAAGTGGGGCTGCGGCTGACCGGCAAGCTCGACGCACCGCGCCGGATGCTGGAGCTTGCCGGACTGACACGCTGGCGCGCGGCGCATCTGGCCGCTCCGCCGTAGTTCGCACGACGGCGGAGGGTATTGCGGGCTTGATCAGGACTTGGCGTGATGGAGTTCAACTGCGGCAGCCGACGCGGCATCGTGGTCCGCCGCATCGTGGCCTGCCGCATCATGGCCTGCTGCATCATGGCCTGCTGCATCATGGCCCGCTGCTTCATGGCCTGCGGATGCATTGCCGCTTTGGCCCGAATTGCCGCCGTGGCTGCCTGCGGCGAAAGCCATCGGCGCCAGCACCGTGCCGCTGCTGAGAACCGGCGCCACCATCAGGCTCAATGCTGCAATGGCGGATGTAATAATCAGTTTCCGATAGTGGGTCATATTGGTCTTCCGCTGCCTGAATGCCGCACGATGTTGTGCAGTGACTGCGTTTTGACCGGCTAAACTGACGTGAAGCTGACGTTTGAGCGCCGGAAATTGCAATATATTTTTGTGTTTGCGCGTCGTTTTCAGGGAATAGATGCACGGCGCACCGGAAAATTCGTGCTTGCCGTGCCCCCTCGTTGGGTGGGGCAGCAAATCCGCCGCAGCCAGCGCTGCGGCGGATTTCGATGCCGCTGGATTATCCCAAATCTCGTGGGAGAGAACCCCTGATCCATTCGACCGTCATCGCCGGGCTTGACCCGGCGATCCATGCCAACGCTCGGTATTAAACGCGAGATGCTCTGTGCGGCGCCATGGATTGCCGGGTCAAGCCCGGCAATGACGATGAGTCTTGGTCAGCGTGATTTGGTATTAGTGCTTCTTGCCGTGCACTTCGGTTTCAACAACGCCCGGCGCATCTTTGCTGCCGTGATCGGCGCCGGCTGCATCGGGCGAGGTGCTGTCATGCGACGATGCCGCGCTGGCTCCAGAAGGGGTGCTGCCCGCGTCCTTGCTGCCCGCGTCCTTGCTGCCGGTGTCCTTGCTGCCAGTGTCTTTGCTGCTGGCGTCCTTGCTCGTGCTGCCCTTGCTGTCGTGGCTGGACTTGCCGCTGTCGGCGAAGGCGGCGGAACCGAGGATGCCGCCTGCCGGAAGAACCGGGCTGGAAACGACAGCGAAGGCGGCCAGCGTGGCAACGGTGAGCAACTTGGAGATGGTGTTCATGACTGCTTTTCCTTGATTTTGTCTGCACCGTCTGATGCAGTGCAGTTGTTTTACTCAATCCTCCTGACAGGTTGCTGACACCGTTGGCGTACAAATCTTGCTTTTCTGTTATCTGTCTGCGTGGCGTCCTTTGCTGCTCTTTGATCGCGCCGCGACATGCGGGGCTGGCGGCTCGAACAGCGTGTCCGCCAGATACAGCAGATGCTCGGCAGCGACCGGAAATCCGGCTTGCCCGGCGTCTTGCGCCAGGCGCAACAGCCGGTCGCACAGGGCCAGCGGGCTGTTGGCCGATGCGGTGTCCGGCATCCGCAGATCGAAACTGACAGGCATGGCTGGGTCTCCGGTTTGCAGCCGCAAGGTGCGGCGGTGTCATTTTGACAACCCCCCGACTCCGCCAGGCAAAACCTTGATATTTAGCTAACGTCCAGCGGCCAGCGCGAACAGCCGCAGGGCCGAGGCAAGCGGGCGCGCGGGCGGACGGGCGGCATCGATTTCGACCACGACCGCTGCCACGCTGCGGCCTTGCTGCATGGCGCACGCATCCAGCACCGCCCAGAATTCCGCCTCCAGCGCCACGCTGGTCCGATGGCCGGCGAGCGAGAAGCTGCGTTTGACCAGTTCGCTCACGTCCCGCCTCGCAACCGCGCTGCCGCCCAGCCTGCCGCGTCGGCCACCACGGGGGCAGGGTCGTCACGCAACGCCTCGGCCGCCGCCAGCAGGCCGCTGTCGCCCGCATTGCCGATGGCGGTCAGCACATTGCGCACAAAGCGGTCGCGCCCGATGCGCTTGACCGGCGAGCCGCTGAACAGCGCGCGAAACCCGGCATCGTCCAGCCGCGCCAACGCCGCCAGATCGGGCGCCAGCAACTCCGGCCGCGCCTGCAATTTGGCGTGCTTGGTGGCGGCGGCGAAGCGGTTCCATGGGCACACCGCCAAGCAATCGTCGCAGCCGTAAATCCGGTTGCCGATGGCGGGGCGCAGCGCCTCGGGGATCGGCCCGGCGTGCTCGATGGTGAGATAGGCGATGCAGCGCGTGGCATCGAGCCGGTACGGGGCAGGAAACGCCTCGGTTGGGCAGGCGCGCAGGCTGCGCGTGCAGGTTCCGCAGCGCCCGGCGTGCGGCGGGCCGGACGGCAGGTCGAGCGTGGTGTAGATTTCGCCGAGAAACAGCCACGAGCCATGCGCGCGCGACACCAGATTGGTGTGCTTGCCCTGCCAGCCGATCCCGGACTGCTCGGCCAGCGGCTTTTCCAGCACCGGCGCGGTATCGACGAACACTTTCACCTCCGCGCCAAAGCGCGCCACGATGAACTGGCCGAGATGTTTCAACATGCCCTTGGCCACATCGTGATAGTCGCGGTTGCGGGCGTAGACCGAGATATTGCCGCGTGCGGGTGCTGCCAGCGTGGCCAGCGGGTCTTCGGCCGGGGCGTAGCTGAGGCCGAGGCAGATCACGCTGCGCGCCTGCGGCCACAGGGCTTGCGGTTGGGCCCGCTGCTCGGCCCGCTCGGCCAGCCATCCCATCTCGCCGTGCTGTCCGGCGGCGAGAAAGTCGCGCAGCCGCTGGCCGGCTTGCGGCGCAAGGGTGGCCGGAGCGAAGCCAACCGCGTCGAAACCCAGCGCAAGCGCCTTGTCCCGGATGGCCGCCGCTGGCTGTCCGGCTGCCATGCGTGGCGCTAGGCGGGCGTTAATGCGGCGGCGGCGCGGGCGGCGTTGCTGGCGATGGCGGCGTTGCCGGGGAAGCGCATCTTGGCGGCATCCCAGCGGCGCTGCGCCTCGGCCATGTCGCCCCGCGCCTCGGCCACACGGGCATAGTCCATCGCCATATCGGCATGGTCCGCGAACCGCTCCACGCCTTCGGCCAGCACCTCGTCCGATTCGTCCAGCCGGTTCAGATGGTGCAGCAGAACCGAGCCGTGCATCCAATAAGCGCCCTTGGCTTCCGGCTGGGCGAGCCGCACTGCCGACCAGCGGCGCGCGGCTTCCTCCCAGTCGGCGCGATAATGCGCCACCCAGGCCCATTCCATCAGCAGTGCGCGGTCTTCGGGGAAACGCACCAGCGCTTCGGCGGCCACCATATCGGCTTCGTCGAACCGGCGCTCGTCGCGCAGCAGCGTCACCAGCCGGCGCCAACTGCCGGGCAGGGCGGGAAACCGCTCGCGGATGGTCTGGTAGCGCAGGATCGCCGCGGGCCGATCCTTCCGCTCGGCGGCGGCGGCGGCGTATTCGGTCCATACTTCGCTGCGGTTCGGGAAGCGCGCGGCGGCTTCCTCCAGCACGGCTTCGGCTTCTGCGCTGCGGCCAAGTTCGCCGCGCAGCATGGCGGCGGTGCGCAAGTGGCCGGCCGGATTTTGCGGAAACGCCGCGCGCATCTGCTGCCAGCGGGCCAGTGCGGTTGCCCAATCCTTGCGTTGCTCGGCGGCGCGGGCAAGGTCGGCGGCCAGTTCGGCGTCGGCCGGGAAGCGGCGGGCGGCTTCGCCCAGCACCAGTTCCGCCTGTTGCGGATGCCCGGCTTTGCGCAGTGTGCGCACGAACGCCATGTAGGTTGCCGGTTCGTCGGGCATTTCCGCGCGCACCGCGTCCCAGGTCAGCAACGCCGCCAGCCAGCGGTCAGGCAGCCCAGGATCGGCACTTGCCGCCGGCTCGGTCGTCGTGTCGCTCATCGGCGCAGCCTCCTTGGTTCAGCCGCGCCCGCGATACGGCGGCACGCCCTGGTCGGGGATCCACGCACCGGCCGGGGGCGCCCCGGTCTGCCAGAACACGTCAATGGGGATGCCGCCGCGCGGATACCAGTATGCCCCGATGCGCAGCCACTGCGGCGCCAGCAGGTCGACGAGCCGTTGTGCCACTGTCATCGTGCAGGCTTCATGAAAACTGCCGTGATTGCGAAAACTGGTCAGGAACAGCTTCAGCGACTTGCTCTCCACGATCCAGCCCGCCGGGATGTAGTCGATGACCAGATGGCCGAAATCCGGCTGGCCGGTCATCGGGCACAATGAGGTGAATTCCGGGCAGGTGAAGCGCACCACATAGGCGGCATCGTCGCGCGGGTTCGGCACCCGTTCCAGCACCGCCGCATCCGGGCTGGCCGGAATGGCGGCGGCGTGGCCGAGTTGCGACAGGCCGGCATATGATTCGGTCATTCCGCGAGATCTCCTTGCACCCAGGTAGCGCGCACGGCGGCGGCGTGGGCGTCCAGCCGACCGGCCGCGATGGCGTCGCGGATTCCGGCGGTCAGGTCCTGGTAATACTGAATATTGTGCCAGGTCAGCAGCATCGGGCCGAGCATTTCCTCGCAACGGAACAGATGGTGCAGATAGGCGCGGCTATGGCGCGTGCAAAGCGGGCAGCCGCAGCCGGGGTCGAGCGGGGTGTCCTCGCCGGCGAAACGGGCGTTGCGCATGTTGAAGACGCCCCGGCTGGTGTAGGCGCGCGCGGTGCGACCGGCGCGGGTTGGCATCACGCAATCGAACATGTCGATGCCGCGCGCCACCGCACCCAGAATATCGTCCGGCGTGCCGACGCCCATCAAATAGCGCGGCTTATCGGCAGGCAGCAGCGGCACGGTGTGTTCCAGCACCTCATACATCGCCGCTTGACCCTCGCCGACCGCGAGGCCGCCGACCGCGTAGCCCTCGAAGCCGATATCGGTCAGCGCGGCGGCGGAGCGGGCGCGCAACTCCGGGAACACGCTGCCTTGGTTGATGCCGAACAGGCCGTAGCCGGTGCGCGGCGCGAACGCGCTACGGCAGCGTGCGGCCCAGCGCATCGACAGGTCCATGCTGTCGCGCGCCTGATCCTCGGTGGCCGGAAACGGCGTGCATTCATCGAACGCCATTGTGATCGTCGCATCCAGCTTGTGCTGAATGGCGATGCTGTCCTCCGGCGTCAGGCGGTACTGGGTGCCGTCGGTATGGCTGCGAAAGGTGACGCCGCCCGCGTCGATGGTGCGCAGCGCGGCCAGCGACATCACCTGAAACCCGCCGGAATCGGTCAGGATCGGGCCGGGCCAGTCCATCATGCGGTGCAGGCCGCCGAGCTTGGCCACCCGCTCCGCACCCGGCCGCAGCATCAGATGATAGGTATTGCCCAGCACGATGCGCGCCCCGGTGGAGCGGACCGCATCGGCGGTCATGGCCTTGACGGTGCCGGCGGTGCCGACCGGCATGAACACCGGGGTTGGCACGTCGCCATGCGCGGTATGCAGCGTGCCCAGCCGGGCGGCGCCGTCGTTGGCGTGGCGTGTCCAGCCGAAGGCGGCGGAAGTGGTCATGCGGCGGTAACGATCCAGACAGCGGCGCGGCGGGCGCTCCGTCTAGCTTATGCCGGTGCCCGCTGCCAGCATTCTCGCTGGCAGCGGACGGCAAGGGTCAGGCGTTGGCGGCCTAGCGGCGCGCGCGGCGGCGCAGCAGCCCGCCACCGAGCAGCATGCCGGCGAGCAGCGTCAGGCTGGCCGGTTCCGGAACCGAGCTTGCGCCCGCGACGCTGAGGATCAGGCGGGTGTCGTAGACGTTCCACGAACCGGCGATGTCGAGAAAGAAATTATGTGCGTCGAACGAAACACGACTCGCCCCAAACGGGGTGCTCGTGTAGCGATCGATGCCGTTCTGGGCGACGGTGACATCGGTCAACGCGAAGGCCGGGAAATTGATGACGTCGTAAACGCCGTTCGACGATCCTGCATTGATCGAAATGGTGAGCTGATTACCCGAAGCATTCAACTCGTTGTAGATGCCCCAGGAAATCGTGGCGCCATTGGCGAGGCCGCTGGCCGAGCTAAAGATTGTGTTGGTCGGCCGGAATTCGTCCTCGAACACCAGAGTTTGGCCATCGAGCAAACCTGCTTGCGCCGGGGCAAGCGACGACAGGCCAGCCAGACCGCACAGCGCGACGGCTGCAATTTTCTAAATCTTCATTACGACGGCGTCCCGGTAACAAAATTTCTGCTGGCGTTAACTTGAGCGGATCGTGCTATGGAGCGCAAGTGACAAAAGGTTGAATTCGTCGTCAATTGTCGTGTCATCTTGTTATTGTGACGATTGCGAGATACCGCTCGGCCGCCCCGCGCCCACGCCGGCGCAGCGGGCGTTCGATGGTGCGATAGGTGAGCGCCGCCGCCAAGACGGTCAGCCCAATCGACAACCCGGCGTGCAGGCCCGCTTGCGCCCAGGTGGCTTCGCCTTGCGGCAGCGCCGGTAAGGTTTGGCGCACAATGTGGAACACAATCAAATGGCTGGCGTACAGGCTGTAGGACCGCTGCCCGATCCAGCATAGCAGCGCGTTGGCCCATGCCGGACGCCAGATATAGCCGCTGTCGCACGCGGCGGCCCAGACGAGAGCGGCGGCAAGCATGGCGGCGATGCCAGTGAAGAAGCCCTCGGCGTCGAACATCTTCGCGGTTCCGAGCAACCCGAGTAGGCCGAGCGTGAACCCCGCGCGGGCCGCCGGATTGGCGAGAAAACGCGGGCGCAGCACGTTGGCCAGCAACCCGGACCCCGCCGCCAGCGCAATCAGGATGCCCCAGGCCAGTGCGTCGGTGCGCACGTACCACGCCAGCGAATCGGCGAACGGCGGGCGTTGCAAAGCGAATTGCCCAACAATCAGCGCCGCCATCGCCGCCGCCAGCCAGCGCCTCGGCACTAACAGTATAACGAAGGGCAACAATAGGTAGAACTGCACTTCCAGCGACAGGCTCCAATAATGCATGAAGGTGTCGCCGCAGGGGATGTCACGCGTGGCGCAAACGTAGCGGTGAATGTTCTCGAAGTTCAGCAGCGAGGCCGTGGCGGCCGTCAGGTCTTTGTAGACGCTGATGCCGCCGGCGCCGCCGCCCGCGAGCGATGCCAGCACGCCGATCAGCAGCCAGAGCCACGCCGTCGGCGCCAGCCGCCAAAAGCGGCGAATCCAGAACGCCACGATCTGCCGGGCAGCATCCGCAATTGTGCTGCCGTGATGCAGCGTCTCGGCCAGACTGCGGTAGATCACGAAGCCGGAAATGCAGAAGAACAAATCCACGCCGGTCCAGCCGGTGTAAAGCATACGCAGCGCCTGAAGCGTGGTTCCGTAATGGATTTGGCCGAAATGCTCGTACAACACCATGATGATCGAGACGGCGCGCAGCACCTCGATGTCGTCGTTGCGGGCTGTGCGGATGCCGCTCATGCCGCGCGTTCCAGCAACGTGGCGTCGCCGTACGAATAGAAACGGTACTGCGCCGCCACCGCGTGCGCGTAGGCGGCGCGCATCCGCTCAGTGCCAGCGAAGGCGCACACCAGCATGAATAAGGTCGAGCGCGGCAGATGGAAATTGGTCAGCAGCAGATCGGCGGTGCGGAAGCGGTGGCCGGGGCGGATGAAGATGTCCGTGGTGCCATTGAACGCGCCCAGCGTGCCATCGGTGGCGGCAGCCGATTCCAGCAGACGCAGCGCCGTGGTGCCAACCGCGATCAGCCGCCCGCCCGCCGCGCGCGCCGCGTTGATCGCATCAGCGGCGGCGGGGCGAATTTCGCCGCGCTCGGCGTGCAGCGTGTGGGCGGCGATGTTGTCGTCGCGCATCGGCAGAAAGGTGCCCGCCCCGACATGCAGCGTGATGGTCTGCCGCGACACGCCCCGCGCCGCCAAAGCGTCGAGCAGGGCCGGGGTGAAATGCAGCCCGGCGGTGGGGGCGGCCACAGCGCCTTCATGCTGGGCGAACACGGTTTGATAATCTTGCGCGTCGGCCTCGGTGGGGCCTGCGGGCCGGTCGATATACGGGGGCAAGGCCAGCGCCCCCGCGCGGCGCAGCGCCTCGGCAAACGCGCCGCCTTCCAGGTTGAACGCCAGCGCCACGCCGCCATCCGGGTTGCGTCCGCGCACCTCGGCGGTCAGATCGTCCGCGCCATCGAAGCGCAGCGTGTCGCCCGGATGCAGGCGGCGGGCGTTGCGGGCTAGCGCGTGCCAGGTGCCATCGGCCAGCGGGCGGTCGAGCGTGATGCCGATCCGCGCCCCGCCACGCCACCCGCCGAGTTGCGCCGGGATGACCCTGGTATCGTTTGCCACCAGCATGTCGCCCGGCCGCAGCAGATCCGGCAGGTCGCGCACGATGCGGTCGTGCCAGCCATCGCCCGCCACATGCAGCAGCCGCGCGGCATCGCGCGGGCGGGCTGGGTGGTGCGCGATCCGTTCGGGCGGCAGCGGAAAGTCGAAGTTGCGGGCGTTCAGCACCGGGTGTCAGTCCAGATACGTCGCAATCTCGATCAGATTGCCGTCCGGGTCGCGGCAATACACCGAGGCCATCGGCCCCAGCGCGCCGATGCGTTCCACCGGGCCATTTTCGACCGCGACACCGCTGGCGCGCAGATGCTCGACAATATTGGCCGGGCCGACGGCGGTGATGAAACACAGATCGGCGGAACCGGACAGCGGCGCTTCGGCGGTCGCCCACTCGGCGTCATCGGCCAGCACCGGGCGCAGATTCAGCTTCTGGCCGCCGAATTTCAGGCAGGTGCGCTGCTGGCGGCCGAACGCCTCGCGGTCCATGCCAAGCACGCGCTGATACCACGACGCGGTGATCTCCAGATCGCGGCAGTTCAGCGTGATGTGGTCCAAACGGTCGACGGCGAAGCGCACGATGGGGATTCCTTCTTCCGCCGGGCGCTAATGCCTTGGAAGCAGGGCTTGCGCAATCAGGTTGACGGGCGGCACCGCTCGCCAGGGGGGCACCGCAGCGTCGCAGGTTATGCTTCTATGATTTCCTGGAAGGCTCGGTCGAAGGTCCAAGGCGATGTCGCCGGGAATGCGCTCGCGGCCAGCCCGGTTTCGCGCTGCGCCGCCAGCAGCGCATCGCCTTACGCTTCGGCCCATGCTTTCGAGTTCCTCGACGATGTTGGCCACATCGGCCTGGGCAAAATCCCCGGCGCGCAGCAAGGCCGCCTGACGATACGCCCAGCCGTAGCAATCGCCGTCGTAGAGGGCGGAATTGCTCACGCCGCCGCGCCCGCAACCTGCTTTGGATTACTCCATCCCGTCGTAGAAATCATTGCCCTTGTCGTCGATCACGATGAACGCCGGGAAGTTCTCCACTTCGATCCGCCACACCGCTTCCATGCCGAGCTCCGGGTATTCCAGCACTTCAACGCGGCGGATGCAGTCCTGCGCCAGCCGGGCCGCCGGGCCGCCGACGCTGCCGAGGTAGAAGCCGCCGAACTGTTTGCAGGCATCCTTCACCGCTTTGGAGCGATTGCCTTTGGCCAGCATCACGAAGCTGCCGCCCGCCGCCTGGAAGTCGCCGACATAGCTGTCCATGCGTCCCGCCGTGGTCGGGCCGAAGCTGCCGGTGGCCATGCCGGCCGGGGTTTTCGCGGGCCCCGCATAGTACACCGGGTGTTCCTTGATGTAGTCCGGCAAACCCAGCCCGGCGTCGAGCCGCTCTTTCAGCTTGGCGTGGGCAATGTCGCGCGCCACGACCATCGTGCCAGTCACCGACAGCCGGGTTTTCACCGGATAGGCCGACAACTGGCGGCGGATGTCGATCATCGGCTGGTTCAGGTTCACCTGCACCACGTCGCCGCCGAGGATGTCATCGGTGGCTTCCGGCAAGTAATGCGACGGATCGGCCTCAAGCTGTTCCAGAAACACGCCTTCCGGGGTGATCTTGGCCTTGATCTGGCGGTCGGCACTGCACGACACGCCGATGCCCACTGGCAGACTGGCGCCATGGCGCGGCAGGCGCACCACCCGCACGTCGTGGCAGAAATACTTGCCGCCGAACTGCGCGCCGATGCCGATATGGCGCGTCATCTCCAGCACCTGCGCCTCCATCGCCAGATCGCGGAAGGCGTGGCCGGTCATGTCGCCCTCGGTGGGCAGGCTGTCCAGCCACTTGGTCGAGGCGAGTTTCACCGTTTTCAGCGTGGTTTCCGCGCTGGTGCCGCCGATCACAATGGCGAGGTGGTACGGCGGGCAGGCTGAGGTGCCCAGCGTCAGGATCTTCGCGCGCAGGAAAGCCGCCAGTTTGTCCGGGTTCAGAATGGCGCGGGTTTCCTGGAACAGGAACGACTTGTTGGCCGAGCCGCCGCCCTTGGCGACGAACATCAAATGGAACTCGTCGGCGTGGTGCTCGCCGGGGGCGGCCAGGATGTCGAACTGCACCGGCAGATTGTTGCCGGTGTTCTTTTCCTCGAACATCGTAATCGGCGCCATCTGCGAATAGCGCAGATTGGTTTCCGTATACGTGCGATGCACCCCGTAGCTGATCGCCTCCTCCTCGTCGCCCTGCACCCAGACGCGCTGGCCCTTCTTGCCGAACACGATGGCAGTGCCGGTGTCCTGGCACATCGGCAGCACGCCGCCAGCGGCGATGTTGGCGTTTTTCAGCAAATCGAGTGCGACGAAGCGGTCGTTGGCCGAGGCTTCCGGGTCGTCCAGAATGGCCCGCAGGCTGGCCAGATGCGCCGGGCGCAGCAGATGCGAGACCTCGTGAAAGGCGGTGAACGCCAGTTCGGTCAGCACGTCCGGCGCGATCTTCAACACCGTCTGCCCGTCCACACTCAGCGTGGCGACGCCTGGCAGATCGAGCTTGCGCCAGGGCGTGCCGTCCTCACCCAGCGGAAACATGGTGGAGAAGCGGAATCCGGGCGGGCGGGGCGTGGCGGCGTTCATCGCGGGGGCTCCTCGTGGGGCGCTGCCGGTGCGTAAACTGAGAGTTGACAAATTGACAACTCACGATTTACACAGGCTGCGTGATCCGAACGTTCAAAAGCAAGGCTCTGGCGGCGTTTTGGCAGCGTGGCGACGTCTCCCGCCTGGATGCGCGAACGCTGTCCAAGCTGAAACTGCGTCTGTCGCGGCTGGACGTGGCGGTGACGCCAGTGGAGATGGACGCCCCCGGATATTACTTCCATGCCCGCAAGGGCGACCGGCAAAATGTGTTCAGCGTACGCATCACCGGCAATTGGCGGCTGACGTTCGGCTGGGACGGCGCGGACGCCATCGACGTTGACCTGGAAGACGATCACTAAAGGATGACCGATATGAGCAGCATCGCCGTCGAAGGTCCGCCCGCGTGGCAGCCGAGCCATCCGGGCGAGGCGCTGCGCGAGGATATTCTGCCCGCCCTCGGCCTGACGGTCGCCGGAGCTGCGGAAAAGCTCGGCGTGTCGCGGCAGATGCTGCACCGCGTGCTGGCCGAACGCGCGGCAGTTACGCCGGAAATGGCATTGCGGCTGGGCAAGCTGTGCGGCGATGGGCCGCGCATCTGGCTCGCGATGCAACAGGCGCATGATCTGTGGCAGGCGCAACGCAGCATGGCCTGCGAAATCGACCGCATTCCCACGCTGCGCGCGCAATGACATTTCGCCGTCCCGCCGCTTATTCGCGCGGCGGGCTGCGGCGGCGGAAGGCATCCAGGCTGACCACCTGCGGCGTTTCGCTGCGTTCGATGACCGGTTCGGGAGCGGGTTCCGGTTCGGGTTCCGGCTCGGCGTCCGCCACGGTTTCGGCGTGAAATTGCAGGCCGAAGCGCATGTGCGGGTCGGCAAAGCCGGTAATCGCGCCGAGCGGGATGTGCAACTCGCTGGGCACGCCGCCGAACGACAGGCCGACGCTGAACTCGCCGGCGGCCTCGTCCACCTTTAGGTTCCAGAACTGGTGTTGCAGGACGATGGTCATCTCCTGCGGGTACTGGGCGCGCAGGCGCGGCGGGATCACCGTGTTAGGGTGATCTGTCCGGAAGGTGACGTAGAAATTGTGATCGCCGGGAAACCCGTTGGCCGCGACATGCTCCAGCGCGCGCACCATCACCTGGCGCATCGCCGCTTCGGTCCATTCGTCATACGGGAGCAGGCTTTCGGGCCGCTCCGGTTCGTCTGCCATCGTGCGCCTCGTGCGTGAACCGGCATCCCTTAGCGCGTGCGGGCGGGCGCGCAAAGTCACGTCAGGGCTGCGTAGCCGCACTTCGCTGCCAGGGCGCGCCGATGGCGGCTATTTCGGCGGCCACCGGGCAGTCCGCCGCGTGTGCGCCGGGCAGGTAGCCCAGGCTCATCAGGAACTCGCCGACAATCTCCCCGCCGGTGAACAGGAAGCTGGATTTGAACAGTTTCACCCAGGCCGCCTTGTCGCGCGGGTGATGCGCGTCGAGCCAGTTGGCGAACCCGCCGTGGCTGGCGCGCAGCGCCTGGATGCGTTTGGCGTTCTCGATGATGGCGGCGACCTTCAGCTTGTTGCGGATGATCGCCGGGTTGGCCAGCAGCGCCGCCTGTTCCTCAGCGCCCAGGACGGCGATGCGGTCGACATCGAAGCCCTGGAACGCCGCGCGCATGCCGTCGCGCCGCTTCAGCACGATTTCCCAGGACAGCCCGGCCTGCATGATTTCCAGCACCAGCCGCTCGAACAGCACCGCCTCGCCGCGCTGCGGGAAGCCATACTCGCTGGCGTGATAGGCATGGTGCACCGGATGGCCCGGCGCGATGCTGCAATAGGTGCTCATGGGGCCGCCGTGCCGAACGGGGGAAAAGCGGGGGGCATTCTGTTGCCCGGGGCCCCCCTAACCGCGCTTGTTACTGCTTACGCAGCAACAGCGAGTGCAACGTTGTCGTTGGCACTTAGAAATTGACCCGATAACGGCGGTATCATGCCGGGCAAAAGATGAGCCTTTACTACGCGTGTCGAACCTGTGTCGCCCCCAACGCCCGGACAACGACGGGATTGTTGGTGGAGGCGCCGGGCACTGCCCCCGGGTCCACAACGCCTATTCCACGCATCGTTTATCACCATAGCCGGCAAGCCGGCAGGCGGAATATAGGGACGACCCGCTGGCGGGAGAAGGGATATTCGCATGGGCGTGCCGTCATGGCTGTGACACCGGAACAGCAAGCCGAGATCGACGCCGCCCGCGCCGCCTCGGCCACGACCCGCCGCGCCACCGTGCCGGCGCTGGAGGCGCTGCTGTTCGAGGCGATGCCGGTGCTGGACCACGGGTTCATCCGGGTGATCGACTACATGGGCGACGACGCCGCCGTGGTGCAGGCCGCCCGCGTCTCGTATGGGCGCGGCACCCGCAAGGTCAGCGAGGATGCGGGCCTGATCCGCTACTTGATGCGCCACCGCCACTCGACGCCGTTCGAGATGGCCGAGATCAAGTACCACGTGAAGCTGCCGATCTTCGTGGCCCGTCAGTGGATCCGCCACCGCACCGCCAACGTGAACGAGTACTCGGCGCGCTATTCGGTGCTGGACAAGGAATTCTACATCCCAGCCCCCGAGCACCTCGCCGCCCAGTCGGCCAGCAACCGGCAAGGGCGCGGCGAGGTGCTGGACGCCGAACGCGCCGCCGAGGTGCTGCATCTGCTGCGCGACGACGCCGCGCGCTGCTACGACCATTACGCCGAGATGTTAAATGAAGGCCCGGACGGGGAACCCGCCGACCCGTCGCGCCCCGGCCTCGCGCGCGAACTGGCGCGGATGAACCTGACGCTGAACACCTATACGCAGTGGTACTGGAAGACCGACCTGCACAACCTGCTGCACTTCCTGTCGCTGCGCGCCGACGCCCACGCCCAGTACGAAATCCGCGTCTACGCCGAAGCGATGCTGAAAGCCGCCGAAGCCTGGGTGCCGCTCACCCTCGCCGCCTTCCGCGACTACCGCCTGAACGCCGCCACCTTCTCCGGCCCGATGCTGGCCGTGCTGCGCCGGATGCTGGACGGCGAGGCGGTAGTGCAGGCGGGCAGCGGGCTGAGCAAGCGGGAGTGGGGGGAGATGATGGGGGTGCTGGGGCGGGAGGGTTGACGTCTTGTCCGTGAATCACGTAGTGAATGGTTGGTCGCTGACCGCTTACGAGTTTCGTGATGCCGTTGTGGCAGCGGAATTCCGCCGAGGCGATGAGCGGATCGAGATTTTGGCCGATGTCGCAATTGATGGCGCCAGTGTTGTGCTTTCGGGGTGCCATATGGACGGCTCGGGTCCAAATCGGCTGGGGACCGCGCAGGTACTGGCGTTGGCACGGTGGGCACGGAGCTTCTTGAATGTCGCAGAACTCCGAATTGAAGGCGCTACTCGAACGACTGGGGCCAGTCCGGGTCATCAGCCACGACCGCTCATTTTCCGATGAGCTTCTCCCGGTCTTGTTGCGCCGGGATCCAGGACCCTTCGTCACGGCGATTGCAGTGGCCAAACGATTGTTTGCCAGCGGCATGCCGATGCGCGCGGCCCATGCCGTGATCAACCGGCTGGCCGCCGCAGGCACCGCGACGTGCGATATACCAGCGGATGGCGGCATCGATGACCTAGCCGTTGAGCTTCCGGCACTGAATGTTCATTTAGTGCGCCGTCGCACATTCGAAGAACCGGCAGCCTTCCTCACCGCCGTCCGTGCACGCCATAACCTCTCCCAACGCGACTTCGCAGCCGCCCTCGGCTTCGACGTCCGCACGCTGCAAAACTGGGAACAAGGCCGCAACACGCCGGATACGGCGGTATTGCTGCTGGTCGCATTGTTCGACCGCGATCCCGCCCTGGTGACCAGCGCGCTCTATGAACCCGTCGCCAAGCGCGAACCCGTTCCCGCCGAATAACGCGCGCCCGATTGACCGCCAGCCGCCCGGCGCGCGTAATTCGCGCTGCGGCCTGGGCCGTCAACACGGGAAACGGCCATGATCGTCTGCTTCGGCTCCATCAATCTCGACCTGGTCTTTCCGCTCCCCGCACTTCCGCTGCCGGGCCAGACGGTGCTGGGCAAGGCCATGCATACCGAACCGGGCGGCAAGGGGGCCAATCAGGCGGTGGCTGCCGCGCGCGATGGCGGGCAGGTGCTGTTTGCCGGGGCGGTCGGCCAGGATGCGCTGGCCGATCAGGCGCTGGCGCTGCTGAAGGATGCGGGCGTCGATTTGTCGCGGGTGGCGCGCACCGATACCTCCACCGGTTGCGCGTCGATCTGCGTCGATCCGCAGGGCGGCAACCATATCGCGGTTGCCTCCGGGGCGAACCTGCTCGCGGTGCAGTCGCAGGTCGAAGACGCGCTGCTCGGCCCCAGCACCACCGTGCTGCTGCAAGCCGAAACCGATCTGGCCGAGACCGCCACGCTGATCCGCCGCGCCAAGGCGCGTGGCGCGCGCGTCGTGCTCAATCTGGCGCCCGCCGCCAAGCTGGCGGATGACGCGCTGCGCGCTGTCGATGTTCTGGTGGTCAACGAGGACGAAGGACGCTGGCTCGGCGACAGCCTGGGCACCGGCGGCGATGCGGCGGCGCTGCACGCCGCACTTGGCATGGCCGTGGTGCGCACGCTGGGCGGCGATGGGCTGGAAGTGGCAACCGGGCACGGCGTGCGGACGCTGCCGGTGCATAAGGTCGAGGTGGTGGACACCACGGCGGCGGGCGATTGCTTTACCGGCGTGCTGGCCGCAGCCCTAGATCGCGGCCTCGATCTGAACGCCGCGATCCGCCGCGCCACGGTGGCGGCGGCGTTGTGCTGCGCCAAGGCGGGCAGCCAGGGCAGCCTGCCATGGGCGGCGGCAACCGGCACGGCGCTGGCCGCCTAAACCGGCAGTTCGGGCAGTTCCACCGCCCGCCAGAGGTTGCCCTCGCCGATTTCCAAACCGGAGAACATCGCCGCGCGCGCGCGTAGATCGGGTGCTTGCAGCGGCACCACGAAGTCGAACCGGCAGGTCAGATCGGCAAACCGCATCTCACTCGCCGGAAACTGGCAGACCACGCGCTTGACCTGCGCTTCGTCGAGGAACACGCGGGCCAGCACGTGGCCTGCGCAGGTGATCTCCACCGCTTGGAACGCCACGCCGTCCGGCACCCAGAACGACAGCATCAGCCGCTGGATCGGGGTGGGCGACCAGATTTGCAACGTCGCGGTGGCATGGCACCAGCGGTCGTCGTCCACGCCGTCCGGCCATGCCAGCAGGCGCGGCAGGTCGGGCGGCGGGATCGATTCGGCCAGATCGACCAGGGCCGGGGCGTAGTAGTCCGCCAGCAGCCGCGCGTATTGGCCGTCGATGGCCTGGAATGGCACCGTAAGGCGCATCGCGGCGGCTTGGCGGATTGCGGCGGCGAGCTGTTCCGGCGGTGCGTGCAGCGGCACCAGCACCCCCACGCCGAGCGCCCGCAGCCGCTCGCCGATGGCGCCGAAGTCGTAGGCCACCGGCACCAGCCCGGCGGCGAGGCTTTCGGACAGCGTGTAGGAATAGGTTTCCGGGAAGATCGACAGGAACAGCGCCACCGTGCAACCGCTGGCGCGGAGTGCTGCGACCGCTTCGCCGGACTTGAAGCGGCCCGACAGACTGAGGTTCTCGTAGCGCTCCAGTTCCTTGTCGCGGTCGGTATGGCCGATCACCGCAAAGCCGATGTCGCTGTCCCAGCGCCCGCAATGCCGCACCAATTCGACGAGTTGCCGCGCCCCTTTTTGCGGGCCAATCGCGCCGGGCACTGCCACGCGCACGCCACCCTCGGATGGCGCTAGCGGTTCTGCCTGGGTCAGCGTGCCGAAATGCGGCCGCACGTCGCACTGCAAGCCGGCAAACAACGCCGCATAGCGGTCGGCGGTGTCCTGCGACGGCGCGATCACTTGCATCGCATCGCGCAGCAGCCGGTCCCAGTGCCGCCGCCAACGCGGGCCCGATTGCGCCACATCATCAAGGCTCGGATGCAGGCTGGCATGGGCGCCGGCGTGGCGAATGCAGTCGGTGCATTTATCCACCGGCGGCATCCCGCAATAGGCGCCGCCTTCGTCCAGCAGCGTCACGCGCGGGCAGCCGTAGAAAAAATCGTGCAGCGTCACCGCATACGGAATGCCGCAATCATGGATGAATGCGCCAACGCCGTCCGGCAGATCGATCAAGTGCTGCACATGGATGAACTGCGGCGCGAGGTCGAGAATATCGGCCAGCGCCTCGGTGACCCGCGCCGGTTGCGGGTAGCGCAGCGCCTCGCCGCTGTCCCAGCGCCGCACCACTGGCATCGGCCGGTTATCGGTGTCGCGGCCCATGCACAGCGCCAGCGTCAGGCAGCCTTCGTCGGTCAGCCGCTGCATCATGTCGTTGACATGCCGCACCGCGCCGCCTTCCAGCGCCAGCGTGACGAACAGCACGATGCGGCCGATGCGCCGCCACACGGCTTTCTGCACCCGGTTACGCAATTCGTGCAGCGGGTCGGTGCGCAGGAAGTCGGCGACGAAATGGTGGTAGTACGGATACAGCGCCTCGACCTTATGCAGATTGGCGGCAATCTGCACCTCGCGGGTTTCGGCGAACGACACAGCGCCGAGATGGCGCACATACACATCGCCCGCGCACACATTGCGCCAGCCGCGCTCGAACGCGCGCAGCGAGAAGTCGTTCTCCTCGCCGTAGCCCGCGCCGAAGGTGTCCGCGTCGAACAGCCCGACGTCGTCGATGGCGGCGCGCTTGATGAACATGCAGAAGCCGTGCGCGGTCGGCAGATCGCGCACCAAGCTCGCATTTGCCGTGCGGCAAATTTCGTCGATAGCGATGGCGTCCAGCCCGTAGGGCGCGTCGTCCGTGCCCGGCGGTGCGGGCAGGCTGCAAATGGTGGCGTTGTTGGACAGCGGTGTCACGGTGGCAATCGCCGGGTCGCTGTAGGCCGCGCGGTACAACCGGTCGAGGAAGCCCGGCGGCACCACGGTATCTGAATTCAACAGCAGCACGTCGCCACCGCCCGGCAGCGCCAGCCCGCGATTGGCGGTGCCGACGAAGCCGAGATTGGTTTCATTGCGCAGATAAACCACGCGCCCATCAGCCGCGAGGTTCTGCAAGGCAGCCGTTAACGCCGGTTCCGGCGAGCAGTCGTCGATCACCACCACGCGGTGTGCGATCCGGTCGCCGCTGGCCAGCACGCTGTGCAAGCAGGCCAGCGATTCCGCCACACCGCGATACGCGGGCACCACAACATCGACGCTGGGCGCTGCGGCGCGCGCCAGCCCCAGCGTGCCGGTCAACAGATGCGCGCCGTCGAATTGCGTGGCGAGCGCATCGAAGCTGCGCACCACGGCGGGCAACAAGGCGCCCGCCAGCAGGCCCTGCGCGTTGCGGCCAAGAGCCCGGGCCGCGCCAGCGGCGGCGGTGATGGCGGCGGGCAGGGTGGTGCCGCGCAGCACCGGGCCGAACGGCTCGAACGCGGTGCCGCGCACGGTGATCCGCACCATTTCGGGCTGCGCGTTGGCCGGGCGCGGCGGCAGCACAATCTCGAACCCGCCGCCCAGCGGGGTATCGGCGCACCCATTCAGCGCCGGATGGTCAATGGTATTAAGCAACGAGAACGGCGGCCAGAACTGCCCGGCCACTTCCAGCGTCAGCGAGGAATCGGGCCGCAGCACGTCGTAAATCCAGCCGCTGATCTTGCGGTCGCCGACGCCGTCGAGGCCCCGGCGATAATCCGACTGCACCGCCAGATCGAGCGGCGCGTCCCCGCCGGCGAATTCCAGCCGCAGGCTGTGCGCTTGGCTGTCAAACGCGAATGGCGGGCAGGCGATACGCAGATTGCCGCTGCCGGTGTCGCGCCAGCGGTCTGGCGGCAACGGATTGCCGTCGAACAGAATCGCCGTCACGCTGGCCTGGCGCGACAGCGCGATCAGCGCGTCGGTGCCCTTGAAGGCGAGGGATGCTGCAAGCGGCGCGGCCACTGGGTCGGCCGCACCGCTTTTGCCGCGCGTGCGTGGTTCGGTCATGCAGGTTTATTGCCACGCCGCGCGCGTCTTGCCTACGGATCTGCACTGCCTGCTTTGACAGCGCGCGTGCCGCCGAACATTGTCTGCACCAATGAAAGCCGCGTCCGCAGCGGCAACGTCCCAGGGAGGACAGGCCATGACACAAGCTCGTTTGCGCGCCGGAGTGATCGGCTGCGGCTTCTTCGCTCAGAACCATCTGCATGCGTGGGCGACCATTCCTGGCGTCGATCTCGTCGCGGTGTGCGACCGCGATCCGGCCCGCGCCCAGGCGGCGGCGGCGGCTTTCAACGTGCCCGGCTGCTACACCGACGCGGCGGCGATGTTCGCCGAGGCCAAGCTCGATTTCGTCGATATCGCCACCACGATGCCGACGCACCGCGCGCTGGTCGAACTCGCCGCCAGCCACAAAATCCCGACCGTCGTGCAAAAGCCGTTCGCGCCGAGCTGGGAGGACTGCATCGCCATGGTCGGCGCTTGCAAGGCGGCGGGCGTGCCGCTGATGGTGCACGAAAATTTCCGCTTCCAGGCGCCGCTGATGGCGGTGCGCAAGGTGATCGAATCGGGCGCTATCGGCACCCCGCATTTCGGCCGCCTGACCTTCCGCACCGGCTACGACGTGTTCGCCAATCAGCCGTATCTGGCCAAGGAGGAGCAGCTCATCATCCTCGATCTTGGTATTCACGTGCTCGACATGGCGCGGGTGTATTTCGGCGAAGTCGAGACGGTGTACTGCCAGACCCAGCAAATCCGCCCCGGCATCCGCGCCGAGGACATGGCGACGATGCTGCTGCGGCATCGCTCGGGGGCGACCTGCATCGTCGATGTGTCGTATTCCAGCAAGATCGACCCCGATCCGTTCCCGCAGACCCTGCTGGAGATCGAAGGCCCGCGCGGCAGCGTGCGGATGCTGCGCGGCCTGCGCATGGTGGTGACCAGCGACGGCGTTACCACCGAATCCGACGTCTCCACCCCGCTGCTGCCGTGGACCTCGCAACCCTGGCACACGGCACAGGAAAGCGTGCTGAACACCCAACAGCACTGGGTGGACTGCCTGCGTCAGGGCATCGCGCCGCAAACCACCGGCGAGGATAACCTTCGCACGTACGCCCTGGTGACAGCCGCGTATCGCTCGCAGGCCGAACGCCGCGCGGTGGCCCCGCAGGCTTAACCAACCGCGACATCGGAGGGAACGGGCATGACCGTTGCACGGGACGAATTGCTGTTCGGCACCGCCGAACCGGCCCCGCCGCCGCGCGTACTGCGCGCCGGGCCGCTCACGGCGGAGCTGGAAGCGGGCAATCTGCGCTACATCCGCTACGGCGGCGCCGAGATGATCCGTGCGGTGTCTTTCCTGGTGCGCGACCGCGCCTGGGCCACGCTGGCGCCGCACATCGAGGATCTGGCGGTGCAGGAAACTGAGGGCCGTTTCAGCGTCAGCTACCGCGCCACGGTGCGCGCCGGTGCTTCGGTACTGCGCTACCGGGCCAGCATCGAAGGCCGCGCCGATGGCGCGCTGGCGTTCAGCGCCGATGCGGTGGCGGACGCCGAAATACTCACCTGCCGCACCGGCTTCGTCGTGCTGCACCCGATCGAGGGCGTGGCCGGAGCTCCGGTCGAGATCGAGCACGCCGATGGCGGCGTCGAGCACAGCCGCTTCCCGGCGCTGATCGACCCGGTGCAGCCGATGATGAACCTGCGCGCGCTCACCCACAGTTTTGCCTCCGGCGCCCGCGTCACCTGCCGCATGACCGGCGACGTGTTCGAGATGGAGGACCAGCGCAACTGGACCGACGCCTCGTACAAAACCTACAGCCGCCCGCTGGCGCTACCCTGGCCGTATACGCTGGCGGCGGGCGAGACGGTGGCGCAGGCGGTCACGCTGACCGTGCAGGGCGCTGCCCCGCCGAAGGACTCCGGCGCTGCGGTGCGGATCGAAATCGGCGAGGCCATCGGCCCGATGCCGCCGCTCGCCCTCGGCTGCGACCCGGCCGAGGCGGCGCTGGCGTTGCCGCATGTGGACCGCTTGCGCGCCGCCGGGGTGGCGGCGTTGGTGTGCCGGTTCGACCCGCGCAGCGGTACGGGTGCGGCCGGTCTCGCCACTGTGGCCCATCTGGCCGGGCAACTCGGCGTGCCGGTGGAACTGCAACTGGTGGTGCCGTCGGTGGATAACTGGCAGGCCGATATAGCCGCCGCCGCCGGCGTCGTTGCCGCATCCGGCCTGAAGCCGTCCGCCATCGCGGTCTCGCCCGCCGCCGACCTGAAATCCACGCCGCCCGGCAGCGTCTGGCCGCCGTGCCCGCCCAACGATGCGGTGCTGCGCGCCACCCGCGCCGCGTTCCCCCGTGTGCCGCTGGGTGGCGGCATGTTGAGCTATTTCACCGAACTGAACCGCAAGCGCCCGCCGCTCGATCTAATCGACTTCGTGACGTTCTCGACCAGCGCGCTGGTCCACGCCGGGGACGACCGTTCGGCAATGGAGACGCTGGAGGCGCTGCCCGCCATCGCCGCCTCGGCGCGCGCCATCGCGGGCGCGCATCCGTTGCGGGTGGGCCCGAGCGCCATCGGGATGCGGGAAAACCCGTACGGCACCGGGCCGCTGCCCAACCCGGACGGCGGCCGCTTCGCCATGGCCGGGCGCGATCCGCGCCAGACCGGGCTGTTCAATGCCGCCTGGACGCTGGGCTTTATCGCCCGCTTCGCCCAGGGCGGCGCCAGCCGCATTGCGGTCAACGCGCCGCTCGGCGACTTCGGAGTCTTATCCGCAACCGGCTGCTATCCGGTGTTTCATGTCATGCGCGGCTTGGCCGCGCTGCACGGCAAGACGCTGCGCGCCGTGAAAACCAGCAACGAACACGATGTGCTGGCGCTGGAAGCGGGCGGCGAGTTGTGGATTGCCAACCTGACGTCGGCCCCTGTCAGCGTCGCCGTGCCTGACGGGTTCTCCGGCGCGGCGCAGGTGCTGGATGCGGCTTGCGGCCCATCATGGCAGACGATGCGCGATGCCGGGCCCGCCGCCGCCACGCTGCCGCTCGACGCCTTCGCCGTCGTCCGCCTCATTCGCTCTAACCAGGGATAACGCCCATGGACCCGCTCGCCCGCCGCAAACTCGGCCGCACCAACATCGAAGTGACGCAACTCGGCTTCGGTGGCGCCGGCCTCGGCGATTTGTTCAACATCGTCGAAGATTCCGACGCGCACGGCGCGCTGACCGCCGCGTGGGATGCCGGGATTCGCTACTATGACACTTCGCCCTGGTACGGGCGCGGCCAGTCCGAACATCGCTTCGGCCGTGCGCTGTATCGCCGCAAGCGGCCGGACTACATCATCTCCACCAAGGTGGGCCGCTTGTTCAAAGCGTACCACGACGAGCAGAACTTCGATCAGGGCTTCTGGACCGGCGGGCTGAAGTTCCAGCACCGCTTCGATTACAGCTATGACGGCGTGATGCGCAGTTTCGAGGACAGCCTGCAACGGCTCGGCATCCCCAGCATCGACCTGCTGCTGATCCACGATCTGGACATCCGCCACCACGGCAACGATGCGCGAGTCGATGCCTACCTGACCGAACTGCACAACGGCGGCTTCCGCGCGCTGAGCGAGTTGAAGCAGGCGGGGCTGATCGGCGGCATCGGCGCCGGCATCAACGAGCGCGGCATGATCAACCGGATGCTCGACCTGATGGACCTGGACTTCTTCCTGGTCGCCATGCCGTACACGCTGCTGGATCAGGATGTGCTGGACGACGAATTTCCCCGCTGTGCGGCGGCGGGCGTGGGCTTCGTGATCGGGGCCACCTTCGCCAGCGGCATCCTGGCCACCGGGGCGCGGCAAGGGGCACTGTATTGCTACAGCGCCGCCCCCCCGGCGATCCTGGCCCGCGTCGCGGCGATGGAAGCAGTGTGCGAGCGCCACGGCGTGCCGCTGGCAGCGGCAGCCCTGCAATTCCCGCTCGGCCATCCCTCGGTCGCGGCGGTGATTCCCGGCGCGCTGGAAGCCAGCCACGTACAGCGCAACGTCGCCGCGTTCCGGCACGACATTCCGGCCGCGTTCTGGGCGGAATTGAAGCACGAGGGGCTGATCCGCAAGGATGCGCCGACGCCGTAAGGCGCACGCGCCAGTAGGCCGCCGTGCCAGGACTGGGCGCGCCAGGACCGGGCGCGCCAGGACTGGGCGCGCGAGGACTGGGCGCAGCGGCTTACAGTGCGATCTGCACCGGTTCGGCGTACTCGAAATTCAAGAACCCCATCGCCGTCAGGCAATAGCCGAACGGCTGTGTGAGGTTCAGATTATTGCACCAGAACTGATACGCGCTGTGTTGCGTCACCCCGCGCAACTGCAATTCGTGATCCAGCGACTTGGTTAGCCATCGCCGCGCCTGCGCATCCGCCGTGGCGCCGTCGATCGGCTCGGCAAAATACTCGACGTATTCCGCCGCCCAGCCGCCGATCAGCGCCCCGCTGGCGTCCTGGCCCCAGCAGATGCCCAGCCCGGTGGCGATGGCGCGATGGTCCGAACGCTGCGCCCCGGCGCCGGCGATGATGGTTTCCAGCACCGCGCCGTGATGGAACGCGTGCGCGACACGCTCCACCGGCACGATCCGTCCGAACAGCGCCTTGGGCAACACGGATGTGTATGGAATGACATTGAAATCTTGAATTTTTGCCTGCATCAATGCGCTGTCGTAGCAGAACGTTTCGTAGGGTTGCGGCGGCAGACCTTCGCTGGCCTCGCCGGCGCCGCCGGTGATAAAGGCAAGTGTTGGGTAGCGGGTGCCTTGCGCCATGCGCGGGGTCCTCCGATGGACGAATGTAACGAGCGTACCTGAGCGCCACCGGTCTGGACGCTCGGCTCCCACGGGATACTGCCGGATGTCAGGCTTTCAACTCCCACTTTTGGGCGGTGCGCTGATTGGCTTGTCGGCGGTGCTGCTGATGGCAACGCTCGGCCGGATCGCCGGAATCAGCGGCATCGCGGCGGCCTTGCTGCCACCTTGGCCGGAAGGCGCGCTGTGGCGCTGGCCGTTTGTGGCCGGACTGCTGATCGGCCCGCTGCTGGCTGCCGCAGTGCTTGGCCGCCCGGTGGTCGCGGCCCCGCCGGGTAACGCTTGGCTGCTGCTGGCGGCGGGCGCCCTGGTTGGCGTGGGGACTGGGCTGAGCGGCGGCTGCACCAGCGGGCACGGCGTGTGCGGCATGGCCCGATTGTCGCCGCGATCCATCGTTGCCACCGCGATCTTCATGGCGGCGGCCATCGCCACGGTCTTCGTGATGCGCCATGTCATCTAGTGCGCGCGGTCTGTGGCAGGCTTTAGCCGGGCTGGCCGCCGGGCTGCTGTTCGGCGGCGGGCTGGCGTTCGGCGGCATGACCGATCCGGCGGTGGTGCAAGGCTTCCTCGACATCGCGGGCGACTGGAACCCGAGCCTGATCGGCGTGATGGGCGCGGCGGTGGTCGTGAGCTTCATCGGTTACCGGCTGGTGCGGCGGGGGCCGCGCCCTTGGCTCGCGCCGGCATTCCACCTCCCGCACGAATACAATGTGGATGCGGCGCTGCTGCTCGGCGCGGCGCTATTCGGCGCTGGCTGGGGACTGGCTGGCTATTGCCCCGGCCCGGCGCTGGCGGCTTTGCCGGCCCTGCTGCCGGGCACCGCGCAATTCGTCCTCGCCATGCTGGCCGGGCTTGGCCTCGTTCGGCTTTGGCGCGCGTGGCGGGCGGATCAGCCCACCCGGCCGTAGCTGTCCTCCACCCGCACCACATCATCGGCGCCCAGATAGCTGCCGGTCTGCACTTCGATGAACGTCAGCGGAATCCGTCCGGGATTTTCCACCCGGTGCAGGCAGCCGGGCGGCAGGTCGATGCTCTCGTTCTCCCGCACCAGAATGGTGGCGCCGTCGCGGGTGGCGACGGCGATGCCCTCCACCACGGTCCAGTGCTCGGCGCGATGATAGTGTTTTTGCAACGAGAGCTTTTGCCCCGGTTGCACCACCACGCGCTGCACCCGGAACCGCTCGCCGGCAATCAGCGTCTCGAAAAAGCCCCAGGGCCGGTACGACCGGTTATGCGCCACCGCCTCATGCCGCCCGGCGGCGCGCAACCGGTCCACCACTTTCTTCACGTCCTGCGCCCGGTCGCGGTGCATCGCCAGCACCGCATCCTCGGTCACCACCACCACGGCGTTTTCCAGCCCGACCACGGCGGTGACAATGCCGTCGCTGCGCACGTAGCAATCGGTGGCCCCCTCCAGCAGCACGTCGCCGACCGCGACATTGCCCTGGCCGTCCTTGGCGCCCAGGTCCCACAACGCGCCCCAACTGCCGACATCCGACCAGCCGAGATCGGCCGGCACCACGGCGGCGTGGCTGGTGCGCTCGGCCACCGCGTAGTCCAGGCTGATGGACGGGCAGGCGGCGAACGGGCCGGGCGCGAGGCGGATGAAGTCCAGATCGGCGCTGCGCTGCGCCATTGCCAGCCGAACCGCCGCCAGCACATCCGGCGCATGGCGGTCCAACTCGGCGATCATGGTCGCGGCGGTGAACACGAACATGCCAGAGTTCCACAGATGCCGTCCGGAGGCGACCAGTGTTGCGGCAGTGGCCGCATCGGGCTTTTCCACGAAGCGCGTCAGATCGTGCACGCCCGGAAACTCCGCCAGCGGCGCGCCGACTTCGATGTAGCCGAAGCCGGTTTCCGGTGCCGTCGGCTTCATCCCGAAGGTCACGATGCGCCCGGCCCGCGCGGCCAGCACGGCGGCGGCCAGCAGGCGGTGCAACGCGGGCAGATCGCTGATCGCGGCATCGGCCGCCATCATCCACAGCACCGCGTGCGGGTCGGTCTCGGCCGCCAATAGTGCGGCGGCGGCCACGGCGGGGGCGGAGTTGCGGCCGGCTGGCTCCAGCAGAATCCTGCCGCCATCGATGCCCGCGTGGCGTAATTGCTCGGCGACGACGAAGCGGTGGTCTTGGTTGCACACCACGATCGGCGGCGCGAAGCCGGGGCCGAGCGCGCGGCGCGCGGTTTCCTCGATCATCGAACGGTCCGACAGCAGCGGCCAGAACTGCTTGGGGAAACTCTCGCGCGACACCGGCCACAGCCGCGTGCCGGAGCCGCCGGATAGAATCACGGGAATCACAGGCGAAACAGCGGGGATCATATCGGTCATGTGTCGATTGTAGTGAGGCGCGGCGCGGCGTGTCTAGCTTGAGTCAGGCTGGCAGCGCGGTTTGTCCGAGCACCCAGCCTTCCCACCGCACCAGCCAGGGATCGTCCGGCGCGGTGTCGGGGCGATGCCCGGCCAGCACGTTCAACACGCAAAGCACCCCGAGCAGGCTGTCGAAGCGATCCTCACCCGCCGCATCCGCGCCGAAGCCATCGCGCAGCGCTGCCTGCAAGCCGGGTGACGGCACGGCATCAAGCCGGGCCATCGCGCCGCCAATCGGCCCGGCCAGCGCGGCGCGGTCGCTTTGGCGGCGTTTGCTGCCGGTCAGCCGCAGACCCAGATGGCGCAACGCCTCGGCGGGATAAGTCTCAGCGACCGCCACCCGGCCGGGACGCAGCAGGCTCAGCAACGGACCGTCGAACGGCCACAGCAGCGGCGGGTTCGGGGCGTGCAGCGCTGGGATCAGCAGCCCGCGCCACGCCGACAGCGCCGCCTTGCCGGTTTGGTTGGCCCCGAGCGTCCAGAACAGCGGCGCCCCCGCCGGGCGTTCCGCCGTCGCCCGGTCGCAGCGGCGGCCGAGGTCCGCGGGGCCCGCGAGCCCCAAGGCGGCGGCGTGGGCGGCGCGGCTCATGCCCTTGAGGCCGCGCGCCGGATAGAACGGGCGCGCCGGGGAAATCTCGCCGAGCGCCGCCGCCACGTCGAAAAACGCCGGGCGGTGCGCCAGTGCGCGCAGAAACGCGGGGAAATTCGCCTCCGTCGCATGGGCCGCCGCATAGCCGCGCGGCAAACCGAGCGGCAGATCGACGCCCAGCGCCACCGCGCCGCCCTCGGCCAGCGCCAGCAGGTGCGCCAGCAGCGCGGGCAGCGGCCCGACCGGCGCCGGGGCGGCAATCTGCCAGCCGGCCCCTTGGCGCCGCGCGACGGAAATCCACCTTTTACCAGGATCGACGCTCCAATCCGCGTGCGCCGCGAGCGTTGCGGTCATCGCGCGCGGCCACGCCAGCCAATGGGGAGACGCCGCCGATGCGCGCCCGCTATCATCCGCTGCTGCGCCTGCTGCACTGGCTGACCGCCGTGCTGATCGCCGGCCTGTTCATCGCGGGCGGCTGGATCGTGTATTTCGATCCGGGCGATGGGCCGCTGAAAGACACGCTGTACCATTTGCACGAAAGCACCGGCATGCTGGTGTGGCTGCTGGTGCTGATGCGCATCGCGGTGCGGCTGGCCACTGGCGCGCCGCGCCTGCCGCCGGATACGCCGGGCATCGTGCGTTTCCTGGCCACCGCCAATCACGTGGCGCTGTACGCGGTGCTGCTGGCGCAACCGCTGATCGGCCTGACGGACGCCAACGCCTGGGGCGCGCCGCTGCACTGGTATGGCTTGTTCGAGGTGCCGTGGTTCATCGGCAAGACTGGCGAACCGGTGGCGCAAGCGCTGAGCAGTCTGCACTGGCTCGCCGCCGCCGTTCTGCTCGCGCTGCTGGCCATGCACATCGCCGGCGCTGCCTATCACGCTCTGGTGCGGCGCGACGGCGTGCTGCGCCATATGGCCTGACGCCGCCGCTACAGCGGCTTGGTGGCGCGTTCCATCAGGCGGCCGAAAAAGCCCGGCTTCTTCGGCTCCGGCGGCGGTTTGCTGGCCAATTCGCGGGCCTTCTCGGCCTCGGCGCGCTCACGCTCCTTGCTGGCCAGCCATTTTTCCAAGCTCATGCCCGCCTTGGCGGCGCGCTTGGCTTCGTAGGCGCGCTGGCCCTCGCTCATCTGCTTCGTCATGCTGTCCTCATGCGCGGTGGGCAGGTTGTGGCAGTGTGACGGGACTGCTTCAAGGGCTGGCGATCAGGAGTTGTGATGAGCGAAGCCCGCGTGAAAGCCGGAATCTGGGTGCAGGTGGCATTGCGGCTTGGCAACGCCTCGGGCCGCTATGGCGCGGTGCTGCGGCGCGGCGATGCCGACGCGGGCGGTGTGCTGGTCGTGTTGCGCGGCCCCGCCGGGCTGGCCGTGCTATCGCAGGCGCGCACCGCCAGCGGCGAACCGGCGTGGGTGCGCGCCACTGGCGCGGCCCCGGTGGATCAGCAAGCCGCCGACGCCTATGTGGACCGCCAAGTGAAGTTCGACCCCGATTTGTGGGTGTTGGAATTCGACAGCCCCGACCTGCTGCCGCCGTTCGAGGCCAAGTTCGTCTAGCAGCGCCCCAAATCGCTGCCCACTATCGCTCAGCCCGCCCCGCCCCTAGATATGGCTGGCATGGATCACGTGAGACAGGCATGACGCGGTTTTGCAACGCTGTCCTGGCCGCCGCGCTGCTATCGGCGGCGGGGCTGGGCGCCAGCGGTGCTGCGGCGGAACCGCTCGACGGGTTCTACATCGGCGCGGGCGCTGGGTTGAACTTCGCTGAATCAAACACGGTCCGCATCGATGCGCTCGCCGGGCGTGCAATCGGCGGCGGCGTTTCGGCGAGCGTTCCCGCCACGCTGCGTTTCGCGCCGGGCGCTGCCGTGGCGGTCAGCGCCGGTTATGGCTTCGGCAATGGCCTGCGCTTCGAACTTGAAGGCAGCTTCCGGCAAAATGGCCAGTCGGGCGGCGGCGGCGTCCGCCAGCAGGCGGGCGTCATGGGCAACGTGCTGTTCGATATCGACATCGGCGAGTCGTGGGTGGTGCCCTATATCGGGTTCGGCGGCGGCTATCAGGCGCAGTCGTGGCGCAGTACGGCGTTCTCGGTGCATGGCGTCGATACCGGCGCGGCGGCGACCGCAGTGACCGCCAATCAATCGGTTGGCGGGCTCGCCTATCAGGTCATCGCCGGGGCGGCGTTTCCGGTGCCGAGCGTGCCCGGCCTGTCGCTGACCGCCGAGTATCGCTACGCCGTTCAGCCCGGTTCGCACAGTTATCGCGCCCAAGGCGTGACGCCCGGCGTGTCGGCTGGGCAGCCAAGCAATGCGACGCGGGTGCGCGAGCGTGACGGCGCCAGTCATAGCATCATGCTGGGCTTGCGCTTCGCTTTCGATGCACCGGATATTATGCCCGACTCGCGCCCGCCATTGGCGGCATTTCCAGCGCCGGCGGCGCTGCCAGCACGCTCGTATTTGATTTATTTCGATTGGAATCGCGCCGATTTGACCCCGCGCGCACGCGAAGTGATCGCCGAGGCGGTGCGGAATTCGACCAAGATCGCGCATACGCTGATCGAGGTTACCGGACACGCGGATGCGTCGGGCTCGGCGAAGGCCAATCAGGCCCTTTCATTGCGCCGGGCCGAGGCGGTGGCGGCGGAACTGCGCCGCTGGGGGGTGGCGCCCGAGTCAATCGCGCTGCATGCGGTCGGCGATACCAGTCCATTGGTGCCGAACATAGCTGGCGTGCGTGCACCACAGAATCGGGTAGTGGAAGTTGTCTATCGCTAGATTTGCAAAACCCCGTGAATGGATAAGAATTTAGCTGACATGTTCAGCGTACGTGCCGCACCGGACACACGCTGTGGTATTTTCACCACAAGAGATCGGTGATTGACCGGTTCTCGCTGCGCCGCGGCATTGGACGCTGGCAACCGAGTCATGCCGGTCCTAAGTTACATTCTACGGTTTGGTGCCCTTTGGCGTGCCGGGTTTCCGTGCCGCGCCAAGCTAAGCGTGTTCGAAGAATAAGGAGAGTTTGTTATGAAATTCCGCACTGCGCTCGTCGCGGCCGGCGTGCTGACGATTCCGGCTGCTGCGATGGCCCAGCCGGTTGATGGCCTGTATGTCGGCGCTGGCGTCGGCTACAACTATCTCAGCTCTGAATCCGTGAAGTCGCCCGCGGCCACCCCGTCCTTCAAGGGCACCGGTGGCGTTGTTGGCGCGGTGAGCGTCGGCGTCGGCCTGGGCAACGGCTTCCGGGTCGAAGGCGAACTGTCCGACCGTTCGACGGCGCAGACTGGCGGCGGCAACAAGGTGCGTAACAGCACCTACGGCGTGTTCGTGAACGGCTTGTTCGACTTCGACGTCGGCGCTGGCTCGATCTTCCCGTATGCCGGCGTGGGCGTTGGCTATGCCGTGCAGAACATGAGCAAGGGCAGCATCGGCGGCGCGGCGTTCAGCGGCAGCAAGGGCGGCATCGCCGGCCAGTTGATCCTGGGCGCGGCCATTCCGGTGCCGGACGTGGCTGGCCTGTCGGTCACCGCCGAATACCGCCTGATGGACAGCTTCGAAAGCCACACCTACGGCGCGGTGAAGCTCGGCAACGAGCTCAATCATAGCGCGATGATCGGCCTGCGTTACGCCATCGGCGTGACCCCGGCCCCGATGATGGCTCCGGCCCCGGCCCCGGTGCCGGTTGTTGCCCCGGCTCCGGCCCCGGCGCGCACCTACCTGGTGTTCTTCGATTGGGACCGCGCTGACCTGACCGCCCGTGCGAAGCAGATCATCGGCGAAGCGGCTGCCAACGCCGCCCGCGTGAAGCTGACCCGCATCGAAGTGTCCGGCCACGCCGACAAGTCCGGCACCGCTGGCTACAACCAGAAGCTCTCGCAAGCGCGCGCCGACAACGTCGCCGCCGAGCTGGTGCGTCTGGGCGTGCCGCAGGCTGAGATCGCTGTGATGGCGTTCGGCGACACGCACCCGCTGGTGCCGACCGCCGCTGGCGTGCGTGAGCCGCAGAACCGCCGCGTCGAAATCGTGCTGAAGTAAGCTTGTCCATCAGCCTCGGCTGAAGACGGCAGGGCGGGCACGCAAGTGCCCGCCCTTTTCATTTGCCCTAACCCGGCGAGCTACTTGGCCGGTGTGGTGGCGGGTGTGGTGGCGGGTGTGGTGGCGGGCGGGACGCTCGCTGGCTTGGCGGCCGGTTTGGCCTTCTTTTCCGGCGGCGGCGGGCATTCCACCACATCGATCGCCTGCACCAGCTTCTGGCCGGTGGCGTAGCTGGTCAGATCCTTCGAGTCCTTCAGCGCCAGCACGCCGGTCAGCAGCGTCATGTTCTTGCCGCAGAAATCCACGCCTTGCTTCAAGCCGTCCTCGGACTGCGTGTTGGCCAGCGAGGTGATGTAGTCGTCATGCGCCTGCTGCCAGCGTTTGCCGGCGGTGCGGTTGAAATAGGCGTTGATGCCCTTCTCGCTGCCTTGCAGGTCGGAGCGGAAGCGGACGACGAAATTGTTGTATTGTTCCTCGGCTTGGCACGAGATGGCAGTCACCATCAATTCGCTTTTCAGCGCCGCCAGGTCGAAGGCGGACTTTTCAGCAGGGCGCATGCAGGATTCTGCGGCGATCCCGGTGCCGCAGGTCGTGGCCAGCATGGCGGCGGCCAGGCATGCAGCCTGCATTCGGCGGGCAGTGAGTAGGGGACGCATGCGTCACTCCAAACAAAGGTGTGGTCAAACAACGCTATGGATTCGCGGGCGGCGCGGTGACGGGCGCTGACCCGGTTGCCGCTGGGTAAGCCACCGAAACGGCTGCCATGCAACCTCAATCGGCCAAGCGCGCTAAGCTGGCGATGGCCGGTGGCATTCGTGCTGCACCGCCACATGGGCTGATTGGGCTTGTGCATCTGGGGGATTGCAAAACCAGCAAGCCTGATATGCTGTGTATCCGGCGAACTTTATCGTCGAAGCCGAGCGAGCATTGCATGCATCTGACCCAGTCCGACCCGTTCAAGAACTACGATCCGGGTCCCTATTTTTGCGAACTCACCGGCCCGCGCGCCGGGGATCGCGGGACAGGTGCTGCGATTAGAAGCCGCATTGCCACCATCGGGCTCGACGCGCTGCGCGCGCGCGCCACGGCGGCGGAAACCGACCTGATCAATCTCGGCATCACCTTTACGGTGTACTCGCAGGCGACCGCGATCGACCGCATTCTGCCGTTCGACTGCATTCCCCGCGTGCTGACCGCCGCTGAGTGGCGGCAATTGGAAGCCGGGGTGAAGCAGCGGGTGGCGGCGCTGAATGCGTTTCTGCACGACGTCTATCACGGCGGAAAAATCGTCAAGGACGGCGTGATCCCTGGCGAACTGGTGTTCGGCAACGCCAATTACCGCCCGGAGATGGTCGATTTCCCGGTGCGCTTCGGCACCTACGTGCATATCTGCGGCATCGACATCGTGCGCGACGCGGCGGGCGACTTCATGGTGCTGGAGGACAACGCCCGCACCCCGTCCGGCGTATCCTACGTGGTGGAAAACCGCCATTTGATGTCGCGGGCTTTCCCGGACTTGATGGCCGGGATGCCGCTGCGCCCGGTCGACGATTACGGCCGCCGCCTGCTGTCGGCGATGGTCGAGATCGCGCCGGAGGGGGTGGACAACCCGCAAGTCGTGCTGCTGTCGCCCGGCATCTATAACTCGGCGTATTTCGAGCACGTGTTCCTGGCGCGCGAGATGGGCGTGCCATTGGTCGAAGGCCCCGATCTGGAGGTGGCCGATGACCGGGTGTGGATGCGCACCACTGCCGGGCGGCGCCCGGTGCACACCATCTACCGCCGCATCGGCGACGATTTCCTCGATCCGACGGTGTTTCGCCCCGACTCGATGCTCGGTGTGCCGGGCCTGATCGGCGCGTGGCGCAAAGGCAACGTGACGCTGGCCAACGCGGTCGGCACTGGGGTGGCCGACGACAAGGCGGTGTATGCCTACATGCCGCGCATCATCAAATACTACCTCGACGAGGACGCCATTTTGCCCAACGTGGAAACCCATATCTGCCGGGAACCGGAGGGCCTCGCCTACACGCTCGACCGTTTGGATCAGTTGGTGGTCAAGCCGGTGGGCGAGTCGGGCGGCTACGGCATCACTATCGGCCCGCGCGCCAGCAAGGCCGAGCTCGACGCGGCGCGGGCGGCGCTGATCGCCGACCCGGCCAACTGGATCAGCCAGCCGGTGATCTCGCTGTCAGTGGCGCCGACGCTGACCGACCAGGGCGTGCGGCCGCGGCATCTGGATTTGCGGCCGTTCGCCGTCACCGGGCGCGACACCTGGGTGCTGCCCGGCGGCCTGTCGCGCGTGGCACTGAAGGAAGGCAGTCTGGTGGTCAACTCCTCGCAGGGCGGCGGGTCGAAGGACACCTGGGTGCTGGACGACGATCTGGCCACCGATATGCCGCAAGATGCCGCGCCTTCGGGCGGGGAGGGCGCATAGCATGACCAGCCGTGAAACCCCGTTGCTGGCCCGTTACGCCGAGGGTCTGTTCTGGATGGCGCGCTATCTGGAGCGCGTCGAGAATCTGGCCCGGCTGGTCGATGTCACCCAAGGCTTCGAGACGCCGGGCCGCGAGGCGGAAAGCTGGTTCTCGCTGGTGCGCATTAACGCCGATGAGGAAGGCTTCGCGCGCCGTGGCCTTGCCCCCGGTGCCGACGAGGTGAAGCACTTCTATCTGCTCGACCAAGGTAACCCGACCAGCATTCCAGCCAACCTGGAAGCCGCGCGCACCAATGCGCGCACGCTTCGCCCGCTGATTTCCACCGAAATGTGGATGCAGTTGAATGTGTTTCACCGCGACATGACGGCGATTTCGCCGGAGGCGCTGCAAGGCGACCGGCTATCGCGGCTGTGCGTGCGGGTGAAGGAGGGGGTGCAGGCGCATACCGGCATCACCGAGGGCACGTTCTTCCGTGATGAAGGCTGGTGCTTCTACCAGCTTGGCCGCCTGATCGAGCGCGCCGACCAAACCACTCGGCTGTTGGATATCCGTTACCATCTGCTGGTGCCGCAGGCGGGCGAGGAACGGCGGGTGGCCGAGCTCACGCAGTGGTTCTCGGTGCTGCGCGCCGCCGCCGGCTACCACGCGTTCCGCCGCGTCGCCCAGCCGGGCTTTACGCCAACCGACGTGGTGGCGTTCCTGCTGACCGACATGGCGTTTCCGCGCAGCGTGGCGCTGTGCGTGGAGCAAATGGAATGGCTGCTGGGCCAGTTGCGTGGCCGCTACAAGCTGCGCGGCACGGTGCCGGCGCTGGAGCGCGTGGAGGAACTGCGCGCGGGCCTGACCGGGCGGCCGGTGGAAAGCCTGGTGAGCGACGGATTGCACCATTTCCTCGACGGGGTGCAGCGCGACCTGATCATGCTGGCAGCCGAGATCGGCACCGCGTTCTTCCGCGATTGGCGCCCGCTGGCCGACACAGCGGCGGGCGGCCAGGGACAGTCACAAACGCAAGGGTAGCGGCGCACGAGCCGCGCGTGCCGCCCATGCGCGGGTGCGGTATCACGATTCCGTGATGTGTGGCATTAATCATTAATCTATCACGCTGAGGGGTTCTGGCTTGGTATAATTATCATTAACGTCATCTGGTCACGTGATGACGGCGTGGGGCCAGAATCCCTGCGATGAACATAAGATTGCGCAATGGGTGCCGGTATGATTTCGTTGGGATTTTTCGAAGCTGCCCAAGTCCGGCCGATCGCTGGCGCATATGGTGGCAGCCATGCGTAGCGCCCCAGCGCCCCGGACGATTGACAGCCGGCCGCACGGCACGCCGCAGCGCCCAGCGCGGCGCATGCCGGTGGCCTCGTACGAGACAGACCCAGCGCGCTACGGCCGCCGGTTCGTGGTGCAGACGCAAAATGCCGCCAAGCCGGCCTATTGGGTGGCGTTCGAATATGCCGTGCTGGCGGGCACCATCGGGTCGTTGCTGTATATCGCTTTCGGCTACTGACGCCCGCTTGCGCTGACGACGCTTGCGCTGGCGGCCGCTCGATTGTTCGGTGTGCCACACGGCCGCCAAATTGCGGCCATCGGCGCGACAAAAATATGTGGGAAAATTTCCCACAAAACCCGTTTTCGTCAGCTCCACGTCAGCCAGCCCGGTCACCTTCGCCTCGTCCGCAGCGCAACGCCACCCAGCGGACACGACGAGAAGGACCAATACCGATGAGCTACGCCGCGACGGCCACCTACTCAGCCTCCACCCTGCGCGCCGTATCGGCCCATCGCCCATCTGGCGCCGTCCGCCGCCCGATTGCGCATCCGGCCGCGATCCTGGCCGCGCGCGCCAACTGCAATTCGGCCCGCATCCTGGTGCGCAGCCAATATGCCATGAAGCCGCTGGCGCTCGTTGCGTTCGAATACGCCATTGTGGCCGCATCCATGGCCACCGCCATCTACCTGACGCTCTGACGCTGCACGGCCGCACCAGGGCCTAGCCGCCCGCGTGGCGCTCCGGCCCCGGTTCCAGCGCTACTGTCACCGCCCCCCAAAATTGAACGCCGTTCGTATCGCCTGCCGCAATAGCCCGGCGACGCATGGTCGCTGCGTGGGCGCGGGCGGTCAGCGGATGCTGTCCTGCGGCGAGCAAGGCGCTTGCCATGCCGTCGGCGGAATGCTGCTCAAGCGCCGGCAGCACGCGGCGCAGATAGCTTTGCCATGTAGCACCTTGCGCCAGCGCGCCGCGCCGTTGCTCGTAAGCATCCTCGCGCGCCAGTTCGTCGGCCGGAACGTCGTGGAACAGCATTGCCCCAGCGCGGCCGGGGGCGTGCGATAATAATTCGGTCGCGTGAGAGAGAAGCATCGCAGCCGCCTCCTTTTGCCGGGCGTGATCGATGCCGTCACTACGCTCGGCACCGTCGCGCCGATTGTGGCGCGCGTCACGACTCCGCCGGGAAGCGGGTAAAGATCTCGTGAAGACCGGCGCAAGACGGCCGCCAAACAGCAAAACGCCCGGAACGCTGCGCGTTCCGGGCGATGTATGTGCCGATCCGGCCGAGACGTTAAGCAGCCCGGCGCGGCGCCAGTGCCGTGTTCAATCCGCCGATGGCACGGTCGATCAACTGACCATCCGCTTCGGCGCTGAGGCCTTCGCGGATCGCCTGCTCCGCCGCCTGGGCGGCGATTTCGGCCGCTGCGAAGCGCACCGAATCAACCGCCGATTTCTCGGCCGCACTGATGCGGTCCATCGCCATCTTTTCCCGCCGCCGGGCCGAAGCTTCCGCTTCCTCGGCAGCCGCCTTGGCCAGCCGCGCTGCTTCCGTCTTGGCGCCTTCCAGCAGCGCCTTGGCTTCGGTCAGCGCATTGGCCCGCTGACGGCTGGCGCCGGCCAGCATCGCCTCGGCTTCCTTGCGCAGGCGTGCGGCTTCAGCCAACTCGGCGCGCACCGTTTCGGTACGCTTGTCGAGCATCCCGGCCAGCGCCTTCCACAGCTTCGGGCCGAGCACGACCACGAAGATCACGAAGGCCACCGCCACCCAGGTGCGCGGATCGGCGAAGAAGCTTTCTTCCTGCATCGCCGTTTCCTTACGAAGCGCGGGCGGCGAGCGCCGCCGCGACCGCGCGATTGACCGTTGAGCCGTCGATGGCGGTGCCGGTCAGGCGTGACACCACTTCCAGAGCGGTCTCGGTTGCCACCTGTTCCAGCGCCCCCATCGCAGCGGCGCGGGCGCGGGCAATCCGCTCCTCAGCCTCGGCGATCTGCTGGTCGAGCTTGGCGTTCAGGGTTACCGACTCTGAATCAGCCGCTGCCTTGGACGTCGCGACAGCGGCAGAGATTTCGGCCTGCGCGGACGCGTGCGCCTCACGCGTGGCCTTGGCTTGCTCGGCAACCGCCGCATCGGCTTCGGACTTGGCGCGGCGCGCCGCATCCAGGTCGCCCGCGATGGACGTGGCGCGCATTTCCAGCACGCTCGCCACCTGCGGCAGCGCCCAGCGCGACAGCAGCAGGTAGAGTGCGACGAAAATGATTGCCAGCCACACCACCTGCGCGGTGGTGAGCTTATTGGCGAAATCGAGCTGCGGCATCCCCTCGGCTGCCCACGCCGGGGCAGCCGTGATCAGCAGCACTGCGGCGCTAGCGGCCAGTTGCCACCGGCGCCGCAGAATTTGACGCCCGGCCCAGCGCCCAGCCGAAGCATGGCCCAAACGAATGCCCATCTGGGCGCCGCTCCTGGCTCTTAGGTGAACAGGATCAAGAAGGCGATCAGCAGGGCGAACAGCGCCACCGCTTCCGTCAGCGCGAACCCGAGAATGCCCAGGCCGAACACTTGGTCGCGGGCCGACGGGTTGCGGGCAACGCTGGTGACCAGCGACGAGAAGATGTTGCCGATACCGATGCCGACACCGGCAAGCGCGATAACAGCAATGCCAGCTCCGATAGCCTTCGCGGCGGCGACGTCCATAGCGAGAAGTCCTTTTGTTGAGTGTTGGCTAGTGGGTGGAACGGAACCCGGCGCTTAGTGCAGATGCACCGCGTCGTGGAGGTAGATGCAGGTCAGCACGGCGAACACGTAGGCCTGCAGGAATGCGACAAGCAGTTCGAAGCCCATCAGCACAACGTTCAAGGCAAGCGGGCCAGCGGCGCCGAAATACCCGATAACGCCGGCGCCTGCCATCATCACCATGAAGCTGGCGAACACTTCGAACATCACGTGGCCGGCCACCATGTTGGCGAACAACCGGATCGACAGGCTTACCGGACGCGACAGGTAGGAGATGATCTCGACCGGGATGATGATCGGGGCGAGCGCCACCGGGGTGCCCTTCGGCCAGAAATAGGTGAAGAAGTGCATGCCATGAATGGCAAGCGCCACCACCGTCACCAGCACGATCACGGTAATCGCCAGCGTTGCGGTCACCGCAATATGGCTGGTGTAGGTGAAGCTGAACGGCAGCAGGCCGAGCAGGTTGCCGAACAGCACGAAGAAAAACAGCGTGAACACGAACGGGAAGAAGCGTCTGCCTTCCTCGCCGATCTGATCGACGCACATCTTATGGATAAAGTCGTACGCCAGTTCGGCGGCGGCCTGCAGGCGGCCCGGCACCACGGCGCGCGGCTTGGCGCCGAAATACAGCAGCGCCAGGATCAGCCCGGCCGCGATCACCATCATCAGGTTCGACTGGGTGAAATTGACGGACGCGCCAAATGGGCCAAGCGCAGTATGCAGCTTGAATTGGCCCAAGGCGTCGATGGAGTGTGCTTCGGCCGCCACGGTCTCGTCCTTTACGCTCTGGGCGCTGCCGCCCGGTTCGCCTAGCCGGCTATTTGCCGCCGGGCATTCGCCCCGGCGCCATCAGCCGCCACACATTCATCACCCCGGCCCCACCGCCCAGCACCACGAACAGTGCCAGCATGATCGGGCTGGTATGCAGCCATCGGTCCAGCGCCCAGCCGATGGCCAAGCCGACCATCAGCGTCGCCAGCAGTTCAACGCCCACCCGCATCCCAACGCCCATCGCCGAGAGTGAGGGAGCGGAAGGCGATTTGGACGCATCGTCCGGCACCGGGTCCATCCCATGGCGGTCTCTCGCTGCGCGCAACCGCGCGTCGAAAGAATTGCCGTCACCGTTTGGGCCGTTGCTCATCTTTGCATTCCCCGGCAAGCCGCCTCGCCGGAAGGCGCGGGCTAGCTACCGTTGGGGGGCCGGTGCGTCAAGTGTAGTTGCGCCGCACAACGCTCCGTTATCAAGTTGCGGCGCCCTTGGGAGACCTGCAAACCGATGAGCCGCATCCTGCACCGCTCGCTCGCCGCCGATCCGCCGCTCGCCGCGCGGGGGCAGGGCATCTATTTGTACGCAGCCGATGGCCACGCCGTCATCGACGGATCGGGCGGCGCCGCCGTCGCCTGCCTCGGCCACGGCAACGCGCGGGTGAACGCCGCCATCGCCGAACAACTCGGCAAGGTCGCCTACGCGCACACCGCGCTGTTCAGCAATGCAGCCGCCGAGGAACTGGCGGAAACCCTGCTGGACGGCGAGCCGGGCGGGCTGAGCCATGCCTATTTCATCTCCTCCGGGTCCGAGGCGATGGAGGCGGCGCTGAAGCTGGCGCGGCAGTATTTCGTGGAAATCGGCCAGCCGCAGCGCACCCAGGTGATCGCGCGGCGGCTCAGCTATCACGGCAACACGCTCGGCGCGCTGGCGGCTGGCGGCAACATCGCGCGGCGCGCCATGTTCCTGCCGCTGCTCTCGCCCGCGTTCAGCCATGTCGCGCCCTGCTTTGCCTACCGCTTCCAGGACGCCGCCGAGTCGGACGCGGATTACGTGCAGCGACTCGGCGGCGAGCTCGAAGCAGAGTTCCAGCGCCTCGGCCCGGACCGGGTGATCGCCTTCTGCGCCGAGCCGATTGTCGGCGCCACCACCGGTTGCGTGACCGCGCTGCCCGGCTATTTCCAGTTAATGCGCGAGATCTGCGACCGGCACGGCGCACTGCTGATCCTCGATGAAATCATGTGCGGCATGGGCCGCAGCGGCACCACGCACGCCTGGGAACAGGAAGGTGTCACGCCCGACATCCAACTGGTCGCCAAGGGCCTGGGCGGCGGCTACCAGCCCATCGGCGGCATTCTGATCGGCAAGCGCATTATCGAAGCGCTGCGGGCGGGCAGCGGCGCGTTCATGCACGGCCACACCTATCAGGCGCACCCGGTGGCCTGTGCGGCGGCGCTGGCGGTGCAGCAGGTGATCCGCGAGGACAATTTGCTGGAAAACGTCCGCGCCATGGGCGGCCGGCTCTGCGCCGGACTCACCGACCAGCTCGGCAACCACGCCCATGTGGGCGACATTCGCGGGCGCGGGCTGTTCTGGGCGCTTGAACTGGTCGCCGACCGTGCCAGCAAAGCCGCGTTCGACCCCAGGCTGAAGCTGCACGAGCGCATTGCCGAGGCCGCCTACGAACGCGGGCTGGCGATCTACCCGATGGGCGGCACCATCGACGGCGTGCACGGCAACCATGTGATTCTTGCCCCGCCGTACAACGTCACCGCAGCGGAGATCGACGCCATCACCGCCCGCATCGGCGACGCGGTGGATGCCGCCTGTGCGGCGGCGGTGCGC
>JANYDF010000016.1 GCA_025359905.1 Rhodospirillales bacterium
TCGATCTTGCAGCCTGTCTGCTCGACGATCTCGCGGATCACCTTGCCGCCGGTGCCGATGATCTCGCGGATCTTTTCCTTCGGCACGTTGATGATGGTGATGCGCGAGATCGTCGAGCAGACAGGCTGCAAGATCGACATCGAGGACGACGGCACCATCAAGATCGCCTCCACCGAGGCAGAGAAGGCGCAGGCGGCGATCGACTGGATCCGCGGCATCGTGGCGGAGCCGGAGATCGGCATCATCTACACCGGCAAGGTGGTCAAGACCGCCGATTTCGGCGCGTTCGTGAACTTCCTCGGCTCGCGCGACGGCTTGGTGCACATCAGCGAACTCACCCAAGGCCGCGTCGCCAAGACCACCGATGTGGTCAATGTCGGCGACGCCGTGCGCGTGAAAGTGCTGGGCCACGACGAGCGCGGCAAGGTGAAGCTGTCGATGCGCGTGGTCGATCAGGCCACTGGCGAAGACATCACCGACAAGGTCGGCCCGAAGGGCGGCAGCCGTGGTGAAGGTGGGCGTGAGGGTGGCCGCGAAGGCCGCAACCGCGACTCCGCCACCGACTAAAGCAATTGTGCAACCGTCCGCATCCCGGATTTTTACCGAACAGGGTGTGGACGGCCACAGTTTGTATTACATTATGATGACTTGGCCCGCGCGTGGTGCTGCGGGCCGGGGGAGAGCACGATGAAGCCGATCAACGCGATCCGCATGGGCGGCGTCGACGTCCTTCCCCTCGTCGAAGGCGGCAAGGGCGTCGCCATTTCCAATGGGATCACCGCTGGTCACTGGGCGGCAGGCGGTGGCGCTGGCACCATCAGCGTGGTCAACGCTGACAGCTACGACGGCAACGGCGTGCCTGTTCCGCAGGTCTATCGCGCCCGGACTCGCCGCGAGCGGCACGAGGAACTCATCGACTATGCCGTTGCCGGCGGCATCGCCCAGGCGCGCCGGGCGCACGATCTGGCGGGCGGCAAGGGCCGCGTGCACGCCAATATTCTATGGGAAATGGGTGCTGCCGAACGCGTGATCACCGGCGTGCTGGAGGGGGCCAAGGGCCTCATTCACGGGCTGACATGCGGCGCCGGCATGCCGTACCGGCTGTCCGAAATCGCCGCCAAATTCAACGTGCATTATTACCCTATTGTCTCTTCGGCCCGCGCCTTCAACGCGTTGTGGAAGCGCGCCTATCACAAGGCGGCGCACTTGCTCGGCGGTGTGGTGTACGAAGACCCCTGGCTGGCGGGTGGACATAACGGCCTGTCCAACAGCGAAAATCCGGAGAAGCCGGAGCCGCCGTTGCAGCGCGTGCTGGCGCTGCGCAAGGTGCTGCGCGACCTGGGCCTCGGCGAAACGCCGATCATCATGGCTGGCGGCGTGTGGTGGCTGGAGGAGTGGGAGGATTGGATCGACAATCCTGATCTCGGCCCTATCGCGTTCCAGTTCGGCACCCGTCCGTTGCTGACCCAGGAAAGCCCGATCGGCAACGCCTGGAAGCGTAAGTTGCTGACGTTGAAGCCGGGCGACGTGTTTCTCAATCGCTTTAGCCCGACCGGGTTCTACTCCTCGGCGGTCAACAACACGTTCATCCAGGAACTGCGCAGCCGCAGCGAGCGGCAGGTAGCCTATACCACCGAGATCATTGGCGAACACGTCGCCGAATACGGCGTGGGCCCGCGCCGCCGCCCGGCGTACCTGACGCCGGCCGATCTGCTGCGCGTGCGTAAGTGGGAAGCGGCTGGTTATACCGAGGCGCTACGCACGCCCGACAACACGCTGATCTTCGTCACGCCGGACAATGCCCGGGATATTCTGTCCGATCAGGTGGCCTGCATGGGCTGCCTCAGCCAGTGCAAGTTTTCCAACTGGTCGCAGGAAGGCCCGGAATTCACCAACGGCAAGAAGGCCGACCCGCGCAGCTTCTGCATCCAGAAAACGCTGCAAAACGTCGCCCATGACTCGGAAAGCGATGAGGTCATGGACCAAAACCTGATGTTCAGCGGCCATAACGGCTATCGCTTTGCGCTCGATCCGTTCTACGGCAATGGCTTCATCCCGACTGTGCGGCAACTTGTCGACCGGATCTTGACCGGCCGGTGAGGGCAGCCGGTGAGGGCAGCCGGGGGATAGGGACAGGGAATGCTCAATTTCATTCTCGCCTGCCTCGCCTTTCTGATGTGGTCAGCAAGCTACGTGCTGTTCTTTCAGCGCGACCTGCGCCGCTGGTGGGCGACCCGGCATCTGCGCCAGGCCCGCAAAGCTGCCGAGCGGGAACGGGCGCTGACGGCCTATGCCGCTTGGGTGCGCAATATCCCGCCGCCGCGCTCACGCGTGCCGGCCGCGCCGATGCCGCTGCCGATGCGCCGGCCGGATCCGCCGGCCAAACCGGCGCCATCGCGCGGCGGCAATGTTGTGGCGTTTCCGCGCGGTGGCCGGGCGTCGGTGCGCCACTAGGCCGGTATTAGCTGGTCGCCGGACTGCAGCGGTGCCACGTTTCGACGGCACCGGCGGCCCCGGCGCGCCGCTGCATCGTCTCCTCGTTCAACAGGCGCATTTGCACCGTCTCGCCCGCCTGCGGCTCACCTTTGGGGGCGACATAGCTGAAATAGTGCCGCTGATAGTCGCCCCATAGCGGCGTGCCGCCGGGTGTGACGATAGTTGGCCCATTGATTGTCAACCGCTGATCGGGGTCGAGGCACCACGAACCGTCGATCGAATCGGCTTGCGCCGCCCGGCCCAAGCCGAACACGAGCAGAATGCCTAGGCCCCCAACGATCACGCGCCGCTTCATGCGCCGTCTCCCGCAATGCAATCCGGCAACGTTAAGGCTGTGGCGTAGCTACGTCACCTTCTGGCGTACCTGATATTCGGGAGCGCGCCAGACCTCGTCAGCCATGACCGTGCGCAGCACCTGCACCGCATCCCAGATGTCGGTGTAGCGCAGCGTTAGTGGTGTCAGCCCGAAGCGTAGAATGTCGGGCATGCGAACGTCGCCGATGACACCGTGGGCAATCAGCGCCTGCATGATCGGGTAAGCTGCGGAATGCGCGATGCTGAACTGACTGCCGCGCAACGCCGGATCGGCCGGGGTCAGCACCCGAAACCCGAACGCACCGCAATGTTCGGCCAGCAGCTCGCTGAAAAGTGATCCAAGCCGCAGCGCCTTTTCGCGCACCAAATTCATCGGCGCTTCCTGCGCCAAGGCGACGCCAACCTCCAACGCCGCGAGACTGAGGATTGGCGGGGTGCCAGCCATGGCGCGGGCGATGCCGTCTGCCGGGCGCCAAACCGCGTCGAACGCGAACGGGGCGGCGTGGCCGAACCAGCCGGTGATCGGGAAGCGCAACGCTGCGTGCAGGCGGGGTGCAGCGAATAGGAACGACGGCGCGCCCGGCCCGCCATTGAGGAATTTGTAGCCGCAGCCGACGGCGAAATCGGCTTCGCAGCCAGCCAGATCGACCGGCACCGCGCCGGCCGAGTGCGCCAAATCCCACAGCACCAGGGTGCCGGCGGCGTGTGCGGCTGCGGTCAGCGCTGCCATATCGTGCATGGCCCCGGTGCGGTAGTTCACATGGGTCAGCAACAGTACCGCCACATCTGGCCCAAGCGCTGCCAGGATGGCGTCCGTTTCCGCCTCGTGCAGGCTATGGCCTTGCGCAAGCAACGCCGCCAAGCCCTGTGCGATATAGCTATCGGTGGGGAAATTGCCGGCCTCGGTCAAAATGGTCCGCCGATCCGGCCGCAGCGCCAGCGCCGCGCCGAGCAATTTGAACAGGTTGACCGAGGTCGAGTCGCCCACCGCCACGCTGCCGGTGGGGGCACCGATCAACGTGGCAATCCGCCCCGCCACTTGGGCTGGCAGGTCGATCCAGCCGGCTGCGTTCCAACTGCGGATCAGCCCAGTGCCCCATTCGGCAGCCACAACCTCCGCCACCCGCGCGGGCGTGGCGCGGGGCAGCGCGCCGAGCGAGTTGCCATCCAGGTAGATGACGCCGTCCGGCAGGGCGAAGCGGTCACGGAAGGCGGCGAGGGGATCGTCGCGGTCCTGCTGCTCAAGCGCGGGACGAGTGTTGCTGGGCATTGCGATTTCCCTCTAATCATATAGGATATGAGTGACTGACTTGCATGAATAATGCACGCAGACGCAGAACCTATAAGGGGCGATCTAACGAGACATGGGTTGAGGCTGGCGCTGCGCGTCCAAGTGTGAGGGCTTGCCAGAGTTTGGGGAAGACCGTGCGGGCCCTCCCATTGGGTCCCGCCACACAAGCTTAGCAAATGAGCAATTGGTGCGCCGCCGTCCGCCGATATCCATGTGGAAAACTTCCAACGTGATCTGGCCGAGCTTTGCGGATCACACCTTGCAACAGCAATACGGGCGGCTTTCGAACAAGCGAATGGTCCACCCAGTACGGCCAGTTTTGACCTGCATCAATGCGGTAGCCGATGGCCGGGCAGATGGACGGCGCAAGAGTCGCAGGCGCCAGCAACATCCTTGGTGAAGGGCAGAGCATGAAAAAGTTTGGGATCTACGTGGCGATGGCGCTCGGCGCCGCCAGCTTGGCCCCCGCCGCTTCGGCGGCGACAGCGTGCGCCAGCTTCGACGATTTTCTCAACACAAGCTGCCCCTT
>JANYDF010000084.1 GCA_025359905.1 Rhodospirillales bacterium
GGCCCGTGCGGCCATGACGGCTACTCCTGAACGGCAAGCAAACGATGGTCGGGGCGGCCGGACTCGAACCGGCGGCCTCGTGTACCCAAAACACGCGCGCTACCAGGCTGCGCCACGCCCCGAACCTGCGCCGGACCCTAGGTGCGCCGCGCGCCCGGCGCAAGCGCCGTGCGCGCTGGGCTGCCGCTACGGCGCGTTGCCGAACACTTTGTTCAGCACCTTGTCACCGACGCGGATATCCAGCTTCTCGGCGGTGCCGGCCGCCAGTTCCAGCGTGGCGCGCACCGGCACCACGCTGTCGATCACCGCAAGGCTATACGGCACGGTGCGCTCGGCGATGTGCTTCACGGTGCCGTCCTCGGCGATGAACAGCATGTCCAGGCTGCTGACCGTGTTGCGCATCCACATCTGCGACTGGCGCGGGCGGCTCCAGTCGAACAGCATGCCGCCATCGGCTGGCACGCTGGTGCGGAACATCAGCCCGGTGGTTTGCTGGCCGGCGGTCAGCGCCATCTCGACGTTGAAATTATGCTGCGTGCCGTCGCGGGTCACCACGATCAGCTTTTCCTTCGGCAGTTCCGGCTGCGGCCCGGTGGGCTCGGTGTAGGCGGCGCGCACTGCCGCCGGGATCAAGATCGGCGCGCTGGCCAGCAATGCGAGCAGGTGACGGCGGGTCATGCAGGCGACTCCTCAACGGCCTGGGCGGCCAAACGTACGATATCCTCACGCACCGGTCCCTCGCGCGGCGCATCGCGCAGCGTGGTGAACCAATGTTCCGGCGGATTGCGGCCCGCCGCACGGTTGTACACCAGGTTACGCAGTACCGTCTCCGCCGCAGGCGGGGCTGACGGGGGAATCGGCAGGTTATTCAGCACCGCCCAAATTCCCGCCCAGCACCGCCCCACCGTATACGGATTATAGCCGCCGCCGCCCACCACCAGCAGGCGCGGCGCCAGCGGGCGCACCGCCGCCACGGCGTCGAAATAGGCGTTGTTGGACAGCGCCAGCTTGGCCAGCGGGTCTTCCTCCAGGCTATCCGCCCCGGTTTGCAGCAAAATCGCCTGCGGGCGGCGTGCTGCGATCAGCGGCAGCACCGCGTGCTGCATCAGCCAGCGGTGCTCGCTGTCGTTCAGCCCCGGCGGCACCGGAAAATTGCGCGCCGAGCCGCCCGCCCGGTCGTGCGCCGCCCCGGTGAACGGCCAGCGCCCGGCCTCGTGAATGCTGATGGTCAGCACGCGCTTGTCGCCTGCGAAGGCGTCCTGCACCCCGTCGCCGTGATGCGCGTCGAGATCGAGATACACCAGATTGTCCAGCCCCCGATCGATCCAGGTCAGCAGCGCCAGCACCGGGTCGTTCAGATAGCAGAACCCGCTGGCCTGCCCGGCCCGCCCGTGATGAGTGCCGCCGCCGGGGCAATGCACCACGCCGCCCTCGGCCAGCAGGCGCGCGCCCAGCATGGCGCCGCCCGCCGAGGTGGCCGGGCGGCGGAACATCTCGCGGTACACCGGGTTGCTGTCCGCGCCGATGCGATACCGCGCCCGGTCGGCCGCCCCCACCGCTTGGCGTGCCTCGGCGCGTTGTAAGGCGGCCAGATATTCGCCGTCGTGAAACCGCTGCATCTGCGCCAGCGTCGCCATCGGCGACTCCAGATACCGCCGTTCCTCCAGCCAGCCCATCGCGCGGATCAGGTCGGTGCAGGCCGACACGCGCGGGATCGCCAGCGGATGGCCGGGTCCGTACGCCGAGGCACGGTATATCTCGCTGCCGATATAGATTGGGGCGTCGCGCGGGTCGGGGTGCATCGCGCTGATATGCGGCGTGCGCCAGCGCGTGCAATCGGCTTTCGACCAATGGCGGTCTTGACAGGGTGCCATGCGGCGGGCGGATTGCCGCCGCACTGGCCCGACCGTAACATCGGGCGCGCGGAACGGAGATTTTTGCTCATGGACATGACCGGCGAGCGGCGTATTCCCGCGCCGCGCCAGACGGTGTGGAACGCGCTGAACGACACCGAGGTGCTGAAAAGCAGCATTCCCGGCTGCGACAAGCTGGAAAAGCTGGAAACCGGCGCACTGGTCGCCAGTGCAGCGGTGAAGATCGGGCCGATCTCGGCGCGCTTTTCCGGCAAGGTGCAGTTGCTCGACCTCGATCCGCCGAATTCCTACCGCATCGAAGGCGAGGGCCAGGGCGGCGTTGCCGGGTTCGCCAAGGGCGGTGCGGTGGTGCGGCTGTCGCAGGACGGCACGGACACCATCCTGACCTATGAAGTGAAGGCGCAGGTTGGCGGCAAGATCGCCCAGCTTGGCGCGCGGCTGATCGACGCCACCGCCAAGCAGATGGCCGACGCGTTCTTCAACCGCTTCGTCTCGACGGTCGTGGCCATCGCCGCCGCCGACTCGCCCTCGGCCGCCGCTGCCGTGGCCACCGCCGAGAGTGCCCCAATCCCGGCCCCCAAATCCACGCCCGCCGCCCCCGGCATCGGCCTGCTCGATCTGCTGCCGCGCGAGCCGTTCGGGCTGCCGATTGTGTTTTGGCTCGGCGGGGCAATCTGCTTGGTCATCTTCATCATGATGTTTGGAAGTTACCTGTAGTGCTCCCCTCCTCCGTCGCCGACACCGCCGCCCTGCTCGCCGGGGGGGGCTATGTGGCCGATACCGCGCTGTCTACCACGGTGCATCTGGCACTGGCGATGCAGCGGCCGCTGTTCCTGGAAGGCGAGCCGGGCACCGGCAAAACCGAGATCGCCAAGGTGCTGGCGGCCGGACTCGACCGCCGTTTGGTGCGTTTGCAATGTTATGATGGCCTAGACCTATCGGCGGCGGCCTATGAATGGGACCACGCCCGTCAGCTCATGGCGATCCGCATCGCCGAGGCCTCGGGTGCGGCCGACCGCACCGCGCTGTCGTCGGACATTTACGCCCGCGAATTCCTGCAAGCCCGCCCGCTGCTGTCCGCCATCGACCCGGACCAGCCGCCTGCCGTGCTGCTGATCGACGAACTCGACCGCGCCGATGAGCCGTTCGAGGCGTTCCTGCTGGAAGTGCTGGCCGATTTCCAGCTCACCATCCCGGAATACGGCACCATCCACGCCAAAACCCCGCCGGTGGTGGTGATCACCTCCAACCGCACCCGCGAAGTGCACGACGCGATCCGCCGGCGGTGCCTGTATCACTGGGTGGATTACCCCGACGCCCGGCGCGAGCGCGAAATCCTGGCGCGCAAGGCCCCGAACGTCGGCGCCAAACTGTCGGCCGAGATCGTGGCGTTCGTGCAGCGGCTGCGCACGGTGGATTTGTTCAAGCTGCCGGGTGTCGCCGAGACCATCGACTGGGCGGCGGCGCTGACCCATCTGAACCAGCACGAACTGGCGGCTGGCGCGGTGGACGAAACACTCGGGGTTTTGCTGAAATATCAGGATGATATCGCCAAAATCAAAGGCGCCGAGGCGGCGAAGCTGGTGACGGAGGCGAAGGCGGCGGCGGCGCCGAAGAACCCGTTCGAATGAGCGGGCCGGTCACTGGAGCACAGCCGGTCACTGGAGCACAGCCGGTCACTGGAGCACAACAGAGCGGAGCGGCGTGCTGCTCATGACCGATAGCGCCCTGCCCCTCAACATCATGCACTTCGCCCGCCTGCTGCGCCGTGCCGGGTTGCCGGTGGGGCCCGCCGACATGCTGGCGGCGCAGCAGGCGGTGGCGCTGGTGGATATCGGCAGCCGTGCCCAGGTGCGGACCGCGCTGCGCACCACGATGGTGCACCGGCACGAGCACGAGGACCTGTTCCATCAGGCCTTCATCATGTTCTGGCGCGACCCTGAGGCAGCCAAGACCGCCAAGGCGCTGGAATTGCTCGGCGGCACCCCGGCGCCGCCGGAAAAAGCGCCGCCCGGCAGCCGGCGGCTGTCCGAGGCGCTGGCGGCCCCGCGTGAGCAGAAGCCGCCGGAAAAAGCGGAGATCGAGATCGACGCGGTGCTGACCGTGTCGGACAGCGAGAAGCTGCAAACCATGGATTTCGAGGCGATGAGCGCCGCCGAGATCGCCAACGCCAAGGCGGAAATCCGCAAGCTGACCTTGCCGCTGGACGAAAAGCGCACCCGCCGCCGCCGCCCCGATCCGTCTGGCCCGCACACCGATCTGCGCGCCACCATTCGCGCCAGCATGCGCACCGGCGGCGAAATTCTGCAAATTGCCGCCACCCGCAAGGTCACCCGCCCGCCGCCGCTGGTGGTGCTGTGCGACATCAGTGGCTCGATGAACCGCTACGCCCAGATATTGCTGCATTTTCTGCACGCGGTGGCCAACGACCGCGACCATGTCAGCACGTTCCTGTTCGGCACGCGGCTGTCCAATATCACCCGCCAGTTGCGCCACCGCGACCCGGAAATCGCCTTCCAGATGGTCAGCCACGCAGTGCCCGACTGGTCGGGCGGCACCCGGATCGGTGAGGCGGTGGAGCGGTTCAACCGCGACTGGTCGCGCCGCGTGCTGGGCCAAGGCGCCGTGGTGCTGCTGGTGACCGATGGTCTGGACCGCGACGGCGCGCATGGGCTGGCCGAGAACATGGAGCGGCTGCACAAATCCTGCTCGCGGCTGGTCTGGCTGAACCCGCTGTTGCGCTGGGATGGCTTCCAACCCAAATCACAAGGCATCCGCGCCATGTTGCCGCATGTGGACGAATTCCGCACCGTGCACAATCTGGCCAGCCTGCGCGCGCTGGTGGAAACCCTGTCCCGCCCGCTGCCGCGCGGCGCGATGGATCGTTGGAGGAATGCCGCATGAGCACCGCTGAGGATATCCTGTCCGTCGCCGCCCAATGGCGCGCCGAGGGCGAGCAAGTGGCGCTGGCGACGGTGACGGAAACCTGGGGCAGTTCGCCGCGCCCGGCCGGCAGCCGCATGGCGGTGACCGCGTCGGGCAAAATGGCCGGTTCGGTGAGCGGCGGCTGCATCGAGGGTGCTGTGGCCGACGCCGCGCGCAAAACCATGCAGACCGGGGTGCCGCAATTGCTCGATTTCGGCGTGACGCATGAGCGCGCCTGGGAAGTCGGGCTGGCGTGCGGCGGCAAGCTCAAGGTGTTCGTGGAAAAGATGGCATGACGCCCGAAACCCTCACGGCCCTCACCGAAGCCCGCGCCGCCAAGCGCCCGGTGGTGCTCGCCACGCTGCTCTGCGACGGCACCCAGATGCTGCTGCCCGATCCTGCTCAAAGCGACGCGCTCAACGCCGCCGCCACCCAGGCGCTCGACCGTGACGAAAGCGGCACCGTCACCATCGAAGGCGCGGA
>JANYDF010000045.1 GCA_025359905.1 Rhodospirillales bacterium
CCCGACTGGCAAGCCCTGCAACTGGGCGGCGCGCAGATTGCCGCCGGTCACGCGCATGGCGAATCCCAGGCTGGTGCGCGAGATCAATACCCAGCAGGCGACGATGCCGATCAGCAGGCCGGGGTGCAGGTCGGTGCCGGGCAGTTTGCCCAGCATGTTGGCGTCGCCGATGCTGTAGGTGGACGGCTTGTTCAGGCTGGCCGGGTCGCGCAGCGGGCCTTCGACCAGATGGTTGAACAGCGCGATGGCGATGTAGGCCATCACCAGACTGACCACGGTTTCATTGATGCCGCGCTTGCTGCGCAGCAGCCCGGTGATGGCGATCCAGCCCGCTCCGGCGGCAATGCCTGCCAGCGCCATGGCGATCTGCACCAGCGGCGGCCACGCGCCTTGCAGCGGCAGCGCGATCACGGCGGAGGCTAGACCGCCGCGCAGGGTAGAAGCGGTCCACCTGTCCGGCCTGCGCCGGAGCCGTGGCGGCTGCACCCTGCGCGGCGGCACTCACGACAACGAGCCGATCACGCCTTCGACGAGATAGTTCAGCGATTCGAGCTCGATGGCCGTTTCGGGGTACGCGGTGCCGGCTGGCACCACGGTGTTGCCCTTGTTGTCCTTCAGCGGGCCTTTGATGACCGAGAAGCCGCCCTTCATGATCTCGGCCTTCACCGAATCGATATGCTTGCGCGCGGCATCGGACACGCCAGCGCCGTACGGCGACATCTTCACGAAGCCTTCGGCCAGACCGCCACGGGTGAAGTTCGGCAGCGGCGTATTGCCGGTCATGCCGGCCAGGAACGACTTGTAGACGGTGATCCAGTTCCACTCCGCACCGGTCAGATAGCCCTTGGGCGCCAGCGCCGACTGATTGGCGTGGTAGCCGCAGGTGAAGATGCCGCGCCGTTCGGCGGTTTCCACCAGCACTTTCGGGCCATCGACATGGCAGGTCACCACGTCCACGCCCTGGTCGGCGAGGCTGTTGGTAGCCTCGGCTTCCTTGACCGGCATCGACCAATCGCCGGTGAAGATGGCCTGGCAGGTGATCGCCGGGTTCACCATGCGTGCGCCGAGCGTGAAGCTGTTGATGTTCAGCAGCACCTGCGGGATCGGCTTGGCGGCGACGAAGCCAATCTTTTTCGACTTGGAGGCGTAGCCGGCCGCCATGCCGTTGAGGAACTGGCCCATGCCGATATAGCCGAAATAGCTGCCCGTGTTCATCGGGTGCTTGGCCTTGTTCCACAGGCCGCCGCAATGGCGGAACTGAACTTTCGGATACTTGGCCGCCATGCGCAGCATGTACGGGTCGAAATAGCCGAAGCTGGTCGGGAACAGCAGCGACGCACCGTCGAGTTCGATCATGCTCTGCATGGTCTTCTCGACATCGTCGGTCTCGGGGACTTTTTCTTCCTCGACGATCTTCACGCCCGGCATGGTCTTCAGCACGGCGGCGGCTTCGGCGTGCGCCTGGTTGTAGCCGTAATCGTCCTTCGGGCCGACATAGATGAAGCCGATGGTCAGGTCGCCCGCGCGGGCCGGGGCTGGGCGGAATTGGCTGCCAACGGCCAGCGCCGCGCCGCCAAGTCCCACGCCTTGCAGAAGCGTCCGTCGTGTCAGGCCCGAGTACTGCGTCATTGCTATCACCCCATCCGCCGGCCGCGATGCCGATCTGGTGAAAGCCACAGCAACGCGTGTGCCACGCCTGCGGATGGTGCAAACGGCGGCCCGATAGCCGCAAAGCGGGCAAATCGCGCCGCCCTGATGGGCAATAAGCACGTTTTGTAATCATACAGCCGCCGCATGTGCTGGCGGGGCGCTTGCCGATGCGGAGCTCGCCATGCCAAGCACCAAGGCAAGCGAAGATGAGGTTTCCCATGACCCCGATGGCAGCGGCACAGGCAGCACTGGCGGCGGATCGCGCGCATGGCGATCCGGCGCTGTGGATCACCCGGGTGCCGGATGCCGCCTTCCTGGCGCGCGCCGCTGAATTGGAGGCCGAGGGCCCGCTTGGCCGTCCGCTATGGGGCGTGGCGGTTGCGGTGAAAGACAATATCGACGTCGCCGGGCTGCCGACCACGGCGGGATGCCCCGAATACAGCTACATGCCCAGCCGCAACGCCACCTGCGTGCAGCGCCTGCTCGATGCGGGCGCGATGGTGCTGGGCAAGACCAATCTGGACCAGTTCGCCACCGGACTGGTTGGCGTGCGCTCGCCGTACGGCGTGCCGCGCAACGTGTTCGATGCGTCGCGCGTGCCGGGCGGCTCATCGTCCGGCTCGGCGGTGGCGGTGGCAGCCGGGATTGTGCCGGTGGCGCTGGGCACCGACACCGCAGGCTCGGGCCGGGTGCCCGCCGCGTTCGGCAACATCGTCGGGCTGAAGCCCACCATCGGCAGCATTTCGGCCAGCGGCATGGTGCCCGCGTGCCGGTCCATCGACACGGTGTCGATCTTTGCCGGCAGCGTCGATACCGCACTGGCGGTGGCGCAGGCGATGGCGGCGTACGATGCCGAGGACGTGTATTCGCGCGCCGCCCCGTTCGCGCATCTGCGCAAACCGGCTGCCGCCGCCGCGCCGCGCGTAGCGCGTATCGCCGTCGAGGGGCCGATGGCCGCCCCATACGCCGCCGCCGCCGCGTTGTTCCCCGGCGAGACCGCCGACATCTCCACGTTCCTTGCGGTTGCTCGCCTGCTGTACGATGGCCCCTGGGTCGCCGAGCGGACGGCGGCGCTGCGCGAGGTGGTGGAGAACCGGCCCGGCATCGTTTTCCCGGTAACGCGCAAGATTCTGGAAGGCGGACTGGCGCGCAAAACCGTCGACGCGTTCGACGCGTTCCACCTGCTGGCCAAGGCGCGGCGGGTGGCCGCCGAACTGTTCCGCACGTGCGATGCGTTGCTGCTGCCCACCACGCAGCCGTGCCCGACGCTGGCCGAGGTGGCGGCGGACCCCATCGGGGTGAATTCGCGGCTCGGCACCTGGACCAATTTCGTCAATCTGTGCGACCTCGCCGCCATCGCGGTCCCGGCTGGGATTGGCGCGGACGGGCTGCCGTTTGGCGTCACGCTGGTCGGCCCGGCGTGGTCGGAAGGCCGGTTGGCGGCGCTGGCCGATATGATTCACCGTCAGTTTGCCGTCACCGTGGGGGCAACTGGCGCCGCGCTGCCGCCTGCCGCAGCCCCGGCGGCGCTGGCGGCGGACGAAACCGCGCTGTTCTGCATCGGCGCGCATATGTCCGGCTTGCCGCTGAATGGGCAGGTCACCGCTCTCGGCGGCCGCTTGCTGCGGGTGGCGCAGACCGCGCCGCAGTACCGGCTGCACGCGCTTGGCAACCGCCCCGGCATGGTGCGCGCGGCGGATGGGGCGGCGATTGCGGGAGAGGTATGGGCGTTGCCCACCGCCTCGATCGGAGCGCTGCTTGCCCAGGTGCCGCCGCCGCTTGGCTTTGGCCAAGTGACGCTGGACGGCGGGCCGTGCCTTGGTTTCCTCACCGAAGCCGCAGGCGTTGCAGATGCGCCGGATATCACCCGGTTTGGCGGCTGGCGCGCGTGGCTCGCGGCGGCTGCCGTCTAGTCTGGCCTACCGCATGCGCGCGTATGCGGCGGCGCATTCGCGGTTATAGTGCCGCCCGGTTCCGAGCGGCACGGCAAGCTCCTTTGCCGTGCCTGCGCGGGACGGAAGTGTTCTTATGGAACCTGAGCAGCCCAAACGAACGCCGTCCGATTCGACCGCGATCCCGCCACGGCCGCCAATCGGCGCCGGGACCGCATTGTTATTGCTGGACGGCGGATTGGCCGTCGTGGTGTGGCTGGCCGCCACAGTGCTGAGCGGACCAAGCGTGGACCCGCTGGCGTTGCTGCTGGTCCCGGCCGGGTACGTCCTATTCCTTTACGCGCTCGGGTTGCATCGCCGCGACGCGTTGATGAACCTTGGCCGCTCCAGTTCCCGGGTTCCGTTGGCGGCTGGGCTGGGTGCCCTGCTGGCCTGGGCCATGGTGGCGGTGCTGCCGATGTTCGGCGTGCTGCCGCTGCCGCTCATTCCGGCCACGGCGCTGGGATGCTGCGCTGCCGGGCTGGCGGCACGGGCAAGCTTCTCACTTCTGCGCCATCGCCAGATTTTTCATCGCCGCGTGCTGATTGTCGGCGCCGGTAAGCAGGCTTGGGATTTGGTCTGGTTGCTGCGCAACGAAGGCCGCGCGCTGAACTACGACATTGCCTTCGCCGTGGACAATGCCGCGGGCCTCATTGACGAGCGGTTGGCGGCGGAGCCTGGCAACCACATCATCCCAGCTTCCGGCAGCTATCTGTCCGTCGCCCGCAGTTTCGGCGCCGATGAGATCGTGGTGGCGCTGGACGAACGGCGCGGCATGCCGGTGCAGTTGCTGCTGGCCTGCCGTACCGCTGGCTTCCCGGTCACCGAGTACCTGACGTTCCTGGAGCGCGAAATCCATCGCATCGACATCAAGCGGCTGGAATTGAGCTGGCTGCTGTATGCCGACGGCTTCACCTTCGGGCTGATCGACCGGGGGTTGAAGCGGCTGCTGGACATCGTGGTCAGCGCCACCGTGCTGCTGTTGAGCAGCCCGTTCCTGCTGGCCGCCGCCTTGGCGGTGAAGCTCGGCGATCGCGGCCCGGTGCTGTACCGCCAAGCGCGGGTGACGCGCGGCGGGCAGGTGTTCCGCATCATGAAGCTGCGCACCATGCGGGTGGACGCCGAGCGGCACGGCGCGGTGTGGGCGGCGAAAGCCGATCCGCGCATCACCCGCATCGGTAACTTCCTGCGCCGCACCCGGCTCGATGAATTGCCGCAATTGCTCAACATCCTGTCCGGCGACATGTCGTTCGTGGGCCCCCGCCCGGAGCGGCCGGAATTCGTCGCCGGCCTGATCGAGCAACTGCCGCTGTATGCCGAGCGCCATGTGGTGAAGGCCGGGCTGACCGGTTGGGCCCAGGTGAACTATCCGTACGGTGCGTCGCTCGACGATGCGCGGTCCAAGCTCAGCTACGATTTATATTACGTGAAGAACTTTTCCGTGATGTTCGATCTGCTGATCATCATGCAGACCATCCGCGTGGTGCTGTGGCCCGACGGGGTGCGCTAACCACCGCTTGACGGCGGCGCTGTTGCCGCCAGACTCCCCGGCAAAACGGGGGAACGGCAATGGCGCGGAAACTGCGCGTGGGCTTCGTGGGACTTGGCCGGGTGTTCGATTTGAATGTGCGCGGCTATGCCGGCCACCCCGAAGCCGAGATCGCAGCACTATGCGAGGCCGATCCGGCGCTGCTGGCCCAGCGTGCCGCCGAGCACCCCGAGGCGCGCGCGACCGCCAGTTTCGCCGAAATGCTCACCTGGGATCTCGACCTGATCGAAATCCTGACGCCGCATCCGGTGCATGAGGCGATGACGGTTGCCGCCCTGGCCGCAGGTGCCCATGTCAGCGTGCAGAAGCCGATGGCGATGACGCTGCCGGAATGCGACCGCATGATCGCGGCCTCGCACGCCGCTGGGCGGCGGTTAAAGCTGTTCGAGAATTTTGTGTTTTATCCGCCGCTGATGCGCGCCCGCGACCTGCTGCGCGACGGCGCCATCGGCAAGCCGCTGCACTTGCGCATGAAAGTGGTGATGGCCGACCGCTCGCAGGCGTGGCACGTGCCGCCCGCCTCCAGCGTCTGGCGGCACGCGCTGGCCGCCGAGGGGCGCGGCGGGCCGATGGTGTTCGACCACGGCCACCACATGATGGCCGTCGCGCTGTGGCTGTTCGGCGACGTGCGCGACGGCTATGCCTGCATCGAGCGCACCGAATCCCCGGCCGGCATCTACGACGCGCCCGCCACGCTGACTTGGCGCCACCAGAACCCGCCGGTGCACGGCATGTGGGATGTGTCGCTCGCGCTGAACATGACGTTGCGCACCGATTACTACGCCGACGCCGAACGCTTCGAGATTCAGGGCGAGGAGGGCATCCTGACCGTGACCCGCTGCTCGGACCGGATGCTCGATGAACCGGTGCTGACGCTGTATCGCGGCGGCGAGGTGCGCAGCTTCCACAATATCGATAGCGACTGGGCCAATTCGTTCCCGCGCTCGACCAAGCATTTCCTCGACGTGCTGGCCGGGCGCGAGCCGCAGCAGATCCTGACCGGCGAGGAGGGGCGGCGGGTGATCGCGCTGTACGATATGTTTATGCGCAGCAATGCGGAGAAGCGGGTGCAATCGCCGTAGGGCTACGGCTCCGCGATCACGCTGACATGCGCCGCCACCACGCGCCAGCCTGCGGGGAAGCGCACCCAGGTTTGCATCTGACGGCCGATCTTGCCCGGTGCTGACTCGCGGTGAAACAGCGTGCTGGCGGTGGCGTAGTCGCGCCCGAACGTGGTGATGACGGTGCGGGCCAGCGTGCGGGTTAAATTCACCGGCGAGCGGCCGGCGCGGAAGGCGGCGATTTCGGACGCGCCGTACAGGTTTTCCGCGCCGCCGTAGCGAATGGTTTGTTCGCTGTCCCAGAACATCGCGGTCAAGCCGTCGACGTCGTTGGTCATCAGCACGTGTTCGTAAGCGGCGAAGGCGGCTTCGACCTCGGCCTTCACCTCGGGAATATCGATCTGCACGTCAGTCCTCCAATACCGGGCGCGGCGCCGCGGCCGCGCCCAGGCGTTCCAGTTCGGCGGCCACTCGCAGCGCCACGCTCTCGCGCCACGGGGCGGCGATCACCTGCACCGCAATCGGCAAACCGCCCGGCGGCGTCACCGGTACAGCCACCACCGGCAGTCCGATAAACGAAATCGGCTGAGTGAACACGCCGATATTGGGCCGCAGCGGCACCTCGACGCCATCCAGCAGGAAGGTTTGCTGGCCAAGCTTGGGGGCGGTGGTCGGCGTGGCCGGGGCAAGCAGCACATCGGCGGTTTCGAATAGCGCCAGCACCTGATCGCGATACCAGCGGCGGAATTTCTGCGCCTGCACCACGGCGGCGGCCGGGATCAGCGCGCCTGCGAGCAGGCGGTCGCGCACGGCGGGATCGAAATCGGCGGCGCGGGCGCGCAATCGCTCCAGATGCAGCGCAGCACCCTCGCTGGCGGTGATGATGTAGGCCGCCGCCCGGGCGCGCGCCGCTTCCGGCAACTCGACGGTGCGGGCCGCATTCAACGCTTTGGCGATTGCGTGCAACGCCGCCAGCGCCTCCGGGCTGGCGCCGCGCTGGAAATGCCCGCCCAATACCGCCACGCGCAGCCCGTTCGCTCCCTGGCCGAGCAGCGGCAGCGTGGCTTCGGCGGCGATGTCTTGGCATGCCGGGTCGGCGGCGTCGAAGCCGGTCATGGCGTCGTAGCTCAGCGCCAGATCCTCGGGGCTGCGCGCCAGCGGGCCGAGATGGTCGAGGCTGGCGACGAACGGAAAACTGCCCGCGCGGGTCAGCCTGCCATAGGTCGGCTTCAGCCCAAACAGCCCGCAGAAGCTGGATGGCACCCGGATGGAACCATTGGTATCCGAACCCAGCGACAGCGGCACCAGCCCACCCGCCACGGCGCCGCCGGAGCCGCCGGACGAACCGCCAGTCATCCGCGACAGATCGTGCGGATTGCGCGAGGCGCCGTCGTGGATGTTCTCGCCGGTGAAGTCGTAGGCGTATTCGCCCATGTTCAACGCGCCGAGCAGCACCGCCCCGGCGGCCTCCAGCCGGGCGATCAATGTGGCGTCAGCGCTGGCGGGCGGATGGTCGCGGTTGATCTTGCTGCCGGCCAGCGTGGGAATGCCCGCCACATCGAACAGGTTTTTCACCGCGAACGGCACCCCGGCAAGCGCGCCTTTCACCGGTGCGGCATCGACGGCGGCGGCTTGCGCGCGGGCGCGCGTGGCGGTGACTGCGGTGAAAGCGTTCAGCACCGGGTTCAGTTTGCCGATGCGGGCCAGCGCTGCTTCGGTGACGTCGGTGGCGGTGCTGGCGCCGCTGGCGACGGCGCGGGCGGTGGCGGCAGCGGTTGCCCAGGGATTAGGCATCACGCGGCAAACACCGGCGCTTGGTCGGCGTCATCGGGCAGGCTGAACCCGGTCACCAGGGCCGCCATGGCGAACGAGACCCGCAGATTGGCGCGAATGCTGGCCTGCCACGCCGGATCGGTGGGAATGCCGAGCAACACCAGCCCAGCCGTGGCGAAGGCGTCCAGCGTTGGATCGTCGAAAGTAGCGGACATGGGCGAGCTCCCGGGCAGCGTGCGCAAATTGCAAAGCACGCGGCGTGCCGGGCCGCGTTGTTGCTGCCCATCGCGGCGGATAGCCTGCCAGTGCAATAAGTCAATGGGAGCAAACCATGCTGAAACAAGTGCGCCGTATCGTCACGGCCAATGACGAAAATGGCAAATCCGGCGTCGCCATCGACGGTATGGCCGACAACACCATCACCGTTCTGACGGAACTATGGATCACCGGGCGCGGGCAGGTGAACCACACCGACGGCATCGACCACGGCGCGCTGTCCGACAAGCTGGAACCGCCGCCCGGCGGCACGCTGTTCCGCTTCTTCCAGATCGCCCCCGAATCCGAAACGGCGCATTTGACCATCGAAGAGCGCACCAAGGCGGCGGCGGATTGGTTCGCCGGCATGAATGGCGGGCACTTGCAGCCCGACACCAGCCGCCATCCGGCGATGCACCGCTCGCCGACCACCGACTACATCATCCTGCTGTCTGGCCAGATTACCCTGGTGCTGGACAAGGAAGAACGCGATCTGAAGCCGTTCGACGTGGTGGTGCAGCGTGGCACCAACCACGCCTGGGTCAATCGCGGCACCGGGGATGCGCTGCTGATGGCGGTGCTGGTGGACGACGGGTCCAGCCATCCCTGACGAAACTGTGACCTGACCATCGTCCGGCCGCGCCTATGGTTTTCCTATGCGGCGGCGGGCGGCGTCCTGTCGCATTCCTATCGCCAGCGCCCGACACTGTCGGTGCTGCCGATAGGAGGCGTGTGATGCTTGACCTAATCTTTGCCGCACTTGGCCTGGGCTGGTTCGCCCTTTGTCTGGGCTACAGCGTTTGGTGCGATCGGCTATGACATTTGATCTGATCCTCGGCGGCATCGTGACCGCCGGTCTGCTCGGTTACTTGCTGCTGGCATTGATCCGCCCGGAGCGCTTCTAGCCATGACCCTGAACGGATGGATCCAAATCGCCGTCGCGGCGGTGATTGTGCTCGCGCTGACCCGACCGCTGGGCGGCTATATGCTGCGCGTCGGCAACGGTGAGCGGCATTTGCTCACCCCCGTTCTTGGCTGGCTGGAGCGCGGGTTTTACCGCGCCGCTGGTGTCGATCCCGCGCAGGAGCAGTCCTGGCTGACCTATGCGCTGGCCATGCTGGTGTTCAAAGTGGGCGGCTTCGCGCTGCTGTATGCCATTTTGCGCCTGCAAGCCGTGCTGCCGCTGAACCCGGCCGGGCAGGGGCCGGTCAGCGCCGATCTGGCGTTCAACACCGCCGTCAGCTTTCTGACCAACACCAACTGGCAGAGCTATGGCGGCGAGACGACCATGAGCCATCTGTCACAGATGCTTGGCCTGACGGTGCAGAACTTCCTGTCCGCCGCTGCTGGTATTGCGATTGCCCTCGCGGTGGTGCGCGGCTTCGCCCGCCGCTCGGCCAAGACCATCGGCAATTTCTGGGCCGACATGACCCGCATCACGCTGTACATGCTGCTGCCGGTCTGCATCATCGGCGCGCTGGTGATCGTTTGGCAGGGCGTGCCGCAGACCTTCGCTGGTTCGATGCAGGCGACGACGCTGGAAGGCGCGAAACAAACCATTTCGCTCGGTCCGGTGGCGTCGCAAGAAGCCATCAAGATGCTGGGCACCAATGGCGGCGGTTTCTTCAACGCCAATTCGGCGCACCCGTTCGAAAACCCGAGCGCGCTGACCAACATGCTGCAAATCATCGCCATCTTTTCGCTTGGCGCGGCACTGACCAACACCTTTGGGCGTTCGGTGCGCGACGAGCGGCAAGGCTGGGCGATCTTTGGCGCGATGGCGCTGCTGTTCCTGGCCGGTGTGCTGGTGCTGTACTGGTCGGAGAGCCACGGTAATCCGGCGCTGGTCGCCTTGGGCATGGACCCCTCGCTCGGCAACATGGAGGGCAAGGAACTGCGCTTCGGCATCGCGCAAACCGCGTTGTTCAGCACCGTTACCACCGACGCCTCGTGCGGCGCGGTCAATGCGATGATCGAAAGCTTCCTGCCGCTCGGCGGCATGGTGCCGTTGATCAATATCATGCTGGGCGAAATCATCTTCGGCGGCGTCGGCTCGGGACTATACGGCTTCCTGCTGTTCGCTATCGTCGCCGTCTTTGTCGCCGGGCTGATGGTGGGCCGCACGCCAGAGTATCTGGGCAAGAAGATAGAGGCGCGCGAGGTGAAGCTCACCATGCTGGCCATCCTGTGCCTGCCGATGGCGATGCTCGGCTTCACCGCGCTGGCGGTGGTGCTGCCCGGCCCGGCGAGTGCGATTTCTGCCAGCGGGCCGCATGGCTTTACCGAGGCGCTGTACGCCTATGTCTCCGGTGCCGGCAACAACGGCAGCGCGTTCGCCGGGCTGTCCGCCAACACGCCGTTCTGGAACACCACGCTGGGCATCGACATGATCGTCGGCCGCTTCTTCGTCATCATACCGGTGCTGGCGATTGCCGGATCGATGGCGGCGAAGAAAGCGGTGCCGCCGTCATCGGGCACGTTTCCCACCAATGGCCCGCTGTTCGTCGGCCTGGTGATCGGCGTGATCTTGATCGTCGGCGGCCTGACATTCTTTCCGGCGCTCGCGCTGGGACCGATCGCCGAGCATTTCGCGCTGAACGCTGGCACCCTCTACTAGGATCATCGGCATGACCACTCTGAACACGCCGGCCCCGGCCGGTGCGGCACGCCGTGCCACGGCGATGCTCGACACGAACATCCTGCTGCCCGCCATCGGCCAGTCCTTCGTCAAGCTCGACCCGCGGATGCTGTGGCGCAACCCGGTGATGTTCGTCGTCGCCGTCGTGTCCAGTCTCACGACGGTGCTGTTTGTCCGCGACATCATCACGGGCGCGCCGCACATCGGCTTCGCGCTGCAAATCAACATTTGGCTGTGGTTCACCGTGCTGTTCGCCAACTTTGCCGAAGCCGTCGCCGAAGGGCGCGGCAAGGCGCAGGCCGCCAGCTTGCGGCGCGCGAAAAGCGAAGCCACCGCGCGGCGACTATTGCCCGATGGCCGCAGCGAGGACGTGCCCGGCACCGCGCTGCGCCAGGGCGATGTGGTGATGGTGCAAGCCGGTGAGATCATCCCCGGCGACGGCGAAGTGATCGAAGGCGTCGCCTCGGTCAACGAAGCCGCCATCACCGGTGAATCGGCCCCGGTGATCCGTGAGGCCGGTGGCGACCGCTCGGCGGTGACCGGCGGCACGCAGGTGATGTCGGACTGGATCAAGGTGCGTATTACCGCGAACCCCGGATCGACCTTTCTCGACCGAATGATTTCGCTGGTCGAAGGCGCCAGCCGACAGAAAACACCGAACGAAATCGCGCTGAATATTCTGCTGGCCGGGATGACGATCATCTTCGTGTTCGCCGTCGCCACCATCCCCAGCTTCGCCGCCTATGCGGGTGGGAAGATTTCAGTGCTGGTGCTGGTCGCATTGTTCGTCACGCTGATCCCCACCACCATCGGGGCACTTCTGTCGGCCATCGGCATCGCGGGCATGGACCGGCTGGTGCGCTTCAACGTGCTGGCCATGTCGGGCCGCGCGGTGGAAGCAGCGGGCGATGTGGATACGCTGCTGCTCGACAAGACCGGCACCATCACCATCGGCGACCGGCAGGCGAGCGAGTTTCTGCCAATGCCGGGCATCAACGAACGCGATCTGGCCGACGCGGCGCAACTGGCCTCGCTGTCCGACGAGACGCCGGAAGGCCGCTCCATCGTCGTGCTGGCGAAAGACCGCTACGCCATGCGCGGCCGCGACATGGCGGCGCTGCACGCGCAGTTCATCAAGTTCAGCGCGCTGACCCGGATGAGCGGCGTGGACATGGCGGGCCGCTCGATCCGCAAAGGCGCGGTGGACGCGGTGATTGCCTATACCGGGGCTGCGGGATCGCCGGGCGAGCGAGATTTGCGCGTGATGGCCGACCGGATCGCAAAGTCCGGCGGCACGCCACTGGCGGTGGCGGACGGCAAGCGGCTGCTCGGCGTGATCCATCTGAAAGACGTGGTGAAGGGCGGCATCCGTGAACGCTTCGCCGAGTTGCGCCGCATGGGCATCCGCACCGTGATGATCACCGGCGACAACGCGCTGACTGCGGCAGCGATTGCCGCCGAGGCGGGGGTGGACGATTTTCTGGCACAGGCAACCCCCGAGGCGAAACTCGCGCTGATCCGTGCCGAACAGGCGCAGGGCAAGCTGGTGGCGATGTGCGGCGACGGCATCAACGACGCACCCGCGCTGGCGCAGGCCGATGTTGGCGTGGCGATGAACACCGGCACCGTGGCGGCGCGCGAGGCGGGCAACATGGTCGATCTGGACAGCGATCCGACCAAGCTCATCGAAATCGTCGAGATCGGCAAACAACTGTTGATGACGCGCGGCGCGCTGACCACATTTTCCATCGCCAACGACGTGGCGAAATATTTCGCCATCATCCCGGCGATGTTCTTAGCGTTCTACCCGCAACTCGGCGCGCTGAACGTGATGCGGCTGGCCTCGCCGGAAAGTGCGATCCTGTCGGCGATCATCTTCAACGCGCTGATAATCGTCGCTCTCATTCCGCTATCGCTGAAGGGCGTGGCGTATCGGCCGGTTGGGGCGGCAGTACTGCTGCGCCGCAATCTGCTGATCTACGGTCTCGGCGGCATCGCCGCACCGTTCGCCGGGATCAAGCTGATCGATTTGTTCGTCACCGCCGTTGGCTTGGCGTAAGAAGGAGGCCTCCGCATGCTCAGACACATTCGCCCCGCGCTGGTGATGCTGATCGGGTTCTCCGTGCTCACCGGCATTCTGTATCCGATGGCGATTACCGGCATCGCTCAGGCCGTGTTTCCCTGGCAAGCCCAGGGCAGTAAGATCGAACGCGATGGCACGGTGATCGGTTCTGCGCTGATCGGCCAGAATTTCACCGCCGCGAAATACCTGCATCCGCGCCCGTCGGCGACCAGCGAGCCGGACCCGAACGATGCGTCCAAAACCGTGCCAACCCCGTACGCGGCGGACAACTCGGCGGGGTCCAACCTCGGCCCGGCGTCCAAGGCGCTGGTGGACCGGGTGAGCGGCGATATCGCCAATTTGCAAGCCGAAAATCCGGGCGTTCCGGTGCCGGGCGACCTGGTGACCACCTCGGCCAGCGGGCTGGACCCGGATATCTCGCCCGCCGCCGCCGCGTTTCAGGTGCAGCGCTTGGCCCAGGCGCGCGGCTTGAGCCGGGACAAGGTGAGCGCCATCATCGCCGCGCACTCTGCGCCGCGTTGGCTCGGCGTGTTCGGCGAGCCGCATGTCAATGTGCTGGCGGTCAATCTGGCCCTCGATGCGGCCGCGCCATGAAACGGCTGGGACCGCATGGACCCGCGTGACGGCAGGCCATCGCCGGAAGCCTTGCTGAAAGCGGCCGCTCGGGAGAACGGCCGCGGGCGGCTGAAAATCTTTCTCGGTGCGGCGCCCGGCGTGGGCAAAACCTACGAAATGCTCGCCTCCGCCCAGGTGCGGCGGCAGGACGGTGCGGATGTGGTGGCGGGCGTGGTGGAAACCCACGGCCGCGCCGAAACCCAGGCGCTGCTGGCGGGGCTGGAAACCCTGCCGGGCAAACGCATCGCCTATAAAGGCGTCACGCTAGAGGAAATGGATCTCGACGCGCTGCTGGCGCGCAAGCCGGGCTTGGCGCTGGTCGATGAACTGGCGCACAGCAATGCGCCCGGCAGCCGCCATCCGAAGCGCTATCTGGACGTCGAGGAACTGCTGGCCGCCGGGATCGACGTTTACAGCACGCTGAACATTCAGCACCTGGAAAGCCTCAACGACGTGGTGGCGCGCATCACCGGCATCCGGGTGCGCGAGACGGTGCCCGATTCGGTGCTGGACGCCGCCGACGATATCGAGGTGATCGACCTGTCGCCCGGCGACCTGCTGCAACGCCTGCGCGACGGCAAGGTGTATGTGCCAGACACGGCGGCGCGGGCGCAGGAGCATTATTTCTCGCCCGGCAACCTAACCGCGCTGCGCGAACTGGCGCTGCGCCGCACCGCGCAACGGGTCGATGCGCAGTTGCTCGACCACATGCAGTTGCACGCGATCGCCGGGCCGTGGCCGGCCGGCGACCGCGTACTGGTGTGCGTCACGCGGCGCACCGCAGGCCCGGCGCTGGTGCGCTATGCGCGGCGCATGGCCGAACGGCTGCGGGTGCCGTGGACGGCGCTGCATGTGGAAACCGCCCGCACGCTGCGGCTGTCCGAGGCGGCGCGCGACCGGATTGCCGAGACGCTGCGGCTCGCCGAAACGCTGGGCGCGCAGGCGGTCACCATTCCGGGCCGCGACGTGGCCGAGGATATTCTGGCCTACGCGCGCGCGCATAATTTCACCCATATCGTTATCGGCAACCCGCGCCGCATTGGCTGGCGGCTGCTGCCGACGGTGACGCAGAAACTGATCGCCGGGGCGGGCGACCTGCCGATCCACGTGCTCGGCGCGATGCAGGCGGAGGACGAGACCGGGGCGCCGCGCCCCAAGCCGCCGCGCCCGGCGTTTCGCTTTACCCCATATGGCGGTGGGGTGGCGCTGGTGGCGGCGGCGGTCGGGGTTGGGTTGGCGCTGCAACAAGTGCTGGCCGCCCCGGCGATTTCGCTGGTGTTCCTGACGGCAGTGCTGGCCTGCGCCGCCACCTGGGGGCTGTGGCCGTCGCTCTATGCCAGCCTGCTCAGCGTGCTGGCGTACAATTTCTTCTTCCTGCCGCCGATCTACACCTTCACCATCGCTGACCCGGAAAACGTGCTGGTGCTGGCGTGTTTCCTGATCGCCGCCGTGATCGCCAGCAATCTGGCCGCCTCGGTGCGCGCCCAGGCGGATGCGGCGCTGATCCGCGCGCGTACCACGGACGATCTGTACCAGTTCAGCCGCAAGCTCGCCGCCCTCGGCACGCTGGACGATCTGCTGTGGGCTACCGTGTACCAGGTGGCGGCGATGCTGAAGCTGCGTGTGGTCATGCTGCTGCCCGATGGCGACAGCGTCGCGGTGCGCGCCGGCTATCCGCCGGAGGACAGCCTGGACGGGTCTGACATCGCCGCCGCCCGCTGGTCCTGGCAGCACGACCGCCCGGCCGGGCGCGGGTCGGACACGCTGCCCGGCGCGCGGCGGCTGTTCCTGCCGCTGCGCACCGGGCGCGGCAAAGTGGCGGTGATGGGCATCGAGAGCGACCGGCCCGGCCCGCTGTTGACCCCCGATCAGCGCCGTTTGCTCGACGCACTCGGCGATCAGGCGGCAGTGTCGGTGGAGCGCATCACGCTGGCCGAGGATATCGACCGCGCCCGCATGGTGGCAGAAACCGAGCGGCTGCGCTCGGCGCTGCTCACCTCGCTGTCGCACGATCTGCGCACGCCGTTGGCCTCCATTCTGGGCGCGGCCAGCAGCCTGGAGAGCTACGACGCGCTGCTCGATGCGGCGGGCAAGCGCGATTTGCTGCGGACCATTCAGGAGGAAGCCGAGCGGCTCGGCCGCTTCGTGGCCAACCTGCTCGATATGACGCGCCTCGAAGCGGGCGCCCTCAGCCCGAAGCGCGAGGCGGCGGATTTGGGCGAGGTGGTGGGCAGCGCCTTGGCCCGCGCGGGCAAAGTGCTGGCGGCGCACCGGCTGGAGGTGGATATCGCCGCAGGGCTGCCGCTGCTCGATCTGGATGTGGTGCTGTTCGAACAGGCGCTGTTCAATGTGCTGGACAACGCCGCCAAATACGCCCCGGCGGGCAGCCTGGTGACGGTGCGCGCCTGGGTCGAGACCGCGAGCCGTGAGGTGCGCTTGCAGGTGCTCGACGAAGGCCCCGGCATTCCTTCGGCGGCGCTGGCGCGCATTTTCGAGAAATTCTACCGCGTGCACGCCGGTGACCGGCAGCGCGCCGGGACCGGCCTGGGGCTGGCCATCGCGCGCGGCTTTGTCGAGGCGATGGGCGGACGGATCGAGGCGGGCAATCGCACCGGGCAAACCGGGGCGGTGTTCACCTTCATCTTTCCGCAGCCCCGTGATGGTTAGCGGCGCTATGACCAATGCGGCCACGGTGCTGATCGCCGACGACGAACCGGCCATCCGGCGGCTGCTGCGCACCAGCCTCGCCGCGCAGTCCTTCCGTACGCTGGAAGCCGCGACCGGCGAGGACGTGATTGACTTGGTGGCGCAAGGCGGCGTCGATGTGGTGCTGCTCGACCTCGGCTTGCCCGATCTGGACGGCATGGCGGTGATCGCCCGGCTGCGCCAAACCTCCGCCGTTCCCATCGTGGTGCTGACCTCGCGCGAGGATGAGCGCGCCAAGGTGGCGGCGCTCGACCTGGGGGCCGACGATTATGTGACCAAACCATTCGGTATGGCCGAATTGATGGCCCGGCTACGCGCCGCGTTGCGCCATCGCTTGCAGCAGGAAGGTGCCGCCCCGGTGTTCCGCAGCGGCGATCTCTCGGTCGATCTGGTGCACCGGGTGGTCATGGCGGGCGGCCAGAAGGTGCATTTGTCGCCGCGCGAATACGATATTCTGGTCTTGCTGGTGAAACACGCGGGCAAAGTGCTGACGCACCGTTACATCCTCGGCCAGCTTTGGGGCGCCGGGGGCGATGTGCAGCAACTGCGCGTGTATGTGCGCCAGGTGCGGCAGAAGCTCGAAACCGCCCCCGAGCAGCCGCGCCACATTTTGACCGAAACCGGCGTCGGCTACCGGCTGGCCGTGCAGGAGTGATGCGTTTCCGATGACGCTCGATGAGTTGATCAAGCCCGCGCATGTGTTTGCCGGTTTGCGCGGCGGTGACAAGCCGCGCCTGTTGCAAGAGATCGCCGCCCGGATTGGCCCGGTGCTGGGCGTCCCGGCCGCTGCCATCGCGTCGGCGTTGGCGGCGCGCGAGGCGCTGGGCTCGACCGGCATCGGCGAAGGCATCGCCGTTCCTCACGCGCAAGTGCCGCAACTAGCACTCCCGGCCGGATTTTTCGTCCAACTTGCCCGCCCGGTGGAATTCGCCGCGATCGATGGCCGGCCGGTCGATTTACTGTACGTACTGCTCAGCCCGCCCGGCGATCACGCGGCGCATCTGGCGCTGCTCGCGGCTGGCACGCGGCGGCTGCGCGACCGCGCGGTGGCCGCCGCCATCCGCGCCGCCGGTTCGCCGGAGGCGGTGCGGACAGCCCTGCTCGGCGGCTAGCCCAGGTTGGCCAGCATTTCCTGCGTCGTGCGGCGCAGGATTGCCAGATCGGCGCGGAACTTGCGCGGCAGATTGGCGGTGAGCCGCCAGTGCCGGAAAGTGCCGTCTTCCGGCGGCACAAATGCGATGCGCTGGCGGCGCACCCGTGCAATGGCGCTTTGATAGTGGTTGAAGAAATTGACCGCGATCACCTGTGTGCCGGGCGGCGAGAAGATCGTGTTGTGCAGGGCCGAGCCGAATTCGCCGGCCACGATCTTGGCCCCGGCGAACAGCCGGATTTGCGCCACCGGGGACAATTCGTGCGGCCGGACGACGGCGAACCCGAAATCCGCCATCACCTGCTCGACCTCGGTCTCGTTCTCGATGCGGTCCTCGCCGAACTTGGCGCGCGACAGAAAAATCCGCTCCGGTCCCGGCGCGTCACCCGATCCGGCTGCCCCGTGCTTGGCCGCCCCCTGCTCGGCTGCCTTGATCAGATCGGCGATCATCAGATTGATCGCCGGATGGAAATTGTGGTCGGTGTGCATCATCGACGGCAAGATCACACTGGGCGCCGTCACCCGCTGCTTGGCCGCGTCGTACCACACGATCCGCTCGTCCGGGTGCAGCAGTTTGACGAAATCCTTCACCCACGGCGCCACCCGGCTGGACAGCAGCAGCGGGAAATCCGCGCCGAACTGGCGCAGCACCGACAGCACATACAGCCGGGGCAGCATTTCCAGCAGGAAGTGACCGTAGACGAGATTCGGGTGCAGCGCGCAGGCGACTGGATAGTCGAGCGCCAGGGTTTCCGGGTTTTCCAGCTTCAGCGCGCCGGACTGGATGGGCGGCAGCGGCTGGCCGCCCGCGCGCAGATTGGCGCGGAAATAGCCCGGAATGCAGTCCCAAGGTGCGACGAACTGATTGCCCGACGAGATCAGCCCATTGCCCCACACCGTCGCGTTGCCGACCGCATAGGCGTGCACGCCGGTGGGGGCCGGATAGTGCATATGCTCGGCCACGAATTCCGGCTTGACGCCGCCTTGCCGGTGGATGGGCAATTGCGCGGGCGGCAGGGCAGCGGCGAACAGCAAGATGCGCTGGTTTTGCACCGAGCGGCCGAAGCTGCCGAGATCGGCGGTCAGGTCAAAGATCGGTTCCATCAGCCCGTTGATTGCCGCCCCGGCCAAGACCGGCTCGGCTGGCGCCGCAGCTTCGGGTGCTGCTGCCAGGGCAGTGACGGGCGCCGGCGGCGGTGCAGCCTGTACGGCGGGCAGGGCTTGGACCGGGGGCGGGGCTTGGACCGGCGCGGCGGCTGGCGGCACGGCTGCCCGCGCTGGTGGCGCTGGTGGCGCTGGTGGCGCGGGTCTGGCCGCTGGCACGCTGTCGTCTTGCAGCAGCGCTTGAATGGCGGCTTCCAGTTTGTCGAGCGGCAGTTCGTAGGCCGCGTTCCAATTCGGCTCTGGCCGATCCTTGGCCGGGCTGTGGCTACCGGTCACGTAGCCGTACTCCACCCCCCTGATCGACGCCAAACTCCAGAACGCCGGTTGCACGCTGAACGGATTGAACAGTTCGAGCGCGCGCGTTCCCTCACGGCAAAACAGGATGTTGGACAGCAGCGGGTCATGCTCGCCGATGACGAATTTTGCTGCCTGCATCGCCGCCACCTGCACGGCGAAATCGCTGGATTCCAAGGCCGTCACGGTGAATCCATAGCGTTCCACCAACGCCTGCACGGCGGCGAAATTGGTAACTTCGCGGCCTTTTGCGGCGCGATGCAAATACAGGCGCTCTGGCAGCGGAGGCGCATCGGCCTTCGGCTTCGGAAGGCAACTGACCAGTTGTTCGGCCGCTTGGGCGGTGAATGGCGGCACGCTCCAGATATCCAGATCGGGCAGCACCAGCGCCGAACTGAAACCGGTTACCGCATTGGGTGGCAGCGTGGCCACCGCTCCCGCGCCGATACCCAGCAAATCCAGCGTGCGCTGCTGCGGCGAGCCGGCTTCCAGCGGCGGCAGCACCACTTTCAGGTCGCGGAACCGGCGGCGCAACATGGTGAAAGCGAACAGCTTGGGCAGGCATTGGGCGACCCAGTGGCTATGGTTGCGCCACGCGCCGGTGAAGCCGATCAAATAGCGGCCTTCGCCGGCGAAGCTGACGACCGGCATGGCTTGGCGCAACCGCAGAAATTCGCTGCGGCGGAACGACTCGACATTGGAGTCCGGCAGCCAGTGATTGAGATAGGCCAGTGTGTCGCGCAACACGCCGCCGTTCAGAACTACGACGCCGTCTGTGCCGATCACATGCACGTTGTCGAACTGGTAGGCCGCCACGGCATCGGCCCGGTAGCGGCGGAATGCCGGATTCACCATGTACTGCCCGAACGGGCCAATGCCAGGTTCCGGCGGCTGCGGCACGAACGGCATTGACCGGCCGAGGTCGGCCGCGTCGTCGAGCGGAAAATAATCGGTGAACTGCCGTTCCCGAACGAGCTCTTGCAACGATTGGCCGATGCGTGGTTCCTGTTCGACGAGGGTAAGTCCAGTCACGCTGCTTCCTGTTTGCTGCACGGCGCTGAATTGCTTTTCGATTGCTGGGGGGGCGGCGCCGGCGATTTCCTGATCGGTAGCCGGTGCCGGTTTTGGTCCTGCGGCCGGGGCTGAGGCGGCTGGGGCTGGGGCCGGGGCTGGAGCTGGCGCCGCTGCGGCAATCGCTTTGGCGGTTTCGCCGGCCGGTTGCAGCCACCAGTAGAATTCATCGTCCGGCGTGCCGGGGCGCGGCGCCGTTTGCGCCGACCAATCGGCATCGTGCGGCACATGATCGATAAACTCGCGGAAGCGGTCGCCACGGAACCCGGACTCGACATGCGTGAGCGGCAATTCCTTTTCGATCACTTTGCCCGCCAGCGATTCGATATCGCGGCTGGCGAACGCGCGGTAGAGGGACAATCCGCTGCCCGCGATAATCTGAATGGCGCTTTCCGGGCGGCGGTACCGGTTGCAGTACGGCGCTGTCCAGCCATCCGTGAGATTGTTGATGTAGTCTTGCATCTTCTCTGAAATCACGAACGCGTCGGATTCCAGATGCACGAGCTTTTCGAATCCATTGGCCTCGGCGTAGCGCGCGGCGAAAAAGAACGAGCGCACCCAGCCGGGAAAGTCAGACACGCCGCGCCGCCCCATGCGTTTGTCGAAGCGGTACATCGCCGTGGGGGCCGCCGAGGTCAGCCGGGTGCCCTCGGCGATGAAGTCCACATCGGTCCAGTCTGGCCTGGATTGCGAAGCGTCGTCGATAATGAGCACCTGATCGTGCCGCAGCCCCGACTGCTTCAGCGCTTGGCGCCAAATGCTGTACCGCACCGCCCAAGTGTCGCGCGCGCCAAGGCCGGGGCCGACATACGAGGTGCAGAACAGCAGTGTGCGCGCGGCCCAAGGCGCAGGGCGGGCGGCAGCGCGCGCCGTAACCAACACCTGAATGCTTTCCAGCGCCGCGCCGCTGGCGGCGCGGCAGAGCTCTCCGGCAGGCATCGGCCCGGCGGTAGAACCGTCGACGAAGCTGGCTGCGTACGAAACATCCTGCCCGGATTCGCCGGTGCGGATGCAAACGCCGATCAGCGGCGCGCGCTTGCCGCGGGTGCCGCAATAACCCCCGTCCTCGACCCAGTCCGTCAGGCTGCCGTCCTGGCGGATGCCGCGATATGCGAGGCCGGGCAGGCTGCCGCCGGTCACGGCAATGGCGAAACCTTCGATCCAGCGTGCGCTGCCGGGCTTGCCCACGCGGTCCGGGGCGGGTTTGCGGACGTCGCCGACATGTTGAATATGCGCAAGCGTGGTCAGCGTGATCGCTGGATCAGCAGTGCCAGCACCAGCGGGGTGTTCAGCGGCTGGCATGGGTCAGTCCCTCGACAATCGGGTTATACTCATTGCAGCAATGCCGTCATCCGGTTCAGGCGTCGGCTGGCACAGCGTAGCCGAACTGCTCGAAATCCTTGGCGTAGAATTGGTGAATGCGGCGCAGGCTTTCCGCGCTTGGCTGCTGCTGCGCTACATTGGGGAACCGCATGGCCACCTCGACGGCGCGATGGTCGAACGCGATGCGGGCCCTTTGGCTCAGCAGACTGACCCATTGTTCGCCAAAGCCATCTTCCTGGCGGTAAACCTCGCACCCAGGCAGCCAGAATTCCGATTGTGGGCGAATGTGGTTGTCGATCATGAAATTGTTGCCAGGATATTTGGCAAACACGTCAGCGATCCAGGTGTCGATGTCCTGAATCTTTTCCTGCATCACCGCGCGCATCCGGTACTCGGACACCAAGCGGTCCACCGGATGGCGGACCGTCATGAAAATATAGTCAAAGCCGCGCAAACGGAAAATGGTTTGCAATTGTGCGCCGTGCAAATGCTGCGGCGAGCACTTCATGACGGAGACCAGCGAGCCGTCGCCGCCGCGATCGATGAATGAGGTGTGCCAGCCGTTTTTCTCGAAGAAGAACTCAACCGATGTGCCACCGGTCTTTGGTACGTGAATAAAGAGTACGCGGCGCTGGTCTTTAATGAAGACGGGCATGCGGTCCTGCCAGGAAGTGGAGCCGTTTCGGCGCCGCCGGACCATACGGGTGCGCCCCCGGCCTCGCAAGGCGCGGGAGTGGCCGCGATCGGCGCGCCGTCAGGCAGTCAGCCGCCGCACCGCCTGCACCAGATCGTGCCCCGCCCAATCTGCCGGGCCTTCCAGCCGCGCCGTTTCCCGCCCGGCGCGGTCGATGATGATGGTGGTCGGCACCCCGCGCGTGTTCAGCGCCCGGGCCGCCACGCTTTTTGGGTCGGCCAGCACCTCCAGGCCGCTGATCGCGTTGTCGCGGAAATAGCCTTTCACTTTTTCCGTGCCGCCCCGGTCCACCGACAGGGCCAGCACGGCGATGCCCTCGGCGGCCAGCATCCCGGCCATCCGCGCCAGGGCGGGCAGCTCGGCGACGCAGGGCGGGCACCAGGTTGCCCAGAAATTCACCACCACGCCGCGCCCGGCGTAGTCGGCGATGCTGTGTTCGGCCCCGGCGGCGTCGATGAAGCTGAACGCCGTCACCGGGTGCGCCGGAACGGTCGATTCCAGCGTGCTGGCGTTTTGTAGCGTGGCTTTTTCGACGTTCGGGTCGCTCACCGGGGTAAAGATCACCGGCGCCGGTTTGCGGATCGCCGCCGCCGCCGCTACCGTCCCCGCCGCCATAATGGCCGCGCCTGCCACGATGAACCGGCGCTTCGCTATCAGCATGATGGATCGCTCCCGTTGACCGACGCCCCGCACACGCCCAACGCCGCAGTTTCCGCCAACCAGCAATGGGGCGGCCGCTTTGCCGCCGGTCCCGCAGCGGTGATGCAGGAGATCAACGCCTCCATCGGGTTCGACCAGCGGCTGTGGCGGCAGGACATTGCCGGTTCCCTCGCCCACGCGGCGATGCTCGCCCATTGCGGCATCATCCAGCCTTCAGATGAGGGCGACATCGCGCGCGGTCTAGAGGAGATCGCTGCTGAGATCGAGTCTGGCCGCTTTCCGTTCGCGGTGGCGCTGGAAGACATCCACATGAACATCGAGGCCCGGCTGACCGAGCGGGTCGGCGAGGCGGGCAAGCGGCTGCACACCGCGCGCAGCCGCAACGATCAGGTGGCGACCGATTTCCGCCTGTGGGTGCGCGACGCCATCGACGGGATCGACGCGCAACTTGCCGACACCATGCGCGCGCTGGCCACCCGTGCCGCAGCCCACGCTGCCGATCCGCTGCCCGGCTTCACCCATCTGCAAACCGCCCAGCCGGTCACGCTCGGCCATCACTTCCTCGCGTACGTGGAAATGCTGAGCCGCGACCGCGGCCGCTTGGCCGACTGCCGCCGCCGGATGAACGAATCGCCACTCGGTGCCGCCGCGTTGGCCGGCACCTCGTTCCCGATTGATCGCCACATGACCGCCCGTGCGCTCGGCTTCGACCGGCCGATGGCCAACTCGCTGGATGCAGTGGCCGACCGCGATTACGCGCTGGAATTCCTCGCCGCCGCCGCGATCTCGGCGATGCATCTGTCGCGGCTGGCCGAGGAGATCGTGATCTGGTGCAGCGCTCCGTACCGCTTCATCCGGCTGTCGGACGCCTTCACCACCGGCAGTTCGATCATGCCGCAGAAGCGCAACCCGGACGCTGCCGAGCTGGTGCGCGCCAAGACCGGGCGGATCAACGGCGCGTTGATCGCATTGCTGACGGTGATGAAGGGCCTCGCGCTGACCTACGCCAAGGACATGCAGGAGGATAAACCCCCGGTGTTCGAAACCGCCGACGCCTGGGCGCTATCGCTGGCCGCCACCGCCGGCATGGTGCGCGACCTGTCGCCGGATACCGCGCGGATGCGCGAATTCGCCGGATCGGGCTTCGCCACCGCGACCGATCTGGCGGACTGGCTGGTGCGCACGCTGAAACTGCCGTTCCGCACCGCGCACCATGTGACCGGCCGTCTGGTCGCCAAGGCCGAGGCCAAAGGCATCGATCTGGCCGGGCTGACGCTGGCCGAGATGCAGGCCGAGGAAAGCGGCATCACGGCGGACATTTTCTCGGTGCTGACCGTGGAAGCCTCGGTCGCCTCGCGGCTCAGCTACGGCGGCACCGCCCCGCTGCGGGTGGCCGAGCAGGCCGCGCGCTGGCTGGCGGCATTGCAATGAGCCGGGCGCTGCTGCTGGCCGCGCTGCTGGTCGTGCCCTTGGCGCTGTCGGCGTGCGGCAAGAAAGCCTCGCCCACGCCGCCCGGCCCGGCCAATGAGATTACGTATCCCCGACCCTATCCGGCATATTGACATGATCGACCGCGCAGCCATCGCCGCCATCGAACCCATCATCCGCCCGTATGTGCGCCACACGCCGCTGCTCGCCGCCGAGGGGCGGGATTTCGGCGCGGCGTTCGGCGCAGTGCGCTTCAAGCTGGAATTCCTGCAACACACCGGCTCGTTCAAGGCGCGCGGCGCGTTTGCCAATATGCTGACCCGCGCCGTGCCCAAGTCGGGCGTGGTGGCGGCCTCGGGCGGCAACCACGGTGCAGCGGTGGCGTTCGCTGCCCAGCGGCTTGGCGCGAAAGCGGCCATTTATGTGCCCGCGATCGCCTCGCAGGCCAAAATCGACCGCATCCGCAGCTACGGGGCGGAGCTTGTGGTGGGCGGCGAGCGGTACCCGCAGGCCCTGGCGGCCAGCGAGGACTACGCCGCGCGCACCGGGGCGCTGCAAATCCACGCCTACGACCAGCCGGAAACCATGCTTGGCCAAGGCACGGCCGGGCTGGAATTGGAACAGGACGCGCCGGATATCGACACGGTGCTGGTCGCGGTCGGCGGCGGCGGCCTCATCGGCGGCATGGCGGCGTGGTTCGCCGGGCGGGTGAAGGTGGTCGCGGTCGAACCGGAACTGGCCCCGTCGCTGCACATGGCGCTGGCGGCGGGCATGCCAGTGGACGCGCCCGGCGGCGGCATCGCGGCGGACAGCCTCGCGCCCAAGCAGGTCGGCCCGTTGATGTTCCCGATTGCCCAGCGCTACGTGGCAACGGCGGTGCTGGTCAGCGACGACGCCATCCGTGCCGCGCAATTGGCCCTGTGGGACGGGCTGCGCGTCGTCGCCGAACCGGGCGGCGCGTGCGCCTTCGCGGCCCTGCTGTCCGGGCGGTACGTGCCCGCCCCCGGCGAGCGGGTGGCGGTGCTGCTGTGCGGGGCCAACACCACCGCCGTGAAATTCGACGCGGCATGACCCAAGCAATGCAGCCGCATCAACGGCTTGATTACCTCGCCAGCATCGACCGCCCGAAGCTGGCCTTGCCAGACGGCAAGCGGCTGGCGGTGTATCTTGTGGTCAATATCGAGCGCTGGGACATTGGCAGCCCGATGCCGCGCCAAGTGCTGACCGCGCCGCAAGGCATCGCCCCGCTGCCCGATCTGCCGAACTGGGCGTGGCACGAATATGGGATGCGCGTTGGCTTCTGGCGGCTGAAGGCGGCGCTCGACCGGCACAATATTTCGCCCACGCTGTCGATCAACGGTGCCGTGCCCGCCGCCTATCCGCGCGTGACGGACGCCTGCCGCGAGGCCGGATGGGAATTCATGGTGCACGGCTATCACCAAATGGCGACGCACAAGGTGGACGATCAGCGCGCCATGATCCGCGACGCCATCGCCGCGTTGCGCTTGGCGGGGGGCCACGATCCGGTCGGCTGGCTGGCGCCGGGCCTGACCGAGACGCTGGAGACACCCGACCTGCTGGCCGAGGCGGGCATCAAATACTGCGCCGATTGGGTGGTGGACGACCTGCCCTGCCCGATCCGCACCGCGCATGGCCCGCTGCTGACCATGCCGTACAGCGTCGAACTCAACGACATCCCGATGATGATGATCCAGCACCATCGCGCCGACGAATTGTTCGACCGCACCATCGCCCAGTTCGAGCGGCTGTATCAGGAGTCGGGCACCCAGGGCGCCAAGGTGATGGGCCTCGCGGTGCATCCTTACATCAGCGGCACGCCGCACCGCATCGCCGCCTTCGAACGCCTGCTCGCGCACATGGCGGCGCGTGACGACGTGGTGTTCTGGCAGGGGCGGCAGATTTTGGATTGGTACGTGGCGGCGGCGGGCGGGCCATAGCGCCAGGAATTCCAGCGCGGGCCGCCGGTGTCCGTGGTAACATTCGAATGAGCGCTTTGCGGAGGAGCAAATGCCCGACGGCTCGACAACCCGCTGGACCGTGTCGGTCTCCAAGGACACCGACACGTCGGTGCGCCGGTTCCTGGACCAGCGCGGTATGAAAAAGGGTAGCCTGTCCAAATTCATCGAGGACGCGGTCAAGTGGCGCGTGTTCGACCAAACCATAGCCGAAGCGCGCGGCAAGTTCGCCGATGTGCCGGAAGGCGGCGTCGAAGCGCTGCTCGGCGAAGCGGTGGCCGCCGCACGGCAGCAGGCCGCCGCCAAGGCCGGATAACGGGTGCGGCTGGTTGCCGACACCAACGTTCTGATGAGCGCGTTGCTGGTTGAAACGTCGTTGCCCGCCCGGCTCATCGCGCTTTGGCGTCACGGGCGGTTCGATTTGCTGACCTCGCCAGCACAACTCGATGAGTTGATGCGGGTGACGCGATATCCAAAGATCCGCGAACGACTGGCCCCAGCACTTGCTGGGCGCTTGGTTAATGAACTGCGCGGCCTTGCTGTCGTGATCGAGCACTGCCCGCCCGTGACGGTATCGCCCGATCCGGACGATAATAATTTGTTGGCGCTTGCGGCGGCCGGAGCGGCAGATTTCCTTGTTTCAGGCGACAAACGCGACATCCTGGCGCTTGGACGCTTCGAGGGCGCCAAGATTGTCACGGTACGCGACTTCTTGATGTTGCATGGCTGACTACGGCATCGGTGCGCAACCAAGCGCGCCGCGCGCTTGCGTCACCGGCGCGCCGGTCCTCGGGATCGCGGCCTCGGCCGGATACAGCACGATGCTCGGGTCGTTCGGCGGCGCGGTGCCTGTGCGGTAGGCGGCGGCGCAGGCTTCGACGGGCGGCTTCTGGCTGGCCACTCCGGGCGGTAGTTGCACGCGGGGCCAGCAGGCGGCGGGGTTTTCCAGCAGCGAGCAATCGGCCTTCACCCCGCGCGTGTAGGACAGGCGCAGCGTGTCTTTTTCGACGGTGACGGCGCTGAAGCCCCGGCCGTCGTGGCTGTCGCTGAACAGCACTTGGCCAGTGGCGGCGTCCAGCACCATGAAGGTGAACACGCCGAACGGGTCGGCTTCCTCGAACACCAGGAACGGACCCTTGCGGCCCGCCAGAAAATAGTCCTCGGTCGGCAATGGCTTGGCGTTGCCCGGCAGCGCCGCCGGGCAGGTGCCGGGTTTCGTGGCGCCCTCGATCAGGCTGGCCGCGCCCGGCGCTGGCGATTCGGTGCCGGTTTCGCGCACCATCAGGCCGGCGTAACGGGTGCAGCGCAACTGCCCATTCGGATCTGTATCGGAACGCGGCGGCACGGTTTGCACCGATAGCGGCGCATCGAACGCCGCACCTGCGGCCAACGCAGGGGGCATCGCCAGAACAAGCAATACGGCGGGACATGGCAAGCGCCGGATAGCCTTCGTGATCTGCCCGTGCGCCATGAAGGCCCCGCTTGGTGGCTGTGCGTTCACTCCGAGTATGCACCAGCGCCGCGCGTTGGAACACGGTTGGCGTGCAGGCAGCCGGGCAATCAAGCTCCCGGTTGAGCACAAAGCGCCGCTCCCGTAGTCTGCCGCGATGGCATCTCCCGCACTGCTGGACTCCAGCGAACCCGACCCGTCCGTCGCCGACCTGATTGCCGCCCGCCCGCACCTCGCGATGCACGCGATGGATGGGCTGGTGCTGGAGGACGTGCCGCTGAACGCCATCGCCGACGCGCTCGGCACCCCGGTGTGGGTGTACGGCGCGGGCACCATGCGCCGCCGCTTGGCCGATCTGACGGCGGCGCTCGCCGGGCTGAATGTGCAAATCCACTACGCGGTGAAAGCCAACGACCATCTGGCCGTGCTGCGGATTTTCGCTGGCGGCGGGGCGGGGGCGGACGTGGTCAGCATCGGCGAACTGCGCCGCGCGCTGCGCGCCGGCATTGCCGCCAGCCACATCGTGTTCTCCGGCGTCGGCAAGACGGTGGCGGAAATTCGCGCCGCCCTGGAAGCGGGCGTTGGGCAGTTGAACGTGGAGAGCCCGGCCGAACTGGCGATGATCTCGGCGGTCGCGCCGGCGCTCGGCGTCACGGCGAAGGTGGCGCTGCGGATCAACCCGGATGTGGACGCGGGCACCCACGCCAAGATCACCACCGGCAAGGCTGAGAATAAATTCGGCATTCCGTACGACGATGCCGCCGCGCTGTACGCCCACGCCGCCAGCCTGCCGGGCGTCGAGCCGGTTGGCATCGCGCTGCATATCGGCAGCCAAATTCTCTCGCTGGCCCCGTATCGTGCCGCCTACGCCCGCGCCGCCGACTTGGTGCGAACCCTGCGCGCCGCCGGGCAGCGCGTCACCCGCGTCGATTGCGGCGGCGGTCTCGGCATCGGCTACCGCGACACGCCGGGCCTGTCGCCCGCCGCGTTCGCCGGGGCGCTGCGCGCGGCGTTCGCGGGCCTGGACGTGCAACTGATGATCGAACCCGGCCGCTGGCTGATCGGCCCGGCCGGCGTGCTGCTGGCCAGCGTGGTGCTGACCAAGGGCGATGAGCGGTTCGTGGTGCTGGACGCGGCGATGAACGATCTGGTGCGCCCGGCGATGTACGACGCGTGGCACGCCATCGTGCCGCTGGCCGCCGGCAATGCGGTTGGCCCGGTGTCGAAGGTCGATATCGTCGGCCCGGTGTGCGAAAGCGGCGACACCTTTGCCAAGGCGCGCGCGCTGCCCGCGTTGCAGTCGGGTGACCGGGTGGCGATCTTGGATGCCGGGGCTTACGGCGCTGTGATGAGCAGCACCTACAACGCGCGCCCGCTCGCCCCAATTGCATTGGTCGACGGATCGCGCTGGGCCACGATCCGGGCACGGCAGGAGCCGGACGAACTATGGCGCGGCGAGAGCATTCCAGCCTTCCTCGACTGACCAGACCAGCATGACCGGCCCGCTCACCGGCATCGGGCCGCACCGGCTGTTGCAGCGCTTGCGCCGCCTGCGCCTGCTGGCGCGCGCCGCGTTGCTGTTCGAACAAGTATGGCCCGCGCTGTGGCCGCCGTTCGGCGTTGTGGGGCTGTCGGTTTGCGTGGCGCTGCTCGATCTGCCGCGCCGCCTGCCGCCGCTGTTGCACGCGGGCCTGCTGGCGGCGGCGCTGCTCGCGGTGGCGGTGCTGCTGTGGCGCGGGCTGCGCGGCGTGCGGCTGCCGAGTTCGGAGGCCGCCGACCGGCGGCTGGAGCAGGATTCCGGGCTGCGGCATCGCCCGCTATCGGTGCTGGCCGACCGCCCGGCGCTGCCTGGCGCGGAGGCGCTGTGGCGGGCACATATGGCGCGCGCGGTGGCGCAACTCGCCGGTTTGCGCCTCGGTTTGCCGCGCCCCGGCCTTGCCGCCCGCGACCCCAGGGCGCTGCGCGCCGGGTTGCTGGTGGCGCTGGCCGCCTGTCTGGGCATTGCCGGGCCGGAAACCCCGTCGCGCCTGCTGCGTGCCGCACTGCCGCATTTCGGCCCTGCGGCCGCCACCGCCGCCAGCGAATTGCAAGCCTGGATCACGCCGCCCGGCTACACCGGTCTGCCGCCGCTGTTTCTACGCCCGCAGGGCGGGGCGGTCTCGTTGCCTGCCGGATCGCACCTAACCGTCAGCCTGTCAGGCGGCAGCGGCGCGCCCGCACTGACGCTGGACGCCGCCGAACTGGCGTTCCCCGCCGTCGATGCCGGGAGTTTTCAGGCCGATGCCGATCTGAACGACAGCGGGCGGCTGACGGTGCGGCGCAATGGCCGCGACTTGGCCGCCTGGGACTTGACCGTGGTGGCCGACGCCGCCCCGCTGGTGCGCTGGAGCGAACCGCCAGGCGCCGCGCGCGGCGCCAACAAGGCCCCGGCGACGCGGCTGCCGTGGGAGGTGTCGCACACCTATGGTGTGACCGGCCTGCAAGCCGAATTGCGGCTGGCGGTGCGCCAGGATGCGCCGCCGCTGATCCTGCCGATCCCGCTGCCCGGCGGCAGCGCCAAGGCGGCCAAGGGGGTGAAAACCCAAGACCTGACGGCGCACCCGTGGGCCGGCATCGCGGTGATCGGCAAGCTGGTGGCGCACGACGCCCCCGGCCTGTCCGGCAGCAGTGACGAGGTGAATTTCGTGCTGCCGGAGCGGCATTTCGACAACGCGGTGGCCCGCGCGCTGCTGGCGATCCGCAAGACGCTGTCGCTGTGGCCGCAGGAACGCCTGCAACCCGGCAGCGACCTGGACCGCATCGCCAAGCAAGACGGTGTCTGGAGGGCCGATCTGGCCGGTCTGCTCAACCTGCGCGCCATCATCGCCGAAATCCTGCACACGCGCGGCGACGCGGCGGTGGAGGACGCGCAGGCGCGGCTGTGGCAACTGGCGCTGCATCTGGAAGAAGGCGGGCTCGACCGCACCGCGCGGGAACTCGCCGCAGCGCGGCAGGCGGTGAAGCAGGCCATCGAGGCGCAGAAGCGTGGCGAGCAGATCGACCCCAAGGAGCTCGACAAGCGCATCGCCGAACTAGAAGCCGCGATTCAGAAACACCTCGACGCGCTGGCCGAGGAACTGCGCCGCGACCCCGACTCGCAGATGGCTGACGCCGATCAGAAACCGCTCGACGCCCAGGCGATGAAAGATCTTGCCGAACAACTGCGCCAACTGGAACAGCAGGGCAAACCCGAAGCCGCCGAGCAGAAACTCGCCGAGCTGGAAAAGCTGCTGGACAAGTTGCAGGCCGCGAAGCCGCAGCACCGCGACGCGGCGCAGCGCCAGAAAGCCGAAAAGCGCAAGCGCGGTCAGGAGGAAATGAGCGCGCTGCAAGACATGGTGCAGCGCGAGGGCGGCCTGCTCGACCGCGCCACGGCGCGCGCCAATCCCGGGCGCAGCAACGCGCCGCCGGGCGAGACCGACGCGCAGCGCCAGACCGACCAGAAAATCCAGCAGGCGCTGCGCCGTGCCACCGGAGAGTTGATGCAGCAATTCGGCGATCTGACCGGCGAGGTGCCGCCCAATCTCGGTGACGCCGACGCGGCCATGCATGGGGCGATCACCGCGCTCGGCAAGGCACGCGACGCGCCCGCCGCCACGTCGATGCAGGCCGCCATCGAAGCCTTGCAGAAAGGCGGCCAGTCGATGAGCGAGTTACTGGCCCAGCAATTTGGCAACCCCGGCGACCAGCAGGGCGACGACGGCGAGGGGCAAACCCCGAGCGCCGGAGCGGGCGACGGGCAGGGCGATGGGCAAGATGGCCAGCAGGGCCGTGGCACCGGCAATCGCCCTTGGAACGGCCAGGGCGACAAAGGCCGCCGCAGTGGTCAGCGCACCGACCCGCTTGGCCGCCCGCTGCGCGAAGGATCGACCGGCAATAGCGAAAGTGCCGACGTCGCGTTGCCGCAAGACATGGAACAGGCGCGCACGCGGGCCATTCAGGAAGAACTACGCAAACGCGGCGGCGAAAAGACCCGCCCGCAGCCGGAGCTTGACTATATTGACCGGCTGCTGAAGCAGTTCTGAGAGATACCGGCCGGATGACGTATAGCGTCATTGCCGGGCTTGACCCGGCAATCGCTCGCACCCCAAAGAACAGTGGAAATCGGCCTGCCCTTGCGTGTGTCACCCGATTGCCGGATCGAGTCCGGCAAAGACGGTGAATTATCGCAGCGCCTATCGGTATTGCAGTTGGCGAGCGCGTGAGCCGAACAGCACCACGCGCTCTCGCAGGCCAGCCCGCTACCCCTCCAGCGCCGCCACCGCGACCTGCCGCACGCTCCAGTTGATCCGCCCGGCCGCGTGGCACGCTGGGCAGGCGGCTAACCAATGCACATGCTCGGCGCCGCAATTGTCGCAGCGCCAGGCGGGGTCGGGGCTGGCCAGCGTGGCGCGGCGCAGTGCCTCGCGCTGGGCGGTTTGACCGGCTTCGGTGTCGCCGTGCTCCTGCATTTCGAGGTCGGCCCACAGCAGCCACAGCCGTTTTTGATCCAGTCCGGCGCGTTGCGCTGCATTCAGATGATAGCGCGCATCGCGGATCTGGCCCGCCGCCAGCGCCACGCGCGCCAGCAGCAAGCGGCATTCCGGGTGGTCGATGTTGGACGCTACCAGACGGCCGGCCTCGCGCTCGCGTTCGTGCGGGTCCTCGATCGCATCGAGCAGGAAGGCCGCGAGTTCCGGATGCGGGTTGATCGACCAAGCCTCGTGGATGGTCCCCTGCGCACGCGCATCCCGCCCGGCCTTGCGCAGCCGCCGGGCATACGCCAGCGCCGCCGGGGCGAAGCCCGGATTGGTTTTCCAGGTGCGCCGCGCCAGCCGCAGCGCCTCGTCGGCGTCCGGCTCGGCATTGACCACGGCGACGGCGAACGCCTCACGCGGCGCGCCGGCCTCGGACAGCCGCAGCGCCAGCGGCCAATTGCCGGTCCGCACCGCCAGTTGCTCGCGCTCCTCGCGCAGCCACGATCCGCCTGGATGCGCTTTTTCGGCGCGTGCGGCGATGGCGGCGGCTTCAGTCCAGGCTTCGCGGTTCAAGGCCTGGCGGAACAAGCCGCGCAGCCCGAGCAACGCGCCGTCCTCGCGGTCGGCCAGCAGGTTGTAAAGTGCGGCGGCTTCGTCCTCGCGCTTGCCCAGCCGCCCGGCCTCGGCGGCCAGCAGCAGGGTTTGCGGCGTGTCGCCGAGCAGCTTGCGGGCCCGCGCCGCCTCGCGCCGCGCCTCGTCTTCGACGCCAGCGGCAAGTGCCACCAGCGTGCGGGTGATGGCGTCGTCGCCACCGGCGCGGCGGCGGCGGCGGCGCCAGAAGCTGAACCGGCTGGGGGTGCGCAGCACGTAGGCTACCAGCCGGATCACCAGCAGCACCACGGTCAGCGCCACCGCGAGCGCCACCAGCGCCAGCGAGGTGGCAAAGCTGATCGAGTAGCCGGACAGGTTGATGGCGACCGTGCCGGGCAGCCCGGCGAGGAACCATGCCAGCGCCAAAATCGCGGTGGCGGCGATGGTGACAACGAGAACCCGGCGCATTAGCTGCGCGCCGCTTCGCTCAGCGCGGCGCGGGCATCCAGCAGCGCCTGCGCCGCACTGCGCCAGTCCGCCATCGCTTTCGCGGCGGCGTCATCCAGTCCGCCCAGCGTGGCCAGCGCGCCGCCCAGGTCGCCGGCTTCCAGCTTGGCGTGGGCGTTGCCCAGCACGGCGGCGGCGGGCGGGCCGACCAGCACCTTGTCGCCTTCCTTGATCGTGACCAGCGAGCGCACCTTGATCCACATCCGCTCCGCAATCGCCTTGCCCGCGCCGGACGGGCGGCTCGCCGCCTCGGCGGCGTCGGCGGCGGGCGGGAAGGCCAGCCGTAGCGCGGCTTCGGTCGGCGGTTTGTTGTGGGCGAACTTCACCAGTGCCGGGGCGGCGCTGGGCAGATCGCCGAGCGGTTCGCCCGCTTCCAGCGCCATCTGCGCCCGCTCGAAGCTCAGCAGCTTCACCGCGCGTTCGGCGAGGGCGGCCTGCTGCGCCTCGTCGGTTTTCAGCCGGGCTTCAAGGGCGGCAATCCGGCCATCGAGACCGCCGGCTGCCGATTTGGCTGCTGCCGCCTCGCTGGCGGCGGCGTCGATTTTGGCCGTCAGCGGCCCAAGGTCGGGCGCGTTGCTGCCACTCGTGCCGCCGCTGCGCTCCAGCGCGCTCACTCGGCCCTCCAGCGGCTTTAGATCCACCGCAGCGCCGCCGGTGGTGGGCGGGCGCTGCTGTAGAGCGGCCAGCTTGGCTTCCAGGTCTTTCAACTTGGCTTCCAGCGCCGCCGTGCGGCCGGTATCGGGCGCTGCAATCGGGCGCTGCGCCACTTCGGCAAGCCGCATATCCATCTCGCGCTGCCCGTTCCACAGCCAGCCCAGCCCGGCCAGCAGCAACAGGAAGCCAAGCGCGCTGAACACGCCGAGCACGCCGCGCCCGCGTTGCAGTGGGCTGTGATGCAGTGGCGCTGGCCCCAGCGCCGAGTAGGGCGGCGCGGTTTGCGGCGCCGCGGCTGTGGCGGGCCCGGTGGTTTCGGCCGGGGGCGGAATGGGGGCGTTGGGGTCTGGTTCGCTCATGACAATAGGGCCAACAGCTCATCCTGGGTTGGGTGCGCCGCAATTTGAATGCGGCGCCACGGAAGCTTCGGCAGTGGCAGCGCCGCTGCCTTGGAGATCGCCAGCGCGTCGATGCCTTGCACCAGCGCGGCGGCCATGTCGCGTTGAAAAATGGTCATAAACACGCGCGCCGTCTCAGGCGAGAAGAACAATGCCGCGCGCAGCCCGCCCGCGTCCAATGCCTTCCGCACTGCAACAGAAAATTCAGTGATCGGCTTGGCGGCATACGCCACCACGCGCCGCACCTTGAAACCGCGCCCGCGCAGCGCCGTGGCCAGTGCCAGCCCCTGGCCCGCGCCGCTGGCCAGCAACAGGGTGCCGTCGCGCGGGTTGCACACGCTGGCGGCGAGTTCGGCCAACGCTTCGGCGTCCTTGCCCGCGCTGAGCACGTCGGTGAAGCCCGCCGCGCGCGCGCGCGCCGCAGTGGCGTCGCCCACTGCAAGCAATTTGGTGCCGTACAAACTGGCAGGCAGAGCGGGCAGGGCGTTGCCGCTGGTCACCAGCACCGCCTGCGGTTCGCCCAGCGGCGGCAGTGCGCGGCCCGTCACCGCCAGCACTGGCGCGACAATCGGTTCAAACCCAAGCGCAACAATACGCTTTGCCGTTTCGCTGGCGCCGGGTTCGGGGCGGGTGATCAACACCCCGTTCCGGATGGATTGCTCGCCTGCGCTCGGGTGGATGGGCATAGGATGATCCAATGGCCTAAAACCGCCGCAACAACAGTGAAGGACTGTCTAGCTTGGTTGACAAGCCCATCCCTGGGGCGGTGCTCGGCATCGAAAGCTCCTGCGACGAAACCGCCGCCGCCGTGCTGGCCCCGGACGGCCGGGTGCTGGCCGAGGCGGTGCTGAGCCAGCAGGAGCACGCAGCCTTCGGCGGCGTCGTGCCCGAGATCGCAGCGCGCGCCCATCTGGCGCATCTGCCGGGGCTGGTTGCGGCCGTGATGCAGCGATCCGGCACGGATTTCGCGGCACTCGGCGGGGTCGCCGCCACTTCCGGCCCTGGGCTGATCGGCGGGCTGATCGTCGGCGCCGGGTTGGCCAAGGGTGTTGCAATAGCGCATCATTTGCCATTCATTGCGGTGAATCATCTCGAAGCCCATGCATTGACCGCGCGGCTGCCCGGCGTGGTTTCCGGGGGGGTGGCGTTCCCCTACTTGCTGCTGCTGGTGTCCGGCGGGCATTGCCAATGCGTCTCGGTCGAGGGCGTCGGGACCTATGCCCGGCTCGGCGGCACCATCGACGATGCGGTGGGCGAGGCGTTCGACAAAGTGGGCAAACTGCTCGGCCTCGGCTGGCCCGGCGGCCCGGCGGTGGAACGGCTGGCGGCGCGAGGCGATCCACAGCGGTTTGCGCTGCCGCGCCCGCTGTTCGGCCGCCCCGGCTGCGATTTTTCGTTCTCCGGGCTGAAAACCGCCGTCGCGCAACTGGTCGTCAGCTACCCGCCTGGGGCGCTGCCCGGCCAGGACGCCGCCGATATCGCCGCCAGCTTCCAGGCCGCCGTGGCTGCGGTGATGGCCGACCGGGCGGGCCGGGCGATGGACCTGTTCGCCGCCCAACACGGCCCACGCACCTTGGTGGTGGCGGGCGGAGTCGCGGCCAACGGCGCGATCCGCGTGGCGCTGACCGCCGCTTGCGCCGCGCGCGGCTTCGCCTTCGTGGCCCCGCCGCTGCGGCTGTGCGGCGATAACGCGGTGATGGTGGCGTGGACCGGCATCGAGCGGCTGCGGCTCGGCCTGACCGATCCGCTCGGCCACGCGCCGCGCCCGCGCTGGCCGCTCGATGAGATGGCGGCATGAACTACCGCCACGCCTTCCACGCCGGCAATTTCGCCGATTGCTTCAAGCACGCGCTGCTGATCTGGCTGCTGCGGGCGCTGCAACGCAAGCCTGCCGGAATGATGATGTTGGATACCCATGCCGGTATCGGCCGCTACGACCTGGAAAGTGGCCCAGCCGCCCGCACCGGCGAGGCACGCGCCGGCATTTTCCGCCTGCTGGAGCAGCCGCATCCAGCGCTGGCCGATTATCGCGGCGTGGTGCAAACCCTCGGCCTGTATCCCGGCTCGCCGGTGATCGCCCGGCATCTGCTGCGCCGGCAGGACCGGCTGGTGTGCTGCGAGTTGCACCCCGAGGACGCCGAGGCGTTGCGCGGCTGCTTCTTCCGAGACAAGCAGGTGTCGGTGCATGAGCGCGATGGTTATGCCGCAGTCGGTGGCCTGCTGCCGCCCGCCGAGCGGCGCGGCTTGGTGCTGTTCGACCCGCCGTACGAAGCGGCGGACGAATTTTACCGGCTGACCGACGCGCTGACATTAGCGCACCGGCGCTTTCCCGGTGGCGTGCTGGCAGCCTGGTATCCGGTGAAGCACCGCGCCCCGGTGCGGGCGTTCCACAACGCGCTGCGCGATGCCGGGATAAAGGATATGCTGGCCGCCGAGCTCTGGCTGCGCGAGCCGCTGGATGCGTCGCGGCTGAACGGCTGCGGCCTGCTGGTGATCAACCCGCCGTTCAAGTTCGAGACCGAGGTGCCGCCGTTGCTCGACGCGCTGCTGACCGGGCTGGGCGACGGCGAGCACGGCGAGGGCATCGCGTTGCTGCGGTTGGCCGATGAGTAGCGTGGCCGTCATCGGTGCCGGGGCCTGGGGCACGGCACTGGCGTTGCAGGCGCATCGCGCCGGGGCACGGGTGACGTTGTGGGCGCGCGACCCGGCGCGCGCCGCAGCAATGGCCGCCACGCGGCAAAATCCGCGTCAACCTGGGCTGACACTGCCGCCGGATATTGCTGTGGTGGCGGAGTTGCCGTCAGCCGATCTGATTCTGCTGGCGCCACCGCTGCAACATTTGCGCGCCATCGCCGCGGCACTGCCGCCGGGCGGGCCGCTGGTGTGCTGCGCCAAGGGCATCGAAGCGGCCACGCTGGCGATGCCGCTGGAAATGTTGGCCGAGGCGCAACCCGCCCGCCCGGCCTGCGTGCTGACCGGCCCCAACTTCGCCGCCGAAATCGCCGCCGGGCTGCCGGCCGCCGCCGTCGTGGCCGGCGACGCCGAGCCGGTGCGCGCCACGGTCATCGCCGCGTTGGCCACACAAGCCTTCCGGCTGTACGGCAGCGCCGACCCGGTGGGCGCGCAGATCGGGGGTGCTGCCAAGAACGTGATTGCAATCGCCGCCGGTGCGGTGATCGGCGCCGGTCTGGGCGAGAACGCCCGCGCCGCGCTGGTCACGCGCGGCTTGGCCGAACTCGGCCGTTTGGCGGTGGCGCTGGGGGGACGGGCGGAAACCGTGGCGGGGCTGTCCGGCCTCGGCGACCTGCTGCTGACCTGCACCGGCGCCGCCAGCCGCAACTTCCGCTTCGGCGTGGCGCTGGGTGCCGGCCAATCCCCAGCCGAGATTCTCGCCGCGCATGATTACGTCACCGAGGGTGTGGCCACCGCGCCCGCGCTGGTACGCCGTGCGACGCAAGCCGGGGCCAGCGTGCCAATTTGCGCCGCCGTCGCTGCCGTGGTCAGCGGGCGGATCACGCTGGATCAGGCCATGAGCGCGCTGCTGGCGCGGCCGTTGCGCGATGAGTAGATTTTGCCGGCGTGGGGACCTATCTAGGAACGGTCTGGAACGGAGCGCGCCGATGCCCACCGTCAGTATTGAAGCTGCCAGCGTCAGCCTATCCGCACTGGTTGATGCCGTGGCGTCCGGCGAAGACGTGGTTATGACGCGCGGCGGCACGCCGGTCGCGCGGTTGGTCGCAGTGCAGACGGACAAGCCCAGGCGGCAGCTTGGCATGTTTCGTGGCCAAATCGGGCGATTGCACGACGATTTTGATGCCCCGCTGCCATCTGACATTTTGTTGCAATTTCAGGGACAATGAGCGTTGTCCTGCTGGACACGCATATTCTGATTTGGGCGCTGGGCGAACCCGAACGCCTCGACGCTGCCGCGCGTGACCTGCTGGCCGATCCGGCCGTGAAGGTCTGGTTTAGCGCTGTGAGTATTTGGGAAATCGCGATCAAGGCGGCGCTCGGTCGGGCCGATTTTCTGGTGCGCCCGGAGCGTATCATTCGGATGGCGCAGGACACCGGCTTCACTGAATTGTCGCTCGATGCACAAACAGCCGCGCGCGTGGCCGATTTGCCGATGCACCATGGCGACCCGTTCGATCGGTTGCTGGTGGCCCAGGCGATAGCTCAACAAGCGCGGTTTATCACTGCCGAACGCAGGCTGGCGGCATATTCTGATTTGGTCACGGTGCTGCGGTGATTGGGCCTGCGTAGCCAACCCGAACCGCACCGGCCAACCACCCGCCGCGATGAACGGCCAATTGCCGCGTGTGGCGCCGCCCCCAGCGTGCCAGTTTCGTATGCAGAATCGCCGTCCCGCTTCCGCCGTCGCTTTTCACGTTGAAGTCGGTCCACGCATAGCTAGGCGCGATGTGCAACGACGGGCCGCGTAACATGACAACGAACATTCGATCGCTTCGCGCAGTATTTTCTGCGCTGACGCCGCGCGTTGCAGGCCAAATCCTAATCAGCGGTGCGGCTGGCCTTGTGGCGTGGGAATTATTTGCCCGGCTGATCGCGCCGCTCTGGCTCGGCTTTGCGCTCGATCCAACCGGGCTGATTCAGATGGCCACCGGCGTTTCCGGCAGCCCGGCGGAAATCCTGCATCTGCTGACGGGTTTGGTGCTGTTTCCCGCAGGCTATGTTGTGGTGGCGGCGCCGCTGCTGCGCCGGGTGGCGGGCCTTGCCTGG
>JANYDF010000077.1 GCA_025359905.1 Rhodospirillales bacterium
CGCTGAAGAAGAATGTGGCGAGCCAGTTCGAATGGCCGAAGGTGATCGCGCACAATCCGCGAACTGTCGGTGAGACGCTGTTCGACCTTATGTCAGTGAATGGCTGGCGTGGCGCAGCAGCCTGGAAGGAGCGGGCGAGTGAAATTGCCCCGACGATTGTCGGCGGCTCCAAAAAGCACGGCGGCCCTGATCTTGGGCCAACCCGAGCTCGCAAGGCTTGGGCAACGCTCGGCGTCAACGGGCTATCTATCGCGGAAGCAGCACCGGATCGTGATTTCGTCGGCATGCCGCGTTTGACGATCCCGATGGTCGCGCGCTTGCAGGGTTTTCCCGACATTTGGCAGTTCGCCGGTCGAAAGACCATTGCGTACCGGCAAGTTGGGAATGCCTTTCCTCCGCCGGTGGCGCAGGCAGTTTCTGGGCAAATTGGCCAGGTGCTATCGGCGTCCCGGTCGATTCAAGTTTCGAAGCTGCAAGCTGCCGGCAGATAGTCGCAACCGAACGCGCGCTGAACTGTCCGGTGAGGGGCCGGCTTTTGCCGGCCCGTATGGCATGCTCCGCGCATGCGGGTGTATGCAAGCCGAGTTGACGCCAACCATCCAGACTTTCCGGTCTTGTCGATGCTGCGCGATGCCATCGCGAGCAAGTCCGGCGGTATGCCGAGCCTGCAATCAGCGTTCCCGGAACTGGTCCGCCAGGCTGTGGATTTCGTACTCGATCCGGTGCGAACTGCCAGAACCAGGGTGAGCGAACTCGACAATGTCGAGAAGACCTTCATAGGGCTCAAGCTTGAACACTTTGTGCGTGATATGCTGGATGCGCCGAAAGGTTTGCGCGATCTGGTAATTAACGGCGTAGATGTCGATATAAAAAATACAATAGCAAACAACTGGTCGATTCCGGAAGAAACTTATAGAAATTCCGAGCCGTGCCTGCTGATGGCAGTAAATGACGTAGATTTTACATGTTCGCTTGGTTTAATTTTGGCGCGCCCAAATTATTTGCACGGAGGCAAGGGGAATAGGGATTCTAAACGTGGAGTGTCTGCCGCTGGGTTCGAGAATATTCTATGGATGGTGCAAAATTCGCAATTTCCGCCAACGCGCTTCGCTGGCATCGATATGGCTCGCTTTCGTGATCTAAGAAAGTCGTTGGCCGGGAGTGAGCGCGCTGCCCAGTTTTGGCGTGAAAATCTCCGCCGCATCGTACATCGGGATGTGATGCAGGCACTACTGTTCGATCAATCTGACTATATGAAGCGATTGCGCGCCAATGGGGGTGCTCCAGATATCTTGAAGTTTGAAGGTATCGCGATATTATTGGGCACGTTTCGTGTGGATCGTACACTCGCGGCCGATCTCGGCATTCCAGCACTCAAGCGCGATGAGGTGACCGGAGTGGCGGCAAGGACGTCCGCCGAGCGCGACCGGATGCGTGCTGCCGGGGTCATAGCGGGCTGACCGATGGACCGGCTGACGCGGCAGTCGCGCTCCGAAAACATGCGCCGAATTCGTAGCAAAGGCACAAAACCGGAGCTCATCGTCCGCCAACTGGCCCACAAGCTCGGCTACCGCTTCCGCCTGCACCGCACCGATTTGCCCGGCAAGCCAGATCTCGTTTTCCCCCGCCGCCGCAAGATCATCATGGTGCACGGCTGCTTCTGGCACGGCCATGACGACCCAGCCTGCGTAGATGGCCAGCGCAAGCCGAAATCCAATCTCGACTACTGGCTGCCGAAGCTGGCGCGTAACAAAGCGCGCGATGCCGCCAATTTGGCGGCGTTGCAAGCGTTAGGCTGGCAACTACGAATAGTGTGGGAATGCGAAGTGCGCGATGCCGCCGCCTTGCGGCATCGCCTGACCGCGTTCCTCGGTTGACCGCTACCGGTTCGCCCCCGGCACCCACAGCACATCCTGCGTCCCGTTCCCGTTCAACCGCCGCCCCAGCACGAACAAGTGGTCGGACAGCCGATTGAGGAATCGCACCACATTGGGGTTCACCGCCTCGACATGGCTGAGCGCCACCACCCGCCGCTCGGCGCGGCGCACCGCGACGCGGGCGAGGTGGGCGTAGGCGGCGCCCGCCGTGCCGCCGGGCAGGATGAAGCTGGTCAGCGGGGCGATGGCGCCGTTCATCTCGGCGACTTCCTGGTCGAGCCGCAGGCAGGGCGCTTCGGTCAGCCGCAGCCGGGCGCCCACTTCGCCGGGGACGCATAAATCAGATCCGACATCGAACATGTCATTGAGGATACGCGCCAGCATCGCGTCCGCCGCCGCGTCGCCCGCCAGGTGCAACCGCAGCAGCCCGATGGCGGCGTTGGCCTCGTCCACCGTGCCGTAGGCATCGACCCGCAGCGCGTCCTTCGGGACCCTTGTGCCGTCGCCCAGCGAGGTCTCGCCGCTGTCGCCGCCGCGCGTTACCACTCGGTCGATTTTTACCATCACCACATCCACTGACTATTCGATTACAAAGCGCACCGGCTGATCGCGATACGACGGCACGGCCCCACCATCTCGCCGTGCGGGGCGAAAATGCCAGAGCGCTAAGGCGGATTCTGCCGCGCGATCCAGCGATGTGTCGCCCGAGGATGCCAGCGTCTCGATCCGCTCGACGTGGCCGGTAGCGGAAATAGACAGCCGGATCAACACGGTGCCGCTGACGTGGTTGCGCCATGCCGCTTGCGGGTAAACCGGCCCGGCGTTGCCGGGATCGCCGGCCGCCGCGATCATGGTGGGATCGGGCGATTCAGGGCGCAGGCCGGGCTGGTTGGGCGCGGTGCCGGGTGGCGGTGGCGGTGGCGGCGGTCCTCCAGCGTCCGGCGCAGAGGGTGCCGGTCCAATCGCTGGCGCTGCGGCGGGCTGGCCGAACAGCACTTCGATGCGCGCCGGTTCGCCGGGCGGCGGCAAAGCTGAGATGGGCAATCGCAGCGCGGCGATGAATACAATAGCATGTAATAGCAGCGACGCCCCCAGTCCGCGCCGCCATCGTACGGCGCTGCGTCCGGGGCTAGTGCAGAATAACCCCTTCGTGTTTGGCCTTTGCTTCAGGCTCGACATGAATGGTGATCATGAGCCCGGCCACTTCGCGTTTCAACGCCGCTTCGATGCGGTCGCAAATAGTGTGGGCGTCGAACACCGTCATGGCGCCCGGCACCACCAGATGGAAATCCAGGAACGTCAGCCGCCCGGCATGGCGCATCCGCAGGTCGTGCGCCTCCAGCGCGCCGGTGCCATAGGCTTCAACGATGCGATGCACCTGCGCGATCACCGCGTCAGGCGGCGCTGCGTCCATCAGTCCGCCGACCGATTCGCCGACCACGCGGATGCCGGAGATCAGAATATAGAGTGCGGTGGCGGCGGCCAGCAGCGGGTCGAGCCACGGCAGGCCAGTTGCCACCACCAGCCCGACGCCCGTCAGCACGCCGAGCGAGGTGACCACGTCGGCGGCCAGATGGCGGCCGTCGGCGCGCAGCGCGGTGGAGCGCAGCGCCTTGCCACGGGTGTAGAGTACCCAGGCCCAACCGGCATTCAGCGCCGTCGACAAGGCATTGAGCGCCATGCCCTCGAACGGCGCGGTGAGCGGGGCGGGATGCAGGTAGACATCCCACGCATGATGCAGGATCAGCACCGACGCCAGCACGATCAGCATGCCCTCGATCACAGCGGCGAAGAACTCAGCCTTGTCATGGCCGTACGGATGATTGGCGTCGGCCGGTTTGGCGGCGAAGCGCAGCGCCAGGAACGCCACCACGGCGGCGGCGACATTGACCACCGACTCGGCGGCGTCGGAGAACAGCGCGGCACTGCCGGTCAGCCCCCAGGCCGCCGCCTTCAGCCCCAGAACGGCAACGCCAAGCACGATGCTGCCGCCGGCGATCCGTGCGGCCGTACTCATGAGGCGGCGAAGTCCAACGCCGCCGGGCTTTCGGCCACCGCCAGCCGTGCCGCCGTCCACAGCCGCACTTCCAGCGTGCCCGGTACCGCCACCGTGGCGCCCGGCGCAGTTCCAGCGGCTTGCAGCAGGCCGCGCATCTGTTCCTCGCCGAATCCCGGCCAGCGATGCGCCAGGCGGTGCAGGCATTCCTCATTTTGATGCGGCGCTAGGTCGATCGCCACCAGCCGCCCGCCCGGCCGCAGCACCCGCGCGGCTTCGGCGAGGGCAGAGGCGGGGTCTTCGGCGTGGTGCAGCACCATTTGCAGCACCACCAGATCGAAACTCGCGTCCGGCAGCGGCAGGCGGTACATGTCGGCCAGCCGTACCGCGCAATGCGCCAAATCGGCGCGGGCCAAGCGCGAGCGGGCCAGCGCCAGCATCGCCCGGCTGGCGTCCACACCGACCCCGGACGACACGCGCGGGGCGAGCAGTTCGAGCAGCCGGCCGGTGCCGGTGCCAATATCCAGCATCCGGCCGACGCCGTTTTCGGGCAGCACCTGCAACAGCGCCTGTTCGACCGCCTGCGCCGGCAAATCGAGCGCCCGCATTTCGTCCCATTCGGCGCCGCTTTTGCGGAACGTCTCGGTGGCCGCGCGGGCGCGTTCCGCCAGCACGCGGGCGGATTGCCTGCGGTCGGCGGCAAGCACGCTGTCGGTTTCGGGCAGTTGGCGCAGGACGGCGCGGGCCAGCGCGTGGCCGGGCGCGCTGTCCGGCGGCAGGCCGAACCAGGCGTTCGCACCCTCGCGCAGCCGCTCCAGCACGCCCGCTTCGCACAGCAGCCGCAGATGGCGGCTCAGGCGCGGCTGCGACTGGCCGAGAATTTCGGTGAATTCCGTGACGTTGAACGCGCCGCGCGCGGCCAGCGCCAGAATGCGCAGCCGCGTTGGTTCGGCACAGGCCCGCAGGGCGGCGACCACTTCGTCCATGCCGCCCCCTTCGCATCACGGCACCGTTAAGTCCAGCACCGCGCAGCCGGGTTACGGCGGCGGCATACCGTCGCCCGGGCCCAACGCCCGCTGCAAATAGACGGTATCCAGCCAGCGGCCGAACTTGCAGCCCACCGCGCGCAGGGTCCCGGCATGGCGGAACCCGAGGCTGGAATGCATGCCAATCGAGCCGACATTTTCCGAATCGCCGACGACAGCGATCATTTGCCGGAAGCCGCGCGCGGTGGCTTCTTCCACCAGGGCGGCCACCAGCGCCTTGCCGACGCCTTGGCCGCGCACGTCGTCGCGCACGTATACGGCGTCTTCGGCAGTGTAGCGGTAGGCCGAGCGGTCGCGGATTTGCGCGTAATAGGCATAGCCGAGCACCCCGGTTGGGTCGGCTGCCACCAGCCAGCACCAGCCGCGCGCCAGCACATTGTCGTGGCGCTGGGTCATTTCCTCAACCGAGGGCGGCACTTCCTCGAACGTGCCGGTGCCGTGCAGCACGTGATGGGCGTAGATCGCCTGAATTTCCGGCAGGTCCGCCGGGGTTGCGGGGCGAATGTTCATGCAGGCGGCTCCTCAGGCAATGCCAAGCAGGCGGGCGGCGTCTTGCGCGAGCGCCAGCAGCGCGCGATCGCGTCCTGGGGCTGCGACCAGCGACAGGCCGACCGGCGCAAAGCCGCCCGGCACGGCGACTTCGGCGACCGGCAGGGTTACTTCCGGCAAGCCAGCCAGTCCAGCGATTGCGGTCACGGCCACGGTGGCTTCGCGCACCTCCTCCAACTCCTTGGCGGTGGCGCAGGTCAACGGCGCGGCACATGGGCTGGTTGGGTAGACCAGCACCGCGCCGCCAGCCAACAGACCGCGCAGGCGGGCTTGCATCTGCTGGCGTTGCAGCCGGGCCGCATCGACTTCGGCGGCGGTGATGGCGCGCGAGGCGATCAAGCGCTGTTCGACGGCCGGGCTCAGGCGCGGCTTGACGGCGGCGTACCAGGCGCCGTTGCTCATCCAGGCTTCCTGGCCTTGCAGCACGCGATAGCCGCGATAGAGCGCGGGCAACCCCTCGGGCAGCAGTTGCAGAGTGAGAGGGGCGCCAAACAGCGGTTGCAGCCGGTCTACGATAGGGGCGAGTGCTGCGGCCACGTCCGGGCGGGCGTTGACCCACGCTTCCTCGACCCGCAGCAACGGCCCGCCGAGGCTGCCCGCCTCACCGGGCAGCAGCACAGTGCCGACCCGGGCGAGGAGCTCGGCGCTGCGTGCAAACCAGCCCGGCGTGTCGAGGCTTGGCGCCAGTGCTGCCACTCCGGCGAGGCTGACCGCGCCATGGCTCGGGCGAATGCCGTACAGGCCGCAATAGCTGGCCGGAATCCGCACCGATCCGCCGGTGTCCGAGCCGAGCGCGATGTCAGCCAGACCGGCCGCGACGGCGGCAGCCGAGCCGCAACTGGAGCCGCCGGGGAAGCGGTCTGGGGCGCGCGGATTCAATGGCGTGCCGTGCCAGATGTTCTCGCCGGTCAAGCCGAACGCCAATTCGACAGTTTTCGTTTTGCCTATCAGTTGCGCACCTTCGCGCAGCAATGCGGCAACAGTCGGCGCGGTGGCGATTGGCGTTGGATGACTGGCGGCCCAATCCTGGCTGCCACAGGTTGTGGGAAAACCGGCAATATCGAACAGGTCTTTCACTGCAAGACGCAGACCGCTCAATGCGCCGTCTCTATCCGCGACCATGGTCGCGCGGGGGCCAGGGACGAAAGCGCCCACCTCGTCACTTTGCGGTTCCATCCGCCTCGCTCCTGTGTTACGGCCAGCAACCTGCGTCCTGGAACGGGTCCTGTGAAGGGGCCCGTTGTTGTGGCGCAGTGCCGGCACGAGCCGATACCCTCTGTTAGCCTGGGTATGGTAGTGGTCTGGCGGAGGCGGTCCAGACGGGGCTGGACCAGCACGGCGCGCGATACGCACCGGCATTACGTAAGGCGTTACTGGCGAGGTTCCGCGGCGTTTGGCTGCGGCCGTACGCTGACCCGCGAAGGAGGCTTGACACTGTGACTGCGACCGATGCTGAGACCGACCCGAACAACCACAGCCCCAAAGACCACGGCGCTGCCGCCGCACATGCGGTGAACGAAGCGCTCGAAAGCCGGCTGATGGCGATTGAGGCGGCGGCGCGGTTCCACCATGTCGAACTGGACCGTGACGAGTTGCGTGTGCCGAAAGGCGGCGCGCCGTCGCCTGCGGTGCTGGTCGAATGGGTGCGCGACGGCGGCCTATGGTGCCGCGCGGTGCGGATGCGGTTCTCGCAGATTTTGAAGGTCGAGGCGTCGTCGCCGGTCATTCTGCTGCTGCGCGACGGCAGCGCGGCGATTCTGACCACCGTCGATCCGGCCCGCAATATCATTTGGGTGAAAGACCCGCGCGCACCGTCCGGCGATCCGCCGGTGGCGGTCGATGAACTGCGGCTGTCGCAGGTATGGGGCGGCGAAACGCTGCTGATCCGCGCCGTGCGCGAGCTGACCGACGAGAACGCACCGTTCAGCATTGGCTGGGTGCTCGGTTTGGTCCGCAAGGAAGGCACGCTGCTGCGCGACATTTTCGTCGGCGCGTTCGCGCAGGCGCTGTTGCAACTCATCCCGCCGATCATGGTCATGCAGGTCATGGACCGCGTGCTGACCTATCAGAGCCTATCGACCCTGACGCTGGTGGGTTTGTTCTTCACGCTGGCGCTAGTTTACGAAACGATTCTCGGCTACTCGCGGCGCAAACTGACCTACATCGTCGGCGCGCGCGTCGATGCCAAGATCACGCTGCACATCTTCAAGCGCATGTTGCGGCTGCCGCTCGATTATTTCGAGCGCCAGCAGGCCGGCGTGATCATCTATCGCATTCAGCAGGTCAACAAGATCCGGGAATTCCTCACCGGCAAACTGATGACCACCATGCTCGACGGCGTGTCGCTGCTGGTGCTGATCCCGGTGATCTTCCTGATGCAGCCGACGCTGGCGTGGCTCACGCTGGTGCTGGCGGGCTTGGTCGGCGTGATCATCGTGGTGTTCATCGGCCCGGTGAACCGCGCCGTCGGCCGCTGGACCGCGTCGGAGACGCAGAAAAGCAGCGTGCTGGTGGAAACCCTGCACGGCATCCGCACGGTGAAGTCGCTGGCGCTGGAACCGCAGCAGCGCGAGGTTTGGGACCGCCGCACCGCAACCTCGGTGCAGTTGAAGCTCGAAGCCTCCGAAGTGTCGAACTGGCCGCAAACGCTGGTCAACCCGATCGAAGGCATCATGTCGCGTGGTATCGTGCTGTTCGGCGCGTTCCTGGCGATCACCTCGCCCGGCACCGTCGATCCCGGCATGATGATCGCCTTCATGATGATCAGCGGCCGCGTCGCTTCGCCGCTTATCGGTCTGGCCAAGATCATGGACGACATGCAGGAGGTCCGCATCGCGGTGGCCTTCGTGCAGTCGGTCATCAACCAGCCGCCCGAATCGCTGAACCCCAGCGCCGGGCTGCGCCCGAAATTCGAGGGCATGGTTGAGTTCAACAAGGTCAACTACACCTATCCTGGCGGCAAAACCCGCGCGCTGGACGGTGTTACGTTCGAGGTTCCGGCCGGCACGATGCTTGGGCTGGTGGGCCGCAGCGGCTCCGGCAAGTCCACCGTGACGCGGCTGCTGCAAGGCATCACGCGCGACTACGAAGGCTTCGTGAAGCTCGACTCGAACGATCTGCGCGAAATCAACCTCGCGCATATGCGCCGCAACTTCGGCGTGGTGTTGCAGGAAAACTTCCTGTTCCGCGGCACGGTGCGCGAGAACATCATCGCCGGCCGTCCTGGGCTGACGCTGACCGACGCGGTGCGCGCCGCCCGTTTGGCCGGCGCCGAAGAATTCATCGAGCGGATGCCGAACGGCTACGAGACCTGGATCGAGGAAGGCTCGCCCAACCTGTCCGGCGGTCAGCGCCAGCGGCTGGCCATTGCCCGCTCAGTGATCCACGACCCGCGCCTGCTCATTCTCGACGAAGCGACCAGCGCGCTGGACCCGGAGAGCGAGGCGCTGGTGAACGCCAACCTGACGCGGCTTGGCAAAGGCCGCACGATGCTGATCGTGTCGCACCGGCTAACGTCGCTGACCGAGTGCGACCAGATCCTGGTGCTGGACAAGGGCAAGGTGCTGGATATGGCGCCGCATCTGGTGCTGGTGGAACGCTGCTCGGTATATCGCCAGCTTTGGTTGCAACAGAACCGCCATCTGGAAAGTGCGGCGGCGCGGGCGGGTATCGCCGTGCCGGTGCTGGCGCAGGGAGACTGAGCCATGGCAAAGACCCCAGCCCGGATCAATTCCGCAGCCTTGCCGATGACCCCGATCGACGAGGCGGTGTCCGGCACCGCCATTCTGGAATTCCAATCGCCGACGCTGACGCTGATCGCCGCCCCGGCGCCGGTCTCGGCGCGCATGACGATGTGGCTGATCTCCAGTCTGGTCGCGATCAGCATCGTGCTGTCCGCCACCGTGCCGGTGGATCGCACGGTGGCCACCACCGGCGTCATCCTGGCGCGCACCCCGAACGTGATCGTGCAACCGCTGGAAACCGCGATCATCCGCAAGATTTACGTCAAAGACGGCCAGCAGGTGAAAAAAGGCGATCTGCTCGCCGAACTCGACCCGACATTCGCCACCAGCGACGCGCAGTCCTCGGCTGCCCAGCGGGCCAGCCTGACGGCACAAGTGGCCCGGCTGCGCGCCGAACTGGCAGGCAAGTCCTACCTCAGCGACGGCACCCAGTACGGGCAGCTTGAGGAACTGGCGTTCATCCAGCGCCGCCAGCAGTTCACCAATACGATGGAAGACTACAATCAGCGCATCAAAAGCCTGCAATCGAAGATCGACTCGGCCAAGGGTGACATCGAATCGCTGTCCGCCCGCTTGGTCGGCTTAAAATCGGTCGAGGATATGCGGCGCGATTTGGAGCGTTTGCAGGTTGGCAGCCGGTTGAACACCTTGAGCGCTGCGGATCAGCGTTTGCAGATCGAGCAAAGCCTGAACGATGCCAAGCATGGCCAGGAAGGCGCGATGCGCGATTTGGCGTCGATGACGGCACAGCGCGAAAGCTGGGCGCATCAGTGGTTCTCCGACACGCAAACACTGGAATCGCAACAGGAGCGGTTGCTGTCCGACATGACCGGGCAAGCCTCGAAAAACGCGCTACGGCAGGATCTGGTGCAGATGCGCGCCGAGGTCGACTCGATCGTGCTGGCGGTGTCGCGCGTGTCGCCCGGCACGGTGATGCAGACCGGCGCGCAGTTGATGACCACGGTGCCGGTCGATTCGCCGCTCGATGTGGTGGCGCTGATCGACGGCAGTGACGCAGGCTTCGTGCGGGCCGGCGATAAGGCGACGATCAAGTTCGATACGCTGCCGTATTTCCGCTACGGCTACGCTGTTGGCCATGTCGAGAAAATCAGCGACGACAGTTTCACCGACCCGACGCTCGGTCAGTCCAACGCGCAGTCCACCCAACCGACCATTTCGACGCAGGCGCCGCAGAACACCGGCACCGCGCCCGTGTACTATTACCGTGCGCTGATCACGATCGACCGGATGGATTTGCGCAAGCAGCCCGAATCGTTCCGGCTGATGCCGGGCATGCCGTTGCAGGTCGACATCAAGGTGGGGCAACGCACCATCCTGCAATACCTGTTCGACAAGATGGCGCCGTTCCTGTCCGAGGGTATGCGGGAGCCGACGTGAGCGATTGCGGGTGGGCCGGATTGACTGATCCGGGGCCGTTGCATCAAGCGGGGGCCTGACGCCGATGGCGGGGTTGCTCGATAAAGTCTCCGGCTGGGGGTCGCCTGCGGCGGCCCTCAAGCGCGGGCAAAAGCTGATCGATGAGGGCAAGCGGGCGGAGGCTTTCCCGCTGCTCGCCAAGGCGGCCAATGCTGGCATCGCCGAGGCTGAATACCTGGTCGGCCGGGCCTATCTGGAAGCGGGCGGCGTGCCGCCTAGTCCAGTGGAAGCGGCGCGTTGGCTCGAACGCGCGGCCAACGCCGGTTATATGGAAGCGCAATCGCTGCTGGGCGCACTGTACATGCACGGTGTCGCGGGAATTCAGCTGCCCGGCGCGGGTGGCGCCCCGGGGGCGTTGTTCAGTGCGACCGGCGGGGTGACGCCCGATTTTGACAAGTCGGCCTATTGGGCCCGCCGGGCTGCGGATGCCGGATCGGCGGATGGGCAGGCGCTGCTCGGCTACATTCTGACCTCTGGCCCTGATTCGATGCGCGACTTGGACGCGGCCGAGACTTGGTACCGCAAGGCTGCGCAAGCGAACTCGCCGCAGGGGCGGCTTGGGTACGCCATGGCGCTCTTGCGCAAAGCCAAGACGCCCGAGGAGAATGCCACCGGGGCGGCTGAAATGTCGCTGGCAGCCGCGTCTGGGCTTGGCACCGCACAATATCTGCTCGGCGCGTTGACTGAGCAGGGCCAGGGCGTACCGCAGGATCTGGAGCAGGCGACCGATCTGTACCGGCAAGCGGCTGAAAAGGGCGTTCGCGCCGCGCAGGCGCGCTATGGCATGGCGTTGTTGCAAGGCAACGGCGTGGAGCGCGACTTGCAGGAGGGCGAATCCTGGCTGCGCCGGGCGGCGCTGGCAGGCGATCCGGAGGCGGCCGCGGTGGTCGGCGACCTCTATGCCCGCGGCGGCGAATTGCCGCCCAATCATACCGAAGCGGCGCAATGGTTCCGCCGTGCGGCCGAAGCCGGGCACAAGGCGGCGGCGCGTACGCTGGGAGTGATGAGCCTGACCGGCGCCGGGGTACCGCGCGATCCGCAGGAAGCGGCGCGCTGGTTTCGCATGTCGGCGGAGGCCGGCGATGTCCAGTCGCGCTACGACCTCGCGGCCTTGGTGCTGCAAGGTAAAGGCGAACCGGACGACCCGGTGCGGGTGCGCGAGTGGTTCGAGCAGGCGGCCACCGCGGGGGACCTCGTCGCAGCCTATAATCTCGGCATTTGTCTGGCCGAAGGCGTCGGTGTGACTCGCGACGACCGGCAGGCAGCGCAATGGCTGCGCCGCGCCGCCGAGGGCGTGGTGAACGCGCAATATTGGTACGGCCGAATGCTGTCCGAGGGGCGCGGCGTCGAGCAGAACGCCGAGGAAGGCCGTGCCTGGATCGCTCGCGCCGCCGGGGCGGGGATGAACGACGCCCAGGTGGCGCTGGCCGAAATGCTGGTCAACGGGCGCGGCGGCAAGCGCGACCATGCGGAAGCGCTGCAACTGTTCCTGGGCGCCGCCAAACACGGCCATGTCGGCGCAATGTTCGCGCTCGGCGCGCTCTATGGCGGCGGTCACGATATTCCTTGGGACCGGCCGGAGGCGGAGAAATGGTTCCGCGCTGCGGCCGAGCGGGGCCACGCCACGGCGCAGATGATGCTGGGCCGCTATCTGGCGCGCGGCCTGGGCGGCAATACCAATCACGCTGAAGCGCGGTCTTGGTTGGAGCGGGCGTTGGCGCAAGGACTGCGAGAAGCCCAACTCGACCTTGACGCGCTGCCGGCCGCCTTGCCGGTGAGTGGAACGGGAGGGACGGCCCCTGCCGAGGCAGCCCGCGCCGCAGCACGCTAAACTGGACGGGCATCGGGCGTGCAAAGCATGAGCGACCGGCCGCCCCCTGCAGACGTGCCGAGAACCAAGGCCGAACAAGAAGCCGCCCAGGCCAAAGCGGCGTTGGAACGCGGCGACCGGCTGTTGCAGGACGGCGACGCATTGGCCGCGCTGCCATGGCTACAGCGCGCGGGCCGTATCGCGGCGGGTGACGCGACCGTTGCGTTGTCGTTGGGCCGTGCCTTGTTGGCGCTCGGCGATCCGGCGGCTACCGGCGTGTTCGAAGAACTGAGCCGATCGCACGACGTGCGCGAGGTCTGGCTGGGGCTCGCGCTGACCCGTTTGCGCGCTGGCGGATTGGCGGCGGCGGCCGATGCGTTCGCCGCGTCGCTGGCGCGGCATCGATTGTTGCCGGGCGACAGCCTGAACGGCATGGCGGATATGCTCGCTGCCCAATCCGGGGCGCCCGGCTGGTGCGGGTTGGGCGGCGGCGACATCGTGGCAGTGCATCCCGCACCGGCGCAGCGCCGGGCGGCGTTGCAAATATCGGCCGGGGGCCGCGAATTGCCGGGCGGCGTGGTGCCTGCGGGCGCCGGGTTGGTCAGCGTGACGCTTGGCGGGCGCCATCTGCTCGGCAGCCCGATCGATCCGGCGCGCATTCGCCGGGTGGAGGGCTTCGTTGCCGCCCGCGACGGCGGCGTGGCTGGCTGGGCGTGGCTGCCTGGCGATTCGATGCGCGACCCGGTGCTTCGTCTCACCCCCTCCGGTGGTGGACTATCGCTGCTGATCAACGCGTCCGACAGCAGCATGCTGGTGCTGCGCCCGCTGACTCAGCCGCGCGCCTTCAGTGTCCCAGCCGCGATGCTCGCGGCGTGGCCTGGGGAATGGCGGGTGACCGGTTCGGACGGGCGCGATCTGACCGGCAGCCCGCTCGATCCGGGTTTGGAAATGCGTGCGGCGGTTGCCGCCGCCACGCAGATTGCCAAGGCATTGCCAGCACTTGGCCGCCAGCCGCGCCGTCCGGCGCCTTGGCTGCCCATGCCGGCGGCTCTGCCCGCCACGCCCGCCGTAGCACCGCGCCAGCCGCACCGTCAGGTGGCGGTAGTGGTTCCGGTGTATCGCGGCTTGGACGTGACAATGGCGTGCTTGTCGGCGGTGTTCGCCACGGTGCCGAAGGGCGTTGAGATCATTGTGGTCGACGACGCTTCCCCCGATGCCGAACTCGTGGCCGCGCTGGATGGATTGGCCACCGCCGGCCGCATCGCGTTGCTGCGTCACCGGCAAAACCAGGGCTTCCCGGCGGCGGCCAACACCGGGTTGCGGGCAGCGGCGGCGTTGCCAGCGTCGCCCGATGTGGTGCTGCTCAACAGCGACACGCTGCCCGCCCCGGGCTGGCTGGCCCGCTTGCGCGCGGTGGTGCACGCGTGCGGCGACATCGGCACCGCGTGCCCGCTGAGCAACGATGCCAGCATTTTGAGCTACCCGGACCCAGCCAAGCCAGGGCCGCCGCCGCCGGACGCCGAACGTAAGGCTTTCGCCAAGCGCGCGGCGTCCGTGCACGGCCATGCAGCAGTCGAGGTGCCGACCGCGGTCGGATTCTGCATGTATATCCGCCGCGAGTGCCTATTGCAGACGGGGTTGTTGCGCGACGATGTGTTCGCGCAGGGCTATGGCGAGGAGAACGATTTCTGCCTGCGCGCCAGCCGTCTGGGCTGGCGGCATGTCGCTGTTCCGGGCGCTTATGTGGCCCATGTCGGCGGCGCATCGTTTGGCACCGCCGCCGCGCAACTGCGGACGCGCAATATCGAGGTGCTGGAGCGGCTGCATCCCGGCTACCAAGCGTTGATCGCCGATTGGGTGGCGCGCGACGCACTTGCCCCAGCCCGCCGCGCTTTGGACATCGCCCGGTGGGCGGCGCGCCCGCGTACGCCGGGCGGATGCGTGCTGCTGGTGACGCACGACAGCGGCGGCGGCGTTGAGCGGGCGATCCGTGACCGTTGCGCGGCGTTGACGGCGAGCGGGCACGATCCGGTCGTGCTGCGCCCGGTGATCGAATTCGGCGGCACCGGAACCCGCCGCTACATCCCCGGATTGTGCCGGGTCAGCGACGGCGTTTCGGACAATTTCAGCAATTTACGCTACCGGCTACCCGATGAATTGCCCGCGTTGGCTGAAGTGCTGGCCCAACGCGAACCGCGCTGGCTCGAACTGCATCACCTGCTGGGTCACCATGCGGCGGTCGCCGAATTGCCGGATTTGCTTGGCATACCGTATGAAGTGCATGTGCATGACTACTCCTCAATTTGCTTACAAACCAATTTAATTGGCGTGCAGCGGCGCTATTGCGGCGAACCCGATGTTGCGGGGTGTGTCGCCTGCGTGGACGGCATTGGCCGTGCGCTGGAGGAGGATATCGCCCCGCAGGCGTTGCGTCAGCGCTCGTCTGCGGTCGTCGCCGGGGCCCGCACCGTGGTGGTGCCGTCCGAAGATGTTGCGCGCCGGCTGCGGCGCTATTTTCCGGCAATGCGGGCGACCGTGGCACCGCATGAGTCCGACACGGATTTGCCGCCGCGCCAACCGGCAGGCGGTTCGCCGCGCATGATCGGCGTGGTTGGCGGGATCGGGCTGGCCAAGGGTTACGATACGTTACTTGCCTGTGCCGAGGACGCCGCGCAGCGCAATCTTCCGCTTTCGTTTACCGTGATCGGCCACACTGCCGGCGATGAGCGGTTGCTCGCCACCGGCCGGGTGTTTATCACCGGTCCATATACGGAACGGGACGCCGTGACATTGATCCGGCAGCAACGGCTGAATTTTGCATGGTTGCCATCGATTTGCCCCGAGACATGGTGTTATACTCTGGGCGAAGCGTTGCGCGCAGGCCTTGGGGTGGCCGTGTTCGACATCGGCGCACAGGCAGAACGCATCCGCCGCACTGGCCGGGGATGGGTGCTGCCGCTTGGGCTGCCGGTGCCAGCGATCAACAACGCGCTTCTTGCCTTACAATGACCGGCGGGCGATGAATGCGCTTGCCCAATCCGTGAATTCGTCATCAGCAACCTGCGGTCCATGACAGCGAGATCTTGAATGTCCGAAGCGAACGCGCCGACAAATGAGCAGGCCCCGGCTCAAAAATTGATCACCGAACTGAAAGTCAGCGGCCATCTGATGGCCCTGGAGCCGGGTCTGTTCTGTATTGTGGCCAAGCCGTCACCGGCCGCCGACCCGTTGTCGGGGATGCCCGGCATCCGCCTGTCGCTGCCGCCCGGCATCGCCAGCCGCCCCGACGCCGTTTCGATCAGTACGTTCCGGCCGGATGGCTGGCTCAACGGTGGCGGCGACGCGGCGCTGGTGCGCGTGGTCGGCGGCCCGGCGCAGATTTTGGTTACCATTTATCAGTCGCCGATGGCCCGCGAAGGCGCCCCCGGCCTGCAAGTGCTGCGCCTGATGGAACCGGCATCCAGCAGCGCCGCCCGCGCCCAGGCTGCCGCTGCTTTGACCCGCACCGAACCCGCGGCGGAGGCCGCCCCGGCTATCGCGGCGCCCACACCCGATAAGGCACCGGTGACGATGGAAGTTGTGGCGCATATCCAAACCCGTGGCGATGTCGGTGGCATGATCGGCGATTGGGTGGGCATCAAGGGCAGCAAGAACTGGATCGAAGGCTTCGGTCTGGCACCGCTGCACACGCTGTCGGCCGGCGATATCGAATATCAGGCGGTCCTCGGCCGTGGCTGGCTGTCGCCCTGGGTTGAGGGCGGGCAGTTCTGCGGCAGCCGTGGCATGGCGTTGCCGATTCTGGGCCTGCGCGTGCGGCTGCGCGGTGCGGCCGCCGAAACCCACGATGTGGTGTACAGCGCGAGCTTTATCGATAGGAGCGAAGTCGGCCCGGTGACGGACGGCGAGCCATGCGAAGCGGAAAGCCTTGCGGCTCTCGAGTCGTTCCGTATCGAAATCCGCGCCAAAGGCGCCGCCGTCGCCGCCCCGGTAGCGGTAGCGGTAGCGGTAGCGGCAGCGGCCGACGCTGCGGCGTCCAGCCCCGCCGAGCCTGAGAAGGCCAAGAAAGGCGCCGGACGCAAGGGCGAATCGCGCAAGCGCTAAGACTGCCGCGGCGTCTTCGGGCCGGTTGCGCCGGGAGACGCCAGCGTCCGCTTGCGGGGCCCGTTGTTCGGGCCGTGGCTCTGATTGTTGCAATGCGTAGTCCATCGCTCGCGATGGCAGCACAAAATATGGGCGCAGCGTGAGATATCTGTTTGTCCACCAGAATTTTCCGGGACAGTACCTGCACATTATTCATCACCTGATGAAGGACCCATCCAGCGAAGTGGTGTTCCTCGGTGAGCCGAATGGCCGTTCCATCGATGGTGTGCGCCGGGTGCTGTATTCAACCCCGAAGCCGGATCAGGAACATATCTACCCGGTGGCGCGCGACTTCGATCTGGCGGCGCGGCGCGGCGGCACCGTGGCCGACATGGCGCGCAACCTGAAGCGTCTCGGCTTTACGCCCGACATCGTTATCGGCCATCACGGCTGGGGCGAGATGCTGGATCTGAAGGACGTCTGGCCCGATGTGCCGATCCTGGGCTACTTCGAGTTCTTCTACCAGACTGACGGGCAGGACGTCGATTACGACCCGGAATTTCCGCTGACCAACGAGCGGTTCCCGCGCGTGCGGGCGATGAACCTCATCAATTTTCTGGCGCTGAACCTCAATGAGCACGGGCAGACGCCGACGCAGTGGCAGCTTGATACCTACCCGCAATGGGCGCACAGCAAAATCCGGCTGATCCGCGAAGGCGCGCGGCTGGACGTCTGCAAGCCCGAACCGGCGGCGCGCAAGCGGCCGTTCGAAATCGGCAAATTTCACGTGCGGCCGGACGAGAAGCTGGTGACCTACGTCGCGCGGAATTTGGAGCCGTATCGCGGCTTCCACACCATGATGCGCACGCTGCCGCACCTGCTGGCCGAACGCCCCGACGTGAAGGTGGTGTTGGTGGGCGGCGACGAAGTCAGCTACGGCGCGCGGCTGGCGAAAGGCACTTGGCGCGAGTTCTATTGCCAGGAACTGGCCGGCAAATACGACGAGAGCCGCGTTTGCATGCCTGGGCAGATTGCCTACGATAAATATCTTGAGATGTTGAAACGGTCGGATACGCACATCTATCTGACCTATCCGTTCGTCGCGTCCTGGAGTCTGCGTGAGGCCCTGGCTTGCGGCTGTGCGGTGGTGGCGGCGGATGTGCAGTCCGTTACTGAGTTCGTCCAGCACGACAGCAATGGTCTGCTGGTGCCTGGGCTGGACAATCGCAAGTTAGCCGATACGGTGCTGCAACTTCTGGAAGACAACAAGCTTAACCGGCGCCTGCGCCTGAGCGCGCGGCGCTACGCCGAGCAGTATCTCGATATGAATGACTATTTGGCCAACATGACGGCCACGATCAAGGAAATCACCGGGGCGAACTGACCCCGGTTACGCAATGCGGATACGAAAACGGCCCCGGACTTGCGTCCGGGGCCGTTGCCATTTCAGGGTTGCATTACGCTCAGCCGAAGGTGGCCAGGATCGCCAGCAGCAGCAGTGCCACGATATTGGTGATCTTGATCATCGGATTCACCGCCGGGCCTGCGGTGTCCTTGTACGGGTCGCCCACGGTATCGCCGGTCACGGCCGCCTTGTGCGCGTCCGAGCCCTTGCCGCCATGGTGGCCTTCTTCGATATATTTCTTCGCGTTATCCCAGGCGCCGCCGCCCGAGGTCATCGAGATCGCCACGAACAGGCCGGTCACGATGGTGCCCAGCAGCATCGCGCCCAGCGCGCTGAAGCCAGCGCCCTTGCCGCCGATGGCCGCGATCACGAAATACAGCACCACCGGGGCGAGCACCGGCAGCAGCGACGGCAGGATCATTTCCTTGATCGCCGCCTTGGTCAGCATGTCCACGGCGCGGCCGTAATCCGGCTTGGCGGTGCCGGCCATGATGCCGGGGATTTCCTTGAACTGGCGGCGGACTTCCACCACCACCGAACCGGCGGCGCGCCCCACGGCGGTCATGCCCATCGCACCGAACAGGTACGGCAGTAGACCGCCGATGAACAACCCGATCACCACGTACGGGTTTTGCAGGTTGAAATCGACTTTGATGTTCGGGAAGTAGTACGTCAGGTCCTGCGTATAGGCGGCGAACAGCACCAGCGAGGCAAGGCCGGCCGAACCGATGGCGTAGCCCTTAGTGACCGCCTTGGTGGTGTTGCCAACCGCATCGAGCGCGTCGGTGATCTTACGCACATCCTTCGGCAGATCGGCCATTTCGGCGATGCCGCCGGCGTTGTCGGTCACCGGGCCGTAGGCGTCCAGCGCCACGACCATGCCGGCCAGGGCCAGCATCGTGGTGGCGGCAATGGCGATGCCGAACAGGCCTGCGGTCAGATACGACAGCAGGATGCCAAGGCAGATCACCAGCACCGGCAGTGCGGTGGCTTCCATCGAAATCGCCAGACCCTGAATCACGTTGGTGCCGTGACCTGTGGTGGACGACTGCGCGATGCTGCGCACCGGGCGGAACTCGGTGGAGGTGTAGTACTCGGTGATCCAGACGATCAGCCCGGTCACGCCGAGACCGACCAGCGCGCAGATGAACAGCGCGGTGCCGCTGATGCCGCTGTCGCCCATCGGCACGACGCTGCCGAAGCCGACCATCCCGGCAATCACCGCCGCGATGGCGATGGCGGAGAGTACGCCGGTGACGGCGAGACCCTTGTACAGCGCGCCCATGATGTTGTTGCTGGCGCCCAGGCGAACGAAATAGGTGCCGATCACCGAGGTGAGGATGCACACCGCGCCGATGGCGAGCGGCAGTTGCATCATGGTGTCGGCGGCAGCGCCGGTGAAGAAGATGTTGCCCAGCAGCATGGTGGCCACGATGGTCACTGCATAGGTCTCGAACAGGTCGGCGGCCATGCCGGCGCAGTCGCCGACGTTGTCGCCGACGTTGTCGGCGATCACGGCCGGGTTGCGGGGGTCATCCTCGGGGATACCGGCTTCGACTTTGCCCACCAGATCGGCGCCCACGTCCGCGCCCTTGGTGAAGATGCCGCCGCCGAGACGGGCGAAGATGGAGATCAGCGAGGCGCCGAAGCTCAGCGCCACCATGGCTTCCATCACCGGGCGCAGATCGGCCGCCATGTTGGTGGAGCGCAGGAACACATAGTAGCCGGTCACGCCGAGCAGGCCGAGGCCGACGACCAGCAACCCGGTCACCGCGCCCGACTTGAAAGCGATGTTCAGGCCAGCGGCGAGGCCCTGGCGCGATGCCTGGGCAGTGCGGACATTGGCGCGCACCGAGACGTTCATGCCGACATAGCCGGCGACGCCGGACAGGATGGCGCCGATGGCGAAGCCGACCGCCACGTGCCAGCCGAGCAACACGTACAGGATGACCAGCAGTACGATGCCCACCATGCCGATGGTGGTGTATTGGCGGTTCAGGTAGGCGCGCGCGCCTTGCTGAATCGCCGCCGCAATCTCCTGCATCCGGGCGGTCCCGGCGTCGGCGGCGAGCACCTGACGGGACGCGATCAGCCCATACAGCAAGGCGATCACGCCGCAGGCTAGAATGGCAACGTAAGCCACAGACATCCCGAGCACTCCCAAAGCGATCTTAAACAAGCATTCTTCCCAGCGCCCGCGCCTGCGGCACGCCGGAAGTAAGCCGTTTCTTGATTTGACGGGACCATGGCAGAAGCCACTATCGCAGGCAACCGAGGGAAGCCGCGATTCCCGGCGGTTACCGCCGAAGTCGCCGACATGGCCCGGTTCTGCCGCCGGATGGCGGCGCGGTGCCGTTCGAAATAAAAATTTCGTTGGCCTCTAAAAAAATTTGCCGTTCCACTTGCATTGCGATGTCGTGTGCACCTGCCGGTCGCGCGGGATTTAATGATTCCGCGGGGCGATGTACAAATGTTCGCCGGATTGAATTTCCACACGATCATAGAGCGGTTGGCCGATGGCGCCTGAACCCAGATGGACTTTTGCTCTGCCGAAGGCTCATTGGGGAGCGATTCATGGACGCTGGGGCACTGGCCGAGGCCTGGCAGGCATTACGCAGCGAGATGAATTTGCGCCGGCCAGCAGGCGCGCAAATTTTGTCGATCCTATATCGAAATTTGTATATCCGGCCCCCGGCCCCCGGCTCCGGCCCGGACTCGGCGACCTGCTCGGGCTGGCATTCGCCTCGCACGACACCATCAGCGCCGAACACGAAGTCGTCATTTTGGACGTGCCCGGCCTGAGAGGCTTGCGCTGCCGGTCTTTGACGCGCCCGCGCATCGTACTTCGCGTGGTTCCTGGGCGGCTGCGCCTTGCGCGAGCCATGGGCGGCGGCATATCTGTGGTCTTGCGCCGCCGTGCGCGCCTGTAGCTCAGTTGGTTAGAGCTGGCCGCTCATAACGGCTTGGTCGCAGGTTCGAGTCCTGCCGGGCGCATCGGCGGCGCATGGGTGAAGTGCCGCAATTGCCTTGGCGCGCGCCGCCACCTAGAACCCTCCCGCGCTGGCAGAATCGGTCGCGCGCAAGCTCTCGGGGAGCCCATGGCAAGCTATCAGTACGTCTACGTGATGAAGGACCTCACCAAGGCCTTCCCCGGCGGCCGCGAAGTGTTCAAGGGCATCACGCTCTCGTTCCTGCCCGGCGTGAAGATCGGCGTGCTCGGCGTCAACGGCGCGGGGAAGTCCACGCTGCTCAAGATCATGGCCGGCATTGAGACCGAATATGGCGGCGAGGCCTGGGCGGCCGAAGGCGTGCGCGTCGGCTATTTGTCGCAGGAGCCGCATCTGGACCCGGACAAGACCGTGTCCGAGAACGTGCAGCAGGCGTTCGGCCCGCTGCGCGCGGCCCTCGACCGCTTCAACGAGATTTCCAACCTGTTCGCCGAGCCGATGACCGATGCGCAGATGAACGATCTGCTCATGGAACAGGCTGAGCTCCAGGAAAAGATCGACCACGAGGAAGGCTGGGACCTGGAGCGGCGCATCGAGATCGCGCTGGACGCGCTGCGCTGCCCGCCGCCGGATAGCCCGGTCACCAAGCTGTCGGGCGGTGAGCGCCGCCGTGTGGCGCTGTGCCGCCTGCTGCTGGAGAAGCCCGACATCCTGCTGCTCGACGAACCGACAAACCATCTGGACGCCGAAAGCGTCGCGTGGCTGGAAAAGACCCTGCGCGAATTCACCGGCACCGTGCTGGTGGTGACCCATGACCGCTACTTCCTGGAAAACGTGACCAACTGGATTCTGGAAATCGAGCGCGGGCGCGGCTACCCGTTCGAGGGCAACTATTCCTCGTGGCTCGATCAGAAGCGCAAGCGGTTGCAGCAGGAGGAAAAGGAAGAAACCTCACGGATGCGCGCACTGGCCGCCGAGTCCGAGTGGATTTCGTCCACCCCGAAGGCGCGGCAGACCAAGAGCAAGGCGCGCATTCAGAAATACGAGGAATTGCTGCAAAAGAGCCAGGAAATGGCGACCGGCACCGCCGAAATCGTCATTCCGCCCGGCCCACGCCTGGGTGGCACGGTGATCGAGGCGCAGGATTTGCGCAAATCCTTCAGCAACCGGCTGCTGATCGACGATCTGAACTTCAAGCTGCCGCCCGGCGGCATCGTCGGCGTGATCGGGCCGAACGGCGCGGGCAAAACCACGCTGTTCCGCATGATCACCGGGCAGGAGACCCCGGACACCGGCAAGCTGAAGATCGGCGAGACGGTGAAACTCGGCTACGTCGACCAAAGCCGCGACAGCCTCGACCCCACCAAGTCGGTGTGGGAGGAGATCAGCGGCGGCACCGATGTGATCTATCTGGGCAAGCGCGCGGTAGCGTCGCGGGCCTATGTCGGCGCGTTCAACTTCAAGGGCAGCGACCAGCAGAAGAAGGTCGGCATTCTATCCGGCGGCGAGCGCAACCGCGTGCATCTGGCCAAGATGCTGAAAAGCGAAAGCAACGTTATCCTGCTCGACGAACCGACCAACGATTTGGACGTCGATACCCTTCGCGCCCTTGAAGAAGCGCTGGCCGATTTCGCCGGCTGCGCGGTGATTATCAGCCATGACCGCTGGTTCCTCGACCGTTTGGCAACGCACATTCTGGCCTTCGAGGGCGACAGCCACGTCGAGTGGTTCGAGGGTAACTTCCAGGCCTACGAAGAGGACAAGCGACGTCGACTCGGCGCCGATGCCACCGAGCCGCACCGGATCAAATACCGGCCGTTGCAGCGCTAAGCCCGGCTGGGCGAGGCCGCCGCTCGCGGGCGGCGGCCAGTGAACCCGGCATGGTGCGTCCGTACTGGCCGGCTGGATTTGCAGCCGGTCTGGGGCGGCGACTTGCCCGATTTGTGCGCGCTGAAATCCGATCCCCGGGTGTTCGCGGTCATGCTCGGCGGCGTACGCTCAGCCGTGCAGACGGCGGCGGAATTGGCGCAAGATATTGCGTTCTGGGGCCGCCACGGTGTTGGCATGTGGACGGTGCGCGAGCGTTCCAGCGGCGAATTTCTTGGCATTGTCGGAATATTGCTGCGGCCTGACGGGCGCGGCATGGCCTTGCGCTTCGCACTGGAACCGGACGCGCAGGGGCGCGGCTTTGCCAGCGAGGCAGCGGCGGCGGCATTGCGCTTCGGCCATGACCGCGCCGGGCTGAATCGCATCGTCGCGGTGGCGCGTGAGGATAACTTCGCCAGCCGCTCAGTGCTCGGCGCCATCGGCATGCGGCCAGCGGGCGAGTTCGACCGTTCCGGCGTGCCGATGCTGATTTACGAAAGCATCCGCTCAGTCTGATCCGGCGCGGCGGTTGAAGACGATCTGCACCTGCCGGGTGCCCTCGGCATCGGCCATCATCGACACGTTGGGCGGCCGCCGACCGCGCTCGTAGAACACCATGCTGTCGTAGAAATGCATCGACAGCGTGGCGCCGGTGAACGGTGTCGGCGGCAGCGCGCCGCGCGTGTGCTGCGCGTTCAGTTCATCCACCTGCGCCTTGGCAATCTCGATGAAGCTATCCGGCCGCCGCAGCCCGCCGCCAAATTCCGGCCAATACGCGGTGTGCAAATCCTCCACCACGTAGATGCCGTTCGGATCGAATTGGCGATGGTGATAGAGTAGTTCGAACGTGCGCCGCACGTGGTCCATGCGGTGGCTGCCGTCATCGATGATGATCTGCACCGGCCCCAGTTCGTCCATGATCGCATTCAGGAACGCCGGGTCGCTTTGGTCGCCAATGCGCACGGCGGTGTTGTAGTCCTCGAATGCCTTGCATTTCGGATCGATATCGATGCCCATCAGGCGGGCGTACGGGCCAAAGAAGCGCCGCCACATTTGCAAGGAGCCGCCATCGCCGACGCCGATTTCCAGCACGCTGACCGCTTGGTTGCGGAAGCGGGCAAAATGCCGCTCATAGGCCGGGAAATACTGCGCCCATTTGTGCAGCAGCCGGCCGCGGTGGTTGTGCAGGTCGGCCCACAAATTCATCGCTATAGTCCCGTTCGTGCCCGCCCCGATCATCGTGGCGGCGCGAGGCTTTAGTTATCGCCAACCGGCGCCGCTTTGCCACCCATTGCTTGGCTCATGGCGACCACAGCACCCAGGCTGCTGGCCATATCGGTTGGGATCAGCACCGTGGTGCCGCGTTCCTTGTTCATCTCGTACAGCAGGTTCATTTGCCGCAGCCTTAACGCGGTCGGGCTGCTATCGTACAGCGCCGCCGCCGCCAGCACTTGCCGGGCGATCTCGGTTTCAGCCGAGGCCAGCGTGACGCGGGCGTTCTTTTCCCGCTCCGCCTGCGCTTGCCGGCTCATGGCATCCTGCAACTCCTTCGGAATCGACACGTCGCGAATATCCACAGCGGTGGCGGTCACGCCCCAGCCTTCGGTTTTCGACGTAATGGAATTGCGCAACCGGTTATCGGTGGTCTCGCGGTCCGACAACAGGCCGGACAATTCGGTGGCGCCGATCATTTCGCGCAGCGTGGTCTGCGCCACCCGCTCGATCGCCTCGCGGTAGTTGGCGATGTTGATGGCCGCGAGTTTGGCATCGGTAACTTGCCAAAATACGATGGCATCGACGCCGACCGAGATGGTGTCGCGGGTCAGCGCCTGCTCGGCAGCGATGGTGGTGGATTGGATGCGCATATCCACCACCACGGTCACCCGTTCAACCAGCGGAATGACGATGTAAAGTCCGGGTCCGCCGAGCCGCTGGAACCGGCCGAGCCGTAAGATCACCGCGCGCTGCCACTCGTTGGCGATCCTGAAGGAGCTCAGCAAAATCACCAGTAACAGCACGCCGATGGCGAGAACCGGTCCGTTCATGGCGCCGAACTCCTGTAGGAATGGATTCATCCAGCGTCGGCTTGCTGCTTCATCGCCGCGATCAGCGCCCCGACATCGCTGTTATGCTGCCCAAGATAGGCCGCGTAGTCACTGCGCTGGGTCAATCGCAGGCTGGTTCCTTCGGCCACCACGTCGATAATGCGCGGGCTGCCGCTGGCGGTGCTGACCACCCATTCCACATTCGCCGGTGCCGCGTTCGGCCGCACGATCACCGTGGCCACCCCGGTATCCGCCTCGCGCGGCACACTGCGCCCGATGGTGAAGGTGACGCCTTTGAACTCGCCGAGCTTGCCGGTGATGTTCTTCAGCAGCACGCGATGGAATTGCTGCAAATATGCCTGCCGCTGCTCCGGTGTGGCCGTCCGCCAAAACCGTCCGAGACAGAATTGAGCGATCACGTCCACATCGACGATCCGGTCGATCACTTGTTGCAAGCTCGCTTGCTTGGCCGGGGTATCGCCGGGTCCGTTGACGATCTCCAGCAGGTCTTTGCCGGCTTGGTCGATAAATGCCGTCGCCGGGTCATCCGCCCTGGCGGCAGCGAACGGTCCGGCGGCAGAAAGCGCCAGCAAAGCGGCCGCGGCCAGCGGTGCGAGCGCGAGGGAACGTCGTGTCAGCATATGCTTAACTGCCGTTGCTTTGGGGGGAAGTGGCTTAAGGAGCCGGCGTTGCGACGCGCCACGCCGGGGGCGTCGCGCGCGTGTCGTTGCGGGTGCTGTCGATGGCCGACTGGCGATACTGCCGGTACAGGCTGCGGTACGTCGCATACGGGTCGAGGGCGGAGGCTAGCGCCTTGTCGATATCCGGCTGCACCCGCGACTTGGCATCCAACACCGTCACGCCAAGCCGCGCGTAGCCCAGATCGGTGACCGTGCTGCCCTTGCCCATCCACGTTAGCGGGTCGAGCGCAATGCCAGCCCCGTAACCAGCCAAGTCGCGCGGATTTGACGGGCCGAGCACCGGCAGGAACAGGAATGGGCCTTCATCGACGCCCCACAATGCAAGCGTAACGCCAAAATCGCTGCTGTGCTCGGGGTAGCCCCAGCCGGTGGCGACGTCGAAAATGCCTGCCACACCAAAGGTGCTGTTGATCGCGAAGCGCATCAGCGTGTCGCCCGCCCGGCGTGGCTTGGCCTGCATCATGTCGTTGGCCAGCACCACTGGGCTGCCAAGGTTGGTCACCACGCTGTGCACGCGCTCGCGCAGCGGGTCTGGCACCACGGCGCGATAACCGGCGATCAACGGGCGGAACAGCACAGCGTCGATGCCGTTGTTCACAGCGTACATCACGCGGTTGGCGGGCTCGATCGGGTCGTTGGTTTGCTTGAAATCGGCCAGTGCTTCGGGGTCGCTCGCTGGCGGCGGCGTGGCGCAGCCGCTCACGGCGGCGGCCAGCAATATGGCGCCAAGGCTGGCTGTCAGGGATCGGAAACTGGGTGTCGCGCGCATGAAGTCCTCGTACCGCTCCGCACCGTTGCCAGCGCCGACAGCATTAGGGGATCGCAAAGCCGGATTGTAGGCCCTCAGCGTAACACTTCCGCAGTGGCTGTGCCGCAGTTTGCTGGGGCGCGTTGCCGTCTTTTCACCATCAGGCTGGGCGTAGCGCCGCGCCGGCACAATCCGGTTGCGCCATCACATAAAGACATGTTTATGTATCGTGGGATGAGGAGCCATTCGATGACCCCTGCGCCAATTTTATCCGCTGCGTCCGCACCGCCGCCCGGCATCGCCGCCGTTCAGCCGTGGCGTGCCACCGCACATCTGCCGGTGGCCGTGCCGCCGGCGCTGTCGTTCGAGTTCTTCCCGCCGCGCACCGAGGCGCTCGATCAGCAATTGTGGCACTGCGTCGCTCGCCTTGCCCCGCTGGCCCCGCGCTTCGTCTCGGTCACCTATGGCGCGGGCGGCAGCACCCAGGCGCGCACGCTGGCCACCATCACCCGGATTTTGCGGGAAACATCGCTGGTGCCAGCCGTTCATCTCACCTGCGTCGGTGCCTCGCGCGGCGAAATCGACGATCTGGCGCGGCAGTATTGGGACTTGGGTGTGCGCCATATCGTGGCCCTGCGTGGTGACATGCCGGGCGGCGGCGCTTACCAACCGCACCCGGACGGCTATGCCTACGCCGCCAATCTTGTCGAAGGCTTACGCCGGGTGGCCGATTTCGAAATTTCGGTGGCCGCCTACCCGGAAGTCCATCCGGCGGCGGCCAACGCGCAGGCTGATCTGGACAATCTGAAGCGCAAACTCGATGCCGGGGCCGACCGCGCCATCACGCAGTATTTTTTCGAGGCCGATACTTTTCTGCGCTTTCGCGACCACGCGGCGGCGGCGGGTATCGATGCGCCGATCGTGCCCGGCATCATGCCGGTGTCCAACTTCGCCCAGGCGGCCAAATTCTCGGCGGGTTGCGGCGCCAGCGTGCCGGATTGGCTCGGAAAACTGTTCGACGGGCTGGACGACGACGGCGAGACCCGCCGCACCATCGGCGCATTTGCCGCGGCACAACTGGTGCGGGCGCTGCAAGCCGATGGCGTGGACGAGTTCCATTTCTACACGCTGAACCGCCCGGAAATGGTCTACGCCACCGCGCATATTCTCGGCGTGCGTCCGGCCAAGCTGGAACGCCGCGATGCCAACTGAAACACATTCGGGTGGCTGTCTGTGCGGGGGCGTGCGCTTCGCCGCCACCGGGCCGTTGCGCGATGTGATCGCGTGCCATTGCCGGGAATGCCGCAAACAGAGTGGGCATTTCTCCGCCATGACTGGGGTGCCGCTCGACGCTTTCGAACTCATCGCCAGCGAAAGCCTCGCGTGGTATCGCGCCAGCGCCGCCGCCCGGCGCGGCTTCTGCCGGGACTGCGGCTCCACGCTGTTCTGGCAACCGGACACCGCCCCGCGCATCGCCATTGCGGCTGGCGCCTTCGATGGCCCGCTCGGCGTGCGGCTCGCGGAGCATATCTATTGCGCCGAACAGGGCGATTACTACGCCATCGCCGACGGGTTGCCGCAGTCGGCAGGCTGGCCCGCCGAACTGGGCTGATCGCTCCCCGATTGGCCCGGCTTCGCTCAGGCTCTATATCCTGGGCATGAGCGATTATCTGGCCCGCCTGAATCCCGAACAGCGTGAAGCCGTCGAGAGCGTCGACGGCCCGGTGCTGGTGCTGGCCGGGGCCGGGACCGGCAAGACCCGGGTGCTGACCACCCGCTTCGCCCATATCCTGCTGACCAAGCGCGCCTTTCCCAATCAGGTGCTGGCCGTCACCTTCACCAACAAGGCGGCGCGCGAGATGCGCGAGCGGGTCGGGGCCATCCTGGGCCAACCCGCCGAGGGCCTGTGGCTCGGCACCTTTCACGCGCTGTGCGCCCGCATGCTGCGCCGGCACGCCGACCTCGTCGGCCTCACCTCCAGCTTCAACATCCTGGACAGCGACGACCAGCTTCGCTTGCTCAAGCAGGTGATGGAAGCCGCCAAGATCGACGCCAAGCGCTTCGTGCCGCAGGCGTTGATGGCGATCATCCAACGCTGGAAGGATCGCGGCCTGCCGCCCGCGCGGGTGACGCCCGCCGAGGATTCGGATTTCGCCAACGGCCGCGCCCGCGAATTGTATGCCGCTTATCAGGACCGGCTGAAAACCCTCAATGCCACCGATTTCGGCGACCTGCTGCTGCACATCACCGAGATCCTACGGACTCACCCGGAAGTGCTGGCGCAGTACCACCGCATGTTCCGCTACATTCTGGTGGACGAGTACCAAGATACCAATGTGGTGCAGTACATGTGGCTGCGCCTGCTGGCGCAATCGCACAAGAACATCTGCTGCGTCGGCGACGATGACCAGTCGATCTATTCCTGGCGTGGCGCGGAAGTGGAAAACATCCTGCGCTTCGAGCACGATTTTCCCGGTGCCCGCATCGTCCGGCTGGAACGCAATTACCGCTCGACCGAACCCATCTTGGCCGCCGCTGCTGGCCTGATCGCGCATAACGAGGGCCGTTTGGGCAAGACCCTGCGCGCCGGGCGCAACGATGCGGCGGGTGAGAAGGTAACAGTCGTCGCCCTGTGGGATTCCGCGGAGGAAGCCCGCATGGTCGGCGATCGCATGGAGTCGCTGCGCAAGGGGGGCCACGCGCTGGCCGAAATGGCGGTGCTGGTGCGCGCCGGGTTCCAAACCCGCTCGTTCGAGGAACGGTTGATCACGCTCGGCCTGCCATACCGCATCGTCGGCGGCCTGCGCTTCTACGAACGCGCCGAAATCCGCGACGCCATCGCCTACGCCCGCGTGCTGCATACGCCCGCCGACGATCTGGCGTTCGAACGCATCGTCAACCTGCCGCGCCGTGGCATCGGCGAGCAGGGGTTGCGGGCGATGCACGAGATTGCCCGCGCCCGCGAAATTCCGCTGACCGCTGCTGCCGCCATCGCGGCGGACACCGTGCTGAAGGGCAAGGCGCGCGAGGCCTTGAAGGAATTGCTGCGCGGCTTCGAGCGGTGGCGTGACATGCTCGGCCGCGAAGGCCACATCAAGACGCTCGCGACGATGCTCGACGAAAGCGGCTACACCGACATGTGGAAGCAGGACAAATCGCCGGAAGCGCCCGGCCGTTTGGAAAACCTGAAGGAACTGGTGCGCGCGCTGGCCGACTACGAAACCCTGGCCGGATTCCTCGATCATGTCTCGCTGGTGATGGAGAACGAGGAAAACGCGGCGGGCGACCGGGTGAGCCTGATGACGCTGCACGGCGCCAAGGGTCTGGAATTCGACACCGTGTTTCTGCCGGGCTGGGAGGAAGGCCTGTTCCCCAGCCAGCGCACCATGGACGAAAGCGGCGCCAAGGGACTGGAGGAAGAGCGGCGGCTCGCCTATGTCGGTCTGACCCGTGCCCGCCGCCGCGCCATCATCAGCCACGCCGCCAACCGCCGCATCTACGCCAACTGGCAGAGCAGCATCCCCAGCCGGTTCATCGAGGAACTGCCGGACGATGTTGTCGAACACACCGGCTCGCAGGCGATGCGCCGCGAAAAGTTGCTGAGCGCGCCGAGCGTGTTCACCAACAGCTTCCCGCTGTATGCGCAACGCCCGAAGCAGGTGGAAGCCTGGGAGCAGCCCGCCCGCGCCGCTCGCGCCGACAGCATCCCGGTTGGCACCCGGGTGTTCCATCAGAAATTCGGCTACGGCACCGTCACCGCCAGCGAGGACGATAAATTGGACATTTCCTTCGAGAAAGCTGGCGACAAGCGGGTGCTCGACCGCTTCGTGGAGCGCGCATGACCCGCCGCCACGCGACCCAACTGGAAACCGTCTCGGTCACCATCCCGGCCGACGCGCTGGAATTCTACGAAGCCGCGATGGAGCAGGCCTGCGGCACCGTGGGCTTCTTTCTCGACGAAGCCACCGGCATGTGGACAGTGGAAGGCGTCAAGGACCAAGGCGACAACGAGGCGGAGCTTGCCTCCGCAATGGCCTTGGCAGCGCTGGCGTCGGGCTACGCGGCCGAGCTGACCCGTAGCACCACCGAGGCGGAAGGCTGGCTGCTGCGGACCTACGAAGCGTTCCCCGAACAACTGATCGGCCGCCGCTTCGCCATTCGCGGCACCCATATCGAAGGCCCGCCCACGCCGGGCCGCCTGACCATCCTGCTCGATGCCGCCATCGCGTTCGGCTCCGGCGAGCATGGTTCCACCCGTGGCTGCCTGCGCGCGCTGGAAACCGTGGCGTGGCGCAGGCCGCGCCGCATTCTCGATCTCGGCACCGGCTCCGGTGTGCTCGCGATGGGGGCCGCCAAACTGCTGCGCCGCCGCGTGCTGGGCACCGACATCGACCCGTGGTCGGTGCGCGTCGCCAACAGCAACGCCGCGCGCAACGGTCTGGGCCGCCTGGTGCATTGCGTGCGCGCCGATGGCTGGACCAGCCCGGCGCTGGCCAAGGCGGCGCCGTACGATCTGGTGTTCGCCAACATCCTCGCCCGCCCGCTGTGCAAAATGGCCGCCAGCCTCGCGCAGCATCTGGCGCCCGGCGGCACGGTGATCCTTGCTGGGCTGCTCGACACCCAGGCGCATTGGGTGCTGGCGGCGCATCGCCGCCAGGGTCTGGTGCTGGAACGCACGCTGCGCGAGGGGCGCTGGACCACGCTGGTGCTGCGCCGCCGCAAGTAGCAGACTGGCAATTGGAGAAGGCCGGGGGCTCACACCCCCGGCCTCGCCCCTACCGTTGTCGTATGACGACCTTGATCTTGATCGAGACAGTGACCAAGATCATCGGCAGGAGCCAACGATGGTACTGCATCGTTTCGCTCCTTGCGTAGCGGCCATCCGACCGTGGCCGTGTCGGTCCCGGCCGGGGAGTTCGAGTCCCCGGCCGGTCTGACCGCTCTAGCATGTTCGCCCCCGAAATATACCGGTTGTTCAAGGAACGCTGCGGCCTTGAGTCGCGGGCCGGATCGGGGCTACGGCTAACGGAAAACAGGCGCCCAGCATGACCGACACGTTCAACCCTGCCACCGCTTTCCGGCTCGATAACCGGGCCTGCGTCGTCACCGGCGGCGGTTCCGGCATCGGCCGCGCCATCGCGTTCGGCCTCGCCCGCGCGGGGGGGCGCGTGCATCTGGTCGACCGCAACACCGAGGCGCTGGCGCAGACCCGGGCTGCGATGGCGGCCGAGCATTTGGACGCGGTGACGCACACCGCCGATGTCACCGATCAAGCTGCCATCAGCGCGGCGTTCGATGCGGTGGCGGCGCGCGATGGGGCGATTTACGGGCTGGTCAACAACGCCGGCATCGCCATCCGCCGCCCGGCCACCGAGTTGGCAGAGTCCGACTGGGACAAGGTTGTTGGCGTCAATCTCACCGGGGTGTTCCTGTGCGCCCGAACCGCCGCGCGGCAGATGCTGGCGGCGAAAACCGGCGCCATCGTCAACATGTCCTCGATCATGGGCCTGTCCGGCGGCGGGCTGTACCCGAACATCTCGTACCAGACCACCAAGGGCGCCGTGGTGAATCTGACACGGGCGCTGGCGGTGGAATGGGCCCCATACAACGTGCGGGTGAACGCGGTCGCGCCGACTTGGGTGAACACCGACTTTATCCGCCCGCTGCTCGACAATCCTGAACTGGTGGCGCGGATGCAGGCGGTAACGCCGCTGGGCCGGGTGGCGGAACCGGAGGAAATCGTCGGCGCGGTGCTGTTCCTGCTGTCGCCCGCCGCAGCGATGGTCACCGGCCACACGCTGCCGGTCGACGGCGGTTTCCTGGCGCAATAGCGATCAACGGTCCCCGCGCCGATACGCCACACCCAACGCGGCGGGCAAACGTCCGCCGCCGAGCACGACAAGCAGCAGCATCACCACCGCGAACGGCAGCATTTGCACCACATCGCTCGGCACATCCACGCCGAGCAGTTGCAGAGCCGTGGCCGACGATAAACTGACGCCGAACAGCAACGCGCCGCCAAGCACCAGCAATGGCCGCCCGCGCGCCAGCATGGCCAGCACGATGCAGATGAAGCCGGCCCCATTGGTCATGAACGGCACGAACACCCCGGCGCTGACTTCGGATAAGTACGCCCCGCCCAGCCCGGCCAGCCCCCCGGTGGCCAGCACTGCGGCGCCGCGCAATCGGGACACGCTGATCCCCGCCATGTCGAGCGCCACCGGCCGCTCGCCGGCGGCGTGCAGGTGCAACCCGAGCAGCGTGTGGCGGTACAACCCGGCGAGACCCAAACACATTGCCAATGCCGCATAATCCAACGGGAAGCGGCCCAGCCACAGCTCCGGCGCAGGTAATCGCGGGTAGGATGTACTGAAGGCAAAATGGTGCAGCAATGCTGTCAGACCCTGCACACCGAGCGTTAGCGCGATGCCGACCACCACCTGATCGAGCGCCCAGCGCACGCACAGCAGCAGCATCGGCAGCGCCACCAGCGCACCTGCCGCCGCACCGGCCAGCAGGCCGGGCCACAGACCGCCGGTGCTGTAGGCCACCGCAAATCCGGCATACGCCCCGGCCAGCATCATCCCCTCGATGCCGACATTCAGCACGCCGGCGCGCTCGGAGAGTTGCTCGCCCAAGCCGCCGAGCAGCAGCGGCATCGCGGCGGTGAGCGACCCGGCGGCGAACTGGCCCAGGAATGCGCCGCTGCCCAGACCGGTCATCGGCCGTGCCTCCGTTGCCAAATGCCAGACGCAGCAATCGGCAGCAGCACGGCAGCGATGAACACCAGATTGAAGTAACTCGGCACGCCCAGCCGCACCGCCGCACTTTCGCTGCCCACCGACAGCACCGCCAGCAGCAGTGCCAGTGCGGCGCAAGCAAACCCGTTCAGGCGGGCAAGCAGCACGACCGGGATCACCGTCAGCCCGTAAGCCGGATTCCAATCCGCCCGCATGGTGCCCCACACGCCGAGCATATCGACACCGCCAGCCAGCCCGGCCAACGCGCCGCTGACCAGCAACGCGGTGGCGGTTAGCCGGGGCACCGCGAGGCCCATGTGCCACGCCGCGCGCGGGCTTTCGCCCAGCAGGCGCAGCCGCAGCCCGGCCGATGTTCGGGTCAGCACCAGATGCACGGCCAACAAAACCAGCAGCGCCAGCGGCACGCCCAGATGCACGGTGCCGCCGAACAGCCGGGGCAGCCGGTGCTCCACCGCCAGCGTCAGGGTCTGCGGCACCGTGGTGTCCGGATCACGAAACGCCAGCTTGATCAGCGTATTGGCCAGCGACACGCCGAGAAAGCTCATCATCAGCGTGGTCACGATTTCGTTGATGCCGCGCCACGCCCGCAACGCCGCCGGCAGCGCGGCCCAGGCGGCCCCAGCGGCGGGCGCGATCAGCAGCCCGGCGAGCAGCGCCGGTCCTCGGCCGAGCCACGCATCGATCAGCGGGCAGCAGGCTGCCACCAGCACGGCCGCGAGCAGGAATTGCCCGTCCACGCCCAAATTCCACAGCCCGGCGCGAAAGCTCACCAGCAAACTGGCGCAAATCAGCAACAGCGGCGCGCTGCGGGTCAGGCTTTCCTGCAAGCCGCGCGTGGTCAGCAGGCCGCGCCGCAGCACCACGGCGTAATAATCCAGCGGGTCGACGCCCACCGCCAGCAGCACCGCACTGCACAGCAGCAGCGCCACAGCCACCGGGAGCAGCACGCGCAGCCGGTTCATTGCGTCATCAGCGTAGCAATGCGCACCCGGGCACCGGGACCATTTGCCACAATGCCCGCGATGCGGCCCTGATCCAGCACGCCGATGCGGTGCGACAGCAGCAGGAGTTCGTCAAGATCGGCGGAGATAAGCAGGCTGGCGCAGCCGGTGGCGGCCGCTTGGCGGATGCGCTGTTGCACGGCGTCCGCACTGCGCGCGTCCAGGCCGATGGTGGGCTTGTGGTAGATGATCAGCCGCGCCGCGCCGTCCAACTCGCGCGCCAGCATGACTTTCTGCATGTTGCCGCCCGACAGCGTGGCCAGCCTGGCCCAAGGCTGCGGCACGCGAATATCGAAATCGGCGATGGCCCGCGCCGCGTGTTCGCTAATCGCGGCTTCGCGATGCATGCCAAAGCGCCAGAATGGCGCTGCGCCAATTCGTTTGAGTAGCAGGTTCAGCGCCACCGGCAACGCGCCCACCGTGCCTTCGCCGATGCGGTCGTCGCTGAGATAGCGCACGCCGCGTGCGTGCCGTGCTGCAACGCGCAGCCCGTCGAGCGGCGTGCCGTCGAGCAGGATTTGCCCGGTGCTGTGTTGCGAGTGTCCGGCGAGCGTTTCGGCGAGCGCGGTCTGGCCGTTGCCGTCGATCCCGGCGACGCCGAGGATTTCACCCTGGGCGATGGAGAAATCGATGCCGGTCAGAGTGTTGCATGTGAGTCCGGCGACGTGCAGCCGCGTCATTCCGGCGCAGGCCGGAATCCAGCGCTGCCCCGCGATTGTGCCGTGGCCCTGGGCCCCGGCCTGTCCCAGGGTGACGGGGGTAACGGGGGTAACGGGGGTAACGGGGGTAACGCCAAACATCATCGCCCGAATCTGCGCTGTCAGCACATCGCGCGGCGTTGCCGCCAAGTCGGCCGGATCGAGCGATCCCGTCACCTTACCACGCCGAAGCACTGTCACCCGATCCGCCACATCCAGCGCCTCGTCCAGCCGATGGGTGATGAGCAAAATGGCCAGCCCCGAATCGCACAGCCATCGCAGATGCGCCAGCAAGTGGGCACTCGCCGCCGGGCCGAGTGGCGACGTCGGTTCGTCTAGTATCAGCACACGGCCTTTGCGGCGCAGGGCGCGGATGATCTCGCCCTGCAATTGCGCGCCGGGGCTGAGCGATCCGGCCAGCGCGTTGGGGTCGATGGCAATGCCGAAGCCCGCGCAGGCGTCGCGGAACTGCCGGGCGGCGGACGCACGGGCCGGACTCTGCCACCATGCGCCGCCGAGCAACATATTCTCGGCCACGGTCATGGTGGGCACGAGTACGGAATGCTGCGTCACCACGCCGATGCCGCGCGCCAGCGCCAGTGCTGGCGAATGGCGGGCGAGCGGCGTGCCGTCCAGGCACACCGCGCCGCCATCCGGGCGCTGGGTGCCCGCCAGCAAGCCCACCACGGTTGACTTGCCAGCGCCGTTTTCGCCGAGCAGCGCATGTACCTCGCCCGCGCGCAGCGCGAAGTCGATACCGTCGCAGGCGATCACGCCGGGGAAGCGCTTGTCCGCCCGGCGCAGCGCGAGAACCGGCGGCGGCGTCACCTGTTACGGGGTCGCCGCAACGCTGGTCATGATCGCGTGCACCTTCGCGGCGTCGTAGGTTTCCTCGACCTTCAAGCTGCCATCGGCGATCTTTTTCTGCGCCGCCATCGCCTCGTCCCACACCGCAGCGGGAATATTCGGCGATGGCAGCAGCTTGATCGAGCCGCTGGCCAGCGTCAGGTGATAGCCGTGGGTGCCGAACGTATCGGCCTTGATGTCGGTCAGCATCGCCTCGAACACCGGGGTGTAGTCCCACACCACCGAGGTCAGCAGATGCGATGCATCGACGCTGGATTTGTCGCCGATCACGTCGATGAACCAGACTTTGTGGCCATCGGCCGGCTTGGCGGTATCGACCGCCTGCAACATGCCGAACGAGGCGCCGTTGCCCTGGCCGAACACCACGTCCGCCCCGGCGGCAATCGCAGCATCAGTGACGCGCTTGGCCCCGGCGGCATCGGAATAGGCCGCCGGGCCGATCACCGCGTAGCGCAGCGTGATTGCCGGATCGGTGGCGCGCACCCCGGCGGCGAAGCCGTACGATTGCGCGTTCCAGGCGGGCGGCTCGCCGGACACGACGACCGCAACGGTCTTGGTCTTGCTGACCCGCGCGGCCACGATGCCCGCCAGATAGGCGCCCTCGCGGCCGTTCAGCGTGTAGTCGGCAACCAGCCCGGGCTTCAGCTTGCTGGGGCTATCGACGATGGCGACACGGCTGGACGTTTCGGCGGCGATCTCGGCGGCGGCGGTGTTGTAGCCGCTGGCATGGGCGATGATCAGGCCAAGCTTGTCGTCGGCCAGTTCGCGCAGCGTGGCGCGCACATCGCCGTAGCCGAGGCCTTGGGCGATGGTAAGTTTCAGCCCGTGCGCCTTGGCGACCGCCTGGGCGGCAGCGATGCCCTGCTGGTTCCAGCCGAAATCGGTGCCCTGCTCCGGCGTCATGATCGCCAGCGAGGTGATCTCGGCGGCGCGGGCGGTCGCGGTCAGCGCGGAAGCGGCGAGCAGGGCGGCGGCAAGGGCGGCGGTGCGAAACGGCATCGGACGGGTCCTGTCAGTCGGTCGAAGCACTCGCATATACGCAGGACAGTCTGGGGCGAAAGATGAGATTCACCGCAAGTCGTGGTCCGCTCGTAATTTTTACAATTTGCGCATCATCGGCGGCGGCCTGGGCGCAGAGCCTGACGCCGGTGGCGCTCGGTATCCGCAACGAGACCGGCGCCGTATTGGAATGTCAGGTACTTGCGGCGCACTGGTACACGCTGCCCGGCCTGGCGTTGGACGCTGGCGGTGCGGCAACGATCCGTCAGTACGCCGCCGATGGCGTGCTGCAGACGGCGGCAAAGCTGCCAATCGAACGGATTTTCTGCGGCTTTGCGGGCCGTGCATGGCAGACCCGTGGCGAGGTGGATTTGCGTGGTTTGGCAATGGGGGAGGCGGCGCGCGTGGTGTGCCGGGCGGTGGGGGAGGGGGTGGCGTGTGGCGGATAGGGTTAGATCGGTGAGCAGGGTTTGGGTGCCGTATGCATGGAAGTTCAGGAAGGTGTGGTGGCTGTTCGGCCTAGATTTTCCTAATCGTTTTTTTTACCACAACTCATATGTACTGCCAAGAGTCGGTTGCGCGACGGCAGACGCATTCCAGCAGTGAATTCCGCAGCATTGAACGGCAACTTACCGGGCAGACCCCCCCAATGAGTGCCGCACCCGTCGCCTCGAATCGAGAGAAACCAGCGATCTTGGCAAGTTCAGTGTTGCTGCTCTAGGATGCTTTTTGAGTCAGTGTAAGCAGGGATACGATGAGGGACAAAGAGATCGCTATCTTCATTCTGAAAGTTGCGAACGAACGACTCGGTTCCGTTCTCGTCGGGGATCTGCCCTCGGACGACATAGAGTATGCCTTGCAGCGAGGCTGGCTTAGGCCTGTTGGTGTAGGACACTTCGAAATAACCGACGATGGGCGTACGGTCGCAAGTGCACCCTGATTTTTCCGGCACGGCCGGCAAGGACTATGGCATGCAGTTAGATGACATCTCTGAAATAAAAATCTGTAATTTGTCAAGCATCGATCATGCATTATCAGAAATACAAAGTTTATTTGGGCACCAATTCCCTTTCTGGCGCGGCCACTCCTACATCGACTG
>JANYDF010000120.1 GCA_025359905.1 Rhodospirillales bacterium
TGCGCAATTGTGCCGCACGTATTCGGCCGGCCGGCGAAGCGCCATGGCGCGGATTGACGCTGCAATATGCCGACGGACTGACGGCAGGCCCCACGCTGGCCCGCGTGCTGGACCAACTGCCTGAGCCGGCTGGCGCTGCGCCGGATGCAGCATGGTACGCCGTTGTCGCCCGTGCGTTGCGCGGCGCTTATGCCGAGCGGCTGTCGGGCATGGGTGAGGCCTCGCCGGTGGCGGCAGAAGGCTGCACCACGCACTTGACTGTGTGCGATGCCGAGGGCGGGATGGTGGCGCTGACCACAACTTTACTCTCGACCATGGGCAGCAAAGTGGTGCTGCCATCAACTGGCGTGCTGATGAACAACGGCGTGATGTGGTTCGACCCGCGCCCCGGCCGCCCGAACTCCATCGCGCCGGGCCGCCGCCCGCTGACCAATATGTGCCCGGTGATCCTGCGTGACGGGCAGGGGCCGCTGCTGGCGGCTGGCGCGTCCGGCGGGCGGCGCATCATGGGCGCGGTGCTGCAAGCGCTGGCGTTTGTTGTGGATTTCGGCATGGACCCGCAGGATGCAGCCCATCAGCCGCGCATCGACGTGTCCGGGCTCGAGACGATGCTGGCCGACCGGCGGCTAGGCGGTGCGGTGCTGGACGCGCTGCGCGCCATCGGCCCAGCCGAACTGGCCGAGCACGTGGCGCAACCGATCAATTTCGCCTGCCCGAACCTGCTGTTGATGCGCCCGGATGGCGAGCGGATCGGGATCAGCGACGCGATGTCGCCGTGGTCGGCGGCCCTGGCGGAACGCCCTGCGGTGTCAGAGGAATAGCGGCCCGGTTGGCACCCCGAGCAGGGCCATTCCGACCAATTCGAAATTGGCCCGCCGCGACTGCACTTGCTGGCTGACCGCGTGCAGGTCACGGAACCGCCGCTCGAACGGGTTGCCGCTGTGAATCGCGGTGGCACCCGCCTCATGAAAGGCGACATCCACCACGGCCATCGATTCCTGAATGGCGAACGTGGTGCACATCCGAATACTGAGCGCGTGGCTGTCCGAGAACGGCGCTCCTGCCTCCAGATCGGCCCAAATTTCGCGGATCGACTGCAACAGGAAGCTGCGCGCCGCGCGCAGCCGCACTTCGTTGTGGCCGATAATCGACTGAATGGCGGCGTTGTCGCGCATCTTGCGCCCGCCGCGCGGAGTCTTGCCGCTCGCCAAAGCCAGGAATTCATCCAGTACGGCGCGCGCGATGCCGAGGGCGACGCCGGCGAACGCTATCGGGTAAACATGGCCGGGCGTGAAGCGATACAGTGTTCCCGGGCGTGATGGCGGCACGAAGCGCAGGAAGCAATGCGCGACTGGCACGAATACGTCCTCGACCGCATAGCTGTCGCTGCCGGTGCCGCGCAGGCCCATGGTCTGCCAATCGTCGGTGATGCGCGCGGCGGATTTGGGGAAGATCACGCTGCGCACCAGCGGGCTGCCGTCCGGTTCGCTCAACGGCGCGCCTTCGGCGCTGTGCAGCGGCGTCAGCCCGCCCAGCCAATTGCAATGGCGCGATCCACTGGCGTAGCTCCAACCGCCACTCACTCGCCAGCCGCCCGGCACCTGCACCGCGCGGCCGTTTACCCCAGCCCCCCAGCCCACAACAGCGCGCGGGTCCGCGCCGAACACAGCCATGCCGGCGTCGTGCGGCAGATACGCCGACGTCAGCGAGCAGCCCGCATTTTGCCCAACGCACCAAGCGGTGCTGCCATCAGCCTCGCCTAGCGCCTCGATGACCTGCACGAAGGTCGCCAGATCGGTCTGCGCACCCCCCAACTCGCGCGGGATCAGCAAACGGAACAATCCGGCGGCGTGGATTGCTTCCACAACGGCGGGCGCCAGTTCGCGCCCATTGTCGCAATAAGCAGCCGACGCTTCCAGGAGCGGCCGTAGCGCGCGGGCGCGGGCCACGGGGTCGGTGGTGTCCGCGCCGGTGATCCCGATATGCGTGTCCATGTCCGCCCCCGCGCCGCTTGGGTGAAGCGGCTGCCGGGATTATGCCTTAGCGGTCTTGTGCGACAAGGCTTCCTCGGCACTGGCCACGCCACCGTGCGCGGCCGACCACGCCACTGGATTTTCCAGGAACCGGCGCACTTCGGCCAATGCGGTTTCGTCAAAATAAGGCTTGTCGCGGCAGGCTTCCAGCACGTCCCACCAGGTCGCCAGATGGTGCAGGGTTATGCCCATCTTACTCAGCGTCTCGAAGCTGCCGGGGAACACGCCGTAGAAGAACACCACGAAAGCGTGATCGACGATGGCCCCGGCGTCGCGCAGCGCCTGGGTGAAGCGGATCTTGCTTGCGCCATCCGTGGTGAGGTCTTCCACCAGCAGGGTGCGCTTGCCGTCCGGCACATCGCCTTCGATCAATGCATTGCGGCCAAATCCCTTCGGCTGCTTGCGAACGTAGGCCATCGGGGCCAGCATTCTATCGGCGATCCAGGCAGCAAACGGAATGCCAGCGGTCTCGCCGCCAGCCACGGCGTCGATGCTCTCGTAGCCGATGTGGCGGCTGAGCTTTTCCACCGCCAGTTCGCATATCTTGGCGCGGGCGCGCGGGAAGTAGATGATGCGGCGGCAGTCGATATAGACGGGCGATTTCCAGCCCGAGGTGAATGTGTAGGGTTCGGCGGGGCGGAAATTGACGGCTTTGATCTCAAGCAGAATGCGCGCCGTGGTCAGCGCTGCATCGCGGTCCCAATCGGTCATATGTAGTTTGGTCATCGTGCCGGCTCCCGTATCGCGGTTTCCGTCTAGCCGCAGCCGGGGCAAGCGTCCATTGGGGCAGTCATGCAGCGCATAACCCACCGCCAGCCGCCGGGACCGCCGAGTGCGCCGGTTTGGGTACTGGACGATCCGCGCGCCGGCACCTCGGCCCAAGCCATCGGCATCGCCGAGCGTCTCGGTGTGCCGTTCCGCCGCATCTCGCTCACCTGGAACTGGATGGCGCATGTCGCCGGACTCGCGCGGCGCGGTTCATTGATTGGGCTGGCGCATCCGGGGCGCGGCAGCGAAGACCGGCTGCCGGCCTTTGCGCGCGGCTTCAATCCGGGCGCCTCGCTGCTGGCGCCGCCGCTGGGCGGGGAAGGGCCGAAGCTGGTGATTTCGTCCGGCTCGCGCTCGGCCGCCGTGGCATTGTGGCTGAAGCAGCGCTTTGCTTGCCGTTTGGTGCACTGCATGAGCCCGGGTCTCGGCGGATTGCTGCGCGCGGACGCCTATGATTTGCTGGTGCTGCCCGAGCATGACAATCCGTCAAGAAATCGCAACGTGTTTCCGGTGCTCGGCGCGCCGCACCGGGTGTCGCCGCTGGCGCTGCGCCATGCCGCCGGGGCGTGGCACGAACGGCTGGCGCATCTGCCCCGCCCGCATGTGGCGCTGCTGGCCGGCGGGCCGGTGCGCGGCACCGACATGCAACCGGCACTGGCGCACGCGCTCGGCCGCAAAGTCGGCCGCATGACGGCATCGCGCGGCGGGTCGGTGCTTGCCACCACCAGCCGGCGCACCGGCGGGGAGGCCAGCGACGCGCTGGCCGCCGGGCTGTCGCGGTCGATGCACCTGCTGTATCGCTGGGGCGAACCCGGCGAGAACCCGTATCTGGGGTTCCTGGCCAGTGCCGACGCCGTGGTGGTAACGGCCGACTCGGTGTCGATGCTGAGCGAGGCTTGCGCCACCTCGGCCCCGGTGTTCACAGCCCTGCCGGAATTGGCCGGCCACCGGCACCGCCGCTTTCTCGAATCGCTGCATGGCGCGGCGCTGGCCCGGCCGCTGCAGGACGATCTCAACGCTTGGCCGCGCGGGCGCTTGGATGAGGCGGGACGTGTGGCCGAAGAAATCCTGCGCCGCTTCGATCTCGATTGAGCGGCGTTGCGGACGCGACGCTGCGTGCTACATTTGGTGTCCCTGCCGCAGCCGGCGGGCTGGAGCAGCCGATGGGACGCGAATATAGCCAAATTGCCCGCACCTGCGAGCGCGCGGTGGTGACCGCATACCGCGAGCAGCGCGCCCACGGCACCGGCGATGTGGATGCGTTCATGGCCTGCACCACGCTGTATCGCATTCATCACCCGGAAGCCTCGTTGAATGAGGCGCGGCGTTTGGTGGCGGAATGGATCGACCATCACGTGGTGCGCGGCGACCCGCACCCGGCGCAAGGCTGTGGCTGCGGCTGATCGCAGCACGGGCCCAAACATGTTCGACCTGCAGGGTCATCGCGGCGCACGCGGCCTGTTTGCGGAAAACACGCTTGAGGGCTTCGCCCGCACCATCGCGCTGGGCGTGACCTCGCTTGAGCTCGATGTGGCCGTTACCCGCGATGGGGTGCCGGTGGTTGTGCACGACCCTGTGCTCGACCCCGATCTGACGCGGGGGCCGGATGGTGCGTGGCTGCAAAGCGGGCCGGTGGTGGCGGCGTTGACACTGGCCGAATTGCAGATGTTCGATGTCGGCCGGATCCGCCCCGGCAGCGCGCTGGCGCACGAATTCGGCGAACAGGTGGCACGCGATGGTGCGCGCGTGCCCACGCTGGCCGAGGTGCTGGCGCTCGCCCGGCGGCACGGCGTGCTGGTCAGCGCGGAACTGAAAACCGATCCGCGAGCGCCCGAACTGACCGTCGAACCTGAGGCGATGGCCGATCTGGTGCTGACGGCGGCCATGGAAAGCAGTGCGCTGGACTTGCTCTCGGTGCGTTCGTTCGACTGGCGCGGCCTGCGCTATCTGCGCCAACTGCAACCAGACCTGAAACTCGCTTGGCTGACGGATGCCGAAACCGAGGCCGATGCCGCGTTGTGGTGGCATCGGCCCGGCGACCCATCCGTTGAGCTATCCACCCCATTTGCCGTTCGTGCCGCGGCCGGCAGCCCCGATTGGGCACCGGTCTGGGCCCCGGATTATCGCAGCCTGACCGCATGGCACATTGGCGAAGCGCATTCGCAGGGGCTGCATGTGGTGCCGTGGACGGTGAATAGTCAGGCCGACATGGCGCTGCTGATCAGTCTTGGGGTCGATGGCCTATGCACCGACCGCCCGGACTTGGCCCGCAGCGTGATGGCGGCGTTCGGGATCGAACCACCGCCGCCACCGGCTGCGATGGTTTAGTTGGCGGTCAGGAAATGTGCAGTGACCGAAGCCCGGCCAACGAGCGCCTGAATGTCCGGATCGTCGGCCGCGTCGATTGCAATGAGCTTGTCCATAGGCAGGAAATACTCATGCGCGTGCGGCACGTGGCACTCCAGCAAGCCATTGTAATGCCGCTGCTTCAATGCGTACACTACGCGAATATCGCGCACCGGTAGAATCAGCGGCTGCGCCGGTTCGGCGCGCAGCACGCCGGTGCTCTGCCATCTGGGCGTGGGGTCGTTGGGCGTTGTCGGGCCGAGCAGCCAGGGCACCGGGCAGACCGCCAGCAGCGAGTTGGTGCTCGGCGCAAACCGCGCTCGCTTGTCCTGCATGTTGGACAATGAGCCGCAGGCTTCGATGGCGAGAATGTCGACGAACGGCTCCAGCGGCGTGCCGGCGAAATTCAGCCACAGCCCGTCGGGCAAAGTGCGCAGCCGCTCGCTGCCGGGCAGTTTGAGGAACGGATGACATGTCGTTGTTGCCTCACCCGGACGGCCGCGCAACCAGCTATGCGGCCGCTGTTTGGATACGCTCGATCCGGGGGGACGCTGCGGCCATTGCCGCAGGCGTGCACGCACGAGGGCGTCAAGCGTTGCGTATTCCGCCATGGGTCAGTTCTCCATTCCGGCACCACCAATTGCTGCCGTTGCATGAGCACTATCACCCACAACACATTGAAAGAAGGTCATATATATAGCCAGAATCGAACCTAAAATAGCGCCGTTGGTACAATCCGTTATTGAAAGTGTGCTATCTTTGCATAAAAATTGTGAGGGCTTCGTCAATACAGTGATATTGTTGCACTATATGTCTGACTGATTGCTGCAATTCGCGGATTCGCGGGAATCACTTACCGGGCAATCTTCACGCAAAGTCTGAGTTGCGTAAATCCAGGCCGTGGCAGCATTTTGCCATACGAGTTGCCATTTAATATCTATCAAAATTGTAATATTCGTCCGAGCCGTCCGGCAGCGGAGTCAAACGAAAAGCCCGCCAGCTTGCGCCGGCGGGCTTCGTGGCAGAGCGTGGAACGGCTGGCTCAGCCGCGGTCGGGCAGCGGTACGTAGTCGCGTTGGACTGGCCCGGTGTAGATCTGGCGGGGGCGGCCGATGCGTTGTGACGGGTCTTCGATCATTTCCTTCCACTGGCTGATCCAGCCCACGGTGCGCGCCACCGCGAACAGCACGGTGAACATGCTGGTCGGGAAGCCCATCGCCTTCAGAATGATGCCCGAGTAGAAATCGACGTTCGGATACAACTTGCGCGCGACGAAATATTCGTCATGGAGCGCAATGCGCTCCAACTCCATGGCCAGATCGAGCAGCGGATCGTCCTTGATCCCCAACTCGTTCAGCACTTCGTGACAGGTGCGTTCCATGATCTTGGCGCGCGGATCGAAGTTCTTGTACACGCGATGGCCGAAGCCCATCAGGCGCACGTTGCTGTTCTTGTCCTTCACCTTGGCGATGAAGTCCGGAATGTTCGCCGGCGTGCCGATTTCCGCCAGCATCTTCAGCACCGCTTCGTTGGCCCCGCCATGCGCCGGGCCCCAAAGGCTCGCGATGCCGGCGGCGATGCAGGCGAACGGGTTGGCGCCGGTCGATCCGGCGAGGCGCACGGTGCTGGTGGAGGCGTTCTGCTCGTGGTCGGCGTGCAGGATCAGGATGCGGTCCATGGCGCGCGCCAGGATCGGGCTGACCTTGTACTCCTCGGCCGGAGTCGCGTTCATCATGTAGAGGAAGTTCTCAGCATAGCCCAGATCGTTGCGCGGATACACGAACGGCTGGCCAATGGCGTACTTGTAAGCCCATGCGGCAATGGTCGGCAGCTTGGCGATCAGCCGGAACGCGCTGATTTTGCGGTGATGCGGGTCGTTGATGTCCAGGCTGTCGTGGTAGAACGCCGACATCGCGCCAACCACGCCGCACATCACCGCCATCGGGTGAGCATCGCGGCGAAAGCCATTGTAAAAACTGCGCAATTGCTCGTGCAGCATGGTGTGCCGCATCACCCCCATGTCGAAGGCGTGCTTCTCGGCGGCATTCGGTAATTCGCCGTTCAACAGCAGGTGAGCGACTTCGAGAAAAGTGGAATGCTCGGCCAACTGATCAATCGGATAGCCGCGATGCAGCAAGATGCCGGCGTCGCCATCGATGTAGGTAATCTTGCTGTCGCAAGCGGCGGTACCGCCGTAGCCCGGATCGAAGGTGAAGATACCAAGCTCGTTATACAGCTTGCGGATGTCCGCCACGCTCGGCCCAATGCTGCCGTGCAGCAGCGGCAGCGTCGCGGTGCGGTTGGTGCCGTCTAGCGTAATGGTGACCGTCTGGGCGTTGGTAGCAGCAGTGCCGCTCATGCCTCGTTCCTTCTGAGCGCTCTGACGCGCCACGTGGGGGTGCCGGCGTGGTCCAGCGTCCGCCAAGCGGTGTCGCCGAGCCCCACGCTTGCGGCAGCGCAGCAAATTAAGGCTGCTGCAATTCCGGCGCAACCTTCGCGCTTGCAGCAAACAGCACCGGTCAGAATGTTGGCAGTTCTCCGGATTGCCACAGACCCAGGCGGCTGCTGCGGGCTATCGCTTCCACTTCGGCGAACTCCGCCGCATCGGACCGCGCCCAGCCGCCGGCAACCAGTGCACGATTGATATCGGTCCCGCCTGCTTCGCAGCGCGCTTCGGGGAACCCGGCGATATCGCGTCCGGCAAGCTGGCAGGTCACAACGTGCCCGTGGACCAGGGCTGCCAAGGCTTGGCTTGCCGAAGCGCCGCAGTCGAATCTCGCAGCGCCGGTGCCGCAGGCTTGCCCGCGCGCCGGGGCGCCAACCCCCTTCAGCCGCACCACGGTGTCGCGCAGCCGCAGCGTGCCGCCATCGACCACGGCAACTTGCGGCGCATCGGCGTTGACCACGCCGGACAACACCGGCACGCGGCCGAACAAGTCCGACGGCAGCGATACGATCATCACTGCGGCGCCGCCGATGGCGCCGAACAGACCTGCGATAACGGTACGGCTCATTCCTCCGCCCGAGCGGCCTGAGCTGCTGAGCCCGGATCGAAAAATGCGCCGCGGGCGGTGAAGGGGCACGCACAGCCTCCCGCAAGGGGGATCGATGATAGGTTAACGCCTACCGCGCCCCCCGCGACTCCGCAACCGGCTATTGCGAATCGTGTGCTTAGACTCTGATCATACACCATTTCGTATGGCGCTCGGCTGAATGCCGCGTTATTGCCAGAAAGGCTCCGACCGGCGGAACTTGCGCCAGCTTCGTTCCATTTTGGCATGTGTGCCGCGCTGACCGGCGGCGACATAGCCGCGCACGACGCCCACTGCGTAGCCGCGCTCACCGGTCATGCCGCCAAGATCAGCCATGAGACCGGCCGCGACTGCGCCATCGTTTAGGCGGCCAAGCCGTTCTTGCAACGCCACGCTGCGCCGCAGGAAGCGGCGGGTGTCCTTGCTTGGATATAAAGCTGCAAAAAATTCAGCGGCATAGCGCATCCGTTTGCCTTGAATGCGCAGCGCGTGCAGTTCGGGCGGGGTCAATGCCGACAGGTCGTCGCTCGTTGTCAGCAACCGCTCAAGCCGTTTGGACAGCGCATGTGCGGCAAACTCACGCAGCGGAGCAGCTTGCAAGGCGAGTTGCTTTGCCACGGCCTCGCCGCTGTCAGCCTCGGGAACGGCCAGCGACCAGGGCCGAAAGGCGCCGAGGCACGCCAAACGAATGCCGAGGCGGCGGAACGCCGGGCTGGCGATGAAATGCGTCAAGGCGGCGTAACAGTCCTGGCGCTTGCGCTCCGACGCCGCGAGCAGGCGTGCGACCGGCCGGTCATCCGGCAGCGCCCGGCCGACGGCATGGCCGGTGCCGGCGGTGAAGACGTCCCAATCGCGTGCAGGACCAAGGACTTGCAGGAGCGATTTGAGGTCGTGCTTTAAAATATCGACAGCCGCGCCGCCGGCGGCGCGGCGGAACAAGGCCAGCGCCGAGCGCAAACGCCGCAGCGCCACGCGCATTTGATGCACCGGCTCGGGTGCCACGCCCGCTTCGGCGTGCGGCGCATGGTGCAACACCACACCGGTCAGATGCGCCACAATGTTGGCGAATGCGGTGCTGACATCGGCCTCGGCGATCAGCGCTGGAGCACCCAACGGCCGCGTCGGCGTGGTGCGTCCAGCCACGGTCAGCGCTTCGGCCGCCAAGGCAACCGGCGGTACCGTCAGGCGCACGCTGTGCGTCAGCGTCAACGCCAACGCTTCGATTTCGCCAGCCGGGCCACGGAACCAGACGCGGCAAATCTTCTGCTCGCCCGCGACCGCGCGCAGCACGGCATGTAGAATGGTTAGGCTGATATCGCCCGACGTGCCGTTCAGCGGCAGCACGCGCAGCACCCCGTCGCTGGCGGCCACCGGCACCAGATCGGCGGGCAGCGGCTGATTGAGGCCGTCCAGCGAGGCCGCTTCAGCTATCACCTGCGGCGGCGTGCCCGGCGGCCATGGCACTTCGGCCGTGCCGCGCAACCGCTCCAATCGCCAAACGGTGTCCCGGCCCACCTTGCGCTCGCACAACGACTGTCCAGCGGCAGCGAGCGCTCCATCTGGCGTGTCGGCCCAAACCTCGCGCCACGCCGTTGAGCGGGCCTGCCCGGTACGCATCCGCATCACTTCAGGCAGCCGGGTCAGCCGTTCCAAGTCGCCAGGGTGTAGGCTGAGTTCCAGAACGGCGGCGGCAATGGGGCTGCCGGGCAGCGTGTCCGGCGTGGGCGCGTCCGTTGCAGCGGCCTCTGGTTGAGCGGGGCCGTCCACGGTCAAATTGCCAGTTGCGGCAGGTCGCGCGGGCAGACGAAGCGGTGCAGCTTGGCATTGCCGGGGGCGAGCGCGCCCCAAGCGCCGGGGACAACAAACTCGGCCAGCGCTCCGGTGGGGAAACCTTCGGCCAAGCGGCGGGCGTCGCTCGGGTCGCGGGCGCTGCCGGCGAGTTGCACCGCGAGGTCGTGCAGACCAGGGTTATGGCCTATCACCATCACGCTTCGCGCGGTTTCGGCAACGCCGTTCAGCACCTTCAGCAATTGCGCGGCGTTGGCGAGATACAGCGCGTCCATCGGCTCGACGATCGGCGTCTCATCCCACGGCTCCAGCGCCTCCAGCGTCTGCAAGGTGCGCCTGGCCGAGGACACCAGCACCACGTCGGGCAACAGCGCCAAGCCGAGCAGGGTCTGCCGCATGGCCGCCGCCGCAAGGCGGCCGCGCGTGTTCAGCGGCCGGCTATGGTCGGACAGCCCGGGGTCGTCCCAGGAGGATTTGGCGTGACGGAGCAGGAGTAGCTGTCGCAAAGCTGGCGGCTCACTGAATGGACGCCCGGACTGTGCCACCGTTCGCGCCGCTTGTCCCGCGTGCAACGCGGGGGTAGCCCGAAGGCTTGACGCCGGGCCCGCCGTGCCGATTGTGCGGTGTCTGCCAGGAGGCTCGGGATGCTGCGCCGTTACGTCACCATCGATGTCTTCACCAGCACGGCATTTGGCGGCAATCCGCTGGCCGTGGTGCTGGATGGCGCTGAGCTAAGCAGTGCGCAAATGCAGGCGCTGGCGCGCGAGTTCAACTATTCTGAAACCACCTTCGTGCTGCCGCCGGCCGATCCGGCGCACACCGCCCAGGTGCGGATTTTCACCCCGGCGTTCGAAGTCCCGTTCGCTGGCCATCCGAATGTCGGGACCGCAGTCGTGCTGGCCAGCCGCGCGCCACCGCCTGGGCCGTCGCACGTGACGTTTGAGGAAGCGGCGGGGCTGGTTGTGCTGGAAATTGAGACCGATGGCGGCCTGCCGGCCGGGGCCAGTCTGACCGCGCCGGTGGCGTTTCAGCGCGGCGCCACCGTCGCATTGGCCCAGGTGGCCGAGGCGGCAGGGCTGGCGGCATCGGATTTCAGCGTCCAGACCCACGTGCCGGTGGCTGGCTCCGCCGGCTTGCCATTTGTGTTCGCCGAACTGACCAGCCGCGCCGCGCTGCGCCAATCGCGCCCCAGCGCGGCGCTGCTGCCCGGATTGCTGCAAGCGGTTGGCGCGGTGGGGCTGTTTTTGTACACCCGCGATCAACCCGGCGCCGGTTGCGACATCGAGGCGCGGATGTTCTGCCCGATGGACAGCGCGATCATCGAGGACCCGGCAACCGGCAGCGCCAACGTGGCGCTGGCCGGGCTGCTGGCGTCGTGCGCGGCGGCGAGCGATCAGGACTTGCGGCTGCGCGTCGGGCAAGGCGTCGATATGGGCCGCCCGAGTTTGCTGCTGGCCCGCGCGGTGAAGCGGGACGGGCAGGTGGTTTCCACCCATGTCGGCGGGCGCTGCGTGGAAATGATGCAGGGCAGTTTCACGCTGGCCGGAAACGCCTAGCGCCCGGCGGCGATGGCCCAGCGCAGGCTGGCGTCGAGCCACGGCGCGATCATGGCGTGGTCGCCGCCGTGCAGACACATCTCCAGCTTGCGGCCGCTGGCGCAGGACTGCCACCCGCTGCAAATCAGATCGCCCTCGCGGCCGGTCTGGTCGGGCAGTGCCGCACATTGGTCGGCAGCTTTCCAGCGGGTGAAACCCTGCAGGATGTCGCCCTGGTGATACTGATTGTGCAGGATGCCGCGCCCGTGCATTGGCACCATCGAATCATGCGTGCCGTGGGTGTGCCGCAAATTCACTGGGCCGGACAGGCAGGAGTCTGGCAGCGGCTCCCAGAACCCGCCCGCGTATGGAATGAAGGCGGTGAACAGCGGGGCGGCATAGCAGGCGAGGTCCCACACCATCGAGCCGCCCTGCGAGAAGCCGCCGGCGACCACGGTGTTCGGATCGACCGGCCAGCGCGCCTTGGCGTCGGCCAGGACGGCAGTCAGGAACGCCACGTCGTCGCGCGCGCGGTGCGGCGAGCCGACATGCCCCCAGCTACCGGCGTCGCCGTCCGGCGCCACCAGCAGGAAGCCGAGCCGGTGCGCCACGCCTGCGATATTGGGATCGCCGGTAATGTCGGCGCCTTTGTCGCGATAGCCGTGCAGGAACAGCAGCAGCCGAAGCGGGCTCTTGCCGTCCCACGCCGGCGGTGCGGCGGCGCGATAGGTGCCGCCGGGCAAGGCGCATGGGTCGCAAGGGGTTTGGGCCAGGGCCGCAACTGGCAGCGCCAACAGCCAAAGTACTAACAGCCAGCGCATTCCCATTTCCTTACCGGGCGTCCGGCGGCAGATCGATCCACGACAGATGCCCGCCTTTGCCCGCGCCGGTGTCGAGGAATACGGCCGTGCCGCCTAACATACCGTGATGCACATAGGGCCGCCCATCGGTGCTGCGGCGGTCGTGACCGCAATACACCGTCAGACCCGTGGGCACCCGGTCGACCCAGCGCAGGCTGCGCTCGGGGTAGCCGTCCGGCTGCATCCGCCCGGTGGTTTCGCCATACAAAGCGCGCGACAGCACGCCTTCGACGCGCCCGGCCGGGATGTTGGGCGGCGGCGCCTCCAGCATTCCGGTGTGGAAGCCGCCATGCACAAAAAATTGCTTGCCGCGGACCAGCCATGCCGGCGCCCGGGCCAGGGCGGCCTGGGCGCGGGCGCGCAGGGCGGGGTCGAGTTGCGACAATGTTCCGGCCAGCCCGGAATCGATGCGTACATCGCGCCCGGCCAACGCGCGGGCCAGTTTCAGGTCGTGATTGCCGAGCAGGAACAACCCGCGCCCGGCGTCGATCAAGTCGAGCATGATCCGCAGTGTGGCGGCACTGTCCGGCCCGCCATCGGTCAGGTCGCCCAACTGCACCATGAATCGGTCGCTGGCCGACGCCGCCGCTGCAAAACCGCGCGCATCGCCATGCACGTCGCCCACCACGCGCAGCGCGGCGTCCGGAGGAATGGCGAACAGCGTATCGGTCAAGACCGCGCCTTGTTCAGCGCAGCCAGCGCGTCGAGCGCGCGCTGACGTCCGGCGGCCAAATCGACAATCGGTTTCGGATAGTTGCGTCCGAGCGCGACGCCTGCGCCGCGCAGCACAAGGTCGGGCGCCTGCCAGGGGGCGTGGATCTCGGCGGCCGGCACATTGGCCAATTCAGGCACGTAGCGGCGGACGTAAGCACCATCCGGGTCGAACTTCGTTCCTTGCAGCACGGGGTTGAAAATACGGAAATACGGCGCGGCATCGGCCCCGCTTCCTGCCACCCACTGCCATTGGGCGCTGTTGCTGGCCAGATCGGCGTCCACCAGCGTGTCCCAAAACCACGCAGCACCGTCCTGCCACGGCAGCAGCAAGTGTTTCACCAGAAAACTGGCCACGATCATGCGGACGCGGTTGTGCATCCATCCGGTCTGCCACAACTGCCGCATTCCCGCATCGACGATGGGGATGCCGGTTTCGCCGCGCTGCCAAGCGCGCAGCCCGTCCGGGTCGGTGCGCCACGGCATCGCGGCAAATTCCGGACGCAGTGGCGCGAAGGGTAGATTGGGATGGTGCCACAGCAGATTGGCGGAAAACTCGCGCCACAAAATCTCGTTTTGCCAAACCTCGATGCCGCGGCCGGCGCCTGCGGCTGTGGCGGCGCGCCACGCGGCATCGGGCGAGATTTCGCCGAAATGCAAATGCGGCGACAGGCGCGAGGTGCCCTCGACGCCCGGCAGGTCGCGCGCCGTGGCGTAGCTGGGCAGCGGCCCGGCGGCGAAAGTGGCCAGACGTTTCCGTGCGGCGGCCTCGCCCGGCTGCCAGGCGGTGCGCAATCCGCCGGCCCAATCGGGCCGCGACGGCAGCAGCCGCCAAGCTTCCAGCCGGTCCGAATGCGGGGCGATGGCGGCGGGCATGCGTGACGGAGCGGGCACCGGACGTTCGGGTTCGCCGCGCAGCCGGCAGGCGCGGGCGAACGGGGTAAACACGCCGTACGGCGTGCCGGTCTGCGTGCGAATGGCGTCAGGGCCATGCAGCGTGAGCGTCCGGTGCAGGTTGATCGGGATGGTCAGCCGGGCGCGCAGCTCGGCCACCGCCGCGATGGCCCAAGGCTCGATCGGTTGACCCGCATGGATTTCAGCCGCCCCGGTTTCGGCCGCCAGCGCGGCCAACACGCCGGCGGTACGGCCGCGCCGCAGCACCAACGGCGCGCCGAGTGCCGCAAAGCTCGCGGCCAGTTCGCTCAAGCTATGATGCAGCCACCAGCGCGACGCGCCGCCGTCCGCCCAGGGGCCCGGCGTCGCGTCGTCCAGCACGTAAACCGGCAGCACCGGGCGGGCGGACCCGACGGCTGCCGCAAGGGCCCGGTTGTCGTGCAAGCGCAACTCGCGGCGAAGCCACAGCAGGGCAGGCGGCGCGGAAGGCGTGGTCATCGCGGCGGCATAACGCTCATCCCCCAGATATACGGTGCGGCGGAGCAGTTGGACGAGGGCGGACGAATAATTCTGCTAAACCGGTGCGGCCTGCCGGGCCCGCGATGCCGCGTACGGGAAGCTGAACAGCCGGTCCTTGCCGAGGAGGAACACCCGCCCGCCACGCGGGAACAGCGCAGCAATGGCCGGGTCGCGCACATCCAGCCCCCCGGTGTAAGCGCCGATGGCCGGCAGCATCAGCCGCGTGGCCGCCGCGACGAAGCAGGGCCGCGACACCATCGCGCCACGGGTTTGCACTTGCGCTTTCGGGTGATGATGGCCGCACAACTCGCCGCTGCCGGGCCGGGTTGGGCCTGGGCGGGCCTGATGAATGAAGCGCAGCGGGCCGATTTGCTGCTCCGCCACCGCCTCGCCCGCGATGCCTTCGGGCGGGGTTGGGTCGTGGTTGCCCAACACCCAGACGAACCGGTGGGCGCTGGCCATGCGTTGCAGGCGCGCCAAGTCGTTGGGTTCGAGCCGGGCGCTGCCGCGCGCGTCATGGAAGGTGTCGCCAAGGGCCACGACCGTCTCGGGCCGCCAGCGGCGCAGCAGCGCGGCGAGGCGATCCAGCGTGACGCGGGTGTCCCACGGCGGCAGCAATTGGCCGCGTGCGGCGGCGGCGGTGCCCTTCTCCAGATGTAGGTCGGCGACGGCAAGCAGGCGTTGCGCGGGCCAGAACAGTGCGCCGTCCGGATCGAGCATCAAGCGCTCGCCCGCGAAATGCAGAGGGGCAGGGATCATCGATATGTGATAGCGCGGCCTGTGGCTGGAACAAGAGGCGAATATCGTGGCGCTTGGCGCGCGGCGCCTTGGCATGGCAGATAAGCCGTGATGACCCGGAGGCGCAGGATGGCGATGGCACGAAGCTGGCTGCGGAGCCTGCTAATCGCATGTGGTGCAGCGTTGAGCCTTGCCGCCGGACCGGCGGCGAGCGCCAAGCAGCCCGAATTGTGGTTCTCCGGGGCCGATGACATCACGCAAAAGGGCTTCGATCACCGCCGCTTGTTCGATGATCCGGCTGCTTGGCCGAAAGGCGCTAAGCGCGTTGCGGTGTTTAACCTGCCGATCCGCCATTTGACGCAACTGCCCCCGGATGTGGCGCGGCATCAGCTTGCGTGGCTGCGCGGCCACGGCATCAAGTTGAGCGTTACGCTGCCTGCGGTCGGCACCGACAAGCATGTATGCGGCAACGGCGTGGAGGGCATGATCTGGCCGCACGAGGCCGCACTCGCGGTGAAGCACCTCAAGGAATTGGGCGCCGAGGTGGATTACTTCACCCTCGATGTGCCACTGACCGCCGCGCATATCTCCAAGAAGCCAAACGCCTGCCATTTCTCGGTGCAGGAGACCGCCACCCGGGTCGCTGCCACGGTGGGCGAACTGAAAGCGGGGTATCCGAGTGCCCGGATCATGGATGCCGAGGTGCCGACCGGGATACCGCAGCAGGAGTGGCTCAGCCTGCTGACCGAATATCTGGACGCTTTCCGGCGGACCACCGGCGCTGAATTGGACGGGCTCAGCATGGATATCTGGTGGAAGTTCGATTGGCGGTCGCGGGCGCAGGAAACCGTGAGGATCCTTTCGACCCGCGGCATCCGCGCCGGGGTGATCCTGGACTCGGTGGGCCGCAATGACATGCCGGCCGCGGCCTGGATTGCCGATTCCCGCAACAACGCCTGCATGTTCCGTCGCGACGGGTTGCAGCTTGATTATGTTCTCGTGGCAAACTGGCTCGATATGCAGGTGCCAAACGTACCAGAGAGTGATCCTAACACGCTGACCGGATTGCTGAACTGGCTGGCGGACGGACCCGCTTGCGGTTGAACGGGGTACGGCCTCGGACGCGTATGTCTTATACAAAGTTGCGGCGATGGGCTATGCTTATCTGCCCAGACGCCGGGCAACCGGGACCAGTGAGGACGAGACGTTCGCTTAAAGCATTGTTCAGGGATTGAGCCTGAAGACAGGCAAGTTGCTAGCCTTCCGCCGGTTTCGTCGCAATACAGTATCGTGAGCAAAGGGCGCCCGTCTGCCATGCCGGAATACGTCGTTCATATCGGGCTGCCGAAGACCGGCACCAAGTATCTACAGAATCACTTTAAGTGGCATAGTGAATTTCTCGGGGGCAACGGCGTATATTATCCGCGCGAGTGGTGGAAGAGCCCGGCCGAGGTTCATCACGACGGTCTGCTGAACGACCTGCGCAAACCGGCGTCGCCGGAATTGGACGCGATCTTTGCGGGCTTCAACGCGTCGGCGCATCGCACGATCCTAATTTCATGCGAGGGGCTTGGCGCGCTCGACGCGGCGGGACGCGAGCGGTTAAAGGCGCTGACGGCAGGCAACCCTGTGAAGATCGTGTTCTTCCCGCGCCGCTGGAGCGACTGGATCCCGTCGGCGTGGCAGCAGAACGTCAAGCAAGGCTCCGCAGAGACGTTTCCGGAATTCCTGGCCGACCGGATGACGCATATTTACCAAACCCCGTCGATCAATTTTGCGCATTTCTTGGAAGGCTTTGTCAGCACATTCGGTCGCGAGAGCCTGAATATCGTTGCATACAGCGATATAACTGATATGAAACTCGATAGCGTGGAGGTCTTCTACCGTCACGTTCTCGGCTTCGCGGAACTGCCAGAAATTAACCGCAAATCGATTCATTCGTCGCTCGGCATGCAAATGGCGGAACTGATCCGATGCTTGAATGCGCTGGAACTGGAACGCCGGGACGCGCCGGGTGTCGCGATGTTCCAGCGGCTCGATGCCTTCCGCAAGCACAGCTTGCTGGAGGAGCCGGTGCAAGCGGTGCTGGACGCGATGGACTTTACCGGCGGTAGCTTGGAAGTCGATGATTCGAAGGCGCCGCTGCTGACAGTTTACAACGAGCTCACAGAACGCTACCGCGACCGGATTATCGACATCGGTGCGGGGCAGCGCATATTTGCGCCGCGCAAGGCTCTGGTGAAGTATATTCGTTCGGATTACTTGCTGGCGCCCGGAATCGCCGCGCGGGTGCGCGAGATCCACGAGACGATGGCCAGCCTGCACGACCAAGCGGGTGGGGCAGGCGCCGGCGGGCGCGGTGCCCCGGCTTCGACGACGCTGGCGTTGCGCGGATTGCCGGGCGGCCTCGCCGATGTGCCGCCAGCCGGGCCCTTGCCGCCGGTGTTCTCGGCCAGCTTCGGTGCGGACGACGGCACGGCGGCGATGCTCGCTGAGGGCTGGTCGGCCCCGGAGAAAAAATTCACTTGGACATCCGGCAATCGCGCCGTGCTGCGCCTGCCGCGCCCGACGCAACCAGGCAACTACCGACTGCGGCTGGCGGTGCGGCCTTATGTGCAGCCGCCGAAGCTTACCGCCCAGCCGGTTGGCGTGCAGGTGAACGGCGTCAAGGCAGCGAATCTTCGTATCAGTGCAACGACGGTAATCGAGTGCGACCTGCCGTGGCCTCTGCTGGACGACAAAGACGCCGTGACTGTGGTCTTTACGATGCCTGCTGCTGGCTCGCCGCATGCCTTGACCGGTGCGGCTGACCGCCGGGTGCTCGGCATTCGCATCGATCAGGCCGACATGCAGTTGCTGCCCGAGGCCGCCGGGACGCTGCCCGACGGCGATCTGATGCAGGGCTTCGAGAGCCTGGGCGCGAATTGCGAGTTCGGGCTGGTGCAGCGCCGCTGCGGTGTGGACCCGCTCGGGCTGCTGCGCTTCGCCAACACGCCGTTGGCGCCGCTGATGGCGGCGCTGCGCGGCCGCTTCGAGGGGGTCGGTGAACCCGGCAGTTTCGATATCGAGGTCGAGTGGCAGGGCCGCGAGTACATGGTGCGCGACCAGCGTTATGGTCTGTACTACCATGCCTGGGTGCAAACCACCGAAGCAACGGCCGACGATGTGGCCAAGCGTGAATTGACCCGCCTGCCGCTGCTGACCCGCAAGCTGATCGAAGATTTGACCGAAGGCCTCAAGATCTTCGTGTTCCGCAGCGGCGAGCCGATCAGTCAGTCGCATGCGACCGAACTTGCCAAGCTGATCCGCAGCTACGGCCCCGGCACGCTGCTGTGGGTCGACTTGGCAGATGCGCAGCATCCACCAGGAAGTGTGACCAAACTGGCGCCGGGACTGCTCAAGGGCTTCATGGACCGCTTCGCCCCGAACGAAAACGCGCACGACGTGTCGCTGGCATGCTGGCTGCAAGTGTGCCGTGAGGCGAACCGGTTGAACCAGCACGCCAAGGCCATCGCCAGCTAACCGGAATGCAGCGTCCGCATCGCCGCCGTCCGCTCGAATAGCTTCAACAGCACGCGGACGGCGCGCCCGCGCTCAGTGTCCAGGCGCGGGTCTTTCTGCAACAGCAGTTCGGCGTCGCGCGCCGCCATGTGCAGCAGGTCCTCATCGCCCGCCGGGTCGGCCAGCCGCCAGCCGGGCAGCCCGGACTGACGGGTGCCGAGCAGGTCGCCGCCGCCACGCAGGCGGAAGTCCTCGTCGGCGATGCGAAAGCCGTCCTCGGTATCGCGCAGCAGTATCAGGCGGCGGCGGGCCACTTCGCTCAGGCCGTCGTCGTGCAGCAGCAAGCAGAAGCTTGCCTCCCGCCCGCGCCCAACCCGGCCGCGCAACTGGTGCAATTGCGCGAGGCCGAAGCGGTCGGCGTGCTCGATCACCATGACGCTGGCCTCGGGCACATCGACGCCGACTTCGATGACGGTGGTGGCGACCAGCAGGCGGGTGCGCCCGGCGGCGAAATCGGCCAGGGCTGCTTCGCGCACCGGGCTGTCCTGCTGGCCGTGCGCCAAGCTCACCAGCGGGCCGAAGCGGTCGCGCAACGCGGCGTAACGCGCCTCGGCGGCGGCGAGGTCGGTGGCTTCGCTTTCGCTGACCATCGGGCACACCCAATACACCCGCGCGCCGCCATCGAGCGCGCGGGCCACCGCGTCGGAAACGTCGGGCAGAGTCGCCAAGGAATGCAGCGTGGTGCGCACCGGCTTGCGCCCGGCCGGTTTGCCTTCCAGGCGGCTGACCTGCATTTCGCCCCACTGGGTCAGCAGCAGCGTGCGCGGGATTGGCGTGGCGGTCATCACCAGCACATCCGCCGCCGCGCCTTTGCTGCCCATCAGCAGGCGTTGCGCCACGCCAAAGCGGTGCTGCTCGTCGATCACCGCCAGCGCCAGATCGCGGTATTCGACCTTTTCCTGAAACAGCGCGTGGGTGCCGGCCACCAGCGGGATCGTGCCGTCCGCCAGTCCGGCCAGGATGCGCGCGCGTGCGGCCCCTTTGATGTTGCCAGTGAGCAGCACGGCGGGCACCGGGGAAATGCGTTCCAGCGTGCGCAGATGCTGCTGCGCCAAAACCTCGGTGGGCGCCATCAGCGCCGCCTGCGCCCCGGCTTCGACCGCGCGCAGCATGGCCAGGATCGCCACCAGGGTCTTGCCGGACCCGACATCGCCTTGCAGCAGCCGTAACATGCGGCGCGGTGCGGCCAGATCGGCGTCGATTTCGGCCAGCGCCGCCGTTTGCGCGGGGGTTGGGCGATGGCCGAACGCCGCTAGCGCCTGGGCGCGCAGCGCGCCATCGCCTGCCAGCGCACGGCCCGGACGCTCGCGCACCCTGCGACGGACCAAGGCCAGTGCGACTTGCCCGGCGAGCAACTCGTCGTATGCCAAGCGGCGGCGCGCGGTGGGCGGCGGCGGGGCGGCGGGCATTTGCAGCGCGGTCAGCGCCTCGGCGAAGCTCGGCCATTTCTCGCGCGCCAGCAGCGCCGCGTCGTGCCATTGCGGGAATGCGGGCACCAGTTTCAGCGCCTCGGGCAGCGCCTTGCGCAGTTGCCAGGGGAACAGACCGGCGGTCAGCGGCCAGATAGGCTCGATACCAGGCAGCCGGTCGGCTTGATCCAGCGCCACGATATGATCGGGGTGCACCATGTTGCGCCGCTCGTCGGCGCGGCCCGACACCAGCACCTTGCCGCCGGGCGGCAGTTTGGCGCGCGGGAAGCCCTTGAAGAACACCAGTTCGGCGAACGCGGTGCCGTCGGTGACAATCGCCTTGGTCGGCTGGCGGGCGTTGGCGGGCGGTTCGATACGCACCACTTCCACCGCAACGGTGGCCATCGTGCCCGGCTGCAACGCCCGCAGCGTAACTCGCTCACGCCGGTCGATGTACGAATCGGGCAGATGGAACAGCAGGTCGATGACCCGGTCGCCGCCTGCCACGCGCTTCACCAGCGCCGCCAGCGCCGGTCCGGCGCCGCGCAGGCTGGTCAGAGGCGCGAAAAGAACGGCGAGTCGATCCTGTTCCACGGCTGACACTCACCAGGGCGGAGCCTATATGGCAACAGGCTCATGCTGGACCCTGATCCCCATTCCAATCCCGTACCGCTCGGCGTCCGCCAGCGGCGTTTGCTGTTCCGCGCCAATCATCGCGGCACCCACGAAACCGACTTGCTGATCGGCGGTTACGTAACAGCCCGGATCGGCGTGCTGAGCGACGCGGACATGGACGCGCTGGAAGAGATTCTCGAATTGCCCGACACCGACCTCGCCGACTGGTTGACCGGGCGCCGCCCGATCCCTGCCAACGCCGATAGCCCAATGCTGCGCGCCATCCACGCGGCGGCGCAGCGATGATCGCGCCGCACGCGGCGGGCGCCACCGTCTGGGGCGCGCCGGACGGCTGGGACGCGGTTTTGCTTGGCCGCCGGGCGCGCGAGCTAGGCGGGGCGACGTTGCTGCATGTGGCGCGCGACGACAGCCGGATGGCCAAGCTGGCCGAGTCGCTGGCGTTCTTCTCGCCTGATACCGAGGTACTGCGCTTCCCGGCCTGGGACTGCCTGCCGTACGACCGCGTTTCGCCCAACCCCGAACTGGTCAGCCAGCGCATCGACACGCTGGCCCGGCTGCTGGAACCGGCGACCCTGCCGCGCATTGTGCTGACCACGGTCAATGCGCTGGTGCAGCGCGTGCCGCCGCGCGCGGTGTTCCAAGGCGTCAGCCGTCCGCTGGCGCAAGGCGGCGTGGTGAAGCCCGAAGAACTGGCGCGGTTTCTGGAAGCCAACGGCTATGGCCGCGCTGCGACGGTGATGGAGCCGGGCGAATACGCCATGCGCGGCGGCATCATCGACATTTTCCCCGCCGGACGCGCCGACCCGGTGCGGCTCGATCTGTTCGGCGACACCATCGAGAGCATCCGCGCCTTCGACCCCACCACGCAGCGCAGCGGCGTGCGGGTGGAGCAACTGGCGCTGCGCCCGGTCAGCGAAGTGTTTCTCGACAAGGAATCGGTGGCGCGCTTCCGCACCGGCTGGCGCGAGCATTTCGGCCAAGCGGCGACGAGCGACCCACTTTACCTGTCGGTCTCCGAAGGCCGCCGCCATCCTGGCATGGAACACTGGGCGCCGCTGTTCCACGACACGTTGGAAACGCTGCTCGACTATCTGCAAGGCGCGTCGGTCAGCCTCGATCACCAGGACGCCGACGTGCTGACGGCACGGCTGGAGATGATCGCCGACCATTTCGACGCGCGCAAAACGTTGCCGCGCGACGGCGAAACCCCGTACCGGCCATTGCCGCCCGGCTTGCTGTATTTGGACCGCGCCGGATGGGACGGGATGCTGGCGGGCACACCGCTGTTTACCTTCAGCCCGTTTGGCCGCCCGGACGACTCGGCGGGCGGCGGTGTGGATGCGGGCGGCAGGCCCGCGCCGATTCTGGCGCAATCCGGCGGCACCGGCGTGTTCGATCAGTTCAAGGCGCTGGTGGATCGCTGGGCCAGCGAAGGCCGCCGTGTGCTGGTGACGGCCTGGAGCCGGGGTTCGCGCGAGCGGCTTGGCCATCTGCTGAAAGATCATGGCCTTAAGCTCGAAACCTCCGACGACTGGGAGAAGGCGCGCCGGGTAAAAGCTGGCAGCGTCGCGCTGGTGACGCTGGCGCTGGAGCGCGGCTTCCTGGCCGACGACCCGCAGCTTGGCCGCATCGCCTGCCTGTCCGAGCAGGATCTACTGGGCGAGCGCATCAGCCGACCGCCGCGCAAGCGCAAGCGTGCCGATCAGTTCATCGCCGAGGCCACCGAAATCGCCGAGGGCGATCTGGTGGTGCATCAGGACCACGGCATCGGCCGCTACGACGGGCTGGTGACGCTGACGGTGAACGAGGCGCCGCACGACTGCCTGCGGATTATCTACGACGGCGGCGACAAGCTGTTCCTGCCGGTCGAAAACATCGAAATGCTGTCGCGCTTCGGCAGCGAGACCAGCGGCGTGGCGCTCGACAAGCTGGGCAGCGCCAACTGGCAAACCCGCAAGTCCAAGGCCAAGCAACGCATCCGCGACATGGCGGGCGAATTGATCCGCATCGCCGCCAGCCGCCGATTGCGCGACGCGGAGGTGATGGCCCCGGCCGAAGGTGCGTGGGAAGAATTCTGCGCCCGCTTCCCGTTCGCCGAGACCGAGGACCAGACGCGGGCGATTGCCGACGTGCTGGAGGACATCGCCTCCGGCCGCCCGATGGACCGGCTGATCTGCGGCGACGTGGGCTTTGGCAAGACCGAGGTGGCGCTGCGCGCGGCCTTTGTTGCCGCAATGTCGGGCAATCAGGTGGCCGTGGTGGTGCCCACCACATTGCTGGCCCGCCAGCATTTCCGCACCTTCTCGGCCCGGTTCGCCGGCCTGCCGGTGAAGGTGGCACAGTTGTCGCGCATGGTCACCGCCAAGGAAGCCGCCGAGAACCGCAAGGCACTGGCGTCCGGCGACGTGCAGATCGTCGTCGGCACCCACGCGCTGCTGGCCAAGGGCATCGAGTTCTCGTCGCTCGGCATGGTGATCGTTGACGAGGAACAGCATTTTGGCGTCGCGCATAAGGAAAAACTGAAGGCGCTGAAGGCTGACGTGCATGTGCTGACGCTGACCGCGACGCCAATCCCGCGCACGCTGCAACTGGCGCTGACCGGGGTGCGCGAGATGAGCGTGATCGCGACCCCGCCGGTGGACCGCTTGGCGGTGCGCACCTTCATCATGCCGTTCGACGGCGTGGTGGCGCGCGAGGCGATCCAGCGCGAACGGTTCCGTGGCGGGCAGATATTCTGCGTGGTGCCGCGCATCGAAGACCTTGCCACCATGGCCGAACGGCTGGCCGCCATCGTGCCGGAAGCGCGGATGGCGATGGCGCATGGCCGTCTGGCGCCGACCGAGCTGGAACGGGTGATGACCGAGTTCGGCGACGGCAAGTACGACATCCTGCTATCGACCAATATCGTCGAAAGCGGCCTCGATATGCCGGCGGTTAACACGTTGATTATCCATCGCGCCGATATGTTCGGGCTGGGGCAGTTGTACCAGCTGCGTGGCCGGGTCGGGCGCGGCAAGCAGCGCGGGTACGCTTACCTGACGTGGCCGCCCAGCCACCGGCTGTCGGCGGCGGCGGAAAAGCGGCTGACGGTGATGCAGACGCTGGATGCGCTCGGTGCCGGGTTCACGCTCGCCAGCCACGATTTGGACATTCGCGGCGCGGGCAATCTGCTGGGCGATGAGCAATCGGGCCATATCCGCGAGGTCGGCATCGAGCTGTATCAGCAGATGCTGGAAGACGCGGTGGCCGACATGAAGGCCGAGAAGGGCCGCAAGAAGGCCGCCGACCGTGACTGGACGCCGAATATCGGCCTGGGCCTGCCGGTGCTGATCCCGGAGATTTACGTCCGCGATCTGCCGGTACGGCTTGGCCTATACCGCCGGATCGGGGCGCTGGCGTCTGACGCCGAAACGCAAGCAATGGCGGCGGAGTTGGTGGACCGCTTTGGCCCGCTGCCGGACGAAGTGGAGAATTTGCTCCAAGTCGTGGCCCTTAAGCGGATGTGCCGCGAGTCCGGCGTCGAGAAATTGGAGGCCGGGCCGAAGGGCATGGTGCTGACGTTCCGCGGCAACGCGTTCCGTAATCCATCGGGTTTGGTGTCGTGGCTGTCCAGCAAGGGCGGTCTGATCCGGCTACGCCCGGACCATAAGCTGGCGGTCACCCGCGACATGACGTTGCCGCAGCGGCTGAAAACGGCGCGCGAAATCATGGAAAACCTCAACCGCATCGCCGTGCAGGCCAAAGCGGCTTAGCCCGGCGCGCCGCAGCGTTCGAAGGAACCGGCCATGCTGTTCGCCTATATCGTGGCGTATGTCGTTCTGACCATTTTTGCGTGGATCTACAGCCCGTGGGTTGCGGAAGATTTGACGCTGCGCGCGCTGGTGATGATCGTGGCCCCGGTCCTGATCATCGGTGCTTCGGTGCAGATATGGCGCTTGATGCGGCATAAGACCGCCGACGCACAGGAAGTTGCGCGCAATGCGTGGCTGGCGCAGCAGCCGGTCTTAGTCGACATCGAAACGGCGCAGGACGAATCCTGGCGGCTGTTGCGCGGCGAGGCGAAGCTGGAAGATTAGACGGCGCGTACGATCCGCCCGGTTTCGGCGCGCAGCCAGTCCAGATTGCTGCCGCGCGCGAACCACACCGCCTGCGCTGCGGCCTCATCCGCCGGGCCGCGCGAGAATTCCAGCGCATCCGGCAAGCCGGGCACCGGCAGATGCACCGCCAGGGCGCGTGTATAGTCGCGCATCCGCCATTCCGGGCGATGCGTGGTGAAGAAAGTCAGGCAAGGCACGCCGAACGCGTCGGCCAGATGTGGCATGGCGGTATCGGCCGAGACCATCAGCGCTGCGCCAGCCACGAGGCTGCACAATTGCGCGAAGTCGCCGGTTTGCGGTGCGGCAATCGCGCCCGGCGGCGGCGGGCTTTGGGTAACCGTGGGCAGGCCGTGCTTCAGCAATTCAGACACGAGGATTGCGTGAACCGGGTCCGGCATGTCGCGCAGCGCCATTGAGGTGCGCGGGCAGACCAGGGCGTAACGCGCTGGTAAACCAGCAATGGGTGAGACCGTCACGCGCGGCGCAAGCCATGAATTGCGCCGGTGGGCAGTCGGCACGCTGGCAGGTTCCAGGCCCAACGCGCGCAGGAAATAGTCGATCATCGCCACGCCGCGAAACGCCGGGTCGAACGCGAAATCGCGGATGTCGATGCACCGGGCGAAACGGGCGGCGGGCGGGAAAGCAATGTCCGGCGTGGCCGCCTCCCACGGCAGGTCGCGCACCTCGCACAGATCGGGGGCGGCTTGGTAGACGCCTTGCACCATGTCGGCGAGGCCGGGCAGGCGGAACAGCACGGGCTTTCCGGGCAACGCGCCGAGCGCCAAGGCAGCCGTCAGCGCCTGCACACCGATGATGCTATCGCCCAGGCTGCGGCCAAATCCGTTCAGGATCGCCACGCGCGCGGTATCGGGCGGGGTCAGGTTTCTTCCGCCTCGACCACGGCCACATCCAGCAACCGTTCGATCACCTCCGGTTCCTGCGCCCCGGCGATGGCATGGCGTCCGCCGATGACGAAGCAGGGCACGCCATTGATGCCAAGCCGGTGGGCGCGCAGGTTTTCCGAGTGCACGGAATCGATTTCGGCATCGCTGGCCAGAAAACGCAGCGATTCCGGTCCGTCCAGCCCGCACGCCATGGCAATCGCCGCCAGCACCTGCACGTCGCCGATATCCAGGCCGTCGGTGAAATGCGCCGAGAACAACGCTTCCACCAGTTCATCGCTACGGCCGTACTGGGCGGCCCAGCGCACCAGCCGGTGCGCGTCCACCGAGGAGGGCGTGCGGCGAATGCGGTCGAAGCGGAATTGCAGCCCCTCGGTGCGGCCGATTTCGGCAATCGAGCCATACAGACGCTTGGCACGGTCCTCGCCGCCAAACTTGCGCACCAAGTAGTCGGCGCGCGGCATACCGGCGCGGGGCATGTCAGGGTTAAGCAGGAACGGCCGCCAGACGATGTCGAACAGCAAGTCCGGGCGCCGGCGCAGCGTGCGCATCAGCCGGCGCAGGCCGAGGAAACACCAGGGGCACACCAGATCGTGCACCACTTCGATAGCAAGGCGCGCCCTGGGCGGGGCGAGCACGTTCATTGTGGAGCTCCTCGGACGGTGCACTGACCGGTCATGCACATAGTATCGCGAGTTCGCCGGCCCCGATGCAAGCGGGCGGTGGCGGCGTGCCAATCACCGGGCGAACGGCTACTATGCTGCTTCAGGAGGACCGCATGACGATCACGCTATACGAACTGGCCGCAGCCGACCCAGCTATCCGGTTCAGCCCCTACTGCTGGCGCGCCCGATTTGCCTTGGCGCACAAGGGCTTGGAAGTGGAAACGCTGCCCTGGCACTTTACCGAGACCGCCAGGCTGACGTTTTCCGGGCAGGGCAAAGTGCCGGTGATCGTAGACGGCCCCACCGTGACGGCCGATTCCTGGGCGATTGCCATGTATCTCGATCAAACCTACCCGGACCGGCCAAGCCTGTTCGGCGGTGCGGCGGGCATGGCGCATGCGGCGTTCATCAACGCCTGGGCCGATACGGTGCTGCACCCCGGGATCGTCCGGCTTATCGTGGCCGATATCTGGGCCGCCCAGCGCCCCGAGGACCAGCCGTATTTCCGCCATAGCCGCGAACGCGCCTTCGGTCAGTCGCTGGAAGAAGTCATGGCCGGGCGGGACGAGCGGGTTGAGTCGTGGCGGACGGTGTTCACCCCAATGCGCGCCACGTTGCGCCGCCAACCTTGGTTGGGTGGCGAGGCACCGGATTATGCCGATTATATCGTGCTCGGCAGCCTGCAATGGGCCCGCTGCATCAGCCGCTTCGCATTGCTCGAACAGGACGACCCAATCACCGCGTGGCGCGACCGGGGCTTGGCGCTGTTCGACGGTCTGGGAGCGAAGGCGCGCACTGTCTAGGACTGCCTAACTTGCCACGCCTTCCGCCAACGCCAGATCGGCGCCGTGGCGGAGGGCGGCGGCAATGGCGGCATGCAGGCCGGTCATCAGACTGGTCAGCGCCATGCTCGGCTCGCCCGGCTTGCTGGCCACCTGTTCGGGCAGCCAGGGCAAATGCAGGAAGCCGACGGCGAGGCCAGTGTGGCTGGTGGCGGCAATATGGCTCGCCAGATAAAAAATATGGTTGCACAGGAAAGTGCCGGCGGTTTGCGACACCTGCGCCGGGACGCCAGCGGCCCGGATCGCGGCGACGGTTGCCTTGATCGGGATGCTGGCGAAATAGGCCGCCGGGCCGCCGGGCACGACCGGCTGGTCGGTGCGCTGTTCACCTGCGTTGTCCGGGATGCGGGCGTCGTCGATGTTCAGTGCGACCCGTTCGACGGAAATTTCCGCCCGGCCGCCGGCGAGGCCGGTGGCCAGCAGCACATCCGGCTTGTGCAGCGCGAGTGCTGCGTGCAACGCGCCGCTTGCCGCCGCGTAGCTGACCGGCAGGATTGCAGTGCGCAGTTGCACGCCGGGTGGCGGATCGGCTTGCAGCGCCCGCACCACGCGCCGGGAAGGGTTGTCCGAAGCGCCGCCGAACGGTTCGAAGCCAGTGACCAATACTGTTCGCATGCAGCGAGCCTAGCCCGCCTGTCGTGCAATGACCAAGGGGGGTTAGACGCGCAACGTCACGTCCATGTTGTTGCGCAACGCCACGGTGGCCGCGATCGGCCAAAGCACGAAGCCCTTCTTGGCCAGCGTCGGCAGCCAAGCCTCCAGCGCTTCCACCGTGTGCGGGCGAGCGTGGCCGATGGCAATGCAGTAGCCGGACCGGCGGGCAACGTTTTCGATGATCGCCAATTGGCCGCGAATCACCTCGGGGTCTGCCACGTGGTCGATAAACACATCGCGGGCGGCGGCGGGCACCCCGGCGATCTCGGCGCGGGCCAGCGCCACGCTGTGCGGAATGGTGACGCTGTCGAGGAACAGCATCCCGTGCCCAAGCGCCTCACGCGCCACGATGTCCATCAGCGCCGCGTCGCGAGTCGCCACCGTGCCCATGTGATTGTTCAGCCCAACAATATCAGGCACAGCGGCGATGGCGGCGCGCAGCCGGGCGGTATTGACGGCGGGCGGCAGGTCGATCCGCAGCGGGTCGGGGCCGGTTTGCGCCGTGCTGTTGGACGATGCCTGCATCGGCATATGCAGCAGCGCCTCATGGCCGCGTTCGGCCGCAGCTTTGACTTGTTCCGGCAGAGCAGGGGCGAACGGAAACCACGCCAGCGTCAGCGGGCCGGGCAGCGCCACGGTGCGTTCGGTGTACGGGTGCGTCGCCCCCATATCGTCAATGACGATGGCGATTTTCGGACGCGGATCGTTCAGCGCCACGCCCACCGCGTTGCGCCGCCACGCCGGGATGATTGCCGGCCCGGCCGGCATGTCCGGCGCAACCAATTCTGGATGCAGAATGAACGGTTGCGCCAAAGACCGCCCGGCCCTCAGTGTGGCAGCGGCGGTGAGCAGGTGGAGAGCGGCGGAGCGGCGGCTGAGGAGCATGCGAGAACTTCAACTGAGTGACGGAGGACAGCGCTTTATAGCCAAGCGTTCGTCAGCCAAGCCATGTCAGTTCCACGACATGCCGATGACGAATCGCATGAGGAGGTTAGCACATGATGATGAAAATGTGACGTTTGTGCGGAGCAGCAAACGAATGCTGCACTGCGGCGGCTAGGTTGCCGCCGCGGCGATCCGCGCCACCATGGCGGGAACGTCCGCCACATCGTGATACAGCCCGAAGCCGATCCGCAGCACGCTGCCGCGCACGTCGGTGATGAGGCCGGCGGCCGAGAACATCGCCTGCAACGAGGCCGAGTCGGGGCTGTCATAGGCCAGGAAGTTGCCGCGCTGCGGATCGGTCATCGGCACCGCCAGCCGGGCTTCGCGCAGACCCGGCAGATGCAGCCGGTCGGCTTGCGCCACGAATGCCGCCGCGACGGCATGGGCCCGGGCATGGATGGCGTCCACGCCGACGCCCAGGCCGTGTAGCCAGTTCTGCACCGCGTTGAAACGGTACAGTCCCGCGGGGTCGAAGGTGGCGCCGAGGAAACGGCTGCCGTCGGTGCCGTAGGCCACCTCGCCCGGACGTCCTTTGGCGAGGGCCCCGAAACTGGCGTACCAGCCAGTGTCACGCGGGCGCGGGGCAATGCCGGGCGGGCAGTGCATGAAGCACACACCTTCACCGGACATCGCGTATTTGTAGCCGCCGGCCATGTAGAACGCCCGGTGCTGGATGGCCGCAAGGCCGGTGGGGACGGCCATGAAGCCGTGATAGCCGTCGATGGCGATCAACGTGTCCGGGTGAGGGAGCGCGTTCACCAGTGCGGCGAGGTCCGGCACCATCCAGCCGCTGTTGAAAAACACCTGACTGACGAACACCAAGTCGAACGCCCCTTGCGACGCGGCGGCGGCGAAGCGTTCGTGAAACGTGGTGAACGGGCGCACCGGCAGAGTGGTGACATCGGCCAAGCCGTCCTCGCGCAGCCGCGCCAGTTGCCGGGCGAGCGTATGGAACTCGCCGTCGGTGGTCAGCACGCGGGGCGGGCGGCCGGACGGGCAGGCCGATAGCAGGCGGCGCAGAAAATCATGGGTGTTTGGCGCGAAGGCAATGGTGGATGGATCGCGCAAACCCAGCCGCCCGGCGATGTGGCGCTGTGCTTCGGGAATGACGGTGCCGAACACATGGCTCCACTTGCCATCCCACACCGTGGCGGCGTCCTGCCACGCCGCCATGTGGCCGTCGAAACTGGAGTCGGGCCACAAATGGTGGCTGTGCGCGGCCAAATGCAGCCGCTCGCCGCCACCGGCGAGCGAACGGCTGAAATGGGACTTCAGTGAGGCGTGGCCGCTCATCCGGCGGCCAGGCCCAGCACGATCTCGGTGTTCATAAAGCTGAGGCCGAGGTCGTGCGCCACCGCAGCATGGGTGATGTGCCCGCCGTGCACATTCAAGCCGCGCCGCAGATGCGGATCGTCGGCCAGCGCCTGCCGCCAGCCTTTTTCGGCCAGCGCCAGCGTGAACGGCAGCGTGGCGTTGCCAAGCGCGATGGTGGAGGTGCGGGCGACCGCGCCCGGCATATTGGTGACGCAGTAATGCACCACGCCTTCCTCGACGTAGGTCGGGTTGGCGTGGGTGGTCGGCTTGCTGGTCTCGAAACAGCCGCCCTGGTCGATGGCGATGTCGACCAGCACCGAACCGGGGCGCATTTTGCGGACCAGTTCGCGGCTGACCAGTTTTGGCGCGGCGGCGCCGGGCACCAGCACCGCGCCGATCACTAGATCGGCGTTGACCACGGCGCTCTCGATGGCGTCGGCGGTTGAATACAGCGTGTGCAACTGGGTGGGGAACATCTGATCAAGTTCGCGCAGGCGCGGCAGCGAGCGGTCGATCACCGTGACAGTCGCGCCGAAGCCGATGGCCATGCGCGCGGCGTTAGTGCCCGCGACACCGCCGCCGAGCACGACCACATTGCCGGCCGGCACGCCTGGCACGCCGCCGAGCAGCACGCCCGCGCCGCCTTGTTCCTTCTCCAGGCAATGCGCGCCGACCTGCACCGACATGCGCCCAGCCACCTCGCTCATTGGCGCCAGCAACGGCAACGCGCCGCGCGCATCGGTGACGGTCTCATAGGCAATGCAGGTGGCGCCCGACAGCATCAGGCCCTGCGTCTGCTCCAGATCGGCGGCAAGATGCAGATAAGTGAACAGCACTTGACCTTCGCGCAGCGCCGCGATTTCAGACGGTTGCGGCTCTTTGACTTTCACGATCATGTCGGCGAACGCGAACACTTCCAGCGCCGTGTCCGCGACCACGGCGCCCGCCGCACGATAGGTTTCGTCTGGGAAGCCGATGGACACGGCGGCCCCTTGCTGCACCATCACCTGATGGCCGCGCGACACCAATTCGCGCACCGCCGCTGGCGTCAGGCCAACGCGGTATTCGTGGGTCTTGATCTCTTTGGGAACGCCGATTTTCACCTGAGAGTCTCCCGTATGAATCCGTGAAACGATGGTAGCCCGGCCGCACCGCACAACCAATCACAGTGCAGCGCGCAACTTGCATGGCAGCAGGCGCAAGGCAATGATGTGTGCCCCGGCGGAGGCTGATTATGCGCGAGACGATCCGGTTCCTGCTCAGCGAGACGGACTGCTCCATCGCGGGGCTGCCGCCGACAATGACCGTGCTGGAATGGCTGCGCACCGAGGCGCGCGCCTGCGGCACCAAGGAAGGCTGTGCCGAGGGCGATTGCGGCGCCTGTACGGTGGTGCTGGGTGAGGTGATTGACGGCAGGCTGCGCTACCGGGCAGTGAACGCCTGCATTTTGTTCATCGCCTCGCTGGACGGGCGGCAATTGCTCACCGTGGAGCATTTGCGCGGCCCGGACGGCACGTTGCATCCGGTGCAACAGGCGCTGGTGGAGCAGCACGGCTCGCAATGCGGCTTCTGTACGCCGGGGTTCGTGATGTCGCTGTTCGCGCTGTACCACGCGGGCGGCGGGGCTGACCGGCAAGCGGTGCAGGAAGCGCTGGCCGGGAATTTGTGCCGCTGCACCGGCTACCGGCCTATTGTCGATGCCGCCCTGGCGGCCTGCGCCGGGCCGCCCGCCGACCGGTTTGCCGCCAATGCGGCGGCCATTGCCGCGCGGTTGCAGGCGCTGGCAACCGGCGAACCGCTGGGGCTGACCCACGCCAGCGGCAAATTCCTGGTGCCGCGCAGCCTGGAGCAACTGGACGGGCTGACGCAGACTTGGCCGGACGCGGTGCTGCTGGCAGGCGGCACCGATGCGGCGCTGTGGGTGACCAAGCAGTACCGCGCCTTGCCGGAAGTGATCGCGCTCGACCGGGTGGAAGGGTTGGACACTGTCACCGAGGATGACAGCCTGCTGCGGGTCGGCGCGAGCGCCACCTATGAGGACGCGCTGGCGGCGCTGGCGTGGCACTGGCCGGAATTTGCCCGGATGGTGCGGCGCGTTGGCTCGCGTCAAATCCGCAATCGCGGCACCATTGGCGGCAACGTGGCCAACGCCTCGCCGATTGGCGACACGCCGCCCGCATTGATCGCGCTGGGGGCCACGCTGGTGCTGCGCGCGGCAGGAGAGCGGCGGCGCATCGCGGCGGAAGACTTCTTCCTCGGTTACCGCAAGACCGCACTTGCGCGCGGCGAGTATCTGGAGGCCATCGAAGTTCCGCTGCCCGCGCCGGGGCAGTTGTTTGCCGTCTACAAAGTCTCCAAGCGGCTGGAACAGGATATCTCCGCCGTGTGCGGGGCGTTTGCGCTGACGCTGGACGGCGGCAAGGTTGCCAGCGTGCGGATTGCGTTTGGCGGCATGGCGGCGGTGCCGAAGCGGGCGGTGCAGACCGAGCTGAGCTTGTTGGGCCAGCTATGGACGCAGGACAGCGTGGCTTTGGCGATGGAGGCGCTGGACGCCGAGCTTGCGCCGATTTCCGACATGCGGGCCTCGGCGGCCTATCGCAAGCTGGTGGCGCGCAATCTGCTGTTGCGCTTTCAGTTGGAAACGGCGCCGCTGTCGGATGCAGCGGTGCGGCTGAGCGAGGTGGCGGCATGAACGTGATTGCGCCGATCACGCCAGACTCCGAAATCCTGCATCCGCGAGGCTTGCGCGTGGCCGGGCATTCGGCCGCCCAGGACAGCGCACGCAAACAGGTGGCGGGCGAGGCGCTGTATATCGACGACATGCCGGAGCCGCGCGATCTGCTGCACGCCTATATCCGGTTGTCGGACCATGCCCATGCCCGCATCGTCAAGCTGGATGTAAGCGCCGCAGCGGCCTCACTGGGAGTCGCGGCGGTACTGACCGCCCGGGACGTGCCGGGCGTCAACGATGTCGGCCCGGCGTTTCCCGGCGATCCGATCTTTGCCGATGGGCTGGTCGAATATGCCGGGCAGTCGGTGTTCGCGGTCGCGGCGGACAGCATCGCACTGGCGCGGCAAGCGGCGATGCGCGCGGTGTTGGAGTACGAGCCGTTGCCGCCGGTGCTGACGATCCGCGAAGCGCTGGCGCAGCAATTCTTCGTGCTGCCGAGCCAGAAGATGCAGCGCGGCGACGCGGCAGCCGCTTTGGCGGCGGCGCCGCAGCGCCTGCAAGGCCGCATCGTGGTGGGCGGGCAGGAGCATTTCTACCTCGAAGGTCAGATCGCCATGGCAGTGCCGGGCGAGGACCACGATATAAAAGTGTATAGTTCCACCCAGCACCCGACCGAGGTGCAGCACTTGGTGGCGCGAGCGCTGGCCGTGCCGGACCATGCGGTGATTTGCGAAACCCGCCGCATGGGCGGCGCCTTTGGCGGCAAGGAAAGTCAGGCCTCGCTGTATGCCGCCATCGCGGCATTGCTGGCGGCCAAGACCGGGCGGCCGGTAAAATTGCGGCTGGACCGTGACGACGACATGAAGTTGACCGGCAAGCGGCACGACTTCGAAATCGAGTGGGACGTGGGGTTCGACGCGACCGGGCGCATTACCGGCATCGCTTTCATGCTGGCGGGCAATTGCGGCATGTCGCCGGATTTATCGGGCGCGATCAACGACCGGGCGATGTTTCATTCGGACAACGCGTACTATCTCGACGCGGTCAGCATCGTTTCGCACCGCTGCAAGACCCACACCGTGTCCAATACGGCGTTTCGCGGCTTCGGCGGGCCGCAGGGCATGGTGGGGATCGAGGCGGTGATGGACGCCATCGCGCGGCATCTCAAGCGCGATCCGTTGCAGGTGCGGCGGCGCAATTTTTATGGCAAGCGCGACCGCAACATCACGCCGTATCACATGACGGTGGAGGACAACGTCATCCCGGAGATTGTTGCCGAGTTGGCGCGCACCTCCGAGTACGCGAAGCGGCGTCAGGAGATCGCCGCGTTCAATGCCGGGTCGCCTTGGGTGAAGCGTGGGTTGGCGCTGACGCCGGTGAAGTTCGGCATTTCGTTCACGTTGACCCGGATGAATCAGGCGGGCGCACTGCTGCACGTCTACACCGATGGCAGCGTGATGCTGAACCACGGCGGCACCGAGATGGGGCAGGGGCTGTTCACCAAGGTTGCCCAGGTGGCCGCCGAGGAATTCGGCATCGATCTGGACCGGGTGAAGATCACCGCGACAACGACCGAGAAGGTGCCGAACACATCGCCGACCGCTGCATCGTCGGGCAGCGATTTGAACGGCAAGGCGGCACAGGCAGCGGCGCGGATCATCCGGGAGCGGATCGCCAAAGTCATTGCCAAACAATGGGGCGTTGCCGCAGGCGATATCGTGTTCCGCGACGGCGAATTGCGCTGCGGCCCGCACGCCATGCGGTTTTCCGAAGCGGCGAAACACACCCATGCGGCGCGGGTGTCGCTGTCCTCAACCGGGTACTACGCCACGCCGAAAATTCACTACGACACCAAGCTTCACCAGGGGCGGCCGTTCTATTACTTCGCCTATGGCGCGTCGGTGTCCGAAGTCGAGGTCGATACGCTGACCGGCGAATACCGGCTGCGGCGGGTGGATATTCTGCACGACGCCGGGGCATCGCTGAATCCGGCGCTCGATCTGGGGCAGATTGAGGGCGGCTACGTGCAGGGCATGGGCTGGCTGACCACCGAGGAGTTGTGGTGGGACGCGCAGGGCCGCCTGCGCACACATGCACCCAGCACCTACAAGATCCCAGCGGTCGGCGACGTGCCGCAGGATTTCCGCGTGGCATTGTGGAAGCGCGGGCGTAATCGCGAGAATGCCATTTACCGCTCGAAAGCCGTCGGCGAGCCGCCGTTGATGCACGGTATTTCAGCATTTCAAGCGCTGGTCGATGCCGTCGCATCCTGCGGCGAAGGCGTTGTGCAACTGGATGCGCCCGCGACGCCGGAACGGGTGCTGATGGCGATTGCCGCACGGCGCGGCGGATGAGCCGGGACTGGCTCACGGTGCTGGCCGAACTGCGCCAGCGCGGCGAGGCGGCGGTGCTGGTGACGCTCATGTCGGTGCGCGGTTCGACGCCGCGCGAAGCCGGGGTGAAAATGGTGGTGTCCCAGGCGGCGGCGCATGGCACCATCGGCGGCGGCAATCTGGAATTTCAGTCGATCCGCCGGGCGCGCGCTATGCTGGCGGGCGGCGCGCCGGTGGTGGCGGAATTTCCGCTCGGCCCGTCGCTCGGCCAATGCTGCGGCGGACACGCCAGTGTGCTGTTCGAGCCGGTATTGCCGCCTGCCTGGCAAATTGCAGTGTATGGCGCGGGCCATGTCGGGCGGGCGCTGGTGGAGCTGCTCGCCACCCTGGATTGCCGGGTGGCATGGATCGACGGGCGCGCGGGAGCGTTCCCGGACCTGCTGGCCGGCAACATAGCGCCGCACATGGCGTTGCCGCCCGCCGAACTGCCGCCGGGCAGTTATGTTTTGATCCTGACCCACGATCACGCGCTGGATTTCGAGTTGGTCAGCCAGGCGCTGCCGTTGGCGCAGTTGCCGTTCGTCGGGCTGATCGGCTCGGAAACCAAGCGCGCGCGCTTCGTCTCGCGGCTGGCCAAGTCAGGGATGCCGCCGGAGGCGATCAAGCGGCTGGTCTGCCCGATCGGGCTGTCCGGCACCGGCGGCAAGGCCCCGGCGGAAATCGCGATTTCGGTGGCGGCCCAGTTGCTGCAATTGCGCAACTCCGTCAGCATCGCCGTTCCGGCATCGGCGGCTCCCGGATGCGCCGGGTGCGATATCGGCTGTGCGGCGGAAGGGGAATTTGCGCATGACGCCTGACGAATTGATGCGCCGCGCCATCTCGCTGTCGCTGGAGCAGATGCAGGCGGGCAGCGGCGGACCATTCGGTGCAGTGATCGCGCGCAACGGCGAGATTGTCGCCGAGGGCTGGAATCAGGTCACATCGAGCAACGACCCGACCGCGCACGCCGAAGTCGTCGCTATCCGCCGCGCCTGCGCAGCACTCGGGCGGTTCGATTTGTCGGACTGCGAGATCTACACCAGTTGCGAGCCGTGCCCGATGTGTCTGGGCGCGGTGTACTGGGCCCGCTTGCAGCGCATGCACTACGGCAACGACCGCAAGGCGGCGGCGGCCATCGGGTTCGACGACGATCTTCTTTACACCGAAGTGCCCAAGCCGATTGCCGAGCGCAGCCTGCCAACGTCGCAACTGCTTGGGGACGAAGCGCACGCCGCGTTCGAGGCCTGGGCGGCCAAGCCCGACAAGATTGCCTATTGAGATGAACGCCAGCGCCCTGCCGCCCCGGCTGCGGCTGACCGGCATCGTCAAGCGCTATGCGGCAACGCTGGCCAATGACGGGGTTAGCCTATCCATAGCGCCCGGTGAAATCCATGCGCTGCTCGGCGAGAACGGCGCGGGCAAGAGCACGCTGGTCAAGATCATCTACGGTGTGGCGCGGCCCGATGCCGGCACGATTGAGTGGGAAGGCAAAGAGATCAACATCCCGGACCCGAACGCCGCACGGCGGCTTGGCGTTGGCATGGTGTTCCAGCATTTCTCGCTGTTCGAAAGCCTGACGGTCGCCGAGAACATCGCACTCGGCCTGGGTGCGACCGAGAGCATCGCGGACCTCACCACACGGATCGCCGCCGTGGCGCGGCGTTACGGACTGGCGGTCGAGCCAGGTCGGCATGTGCATCATCTTTCTGTCGGCGAGCGGCAGCGGGTGGAAATCGTGCGCTGTCTGCTGCAATCGCCGCGTTTGTTGATCATGGACGAACCCACCTCGGTGCTGACGCCGCAGGAGGCGGAAGGATTGTTCGACGTGCTGCGGCGCTTGGCGGCCGAAGGGTGCAGCGTGCTGTACATCAGCCACAAGCTCGAAGAAATCAAAGCGCTGTGCGAGCACGCGACGGTGCTGCGCGCCGGGCGGGTGGTGGGCGAATGCGACCCGCGCATCGCCAGCGAGCAGCAAATGGCGGAAATGATGATCGGCGGCGCGCTGCCGGTGGCGCATCGCTCGGCCCCGCTGCACGAAGGCAAGCCGTGCCTGCAAGTGAGCAAGCTGACGCTGGCGAGCGATGAGCCGTTCGGCACCACGTTGCGCGATATCTCGCTGCAACTGCGCGACGGGCAAATCCTCGGCATCGCCGGGGTGGCGGGCAACGGCCAGAAGGAATTGCTGGCGGCACTGGCGGGCGAGCGGCGCGCGCCGCAGGCCGATAGCGTGCTGGTGTGCGGCACCCCGGCTGGGCATCTGGGGCCGACCGCGCGCCGCAGGCTCGGGCTATCGTTCATCCCGGAGGAACGGCTGGGGCGCGGCGCGATTGCTGAATTTCCGTTGAGTGAGAACGGCTTGCTAACCGCCTACCCGCACGGCTTCGTGCGCGCCGGGCTGATCCGCTACGGCGCGGTGAACAAATACGCGGCCGGCATCATCAAGCGGTTCGCCGTCAAAGCCTCCGGCATCGACGCGCGCGGCAGCAGCCTGTCCGGCGGCAACATGCAGAAATTCATCGTCGGGCGCGAAATCGGCACCAACCCGCGCGTGCTGCTGGCGGCGCACCCGACCTGGGGCGTCGATATCGGTGCGGCCATCGCGATCCGCCAAGCGCTGATGGACCTCGCGGCGGCGGGCTCCGGCGTGCTGGTGGTCAGCGAGGATTTGGCCGAGTTGTTCGAAATCTCCGACTTTATCGCGGTGCTGTCCGGTGGACGCCTGTCCGCCCCCAAACCGGCGCGCGAGACCACGGTGGAGGAGGTCGGCTTGTTGATGGGGGGCCGGATGGCGGCGGAAGGAGCGGCCCATGCGCTATAGGCTCGAAGCCCGCGCCCGCCCGGCGCAGGCGATGGTCTGGCTGTCGCCGGTGTTGGCGGCAGCGCTGTCAGTGATTGGCATTTCAGTGCTGTTCGCGGTGCTGGGCCGCAACCCGGTGCAGGCGCTCGACGTGCTGTTCATTCAGCCGCTGGAGACGCTCGATGGGCTAGCTGAACTGGCGTTGAAGGCCACGCCGCTGCTGTTGTGCGCCATCGGCATCGCCATTGGCTGCCGCGCGGAGGTGTGGAACATCGGCGCGGAGGGCCAGTTCACCGTGGGCGCCATCGCCGGCGGCGGCGTGGCGCTGACCTTCGGCGGCCACGATTACTGGTGGCTGCAACCGGCGATGCTGCTGGCTGGCATCGGCGGCGGCATGGCGTGGGCGGCTATCCCGGCGCTGCTGAAAACCAAGTTCAATGCCCACGAAATTCTCACCACGCTGATGCTGACCTACGTCGCCATCCAATTGCTCGGCTACGTTGTGCACGGCCCGTGGAAAGACCCGGAGGGCTACAGCTTCCCGCAAACCAAGCAGTTCGCCCCGGACGCCATGCTGCCGATGCTGATCGACGAGACGCGTTTGCATATCGGCGCAATGTTCGCGCTTGCCTCGGTGCCGCTTGCCGCGCTGCTGCTCGGCCGCTCGATGATGGGGTTTCGCATCCGCACCGTGGGGGCCGCCCCAGCGGCGGCGCGTTATGCCGGGTTTTCGCGCAACACCGTGGTCTGGGTGTGCTTGCTGCTCAGCGGCGGGCTGGCGGGGCTGGCCGGGATTTTCGAGGTGGCGGGGCCGGATGGGCAACTGACCCCGGTGATCTCGCCCGGCTACGGGTTTGCCGCGATCATCGTGGCGTTCCTCGGGCGGCTCAATCCATTCGGCATCCTGTTTTCTTCGTTGCTGATGGCGCTGCTGTATCTGGGCGGCGAGGGGTTGCAGGTCTCGATGCAACTGCCCATCGCGGTCACCGGGACCATTCAGGGCATGTTGCTGTTCTTCCTGCTCGCGGCGGACGTGTTCATCAATTACCGGGTGCGGCGCGTTCCGGCCCGTGCAGCAAGGGCGCTGACCCATGCATGAGCTTGAAATCGCAGTGGCCATCCTGGTCGCCACGCTGCGCGCCGCAACGCCGCTGGTGCTGGCCGGGTTCGGCGAGTTGATCGCCGAGCGGTCCGGCGTGCTCAACCTCGGCGTCGAGGGCATGATGCTGATGGGGGCATCGGTCGGATTTATCGGCACGGTTGCCACCGGCAGCCCGATCATTGGCCTGTTGCTGGCCATGCTGGCCGGGGCGGCACTGGCGATGGTGTTCGGTGTTCTCACGCTGTCGCTGATGGCCAATCAGGTGGCAACCGGCCTCGCGCTGACCATTTTCGGCGTCGGGTTTTCGGCACTGGTCGGCGTGAAGTGGATCGGCATACCGCTGGAGGGCATCGCCACCGATATTTGGCCGAGCCTGAGCTCGTCTTCGCCGATCGTGCAGCAATTGATGCTGCTCGACCCGATTGTGTGGCTGGCGGTGCTGGTGCCGTTCCTGATCCACCGCTTCATCTACCGCACCCGCGCCGGGCTGGTGCTGCGCGCAGTCGGCGAAAGTCACGACGTGGCGCACGCGCTCGGCTACTCGGTGTTGAAAATCCGCTATCTGGCAGTGGCGTTCGGCGGTGCGATGAGCGGGCTGGCCGGGGCGTATCTGTCGCTGGCCTACACGCCGATGTGGAGCGAGAATATGGTGGCCGGGCGCGGCTGGATCGCACTGGCGCTGGTGGTGTTCTCCACCTGGAAGCCCGCATGGCTGGCGCTGGGCTCGTTGCTGTTCGGCTTCGTGACCATCGCGCAGTTTCAGGCCGAGGCGCTGGGGCTTGCATTGTCGCCGCATTTGCTCGCCATGCTGCCGTATCTTGCCACCATCGTGGTGCTGGTGTTGATCTCGCGTGACGCCACCCGCCTGAAGCTCAACGCGCCCGCCGCACTTGGGCGGCCGTTCCATGCCACTGCCTGATTGTTAGGGGATTCAAAGCTATGCTGACGACTCGCCGCACCCTGCTGCAAGCCTCGCTCGCACTACCCGCCGCCGGCCTGCTGCCGCGCGTGGCCGCCGCCGCCGATCCGTTCAAGGTCGGCTTCATCTATGTCGCCCCGATCGGCGATGCGGGCTGGACCTTCCAGCACGATCTCGGCCGCAAGGCGCTGGAAGCCTCGCTGGGCGCGGCGGTCAAGACCACCTTCGTCGAAAACGTGCCGGAAGAAGGTGCGGACGCCGAGCGCGTGATCCGCAAGCTGGCCACCGAAGGCCACAGCCTGATCTACACCACCAGCTTCGGCTTCATGGAACCGACGCTGAAGGTGGCGGCGAAGTTCCCCAAGGTGAAGTTCGCGCATTGCACCGGCTACAAGCGCGCCGCCAATGTTTCGACGTACTCGGCCCGCTTCTATGAAGGCCGTTACCTGACCGGCCTGATCGCCGGGCGGATGACCAAGTCCAACGTGATCGGCTATGTCGCGGCGTTCCCGATCCCGGAAGTGGTGCAGGGCATCAATGCCGTGCTGCTCGCTGCGCGCACGGTGAACCCGAACGTGACCATCAAGGTGGTGTTCGTGAGCTCCTGGTTCGATCCGGGCAAGGAGCGCGCCGCTGCTGACACTCTGATCAGCCAGGGAGCCGACGTGATTATGCACCATACCGATTCGTCGGCGGTGGTGCAGGGCGGCGAAGAAAAGGGCGTGTGGTCGTTCGGCTACGACTCCGACATGCTGCGCTATGGCCCGAAGACCAACCTCACCTCGGTGACGATGCACTGGGATGATTACTATATCGACCAGACCAAGGCGGCGATGGCCGGTAGCTGGAAGTCGGACGATACCTGGGGCGGGTTGAAGACCGGCATGGTCAAGCTCGGTCCGTTGAACGCGGCGGTGCCGGAATCGGTGCGCGCCGAAGTGACGGCGGCAACGGCCAAGATCGAAGCGGGCACGCTGCTGCCGTTCGCCGGGCCGATCAAGGATCAGGCGGGCGCGGTGAAAGTGGCCGCCGGCAAGTCGCTGAGCGACGGCGAGATTCTCGGCATGAATTGGTTTGCCGAGGGTGTGCAGGGCAAGCTGGGCTAACTTCGGAAGTTGCCTCCCCCTCCCGCCGCAGGCGTGGGAGGGGGAGGATTTCCGCTGCGCGAAAGACAACCAACCATGCCTGCATTGCTATGGCTGAAAGACCCGCTCGCCATCCTGGCCGAGGGCGCCGAGCGCGGCGTTGTGGTGCAGGACGGCCGCATCGTCGAACTGGTCGCCGCCGGGCACGAACCTGCGACGCCGTATACCAAGGTGTTCGACGCGGGCCAGCACGTGGTGATCCCTGGCCTCATCAACACGCACCACCATTTCTATCAAACCCTGACCCGGTCCAGCCCGGCGGCGCTGGACCGTGAATTGTTCGGCTGGCTGAAGGCGCTGTACCCAATTTGGGCGCGGCTGACTCCGGCGGCACTGGAAAGTGCCGCGACCGTGGCGATGGCCGAATTGCTGCTGTCGGGCTGCACGACCACCACCGATCATCATTATGTTTTCCCCGCCGGTCTGGAAAACGCCATCGACATCGAAGCCGCCGTGGCCCGGCGCCTCGGGCTTCGCGCGGTGTTGACCCGTGGCTCGATGAACCTGTCAGAACGCAATGGCGGCTTGCCGCCCGATTCTGTGGTGCAGGACGACGACACCATCCTGGCCGATAGCGCCCGGCTGATCGCCGCCCACCATGAAACCGGGCCGGATGCGATGGTGCAGATTGCACTGGCGCCGTGCTCGCCGTTTTCGGTCACCACGCAATTGATGCGCGACACGGCGGCGCTGGCGGCGCGGCACGGCGTGCGGTTGCACACCCATCTGGCCGAGACCAACGACGAAACCGCGTTCTGCGAAGCCCGCTTCGGGATGCGCCCGCTGGATTATCTGGAAGACTGCGGCTGGCTGCACGACCGGGTGTGGCTGGCGCACGGCGTGCATTTCGCGCCGCCCGAAATTGCCCGCATGGCGAAAGCGGGCGTCAGTGTCACGCATTGCCCGTGTAGCAATCAGATTCTGGCCTCCGGCCATTGCCCGGTGTGCGACATGGAGGATGCCGGGTTGCGCGTCGGCTTGGGGGTCGATGGCTCGGCGTCCAACAATGCGTCGAACATGATGCAGGAAGTGCGCGCGGCGCTGCTGTTTCAGCGCCACCATTACGGCGTCGGCCGCGTCAGCCACCGCGACGCGCTGCGCTGGGCCACCGAGGGCTCGGCGGCCTGCGTCGGGCGGCCGGAATTGGGCCGCATCGGCGTGGGGCAGGCGGCGGATATGGCGTTGTTCCGGCTGGATGAACTGCGTTTCGCCGGGGCGCGCGATCCGTTGGCCGCCATCGTACTGTCCGGCGCGCATCGTGCCGACCGCGTCATGGTCGCGGGGCGCTGGGTGGTCGAGGATGGGTCGATACCCGGCCTGGACGTCGCTGAACTTATCGCACGGCAAAACGCCCAATCGTTGCTGCTGCATCGTTAATGCCGGCGATCGTGCGGCGTTTGCACGAAATGGGAAGTTTTGTTGCTCCCAGCGGGAAGCGGCGGCAGACATCTGGCGGCTAAGCTGCATTATTGGCGCGCCACGCATGACGCGCCGCCGCAGCATGAGGCCTGACCGATGACCAACTCCAATTTTTTTGCTCTGCCGGGCGCTCAGCCGGCGCGCCGGACCGAGCCTGGATTGATCCGCCGTTGGTTCAGCCGTGCCTATGCCAATGGTGCGGTGCCGCCGCAGATCGAACGCGCGCAACGCGATGGCGCGATCTCCCCCAAGGGCTGGCAATTCCTTAAGCTGCGCCAGCATGCCATCCGCACCGTTGCACTCGCGGCCATTGGGGCCAGCGCGCTAGGGCTGCATCCGGCGGCGGCGGCTCCCAGCACCACGCATCCGCGCCTGTGGATCACCACCGCCGATATTCCGCGCTTGCAGTCCTGGGCGGTTGCGACCAACCCGATGTACAAGAACGGCCTGCAAGCCGCCGCCCTGAGCGGCAAGACGTATGCCGACGCGCATTGGAATTGGGTGACCGGCACGCCGGACAGCAAATGGCACGACACCGGCAGCACCAATTGGGAAGGCGACGCCACCGAGGCGTACGCGCAAATGTTCGCCTTCATGGCGCTGATCGATCCGGTCGCCGCCAACCGGGCGCAATGGCAGTTGCGCGCCCACGCCATGCTGATGTGGGCGATCAATCAGGCGGCGGTGAACGGTCCTGGGCAGAAGTTCGGCGATACTGCTTTTTCCACCTATAATCGGGCCAACTACTGGGGCGAGGCGTGGGGGCTGACGGTCGATTGGATCTATGATTCCTTTACTGCGGCCGAAAAAGCCAATATCCGCAAGGTATTCCTGAAGTGGGGAAACGCCCAGCTAAATGCTTCGACGGCTGGTGAGGAACATCCACAGCCTGTGGGGGTGCTGAACGATCTGCAATTGCTCGGCAGCAGCACGACGCAGACTCTCAAGCAGCAGCAGGAGGCCCAGTTGCAGTTGCGCTGGGCGGCGAACAACTACTTCCTCGGCCATATGCGCAACATGGCGATGATGGCGCTGTCGTTCGACCCGGCGGATGATGCCGGGGCGTCTACGACCGTCGGCTCCAGCCTCTCCAGCCTGGTCTCTGACGTCATCGGCGCTTGGCTGTATCAGGCCTACGCGGTGTTTGAAGACGCCGCCACGGTGAAGACCAAGCTCGCGGTGCCGCCGGGCAACCACAGTCTGGGTATCGCCAGCGGCGGGTTGCCTGTGGAAGGCAGCCTCTATGGCGAGTCCCAGGCGTACCTGCTGCAAACCTTACTGGCGTTGAAAACCGCTGGTTATAGCGACACGGCGGCGTACGGCCCGCAGGTTGGGTTGATCGACAGCCCATATTGGGGACAATCGGTCACCGGCTACCTGAATAGCGTCACGCCGACTGCGGCGGTGCCAGCGTCGTTGTCGTATCTTGGCCCGGTTTACGGGCAAGCCGAATATGGCGATGTGCTGAATTCGTTTGTCGACTATGAGCATATCGACTTGATCGGCCTGATGGCGATGCTGGATCGTACCGGCAATCCGACGCGGTATGCCAAGGATCGCTGGATTGCCACGAATATGCTGCAAGGCGGCTCCGCCGCACTGTACAGCCGGGCGTCGGCGATTTGGGGCAATTCCAATGCCAGCTACGCGCTGATGTATTTCATGGGCTTCGACCCAGCGGCCGCCGCGCCCGCCGATCCGCGCCCGGCGACCACACCGCAGTTTATCGCGCCCAGCATCGGCCGGATTTTGGCGCGCAGCGATTGGACGCCGAATGCCTCATGGTTCACGTTCCGCTGTGGCTGGGAATCAATCAACCACCAGGGCGGCGATTGCGGCGAGTTTGAATTCTATCGCAAAGGCCAGTGGCTGACCAAGGAGTGGGCCGGATACGCCAATGACTGGATGGCCTATACGCCGCTGTATCATAATACTTTATCGATCCAGAACACCAAGCCGGCCGATGGCGGCGGCTCGCTGTATGCTAAAACTGTGCAATACGGTGGCCAATGGAACAACGGCGGCAGCAATGGCGATCCGGCGGTGAATGTCAGCGTCAACGACAACTGGGCCTATGCCTTCGCCGACGCGACCAATTTGTATAACCGCCCGTCGTACTGGTCGCCACAAAATGCAGCACAGGCGGTCACACGGGCCCAGCGCTCGATTGTTTGGCTCAACCCGGATCACATTGTCGTTTACGACCGGGTCAACACCACCAAGGCGGGACTATTCCGCAAGTTCAATCTGGTTTTGCTGACGGCGCCCACCATCAACGGCAATACCATGACCGAAGTTGTGGGCAATCAGCAACTGACAGTACAAGCCCTGGCGCCGAACGCGGCCAGCATCGCCGAGCAGCATTTCTGGACCACATCGCCGAGCAGCGAATTCAATCTGGTGGCCCAGTTGGAACCTGCGACCGACCGCATTGTTATCACCGATACCGCTGCGCCCGCCCGCACCCGGTTCCTGACCGTGCTGCAAGGCACCGACAAGGGCGTCGCTGCCGATCCAGCCAAGCGTATCGTGTCCTCGGCTGGCACACCGTACGAAGGTGCGGTGTTCGGCAACACCGCCGTGCTGTTCGCGGCCAACCCGCCCGGGTTCAGTTCGCTGACCTATAGCGTGCCGTCCAGCGTCACCCGGCATGTCATCACCGGGCTTGCGCCTAAGGCTGGTTACAATGTCGCCACCGCGCTGGCCGGCGCGAGCACAAGCATCAGCATTACGCCAGGCGGCACGGTGTTCGCCGATGCGGCTGGCGTGCTCGGGATCGGCTTGTCGGCCTCGGTGCGGGTGCCGCAGGCGGGCGGCAAGCAGGGCTGGCTGCTGGCGCAACCGGAGTAGCGAAGCGCCACGCGGCTTGGTAATGCGGACGGATGAAAGCGCGCTTGTTCGTCTGCACCACCTGCGACCGCTATGCGGCCTCACCGCCCAGCCCAACGCGCGGCGAGACGATGCTGGCGGCGGTGCAGGCCGAAGCCGAGCGGCAAGACGTGCGCGGCATCGTCAGCGCGGTGCCGTGCGTCAATTCCTGTCCCCGCCCGGCTGGCGCCGCAGTGCGCGAAGGGCGGGGCGGCGGCGTGTTCCGCTTTGCCCGCCTGGAGCCGGACGATGCGGCGGCTTTAGTGGCGTTCGCGGTGCGCCGCGCCGCCGGTGAGGCGGTGGAGGTGCCTGACAGCCTCGCCGGGCGCGTGGCGTCTTACACGCTGCCGCGCGTCTGACGCCTTGCGCGGCGGCGGCGGCGCCGCCACGTTGTCGCCCGTCACATTACAAGGAACTCCAGAATGCAGATGCGCGCGCTTGGCCGCTCCGGCCTGAAAACCGCCCCGATTGTGTTTGGCGGCAACGTGTTTGGCTGGACCGCCGATGCTGCGACCTCGTACGCGCTGCTCGATGCATTCGTTGCTGGCGGCTTCAATGTGATCGACACCGCTGACATGTACTCGCGCTGGGCGCCCGGCCATGTGGGCGGCGAGTCGGAGACGGTGATTGGCAATTGGCTGAAGCAGCGCGGCAAGCGCGACGACGTGATCGTCGCCACCAAGGTCGGCAACGACATGGGGCAGGGCAAGAACCTGACCGAGCCGTATATTCTGCGTTCGGTCGACGAGTCGCTGCGCCGGCTGCAAACCGACTACATCGACCTGTATCAGCAGCATTTCGACGACGACGTGACGCCGGTCGAAGAAACCATGGGCGCTTTCGCCAAGGTCGTGGCCTCTGGCAAGGTGCGGGCCATCGGCTGTTCCAACATTTCTGCCGAGCGTCTGGTGGCGTCGCAAGCGGCAGCCGCCGCCATTGGCGGGCCGCGCTACGAGACGCTGCAACCGCACTATAATCTGGTGGAGCGTGGCGGCTACGAGGGCACGTACGAAAAACTGGCCGTGGAACAGGGCCTCGGCGTCATCACCTACTGGTCGCTGGCGTCTGGCTTTTTGACCGGCAAGTACCGCTCGGCGGCCGATAAGGGCAAGAGCCCGCGCGGCGGCGGCATGGACAAGTACTTGGGCGAGAGCGGATTGCGGGTGCTGGCGGCGCTGGATGAGATCGCAGCCGGGATTGGCGCCACCCAGGCGCAAGTGGCGCTGGCATGGTTGATTGCCCGCCCGTCCGTCACTGCTCCGGTGGCGAGTGCGACGAGCGTGGCGCAATGGGCGGATATCGCCAAAGCGGCTGAGCTGACATTGAGTGCGGAGGCGATTGCGCTGCTGGACAGCGCCAGCGCTTAACCAGCGAACGTGGCGCCGGTGGCAAAAGCCGCCGGCGCCGCTGTGCTGTTAGAACTTGAATCCAAGATTGCCGATCAACCCGTTCGAGCTATGGCCGCTGTCGCCAGTGCCGTGCAAATAGGTCAGGCCGATTCGCACATCGTGGCCGATCACTTGCAGCCGCGACGAGCCGACCGAGAACCCGGCTTCGATGATGTTGTTCTCGTACAGCTTCGACCCGGTGAAGTAAGTATCTGTCAGGAACAACTGCAAATCGCCGCCGGGCAGGAAGCCAATATCGGTGCCCATCTTTGAGAACGGAATGGCGACCATGGCGCCGTTCTTGGTAAAGACGTTGCTGAGATGCGGATCGACCGAGTAGCTGCCAAGCGTGACATTGATGCTGTGCGAATAGCCCAGCATATTGCCGATCACGAAGTCGTAGTCGTTATGGCTGAACCGGTAGGCGCTGGTCACGCTGAGCGCGTACAGCGCCGCCGCCGAGGCAAGCGAAATTGAACCCGTTGCGCCCGCGCTGACGCGCGGCGTCAACGACCAGTTTTCCGTGACCGGAACGGTTACCCCAACACCGAGCGAAACCGCGCCGGATTGGGCTCCCTGGGTGTTCAGGTAGGTCAGCGGCAGGTCAATCTGCACCCGGTAGTCGTCGTTCTTGCCCACGCCAAAGGCATAGCTGAGCGGGATGGTGTAAGCGTCCGACGAATAGGTCGAGCCGGTGAAGTGGCCGTAGCTCAGGCCCGCGCCGATCAGATTGCTGGACGATGTGCGCTGGCCGGTGGCACCGAAATTCGCGCCGTTCGGCGTGGTGCTGAACGCGGCGCCGAAGCCTTGCGAGACCAAGTTGGACTGCAGGCTGCTCGGGTTGCCCGCCACCGGATCCACCGGGGACGCGGCCGCAAGCGCGTGCATGATGGTGCCGTAGGCGTTGCTTTTCTTCAGGTAATCCACCAGCAACTGCTGGCTACTGTCGCGCGTGGTGCCGGTGAAGGTCTGATCGATGCCTGCCGCCGGCACTTGGAAGCGCAACGTGGTGCCAGTGGTGGGGAAGCTCGCCATCACAGTCAGGCCGCGATAATCCACCGCACCGCTGGCGATCGACGTGCTCGTGTAGGTCGGGATCAGTGCCGAAAGCTGGCCGTTCTTAAACTGATTGATTGCATCTTGCGCCGAGTTGAAACCCGCAGTGTCGGTGACGCCGTTCGAAGTCACGGTAACAGTGAACAGGTCTGCCGCCATTGCCTGCCCCGCAGTAACGGCGATCAAGCCGCAAGCTATGGCAGCGGCTCTAAAACGAGTTGAAATCATCGGTCTCTCCGTTGGTCAAAGCGCCCCAGACGGCCGCCATCACGGCCGTCCCCAAACATCATTGACGGTAGCCGCGTTGTTACGGCTCGTCAATTCGTTCTGATTTGTGACCGTTCGAGCAGCATTATATGCCTTTACGTTGCGTTTTACGCCCCTGATCCCAGCGCGCCGCCGCTTCAAGCACCGCTGGGCGGTTGCTGACCTGCGGCACGCCAACTTCCCACCACGCTTCATTCGGTGTCCAGCCGTAGGTGTCCACGTCGATGACCAGCACCGTGGTGCGATCCGCTGCACGGGCGCGGGCCAAAGCCGCATCCAAGTCGGCGATGCTGGCCAGCTTCTCGGTCAACGCCCCCATCGCACCTGCATGCGCGGCGAAATCGACCTTCACTTGCGTCACGCTGCGGCAATCGGCGAGCAGGTTGTTGAAGCTCTCGTTGCCGCTGGCGCGCTGCAACCGATCGATCACCGCGAAGCCACCATTGTCGCAGATGGTCACGATCAATTTGTGGCCGGTCATCACCGAACTCAGAATGTCAGAGTTCATCAGCAGGTAGCTGCCGTCGCCGACCATCACATAAGTTTCATTGTCCGGCCGGGCGATCTTGCTGCCCCAGCCGCCCGCGACCTCGTAGCCCATGCAGGAGAAGCCAAACTCGACATCAATGCCGCCGGTCCACAGCGATTTCCAATTCATGTTCAACTCGCCGGGCAAGCCACCCGCCGCCGTCAGCACCGTGTCGCCCGCTTGCGCCGAGCGGTTCACCGCGCCGACCACCTGTGCATAGGTCACCGGCAGGTCATTGCCCGGCCGCACGCGGGCATCGACCACCGCATTCCAGTCGGCATAGAGCCGCGCCGCCTCGGCGGCCCATTCCGCCGGGGCCTGCCAGCCCTCCAGCGCTTCGTCGAGCACGTCGAGTGCTGCGCGTGCATCGGCCACCACCGGCAGCGCGCGATGCTTCAGCGCGTCGAAGCGGGCGGCGTTGATGGTGACGATCTTCACCTCAGGGTTCTGGAACACCGACCACGATCCGGTGGTGAAATCCTGCAACCGCGTGCCGACCGCCAGCACCAGATCGGCTTTGCCCGCCAGCGTGTTGGCCGAAGTGGCCCCCAGACCGCCCAGCGAGCCGGTGTTCATCGGATGAAGATGCGGCAGCGACGCCCGCCCGGCGATGGTTTCCGCGACCGGGATCTGGTGGCGCTCGGCAAACGCCTGCATCGCCGCTTCGGCCTGCGAGTAATGCACGCCGCCGCCGCTGACGATCAGCGGGCGCTTGGCCGCGCGCAGCGCCGACACCGCGCGGCGGATTTCCGCCGGGTCCGGATGCGGCCGCCGGGGAATGCGGACCTGCCGCTCGAAGAACACTTCGGGGTAATCGTAGGCTTGCGCCTGAATATCCTGCGGCAGCGCCAGAAACGCCGGGCCGCAATCGGCCGGGTCGAGCAGCACGCCGAGCGCCTGCGGCAGCGATGACAGCAGTTGCGACGGGCTGGTAATGCGGTCCCAGTAGCGCACCACCGGCTTGAAGGCGTCGTTCACCGTGATCGACGGGTTGCCGAAATGCTCCACCTGTTGCAGCACCGGATCGGGCAGCCGGTGCACGAAGGTGTCGCCCGACATCAGCAGCACTGGCAGGCGGTTGGCGTGCGCCGTGGCGGCGGCGGTGATCATGTTGGTGGCGCCCGGCCCGATCGAGGACAGCGCGAACATCATCCGCTGGCGGCGCATCGCCTTGGCATAGGCCACGGCAGCCAGCGCCATGGATTGCTCATTTTGGCCGCGATAGGTCGGCATGATGTGCTGCACGTCCTGCAACGGCTCGCTCATGCAGGTCACGCTGCCGTGGCCGAAAATGGCGAAGCCGCCGCCGAACAGCGGCACTTCCTGCCCGTCGATATCAGTGTACTGCGCCGCCAGATAGCGCACCAGCGCCTGGGCCATTGTGAGCCGCACGGTAGCCATTGGTTCTCCTCCCGCCCCACCGAGTGGGGTTATACGTTGGGCGGGAGTTTGAACCGGGCCGTCAAGCTGTCAAGCTGAGTGCCGATGCGACGGCAATCACGTGCCGCCGGGTCACCGTTTAGTTTGCAGCGTCTGGTAAATTTTGACGTATTTCTCCGCCATCACGCGGGCCGAGAAGTTGCGGTCGACATGCAAATGGGTGGTGCGCCGGTCGATTTCGCCAATCCGCGGAATGTACTGCTCCATCTCCTCGACGGTGTGCACCAGGAACCCGGTTTTGCCGTGCACGATCAATTCCGGCACCACGCCGCGCGCGAAACCGATCACCGGGCAACCGAGCGCCATCGATTCCAGCACCACGGTCGCGCCCGGTTCTTCCCAGGTAATCGGGTTGAGGAAGCCCACCGCCTTGCTGAGCAGTTCGACCTTCTGCTCCATATTGACCGGACCGATGTACGTAATCTGGTTGCCATCCAGATGCGGCGCAATTTCGGCGTTGTAGTAGTCGAGCGATTCCTTGTTGCCATGCTCGATAATGCCCGCCAGCACCAGCTTCACATTGGCCTGCTTGGCTGCTGCGATGGCCAGATGCGCGCCCTTGGCCGGGGCGAAGCGGCCAAGCCAGGTGAAATAGGGTTCCGGCTTGGCGTCGGTGAAACGGTAGTGCTGCATCGGCACGCCCAGATGCACCACGCCCGCGATATTGAGGTCGTACGGAATATTCTGCCGGGCCCGGTCGCTCACGGTCACGATGGGGGCGGGCTTGATCCATTCCAGGAAATACTGATCCGCATCGCCGATCCACTCATTCACGCGGTCGAACGGAAAGTTCGAGTGCATGGTGGTCACATGCGGCGTGGCGAGCTTTTCCATCAGCGGAAACAGGAACATATCGGCGGTCGACGACAGATGCGTGTGCACCACGTCGAAGTCCCCCGCTTGCTCCAGCGACTTGTGCAGATGGAAATACGCCTTCAGCGCCGCCTGCCAGGGCACGCCCTCGCTGAGCAGCGATTTCGGATAGAACGACACCAGCTTGGCGGGCGTGTGCGAATCACCGGACGCAAACAGCGTCACGTCGTGGCCCAGCGCCACCAGTTCCTCGACGATGAACGCGATGATGGATTCGGTGCCGCCGTAGTTCGCCGGTGGAATACTGATCCAGGCCGGCGCGATCATGGCAATCTTCACGCACGTATTCCTTTTGCCGCTACGCGGGGCCTGCCTGCGCACGCCACAGACGTTGGCCGCCTCCGATAGGCGGCCTTCCCACCCGCCGCAAGCCTATGCGCACACCGCGCGCGCCGCAACACGGTGTGCGCGGTGTGCGCATAGGAATGCGAGCCACACTGCTCCGTGTATGAATCGGTGGGTGGTTGATATACGCGACGAGTGCCCACGCGACTGGAATGTTGTTTTCCAGGTCGTATCGTCTGCCTTCGGCCGATTGGCTGAGGCTGAACTCGTAAATCAATTGCGTGCGGCCGGCGGCAGCGTCATTTCGCTGGTAGCCGAAGAAAACGGCCAAATTGCCGGTCACATTTTGCTATCCAAGATGGACGCTCCATTTCCGACATTGGCGCTCGCTCCCGTATCGGTCGTTCCCTCAAAACAGCGGAACGGTATTGGCTCTGATTTGATTAAGGAGGCTGTGAACCGTGCTTGCAGCCAAGGCTGGGCCGCCATCTTCGTTCTTGGCGATCCGAACTACGACGAGCGGTTCGGTTTTGAACGCGAGGCAGCCGCAGGTTTCACGTCACCATACGCCGGGCGCCACTTTATGGTGCTCAAACTATCGCCTTCGCTTATCACAGCCACCGGCAAGCTAAACCACGCACCAGCATTCGCCGCTGTGGATTAATACCAAATCTCGTGGGAGAGAACCCTTGATCCATTGAGTCGTCATCGCCGGGCTTGACCCGGCGATCCATGCCAACGCTCTGTGCTCGACGCGAGATGCTCGGTGCGGCGCCATGGATTGCCGGG
>JANYDF010000139.1 GCA_025359905.1 Rhodospirillales bacterium
TCAAAGTCAGCGCATGATCGAGGTCGCGCATCAAGGCCGAGCCCGAGAGCTTGCCGGTCACCTCCTTGGCGGGGCAACCCATGTTGATATCGATGACGTCCGCCCCGAGCCCGACGGCGATCCGCGCCGCCTCCGCCATCCATTGCGGCTCGCGCCCGGCAAGTTGTATGACGAACGGCTTCAGGCTCTCGCCGACGGCCTTGCGCAGCATGTCGCGGCGGGCACGGACGAGCTCCTCGCTGGCGATCATCTCCGAGACCACCAGTCCAGCGCCCAACTCCCGCGCGATCTTGCGAAACGGCAGGTCGGTGACGCCCGACATCGGTGCCAGGATCACCGGCACGTCGATCCGCACACCGCCGAGCTCGATCGGGCGCAACAATGGCTGCACGCTGGGAAGTCCGTTGCTCATGATTTGGGCAGGGTAGCCGCTGCACGGTTGACGCGCAACACAGGGGGCGGCAACGCTGTGGCCGCCATGTCACATTCCTCTCCCCAAGATGCCTCCCGCCCGCGCCTTGCGGCCCTGTTGATGGCCGCCGGCACCGGCAGCCGCTTCGGCGCCGCCGCGCCCAAACAATTTTTTCGGCTGTCGGGCAAAACGGTGCTGCGCCACGCCGCCGAGCGGCTGGCCGCCGAAGTGGACCTGATTCAGCCCGTCGGCGACGCCGAGCCGATCAACGAGGCGCTATCCGGCGTAGCACACCTGCCCCCCGTGCCCGGCGGCGCCACGCGGCAGGACAGTGTGCGGCTCGGGCTGGAGGTGCTGGAGGCGCACGCGCCGGACGTGGTGCTGGTGCACGACGGCTGCCGCCCGTTCTTCCCGCCCGGCACCATCGCCAGTCTGCTCGCCGCGCTGCAAACGTCGGAGGGCGCGATCCCGGCGGTGCCGGTGTCGGAGACGCTGAAGCGGGCGCGGGCGGATGGCTTCATCGAAACCACGGTGCCGCGCGCCTTGTTGCACCGGGCGCAAACCCCGCAAGCGTTCCGCTTTGCCACCCTGCTGTGGTTGCACCGCACGGCCGGGGCAGGTGCAACCGACGATGCGTCGATTTTGGAACAGGCCGGGCTGGATGTCGCCCTGGTGGCAGGCAGCGAGGACAACATCAAAATGACCTTCCCCGGCGACGCTGCCCGGCTGGAACGCGTGCTGACCCCAACCCTGCTGCCGCGCGTCGGCACCGGGTTTGACGTTCACGTTCTGCAACAAGGCCGCAAGCTGATCCTGTGCGGCGTCGAAGTGGCGCACGAGGCGGGCCTCGCTGGGCACTCGGATGCCGACGTGGGCATCCACGCGCTGTGCGATGCGATCTATGGCGCGCTCGCCGAGGGCGATATCGGGCGGCATTTCCCGCCCAGCGAGAATCAGTGGAAAGACATGGATTCCGCCCGCTTCCTCGCCCACGCCGCCAGCCGGATCGCCGCGCGCGGCGGCGTGTTGGGCAACGCCGACGTGACGCTGATTTGCGAGCGCCCAAAGATCACCCCGCACGCGCCGCGTATGATCGCCCGGCTGGCCGAGATTTTGGGCGTCGATGCTGGCCGCATTTCCGTCAAGGCCACCACCACCGAGCGGCTCGGCTTCACCGGACGCATGGAGGGCATCGCAGCACAGGCGGTGGTGACGGTGTTGATGCCGGCTATGTATGCGTAATCAATGCGTTGCCGTGGCCATCCGAGCTTAAGGCAAAACTCGACTGCGTGAGGCCGCTGGTGAAGTGCAGCGCCGCCAGCGTGCCGCTGAAGCCAGTCACGGTCAGGATGTTGGTGGCGCTGGCGAAACTGAGGCCGGAGACAGCTACCCCGAGCAATTCTATCGTCTCGCTCGCCACGAAGCCGCCGATGGTGCCGGTGACGGCCGCCGGTTTGCCGAGCGCCAGGGTCTCGTGGCTGCCAGGCAGGAACTGCATCGCCGTGGAGACCGTGCCCAGTGCTTGCAGCACCGCGCCCGCGCTGATGGCGATGGTGCCCGCGCCGGACACTTTGCCGGTCAGCGTGAGTGTGCCGCCGGTGGCGCTAACCAGCCCTTTGTCGTTGATGGCCGCACTGATGGTGCCAGTGCCGCTGACGGTGCCGCCGTTCGCGGCCGTGGCGACGGTGAGCGTGCCGGCCGCCCCGGCGGCGGGCCCAATGTTCACCTGCCCGGTGGCCCCCAGCGCCAGCGTGCCGCTGCCGGTCAGCGCCAGCGCCCCGACCGTCGTCAATGTGCCCGCCACCGTCAGCGTGGCGCCCGCGCCCAGCGCTACGCCCGCTCCGGCGCCGCGCGTATTGCTGCCGGTCATTTGCCACTTCGCTCCGGCATCCACCGTCAGCTTGGAGAAGTGCTGAAAGCTAATGCCGATGCCGCTGATCGTGCCCGCCGATGCCGCCGAGCCGAGTTCCAGCACATTGCCCGTGCCGCCGCTGGCAACCACGTTGCCCGCGAACACCGCGCCCGGCATGTCCACCACCCGGTCGAGCCCGCTGGCGAAACTGACCGCCATGCCGCCGAAACCGGCAATGGTGCCGGAATTGACCAAGGTGACCGAGGTCATCGACGTGCCTGCCGCCACCCCCACGCCGCCGAAGATGGCGCCAGCGTTGGTCAACGCCGCCGAAGCGCCATTCAGATACACGCCGTCGATCAACCCGGCCACGGCGGCGCCGCTGGCATTGGTGACGCTGCCGCCGGATTTCAGATAGATGCCGCTCTTCTGCACTGACGAGATGGTGCCGAAATTGGTGACACTGGCGGCCGCAGTGCCGGAATACACGCCGTTGCCTTCGCTGCCGATGCGCGCCGCGCTATCCGCCGTGCTGCCGTTGGTGACGGTGCCGCCATCACCGAGATACACGCCGCTGTGCAGCAGGCCCGCCCCGGTCATGGTGCCGAAATTGGTCACCGTGCCCGCATGATGGAACGCCGCCGCCGAGGCGCCGGACATGGTGGCCGCCGTGTTGGTGGCAGAGCCGTTGGTGATGGTGCCGCCGGTGGGCAGATAGGCCACCGCGTGCAGCCCGCTGGTCATGGTGCCCTGGTTGTTCAGCACGCTGGCGATGCTGGCCCCGGTGCCGGTCGAAAACGCGTTGCTGGGGCCGGAGATAAGGCCGGTGTTGGTGACGCTGCCGCCGAACTTGAGGAACACCCCGCCCCCTTTGGGGCCGTTGCCGGCGATCGTGCCGGCATTGGTCACGCTGGCCACCGTGCCAAACAGCGCCACCGCGTAGGTTCCGGCGATGGTGCCGAAATTCGAGACGATGTCGGTTCCGCCTGCTTCGTAGATGCCACACGAATGCCCGAGGATCGCTGCGGCCGTGCTGGCGCTGGAACCATTGACGATCGTGCCGCCAGTATTGAGTTGCACACCGTTGTAACGCACACCGCTGATCGTGCCAAAATTCTGTATAGTCGCCGCGCCGGATTTATTCCAAATGCCGTTCTCGTAGCCAAGCATTGCTGCAGAAGTATCGCTGCTGGCGCCGTTCGTGATGATGCCGCCGCCGTTCATCGCCAGGGCACTGCGAAAGACGCCGCTGAGGGTCCCGTAATTCGCAAGCGCCAATGTGCCGCTCGCCACCCAAATACCGCCGTCATGGCCGACCAAAGACGCAGCTGTATCGGTGGTGGAGCCGTTCACTACGGTGCCGCCATTCGACAGTTGCATGGCGTTATAGCGTGCGCCGCTGATGGTGCCGAAATTGGTTACGTTCAGTTCGCCGCCATGCCCGTAAAGGCCACTATACTGGCCAAGCAGCACAGCCGCCGTGTCAGTGGTTGAACCGTTCACCACCGTGCCACCTCCGGCAAGTTCCACGGCCTCAAAGCGGCTACCACTGATTGTGCCGTAGTTGGTGACTGCGCCTGCCCCGCCGTAGATGGCGACCCCCTCGGTGCCAAACACCGAGGCTGCAGTCCGGCCTTCCGAGCCGTTGACCACTGTTCCCGCCTGCTGGAGTTGGATCGCGTTGTATTGCGTCGCAATGACAGTAGCGAAATTGGTTACTGTCCCGGCCGCACCAGTGACATTGACGGCGTTGAAGCGCCCAGAGACCAACGCGGCAGTATTGGTAGCGCCAATCGTAACACTTCCGCCGCCTGACAAGTTAATCCCGGTCTCGAGCGCCGCGACCA
>JANYDF010000035.1 GCA_025359905.1 Rhodospirillales bacterium
ACGCGCCTGTAAATGCCCAAGCCAGCATGGCGCAAGCCTTGCTGGAGGAAGCCGCGCAGGAACCCGATGCCGTGTCGACAGCGCCTGTGAAGAAAGAAACGCAGATCATCGCGATCTACGGCAAGGGCGGCATCGGCAAAAGCTTTACGCTCGCCAATCTCAGCTACATGATGGCGCAACAAGGCAAGCGCGTGCTGCTGATCGGCTGCGACCCCAAGAGCGACACAACATCGCTGCTGTTCGGCGGCCGTAGCTGCCCGACGATTATCGAGACATCGTCGAAGAAGAAAGCCGCCGGAGAGCAGGTCAAGATCGGCGACGTCTGCTTCAAGCGTGACGGCGTGTTCGCCATGGAACTGGGCGGCCCGGAAGTGGGGCGCGGCTGCGGTGGACGCGGCATCATTCATGGCTTCGAGCTGCTGGAAAAGCTGGGCTTCCATGAATGGGGCTTCGATTACGTGCTGCTCGACTTCCTTGGTGACGTGGTGTGCGGCGGCTTCGGCCTGCCGATCGCGCGCGACATGTGCCAGAAAGTCATTGTCGTCGGCTCGAACGATCTGCAATCGCTGTATGTCGCCAACAACGTCTGCTCGGCGGTGGACTACTTCCGCAAGCTGGGCGGCAATGTCGGCGTGGCCGGTATGGTGATCAACAAGGACGATGGCACCGGCGAAGCGCAGGCGTTCGCGGATGCGGTCGGCATTCCCGTGTTGTCGGCCATTCCGGCCAACGAGGACATCCGCCGCAAGCGCGCCAATTACGAGATCATCGGCAAGCCGGGCGGCCAGTGGGCCAGCGTGTTCGAGCAACTCGCCGAGCAGGTTGCCATCGCGCCCCCGGTGCGCCCGGCGCCGCTGACGCACGACAAGTTGCTGAACCTGTTCAAGGGCGATGCGGTCGGCCGCGGCGTGGTGCTCGACCCGGCAACCTTGGAAGACATGTGCGCGGCCAGCGTGCTCGGTAAGCCTTCCCTCGAAGTGATCTACGAGGGGTCATAGCCATGGACGGCGCCATCGCCCCGCAAGCTGCCGCACCGGAGGCCGCAACCAGCGGCACCGGTTGCCATGGCGGCCGCGAGACCATGGTGGCGGCCGCGCGCGCCGCCGGGAAAAGCGAAGCGCTCGACCGCATGATGGCGGATTATCCGCGCGGCCCACACGATCAGCCGCAGTCGATGTGCCCGGCGTTCGGCTCGCTGCGCGTCGGGCTGCGGATGCGGCGCACGGCAACCATTCTGTCCGGCTCGGCCTGCTGTGTGTACGGGCTGACTTTCACCTCGCATTTCTACGGCGCCAAACGCACCGTCGGCTACGTTCCGTTCAACTCGGAAACCCTGGTCAAGGGCCAGTTGTTCGAGGACATCCGCGCAGCGGTGTATGAGACGGCCAAACCGGCTGACTACGACTGCGTCGTGGTGATCAATCTGTGCGTGCCGACTGCATCGGGCGTGCCGCTCGACCGGCTGCCCAAACAGATCGACGGCGTGCGGGTGATCGGCATTGACGTGCCGGGTTTCGGCGTGCCGACCCACGCCGAGGCAAAGGACGTGCTGGCGGGCGCAATGTTGCGCTATGCGCGGCTGGAGGCCGAGACCGGACCGGTGGCGCGGCCGCGCATGGCGCTGCCCGACGAACCCACCGTGACGCTGTTGGCCGAATTGTTCCCGGCCGACCCGGTCGGGATCGCCGCATTGCTGAAGCCGATGGGCATGGCGCTGGGCACCCAGGTGCCGACGCGCGAATGGCGCGACTTGTACGCCGCACTGGACTGCTCAGTCGTGGCCGCCGTGCACCCGTTCTACACTGCATCGGTGCGCGAGTTTCATGCCGCCGGGCGCCCGGTGGTCGGCTCGGGGCCGGTCGGTGTCGATGGCACCGCCGCATGGCTGGACGCGGTGGGCCGTGCCGGCAACATTGCCGCCGAACGCATCGATGTGGCGAAAGCCAAGGCGCTGCCGGCCATTCGTGCGGCACTGGAAGCCAACCCGATCAACGCACGCATCACGGTCTCCGGCTACGAGGGTTCGGAATTGCTGGTGGCGCGGCTGTTGATGGAAGCGGGCGCCGAGGTGCCGTATGTCGGCACCGCCTGCCCGCGCACCGAATGGAGCGACGCCGACCGCGAGTGGCTGCAAGCGCGCGGCACCCATGTGCAGTATCGCGCCTCGCTGGAGCAGGATTGCGCCGCGATGCAGGACGTGCGGCCCGACCTTGCGGTTGGCACCACGCCGCTGGTGCAGAAAGCCAAGGAGCTTGGCATCCCGGCCCTGTATTTCACCAACATGGTGTCTGCGCGGCCATTGTTCGGCGCGGCCGGCGCTGGATCGCTGGCCGGGATCGTGGCCGCGCAAACTCGCGGGCGCGAACGCTATGGCCGCATGGTGGACTTCTTCACCAATGTCGGCACCGGCGAGGCGACCGGTTATGGCTGGCAGGGCGTGCCGCAGGACCATCCGCAAGCCAAGGAGCGCTTCCGCAAGATGCGCGCGGCCAAAGTAAAGGCCGAGTCGGCGGTGGGGACCTAGCCATGCTGGTGCTCGATCATGACCGGGCGGGCGGCTACTGGGGCGCAGTTTACGCCTTTACCGCGGTGCGCGGACTGCGCGTGGTGATCGACGGCCCGGTGGGCTGCGAAAACCTGCCGGTGACCGCCGTGCTGCACTACACCGACGGGCTGCCGCCGCATGAATTGCCCGTTGTGGTCACTGGACTTTCTGAAGACGCACTGTCGATGAGCGGCACCGAGGGCGCTATGCGCCGCGCTGCGGCCACACAAGATCCGGACATGCCGGCCGTGGTAGTGACCGGCAGCATCGCCGAGATGATCGGCGGCGGGGTGACGCCCGAGGGTTCGAACCTGATGCGGTTCATCCCGCGCACCATCGACGAAGACCAGTGGCAGGCCGCCGACCGGGCGATTTTCTGGCTGTGGAACGAGTTCGGCGCCAAGAAATCCAAGCCGAAACTGCGCGCCGCCCGCGCCCCGGGCACCAAGCCGCGTGTCAACATCATCGGGCCGATCTACGGCACTTTCAATATGCCGCCCGATCTGGCGGAAATCCGCCGGCTGATCGAGGGCATCGGCTGCGAGATCAACCTGACGTTCCCGCTCGGCGCGCATGTCGAGGACATCGCCAAGCTGCCAGATGCCGACGTGAACGTCTGCATGTATCGCGAGTTCGGCCGTGGGCTATGCGAAGAACTCGACCGGCCGTATCTGCAAGCGCCGATCGGACTGTTCGCCACCACCAATTTCCTGCGCAAACTGGGTGAGCTGACCGGAATCGATCCTGAGCCGTTTATCGAGCGCGAGAAACATACCACCATCAAGCCGCTGTGGGATTTGTGGCGCAGTGTCACGCAGGATTTCTTCGCCACCGCGAGCTTCGCCGTTGTCGCTACCGATACCTACGCGCGCGGTATCCGGCAATTCCTTGAAGATGAAATGGGCATCCCTTGCCAGTTCACCTTTTCACGCACCGCCGGCACCAAGCCGGACAACGCAGCCGTGCGCAAAGCGCTCAAGGATAAACCTCCGTTCATCCTGTACGGCTCGTTCAATGAACGCATGTATGCCGCCGAGCTCGGCGCGCGCTGCATGTACATTCCGGCCTCGTTTCCCGGCGCCATCATCCGCCGCGCCACCGGCACGCCGTTCATGGGCTATGCTGGAGCGACCTACCTTATTCAAGAATTCTGCAACGCGCTGTTCGATGCGCTGTTCCACATTCTGCCGCTGGGCACCGAGATGGATCGGGTGGAAGCAACGCCGGCCAAGCATGGCGACTTCAACGCCACGCCGTGGGACGACGACGCGCTGGAGATTCTGCAAGCCCATGTCGAGCGCGAGCCATTCCTGGTGCGCATCTCGGCCGCCAAACGCCTGCGCGAGCGCGTCGAGCGCGACGCCCGCCAGGATCGCGAACAACGCGTAAGTGCCGCGCGGGTTGCGCAGTCGCTTGCGTCCGTGACAGCCGGATAGGCCGCGCCGTGTGCACGCCATCCGGTTCACCATGTCCCCCCGGCCGTCGTGCCGGAAGGACAGCCTGCCGTGGCGCGGTCCGCCACGGAACACCCAGCCGCGCGGGACGAGCGCGGTAGCGGCCGAAAGGCCTGTTGTTCGGAGGTTGCTCCATGTCTGGCGTTACCAAAACAGCGTCGGGACTCACCGACAATGAAGCGAAGGAGTTTCACAATCTCTTTGTGAGCAGCTTCGTTATTTTCACCATTGTCGCCATCATCGCGCACATTCTCGTGTGGCAGTGGCGTCCCTGGCTGCCGCCGGTTGGCGGTTACGCGACGTCGGCGATCGACGGCGTGAAGTTCGTCACCTCGTTCCTGGCCTAGGAGGCTTCAGCAATGTGGCGCATTTGGCTGCTCTTCGACCCGCGCCGGGCGCTGGTCGGTTTGGGCGTTTTCCTGTTCGTCTTGGCTGTCCTGATCCACTTTATCGTGTTGAGCACCGACCGGTTCAACTGGATCGAGGGCCCGCATCACAGTGCGGCGGCGCAGATGGCTCCGCTTCCCGCTGCGGTGAAATAGCGCCGGCCAGGATGGCGGCGGGCGGGGCGACAGCGCACCGCCCAGCCCTGCCCGCCGCTATCCATGGCGACGCCCGCAGGGTTGCGGGGAGGCAACCCGAATAGAGCTACTCGACCGGAGGAATCGACAATGTCGATGCTCAGTTATGAAGAAAAGTACCGCGTGCGTGGAGGCACCCTGGTCGGGGGAGATCTGTTCGACTTCTGGGTGGGGCCGTTTTTTGTCGGCTTCTTCGGAGTTACGACGGTCTTCTTCAGCGTGCTCGGAACCGCCCTGATCCTGTATGGCGCTTCCCTTGGACCGACGTGGAATGTCTGGCGCATCAGCATTGCCCCGCCCGACATCAGCTACGGACTGGCGTTTGCCCCGCTGAAGGAAGGCGGATTGTGGCAGATCATTACCCTGTGCGCGATCGGCGCATTCTGTTCTTGGGTGCTGCGCCAGACGGAAATCTCGCGCAAGCTTGGCATGGGGTATCATGTCCCGTTCGCCTACAGCTTCGCGGTATTTGCCTATATTTCGCTGGTGGTGATCCGGCCGTTACTGATGGGCGCGTGGGGTTATGGCTTCCCATATGGGATTATCAGCCACCTCGATTGGGTGTCCAACACTGGCTATCAGTATCTGCATTTCCACTACAATCCCGCGCATATGATTGCCATCACGTTCTTCTTCACCACGGTGCTGGCGCTGTCGATGCATGGCGGGCTGGTGCTGTCGGCGGCGAACCCGACCAAGGGCACGCTGATGAAGACCGGCGAACACGAGAACACCTTCTTCCGTGACACCGTTGGTTATTCCATCGGCTTCCTCGGCATTCACCGGCTTGGCCTGTTTCTGGCGGTGTCGGCGGCGTTCTGGAGTGCGGTGTGCATCATCATCAGCGGCCCGTTCTGGACGCGCGGCTGGCCCGAATGGTGGGGCTGGTGGCTCAATCTGCCGATCTGGAACTAGGGCGAGGGGGAGTAAGCCGTCATGGCTGAGTACCAAAACATCTTCAACCGGATCCAGGCGCGCGGGCCTGGCTACCCCGGCGTGCCGCTCGCCCGAGGTAGCTGGCCACGCCTAGGCAAGCCGCTGCACGTGCATCTGGCCGGACTCATCGGTGATTCGCAGGTTGGGCCGATTTACTTCGGCACTGTTGGCATGGCCTCGGTGATCTGCGGATTGATCGCCTTTGAGATCATCGGGCTCAATATGTTCGCCTCGGTGAACTGGGATCCGGTGCAGTTCGTCCGTCAACTGCCGTGGCTGGCGCTGGAACCGCCGGCGCCGCAATACGGCCTGCACATTCCACCGCTGTCGCAAGGCGGCTGGTGGCTGGTAGCCGGCTTCTTCCTGACCGCGAGCATCCTGCTGTGGTGGTGGCGGGTGTACAAGCGGGCGACTGCGCTTGGCCTTGGCACCCACACCGCATGGGCGTTCGCTGCCGCCATCTGGCTGTATCTGGTGCTGGGCTTCATCCGCCCGCTGCTGGTCGGCAGCTGGTCCGAGGCGGTGCCGTTCGGCATCTTCCCGCACCTGGATTGGACGGCGGCCTTCTCGATCCGCTACGGTAACCTGTTCTACAACCCGTTCCACATGCTCTCGATCGCGTTCCTGTACGGCTCCACGGTGCTGTTCGCGATGCATGCGGCAACCGTGCTGGCCACCGGCCGCTACGGGGCCGACCGGGAGCTTGAGCAGATCGCCGACCGGGGCACCGGCTTTGAACGCGGCGCGCTGTTCTGGCGCTGGTGCATGGGCTTCAACGCCACCGCCGAGTCGATCCATCGCTGGGCGTGGTGGTTCGCAGTGCTGTGCCCGCTGACCGGCGGCATCGGCATCCTGCTCACCGGCACGGTGGTCGATAACTGGTACCTTTGGGGCGTGAAGCACGACATCGCGCCGACCTACCCGCCCGTGTTTGGGATTGTGACCGATCCGGCAGCGGGAGCAGGGCAATGAATTGGGGCATTCGCACTACCGTGAGCCTGCTCGCGATTGTCGCGGGCACGCTGCTGGCCATCGTGATCCTGTTCAGCTTCGAGCGCCCGCCGCTGCAATCCGTGCAGCGGGGCTATCGCGGCGTCGGGATGCAGGAAAACTACAACCCGCGGACCCTGGAAGTGTTGGCCGTCGCCAACAAGGTGCCAGGCGTGCTGCCCTCATTGGGCACCGCCGGGCCCAAGGCGGGCACGGTGTATAAGAACGTCAAGCTGCTCGGCGGCCTCAGCGTCGGCCAGTTCACCCGCCTGATGGCCTCCATCACCACCTGGGTGTCCCCGAAGCAGGGCTGCGCTTACTGCCACGACACCAAGGACATGGCGTCCGACGCGCTCTACACCAAAGTGGTGGCGCGGCGGATGATCCAGATGGTTCAGCACGTCAACGCCGACTGGAAGCCGCACGTCGTCGAAACCGGCGTGACCTGCTACACGTGCCACCGTGGCCAGCCGGTCCCGGCAAATGTGTGGTTCGAAAACGCCGGCCCGCCGCACGCGCATGGCCAGTTGGAAACCGAGAGTGGCATGGGATACGCCTCGGGTCCGGCGGGTCTGACCGCGCTGCCCTACGACCCGTACTCGCCGTTCCTGGAGAAGGACGCCAGCATCCGCGTTCAGGCGACAACGGCGCTGCCGTCCGGCAATCTGCAGACCATCAAGCAGACCGAATGGACCTACGCGTTGATGATGAACATCTCGCAGTCCCTTGGGGTCAACTGCACCTACTGCCACAACAGCCGCGAATTCGGCGATTGGAAGCAGAGCACGCCGCAACGCACCACGGCGTGGCACGGTATCCGGATGACTCGCGATCTGAACAACGGCTTCATGACCCCGCTGACCGGCACTTTCCCACCAGCCCGGCTTGGACCGCAGGGCGACGTGGCGAAGATCAACTGCGCCACCTGCCACCAGGGCGTCTACAAACCGCTGTTCGGTGTCAGCATGGTGAAGACCTTCCCCGAACTGAGGAGCGTTGCGCCCTAAGCGCAACGGCTTCCAGCCTCTTCCAACGGGGGTCGCGCAGCCACGCGGCTCCCGTTTTCTTGTACAGCGGCCGTTGCGTGCCGGACGCGGTGGCGATTGTTAAAAACAGCGGCTTGCCGGTATGCCCTGGTTTCCCATAATGCATGCGCCGAAAGCAGCATTGCCGCCCGGGGCCCCGGGCGGCGGTGGCTGGATTGTGTCATTCGATCGAGGAGAAGCGTCGCGTGGACAGCATGCAGGTCAACAAGGCCATCGCCGCGGTGCTGGTCTCCGGTATCGCCTTCATGGGGGCGACGCTGATTAGCCAGTCGCTGGTAAACCCCCATAAATTGGCGAAGCCGGCGATCAAGATCGAAGGGGCCGAGCCCGCGCCGGCGGCGGCTGCGGCAGCCGAGCCTTCGATTGAGGCGCTGCTGGCGGCGGCAGACCCCAAGAAGGGCCAAGCTGACACCCAGGCGGCCGGCTGCGTGGCGTGCCACTCGTTCACCGAGGGCGGCAAAGCTGGCGTGGGGCCAAACCTATATGGCGTGGTTGGTGGCGCGCACGGCCACATGGAAGGCTTTGGCTACTCGGCCGCGCTGAAGGGCAAGACCGGAAACTGGAGTTTCGCCGAGCTGAACGAGTGGCTCAAGAAGCCCGCCGCGTTCGCCGCAGGGACCAAGATGACCTACGCCGGTTTGGCAGATCCCCAAAAGCGCGCCGAGATCATCGCCTACCTGAACACGCTATCGGCCAGCCCGCTGCCGCTGCCAGCCGCCACAGGCGCACCTGCCAAGGCCGCTGCCGCGACACCTGCTGCTGCCGCAGCGCCTGCTCCGGCCGCAGCAGCCGCCCCGGCACCGTAAAAGCCGTTCGCGGTGCTGCTCGCCGCTGCCGAGGTCAAGGCAGGCCAAGCGGCGACGGCCAAGCTCGGCTGCGTCGCTTGCCATACCTTCACCGAAGGCGGCAAAGCCGGGCTCGGTCCGAACCTCTATGGGGTTGTCGGCGCCGCGCACGGTCACATGGAAGGCTACGGCTACTCGGCCGCGCTCAAGGGCAAGGAAGGCGCCTGGACGTTCGATGAGCTGAACAAGTGGCTCACCAAGCCAGCCGCCTACGCGCCCGGCACCAAGATGACGTTCGCCGGCGTGGCCAATGCCGAGCAGCGCGCCAACGTGATCGCCTACCTGAACACGCTGTCAGCCAGCCCGCTGCCGATCCCTGCCGCACCTTGACCGATACGCCTAAGGCCGAACGGACCAGCCGCGCAAGCCGGCGGCTGGTCCGCTAAAGCGCGCCGCGCCCAGCGTTCAACGTCTGGTGCAAATGAGCCGCTGTCAGTTGGGTGGCCCGGCGCTCGAAGGAGTCGACCACTTGGCCGAACATCGAATCAAATAATCCGGACGCCAGCTTGGTCACGATGGGGTTACGGAACGCGTAGTTGGCGGAAAACGCGATATCTGTGGCCGCTTCACCATGCGCCTCGAATCGCCAGATCACGTGCAAGTGTTTCAGTGGGCCATCTTCGGAATCCACCACGATCCGCCGCGCGGCGTGATCGGCGCGCGTTCGATTTGTATAGCTCATCTGCACCGGCTGCACGCCAACGGTCATGCGCGACACGATCTCGGTCAGCCCGGTTCCAACATCGCGCCGCGACACGATACGTACGCGCGCACAACCGGGGACGAACGCCGGATAATGCTCCATATCTAGGACCAGAGCGAATAAATCAGCCCAGGAATGGCGGACGGTCTTGCGGATGGTGACTGTGTGCATCGGACTATCGTGCTAAAGTACAGCATCGTTACGGCCGACCCGATTGCCGGACGTTGACGTAGATCAACACGCTGCGTTGCCAAACATGTGAGCCTGAATCATGAATTTCAGCGTCGCACCCCAGTTCGAAACGCAACCCCTGTCAGGCACATGCGATATACAATCGCCACCGCCGATACCACCATACATGGAAGAAGTGTATTGGTGGGCCTATATTCATCCGCGCGGCATCGCGTTCTTTGATCGTCCCTGGCTGGTCAATGGGATCTTGTGGGGCAATTTCCTACGCCTGCGCAACGCCGCGCTTGAGGCCCTGGGACCGCAGGTATCCGGCCGCACCCTGCAGATCGCTTGCGTCTATGGCAGCTTCACCGATGCCCTGGTGAGCAACATGACGCCCGGCAGTTGGCTGGACGTGGTGGATATCGTGCCGAACCAGCTGGCGAATCTGCGCGACAAGCTGCCCGGCTCGGCGCCCGTCACGCTGCATCAAAACGACGCGGCGGCGTTGCCGTTCGACGACGGCACATTCGACCAAATCGTGCTGTTCTTTCTGTTGCATGAGCAGCCGGAGGACGTACGCCGCCAAACGCTGGCCGAGGCCTGGCGCACGCTGCGGCCGGGCGGACGGCTGGTGGTGATGGACTATCACCGCCCGGCATGGTGGCACCCGCTCCGCTACCTGTTTCCGTCCGTTCTGCGCTGGCTAGAGCCGTTCGCGCTCGATCTGTGGCGGCCCGTGAGTTGCAGACTTGGCTACCGGCCTCAGCAGCCCGCGTAGCCCGTGAGGAGCGGCGTTTTTTTGGCGGATTGTATCAGATGGCTGTGCTGACTCGCTGATTGGCGCGGGCCGATCCGCAAACCGCCCGAAACGCATCACGCCGTCCGGCCCCAGCGGCCGGACGGCGTGTCGTTAGCAGGCAGGCTATTGGTGATCAGGCAACTTATACCAAATCTCGTGGAAGAGAACCCACGAACCTTTGAATCGTCATCGCCGGGCTTGACCCGGCGATCCACGCCAACGCTCAGTGTTAGATGCGAGATGCTCTGTGTGTCGCCATGGATTGCCGGGTCAAGCCCGGCAACGACGATGAGTCTTGGTCAGCGAGATTTGGTATTAGGCGTTCGGCGCGAACGCCACGCACCAGCCGGTTGGGCTGATCTTGCCGGAGACGATCTTACAGCCGTCCGGCTTCACAAAATTTACGCACGCGCTGCACTGTGCGCCGTCTTTCGGCGTGGCCTGATACTGCACAAGCTCAGGTGCGAGTTTTTCGTCCGCCACCGCCGTGCAGCACGCGGCGGCGGGATGGCTGGAAAGTGTTGTCGTTGCTCAAAGTCAGATCCTCCATGATGCCCTATCCGGCTTGCCTGCCGGTGCGGGCGGGTAGCGATGCCGATTTAGGCGCGCGCGCGCCGGCGCAAGGGGTGCGCTCCGTCAGAGATGCATCCGCCGGGGCATTACGTCTCGCTCAGGCCGCGCGGCTCAATTGCAGTTGCGACCACAGCGCCGAGAGCGCCGCGACCAGGTGTTCAATGTCCGAGTCGGTATGCAGCGGCGAGGGCGTGATGCGGAGCCGCTCAGTGCCCTTCGGCACGGTCGGGTAGTTAATCGGTTGCACATAGATCCCGAATTGCTCGACCAGCAGATCGGTGATTTGCTTGCATTGGATTGGGTCGCCGACGATCACCGGAACGATATGGCTTGGGTTGGCCTGATGCGGCACACCCTCTTCGTCCAGGCGGCGGCGCAGATACGCCACTTGACGCCGCTGGCCTTCGCGCTCGGCGTTGCTGCTCTTCAAGTGCCGCACGCTTGCCAGCGCGCCGGCCGCCACCGCAGGCGGCAGCGAGGTCGTGAAGATGAAGCCTGAGGCAAAGCTACGCACGAAATCGCACACCGCAGCCGAGCCGGCGATGTAACCGCCGACCACACCGAAGCCCTTCGCCAGCGTGCCCTCGATCACCGTCAGACGGTGCGACAGCCCCTCCCGTTCAGCAACGCCGCCGCCGCGCGGGCCATACATGCCAACCGCGTGCACTTCGTCGATGTAGGTCATCGCGCCGTGCTTGTCGGCGACGTCGCAGATTTCCTTGATCGGCGCGATGTCGCCGTCCATCGAATAGACCGACTCGAACGCCACCAGCTTGGGCACTTCGGGGTCGAGTTGCGCCAGCTTACGGTCGAGATCGGCCACGTCGTTATGCGCGAACACCACGCATTTCGCCCGGCTGTGCCGGATGCCCTCGATCATCGAGGCATGGTTCAGCGCGTCCGACAGTACCACGCAGCCCGGAATGCGCGAGGCCAGCGTGCTCAGCGCCGCCCAATTGGCGACATAGCCCGAGGTGAACAGCAAGGCCGATTCGGCGTTGTGCAAATCGGCCAGCTCGCGTTCCAACAACACGTGATAGTGATTGGTGCCGGCGATATTGCGCGTGCCGCCCGCACCGGCGCCGCAGCGATCCAGCGCTTCATGCATGGCCGCCAGGACCTGCGGGTGCTGCCCCATCCCTAAGTAATCATTCGAGCACCAGACGGTCACCGGCGTGCGGCTCCGCTCACGCAAATGGGTCGCGCGGGGAAAGTCTCCCGCATGGCGCTGTAGATCGGCAAACACCCGGTAATTGCCTTCCCGGCGAAGAGTGTCGAGCTGCCTGCGGAAGAAGGTTTCGTATTGCATGGAAAGTCCTATCTCCTTGCCGCTATGACATGCTGCGGCGGACTAAGCTGTGCATGTATGCTTAGGCGGGCGCCGTCACGACGCGCGGTTTGTAGGCTTTCAACTGCGGCTCTTCCGCTCCCCGGCCGCCGGCTAGCGGGCGGTGGTGTTTGCACTCGCCGGTCTGCAGCGCAGCCTCGGCCGGCAAATCCGGAAGGTCCGGTTTGGCCGTGCCGCGCAGCTTCAGCACCCAGGTCCACAATTCAGCAAACGGCAACGGCAGCACCAGGAACCAATGCTCGACAATGGCGAGCGCCAGCATGGCCGCTGCAAAAGTTAGACCGGCCGCCTGGAACCCGGTATCGGCAGCACCGGCCCGTTGCAGCATCAGCAACAAGATCACCGTGGACCCCGATATGGAGATCGGGAACAGCAAGTTCATCGGCTTGCAGGTCAGAAAGCTCGTCAAGTAAGCCAGATGCGGCGGCAAGAATTCCTGGCTGAGGTTTCGCACCCCAAGGAACACATTCAGCTTGGCGCTCTGCCGCATCACCCACAGCACCATGAACGTCCAGGTGCCCACCTGATTGGGCGCCCCCCAGGTCAACGCCACGATAGCCACCGCTGTCGCCAGGATCGTGAGCTCATGGTACAGGCACGTCTGTACTCCGTGCCAGAAATGCAGCCAGCCGCCGCACCGGTCGTCGCATGCTGTCTTCCGCGGGCCGGTGATGACCCCCATGAAGAAGCTCATTTCCTGCCAGCCCCAGGCCAGCACCCCATACGTAAACGCGCCGTAGGCGGCGGTTACCGAGGTGTCGTTGGCGGTGGCACCCAGCCGGTAAAGCGAGATCGCGAACACCACCGTGCCGCCGAGCATGCTCCAGCGGAAGGTCCGCTGCGGCAGATTATCCAGATAGACGATGAGCCCCGTGCTGAACCACCACACGAACAGCGCGTACAGCACGGGATACCCATACAGGGACATGGATTTGCCCTTGTCCTACCAAGCCGGCGCCAAACGAATTTGAGCCGGAAGCGTGTTGTCCTTCACCGGGAGCAGATACAGCCGCCCAAAGGTGACTGCGGCGGCGGCCGTCAGCCCCCAGTGCTTCAATTTGCCCAGCACCCCGCCCTGCGCCTTGGCGGCAGCCATGCCGTCGGCGATTTCGCGCATCTTTTGCAGGCCGGTCAGGAAGGCCGGATTGTCGATATCCAGCGTCAGCGGAAACACCTGCCGGCAAATCTCCGACGTGATGCGGAATACCCGCATGTCGTATTCGGTCGGGTCCAAGCCGAGCGCGTGATGGAACGCCGGGCGGGCATGGTCGCGCACGAACATCGTCGCGAACACCGCCAGCAGGAAGAACCGGATCCACAGCTTGTTCAGCCCGCTCAGCACTTGCGGCTTGGCGCGCATCAGCAGCGCGAATGCCTCGCCGTGGCGGAACTCGTCGTTGCACCACTGCTCGAACCACAAAAAGATCGGATGGATCAACCGGTCCGGGTGGCGTTCAAGGTGACGGAAGATGGTTATGTAGCGCGCGTAGCCGATCTTCTCCGACAGATAGGTGGCGTAGAAGATGAATTTCGGCTGGAAGTAGGTGTATTTCTTCGCCTTGGTCAGGAAGCTCAGATCCACACCGACGCCGAAATCCTTCAGCGTGTCGTTGATGAACCCGGCATGGCGGGCCTCGTCGCGGCTCATGAAGGCGAACAGGTCACGGATGTCGCCGGGCGGAATGCGTTTCTTGATCTCGGCGTACAGCACGCAGCCAGAAAATTCGGCGGTGACGGAGCTGACCAAAAACTCGAGGAATTCCTTCCGCAAATCCTCCGGCATCGATTCCAGACCGACGTTGAACGCTTCGGTGCGGATAAAATGGCCCTTGTTGTTGTCGCGCCGCAGATCGGCGATCAGGTCATCCCACTCTGCGCGCACGGGGCTCACATCAATTGCCCCCATCGCTTCGAAGTCGGTCGTGTAAAAGCGCGGGCTCAACACCGTATCGCGCTGGGCCATGCGGGTGGTCTCGTTTGGCCCCCCGACGCGGTCGAAAGCGTTCATGTGGTCTCCTTGGGCTGGAATCCAACTTCGTAGAGTTCCGTGAGCTCGAGCAGCGCGGTCAGTTGCGTCCAAAAGCGGCCCAGGACGCCCGCGCGTTGCACGGTTGCGGAACACGTGCAGGTGAGCCGCTCGCCGAAGCCTACGTCGGTCGGCACCCCATGCACCACCACGATGTCGCCCGGCCGGATATCGATACCATCCGGCACCGCGTGGGCGTGGAAACTCTCGGCGGTCTGCTCAATGTCAACGTCGCAACGAATTTCAACGACTTCGCCGCCAAAGATGCTGTTCCAGCTCATGAGTTGCCGCCTTGCGGGGTCAGCAAATGTGCGAACACCGCCACGTTATCGGACCCAAAGGCTTCCAGATCGATGCGGCGCCCGGTCGCCAAATCATCCAGCGTCAGCCGCCCGTCGTTCCACGCCGTCAGCCGGAATGCGCCTTCGCGTCCGCCCTGGCCGGTGATCCGCCGCTCGCGCGCCATTGACCGCAGGATGCCGCGCAGAAAACCCGCCTGGCCGGTCGCCACGCTGATCTCGTGCCCGTCCTTCGCGTCGAGCACCCGAACAGCGCCATCGGCCCGGTCTGCCACCCGGAACTCAACCACGCCGATGGAAGCCGCCGGCGGCGGCCCCTCCGCCGGGCCGTTCAACCGGCCGACCACCGCCAACAGCAGCGCGAGACCGACCAGCCCAAAACCTCCCACCAGCGGGGCGCGAGGAAACCGGCGCGGTACGATTGCGGTTGTCACATAGCCCTCCGTTACGCCGCCGCCGTGGCGGTTTGACCTTGCTTGGCGCCCTTGGCACCCGGGCGTGGCGCCGCAACCGGGGCTACCTGCGCTGCCGTGCTTGCCGCCAAGGAACGGGATACCAGTTGCGCAACCTTGGACACATCGCGCAAACCGCGCAGCGAAGGTTGTGCCCGCGCCAAGTGCCAAGGCCGCGCATGCGGCCACAGCACGGCATACCCCAGACCGCCCGTCGAGGTGACTGCAAGCGCGATATCACCCGAGCCGTCGGCGTGCTGCCGCACGTCGGCTGCATTGACCTGCGTGTGCGGGATGTTGACCGTCATCGGCAAGGCGATGCCAAACTTCATGACCACCCGGCGCGAGGTGACGGTGTAGACCGTGCTGCGGCTTGAGAGCCACGCGTATCCGCATAACAGGCCCAGCGCCACTGCGGCCAGCGCAGCCAAGCGGGCCGTGCCGAGTGCCACGTCAATCGCAGCGCCGCCCCGGTTTGCCGACGACACCGCGTACCAAACCAGCAACAGCGCAAAATACACGGCGAATTTGCGGACATGGAACACGCGCCGCGCCATCACCCGCCAATCCGGCGCGCCCTGCCACAGCAGCCGCTCGCCCTTGGGCAGTGCGCCGGGCAAGCCCGGCGTGCCGCTATTGGCGTGTTCCCTGATGCCGTTCATAGGAACGGTTCCGCACGCTCCGGCGTGGCGAACAGCGTGCCTCCGCCGTAGTAACCGCAGATCTTATCCTCTTCGAGCAACGTGACGAGGTCAGGCTTACGCAGCGTGGGCACATTGGCAAACTGCGACGCCAGCAGGGCGCTGACCTTGATCTGCCGCTTCTTGGCCTTGATGTCGGCAAACGGCATCGGCAGCAGCACGTTGCCAGTGCCACCAGCACCGGAGCGGGCAATTTCGAGATAGCGGAGAATGACTTCCGAGCGGTCGATCCAGGCATCGACGATCGTGCCCGCAACCTGTCCGTCCGCACCCAGCACTTCCATGCCGATTGGATCGGCATCTTCCTCGGCCAACGAGAAATCCGGGGCCACGCGCAGCGGCACGATCTTCGGAAGGCCTTCGTCGAAGGTTTCATCCGGCTCGTCGGCGCGATTGGCCCACGCCGCCGGGCCAAGCCCGTCGATCATCGGGTTGCCGGTGGGCTGGATCGGTGCGCCGAGAAACGGGCCGGGCTCGGCTGCGATCTGCTGCGGGGCCTCGAACCGCGGGGCCAGCACTTGCCTGCCGCGCGACAGCAAGAAGACTTTGGGCTTCGGCATCGCCGGGAAATCATCAGCCGTCTTTTTTGTCATGCCGTGATAGACCAGCGGATATCCCTCACGCTGATCCTCGCGGCGCAGATAGATGATCAACCCGGCGAAAAACAGCCAGAACACATAGAGCGTGACCTGCGCTACATCGAAGTAGCCGGTAATGGCGCCGTAATTCATCGTGGACCTCGCCAAACTTAAGCTAACGGGAAGACTCAGCTAGTATCGAAGACTTAGGCAGTATCATAGACCTGTGCCGCAGCGGCCGGACCAACGGACCAACGGCCGCCAGCGTTGCGAACAGCAAAGCAATTTCAATTGTGTAGACGACGGTGTAGCCAGTCGCCGGCCCGTCTAGCGCGCCGCCCTGCACGCCCCTGCTGGCCAATGCAGCCACGCCGTCGCGGATCAAACCGCCGGCTGCCACCGCCGAACCGGCCGCAGAGGCTTGCACCGCGCCCCAGATACCCAGCGTCAGCCCAACCTGGCCTGCCGGGGCAGTGCCCATCGCGGCCGTCAGTGTGCTGTGCGCGAACAGGCCAGCGCCGAAACCGATCAGCAGCACACCGACGCCGAACGAAACGGTGGACTGCAGCGGGGCCGCAAAGACGATGGCGCAGAACGCCACCAAACCCGCCATAGCTCCGCACGCCGCCAGACGGTACGGGTCCATACCGCCGGCCAACACTTTGGCGGCCAAACCAAACCCGGTCAGCCCCCCCAGCGCCAGCAGGGCGGTGAACGCGGTGGTGGAACCCACCGCCAGATGCAGCACTTGGCCGCCATACGGCTCCAGCAGAATGTCCTGCATGCTGAACGCCACCGTGCCAATTCCCAGCGCTACCAAGCGGCGCGTGGCGCCCTTGCCCTGATCGAACGACCGCCACGCTTCGCGAAACGTCGGCCGGGCGCGGTTGCCAGAGGTCAGCAGCGGATTGCGCGCTTCCTGCTTCCACAGCGCGATGCTGTTCAGCACCACCGTTGCAACCGCGGACGCCTGGATGACCTTGATCAACCGCATCTCGCTGAAATCGGCCAGCACAGCGCCGAACAGCACCGCACTGATCATCATGCCAAGCAGCAGCATGATGCACAGCAGCGCGACAACTTGCGGATGCGACTTCGGCGGCGTGATGTCGGTCGCCAGCGCCAAGCCGACGGTCTGGGTTGTGTGCAACCCGGCGCCGACCATCAGGAACGCCAGCGCGGCGGCAATCTGGCCGACCAGGATCGGGCCGGTGGTGTCGCCGGACAGAATGATCAGCGCGAACGGCATGATCGCTAGGCCGCCGAACTGCACCAGCGTGCCGAACCATAGGAACGGCACCCGCCGCCAGCCAAGCACCGAGCGGTGCGTGTCTGAACGGAAGCCGACCACGGCGCGGAACGGCGCGAACACCAGCGGCAGCGAAATCATCACCGCGACCAGCCATGCCGGCACGCCGAGTTCGACGATCATCACCCGGTTCAGCGTGCCAATCAGCAGCACCACCGCCATGCCAACGGAAACCTGAAACAGCGACAGCCGCAGCAAGCGCAGCAACAGCAATTCCTTGATCTCGCCGCTGGCGATCGGCAACAGATCGGGGGTCAGCACACCCCATTTGCGCGCCCAGGCGTCGTTCAGGCGGCGGACGCGGGTGGCAACGCCGCTCATTCCCGCACCAGCTCCAATGCTTGCGACGTGTAAAAGCCGCTGGCGATCCGCTGGGTGCGGCCCAGCCGCCACTGCGCCAAGCCGGTATCCTGCGTAAGTTTGCGGGTGATGCTGCGATGCGACACCGGCTCGATCGCTGGCGAACGGTCGCCGCGCGGGAATAGTTTGCCAACCGCATGCATCACTGACAGCAGCGGCGTGCGCGGGGCAAAGGTGAACAGCACCGAGCCATGGCTGCGCGCCGCCAGTGCCGCCACCGCGCGCGCCATGTCGGCGGCGCGGTAGTGGATCAGCGAATCCATGCCCACCACATGATCGAACTGACCGAGCGAGCCGTCCGTCATGTCGCCCACCCGGAAATCCAGCTTGCCAGGCAGATCGGTGGGCATCCGCTCACGTGCCAATTCGACCAGGGTCGCCGACAGATCGATGGCCACCACATCGGCGCCGCGCCGTGCTGCTTCCACCGCCAGCGCGCCAGTGCCGCAGCCGGCATCCAGAACGCGGCGGCCGTGCAAGTCTTCCGGCATCCAGCTCAGCAATGTCGCCCGCATCCGGTCGCGCCCAGCGCGCACGGTGGCGCGCACGCCGCTGACCGGTGCATCCGAGGTCAGCCGCTTCCAGGCATCGGCCGCAGTACGGTCGAAATAGGTTTCAAGCTGGCCCCGCCGGGCGATGTAGGTCGCTGAGTGCATCAGTCGAATCCCAGCAGGTCGAAAATGTCGCGGTCTTTCAGCGCGCGGCCTTCGAGTGGCACTGCACCGGCCCACAACAGCGCCGCGAGGCGCATGTATTCGGCCTTCACCGCTTCAAGCTCCGGGGTGGATTCCATCTCGAAAAGCGTCGATTTCTTCAAGCGGCTACGGCGGATGGCGTCCAGATCGGGAAAGTGCGCCAGCGTGGACAATCCGGCCTTTGCGTTGAAGCGGTCGATTTGATCGGTCGCCGCACTGCGGTTGGCAATCACGCCGCCGAGGCGCACGTTGTAATTCTTCGACTTGGCGGCGATGGCCGCCACGATGCGATTCATTGCGAAGATCGAGTCGAAATCGTTGGCCGCCACGATCAGCGCGCGGTCGGCATGCTGCAAGGGGGCAGCAAAGCCGCCGCACACCACGTCGCCCAACACGTCGAAGATCACCACATCGGTATCTTCGAGCAGATGATGCTCCTTCAGCAGCTTCACCGTCTGGCCAACCACGTAACCGCCGCAGCCGGTGCCCGCCGGCGGACCGCCCGCCTCGACGCACATCACGCCGTTATAGCCCTGATAGACGAAGTCCTCCACGCGGAGTTCCTCGGCATGGAAATCGACACTCTCCAGCACGTCGATCACCGTCGGCATCATTTGCTTGGTGAGCGTGAAGGTCGAGTCGTGCTTGGGATCGCAGCCGATCTGCAACACCCGTTTGCCGAGCTTGGAGAAGGCGACGGATAAATTCGACGATGTGGTGCTTTTTCCGATGCCGCCCTTGCCGTAGACCGCGAACACCTTTGCGGTGCCGATCTTCACCGCCGGGTCGAGCGCCACTTGCACGCTCCCTTCACCGTCACCGCAGGATTTGGCAAGCTTGCGCCGGTCGAATGCCACGTTCATGCTGCCATCTCCACACCGATACCTTCGAGCCTATCCTCCAGGGCTTCCCCTGCCCGCCGCAGCGCTTCCAGCGTTGCAGCGTCCGGCGACCAATAGCGCCGCTCGTGCGCTTCGATCAGCCGGTTCGCAATCTTGGCGGATGCCTTTGGATTCAATGCCGCGATCCGCTCGCGCATATCGTCATCCAACACGTAGGTTTCCGCAAGTTGCTGATACACCCATGGAGAAACCTCTCCAGTCGTGGCAGACCAGCCCAGCGTGTTGGTCACATGCACGTCGATCTCGCGCACGCCCTCGTAGCCGTGTTTCAACAGCGCCTCATACCACTTCGGATTCAGCGCGCGCGTGCGGGTCTCTAGCGAAACTTGCTCACCCAATGTGCGAACTGTGCCGTCGCCGCGCGTTTGGTCGCCGATATAGACGCTGGCGGCCGACCCGCCGCGCGCCCGCCGGACGGCGCGGCTGATGCCACCCAGAGTATCGAAATAGTGATCGACGGTGGTCACGCCGAGTTCGACCGAATCGAGATTCTGGTAAGTGATTTCGACGCTCGACAACACATGGCTCAGCACCGCGTCCTGCCGCTGCTGCGAGCCGTCGACGCCATAGGCGAAGCCCTTGCGGCTGACGAAGGCATCGGCCAATTCGTCCTCGTTCTCCCACACGCCAGCGCCGACCATTTGATTGACGTTGGCGCCGTAGGCGCCGTCCGCATTGCCGAACACCCGCAGTGCCGCGCGTTCCATGCTGCCGCCGTGCGCGGCCTGGAATGCTATGGCGTGCTTGCGGATGAAGTTCAGTTCAACGGGTTCTTCCGCCGATGCCGCCAGCAACGCCGCTTCCGCGAGCAGCTTGGTTTGCAGCGGCAGCAGATCGCGGAAGATGCCGGACAGCGTGATCACCACATCCACGCGCGGCCGATTCAGATCGGACAGCGGCAGCAGCTTGGCGCCGCATAGGCGGCCGTAGCTGTCGTAGCGGGGGGCAGCGCCCATCAGCCACAGCGCCTGGGCAATCGGCCCGCCCTCGGTCTTCAGGTTGTCGGTGCCCCACAGCACCATCGCCACGGTTTCCGGCACGCCATTGCCGTCCGCCGCATGGCGGGCCAGCAAGCGGTCGGCCTGCCGCGCACCGTCCTGCACCGCGAAGGCACTGGGCAGGCGGAACGGGTCGAAGCCATGCAGGTTGCGCCCGGTCGGCAGTACCTCGGTGGTTCGCAGCAGATCGCCACCCGGCGCCGGGCGGACAAAGCCACCGTCCAGCGCATGCAGCATGGCGGGCAGTTCATGATCTTCCGCCAGCAGCGCATCCAAATGCGCGCGGCGATCGACATCGAACACGCCCGCTGCATCCAGCATTGCCGCGCGTTCCGGCGCGTTTGGCGGCACGCCGATCACATGCAGACCTTGCGGGATCAGCGTGTATTCCAATTCCAGCAGCGCCGCGTTCAGCCGGACAATATGCGTCTCGGCATCGCCACTCCACGCGGGCTCCGCTTTCGCCAAATCCACCGCCGCCGCCTGCGCCTGGATAAGCCCCAGAAGTGTGCCGCTTTGCTCGGCGTCGGTATCCGGATCTTGCGTGCGCCAACGATCCAGCGACGCCTTCAGGTCAAGCAGCCCGCGATACAGCCCCGCATGCGCCACCGGAGGGGTCAAATAGCTGATCAGTGTCGCCCCGGCGCGGCGCTTGGCCAGCATGCCTTCGGACGGGTTATTCGACGCGTAGAAGTTGAAGTTCGGCAAGTCGGCGATCAAGCGGTCCGGCCAGCATTCAGCCGACAAACCGGCCTGCTTACCCGGCATGAATTCCAGCGCGCCATGCGTGCCGAAATGCAGCACCGCGTGCGCGCCGAAGTCCTCACGGATCCAGCGGTAGAATGCGGCAAAGGCATGTGTCGGCGCGAAGCCGTGCTCAAACAGCAACCGCATCGGGTCGCCTTCGTAGCCGAACGCCGGTTGCAATCCAACAAACACGTTGCCGAAACGCTCACCCAGTACAAAGATGCCGCCGCCGTCGCTTTGCTGCCGGCCCGGCGCCGGGCCCCAAGTGCGCTCGATCTCAGGCAACCAGTTCTGCCGGCGCACATGATCGTCGGCCGGAATGCGCGCCGCCACGTTGGCGTCGCTGCCGTAGCGGGCGGAATTGCCGGCAATCAAGCTGTTACGCAGCGCATCGGCGCTGACCGGCACGTCCACCTGATAGCCCGCCGCCTTCAGCGCAATCAGCGAACGATGCACCGACTCGAACACCGATAAATAGGCGGCGGTGCCGATCGCGCCCGCGTTGGGCGGGAAGTTGAACAGCACCAATGCAATCTTGCGATCGGCGCGCGCGCTGCGCCGCAGCGCCACGAGCTTGGCCACGCGTGCCGCCAGCATCCCGGCACGCTCCTTGTGGCTGACCATATCACGCGAGCAATTGCGTCCGTCGCAGCCAGGGCAACGTTCCTCGCTTTCGCTGGCGCCGCAGCGGCCGCCGAAGGTCATCGGCAGAATGCCGCCGTCCAGTTCCGGAATAGCGACCATCATGGTCGCCTCGACTGGCGTCAGACCGCGCGAGTCGGCCTGCCAGTGGCGCAGGGTTTGGAATTCCACCGGATGCGCCGAGATATACGGCACGTCGAGCGCCGCCAGAATCGCCTCGGCGGCATGGCTATCGTTGTAGGCCGGGCCGCCCACGAGCGAAAATCCGGTCAGCGAGATCACCGCGTCCACAACCGGCGCGCCGTCGCGCATGAAATATTGCTCGATCGCCGGGCGCTGGTCCAAGCCGCTGGAGAACGCCGGGATCACCCGCAGCCCGCGCGCCTCAAGGGCGGCAATCACGCCGTCGTAATGCGCGGAGTTGCCCGCGAGCACATACGAGCGCAGCAGCAGCACCCCCACGGTGCCCGCAAGCCCGGCATCCGGCAGACGCTCCAGCTTCACGGTGACGCGCTCCGGCAGCGCCGCGTGATAGAGCCCGACATCAGGATATTCCACCGGAGCGGCCGCGCTGACCTTGCCCTGCAGGGCCCGGCGCGAGCCATCGGCGTAGCGGCCGACCAGCATGCGCACAAGGTTGACCAGGTTCTCTTCCGACCCGGCCAGCCAGTATTGCAGCGCCAGGAAATACACCCGCACATCCTGTGCGGTGCCAGGGATGAAGCGCATCAGCTTGGGCAGTTGGCGCAGCATCTTCATCTGCGACTGTCCGCTCGACGGCGCGCCGTTCTCCTTCTTGCTGCCGCGCAACTTCTTCAGCAGCGCCAGCGCGCCAGACGCTTCTTGCGACATGTCGAACTTACCAAGCTTGGTCAGCTTGGTCACTTCGCCCGCCGACATGCAGCAAAGCATGGCGTCGCAATGCTCGCGCCGCGCGGTCAGTGCCGGCACCACGGCCCGAATGTGATCTTCGAGGAACAGCATCGTGGCGATCACGATGTCGCCGGTAGCGATGTCGTCATGGCAGCGCTTCAGCGCCGCCGCATCCGAGCCCCATTCATCGGCGGAATGCATAACAAGCCGCAAACCCGGCACTTCGTGGCGAAGGACGGCTTCGGCGCGCATGGCTGCATTGGACAGATGACTGTCCATCGTGACCACCACGACGCGGACAGTTGTGGAGTCAGCGTCCGAAATGCGCTTTTGCATCGTACAGCGTCTCCACCGTGATCGTCGTCACGCCGCGCTCAGCAGCGTATTTCTCCGTGTTCCGCCGTGCCTTGCCGCGCACGAAGAACGGGATCTTGCCAAGTTCCTTGTCCGCATCAGCGGCCCACACAACTTGCCCTGGCCTTGCCACTGCGGCGGCAACCGGGGCTGCAACAGTGGCCTCGGCGACCGGTTCCACAACGGGCGCTGCCGCCGGCATTGACTTGCCGCCGAGATGCGACGGCGCCGCATCACCATGAAATTCGAAATCTTCCCGGAACATGCCGAGCAGATGTTCTTCCAGGCCCATCATCAGCGGATGCACCCAGGTGTCGAACAGTACGTTCGCCCCTTCGAAGCCCATCTGCGGGGAATAGCGGGCGGGAAAGTCCTGCACGTGCACCGGGGCCGAGATCACGGCGCATGGCACGCCAAGCTTCTTGGCGATATGACGCTCCATCTGCGTGCCGAGCACGAGTTCCGGGTGCGCCTCGGCAATCTTTGCTTCGACATCCAAATAGTCGTCGGCGATCAGCGCTTCCAGGCCATACGACTTGGCCGCCTCCCGGATTTCCCGGCCGAATTCACGGCTGTACGTGCCGAGGCCGACCACGGTAAAGCCGAGTTCCTGCGCGGCAACGCGCGCTGCGGCTATCGCGTGCGTGGCATCGCCGAACACGAACACCCGCTTGCCGGTGAGGTATGTCGAATCGACCGAGCGCGAGTACCATGGCAGCCGCGATTCCTCGCCGGCCAGCAACGCGGTGGCATCCACGCCGGCCAGGCGCGAGACCTCCACGATGAAGTCGCGCGTCGCGCCCACGCCGATCGGCACAATCTTGCTGTACGGCTGCCCGAAATTGCGTTGCAGCCATTGCGCGGTTACCGATGCGATTTCCGGATATAGCACCACGTTAAAATCCGCATCGCCCAACCGGCCGAGGTCTTCCGGGCTGGCACCGAGCGGGGCTGCGACATTCACCCCGATGCCGAGCTGGCCAAGCAGCTTGGTGATTTCGCGCACGTCGTCGCGATGGCGAAAACCCAGCGCCGTCGGGCCAAGCAGATTGCAAGTCGGCTGCGCACCGGGCGCGCGCGGCGCGCGCTGGCGCGGCACCGGGCCGGCCAAAGCCCGCACCATCTGGTAGAACGTCTCCGACGCCCCCCAGTTTTCTTTCTTCTGGTAGGCCGGCAGTTCGAGCGCGATCACCGGCACCGGCAATTCCAGCGCACGGGCCAGCCCACCCGGATCGTCCTGAATCAGCTCCGCCGTGCAAGACGCGCCGACCATCATCGCCTGCGGCTTGAAGTGGGCATAGGCGTCGCGCGCGGCGCTCTTGAACAAATCGGCGGTGTCGCTGCCGAGGTCACGCGCCTGAAACGTGGTGTAAGTCACCGGCGGACGCTTCGGCAGCCGCTCGATCATGGTGAACAGCAAATCGGCGTAGGTGTCGCCCTGCGGCGCGTGCAGCACGTAATGCACGTCGCGCATCGCGGTTGCGATTCGCATCGCGCCAACGTGGGGCGGGCCTTCGTAGGTCCAGAGGGTGAGTTGCATGGCTACACCATCAGCCTGGCGCGCCGCACCAGCGGGCGAGCAAACAACTCGGCAAGGTCGGCTGCCTGGTTGTAGCCCTGCACTGGGGTGAACAGCAGTTCAATCGACCACTTGGTCGTCAGCCCGGCCGCTTCCAGCGGATTGGCGAGGCCTAGTCCGCACACCGTCATGTCCGGCGCGGCAGCGATGCAACGGTCGATCTGCCGTTCCACATCCTGGCCTTCGCTCAGCATCGTGTCAGACGGCAACAGCGCCATCTCCTCGGCCAAATGCTGGCGGTGCAAGTATGGCGTGCCGACCTCGACCAGCTCCATGCCGAGTTCACGGCTGACGAAGCGGGCCAGCGGCACTTCCAGCTGGCTGTCGGGAAAGAAGAAAATCAGCACCCGCACCTTCGGCATGAAGCTGCGCGACAGCCGTTCGGCGGCGCGCGATAGGTCCAGTTTGATCACTTCGGACGGGCAGGAGCCGACCAGGAACAACATGCGGATATCCGGCCGCCGCTCCAGCAACCTTGCCACCACGCGGTCGAGTTCGGCATTGCAATCCGCCAACCCTGCCAGATCGCGCTCGTCGATAATCGCCGTGGCGAAGCGTGGCTCGGCGAAAATCATCACGCCGGCGGCGGACTGGATCAAATGCGCGCAGGTGCGCGAGCCGACCACGAGGAAAAATGCATCCTGGATTTTGCGATGCAGCCAAATGATCCCGGTCAGGCCGCAAAAAACTTCGCGCTGACCCCGCTCCCGCAAGACCGGCGCATCGCCGCACCCTAACGCCGCCGCGTTCTTACCACCAGAAATGACGGCACCGCTCACCGGGATGCCCCCACGGCGCCGGTCACGGCGCCCTGCCAGCCGCGCTCTTCCAGGCGCGCGGCCCGCAGCTTCAGAACAAATTGGGTCGCGTTAACCACATAGGTCGCGTAGGCGGCCAGGGCCAGCAGCATCTGCTGATGCGTGTCAAGGAACCCTGTCAACAGCGCCGCCACATAAACTCCATGCAGCGTCAACACCAGCATACTGACCATGTCCTCCCAGTAGAATGCTGGGGCGAACAAATATTGGCCGAATACCTCACGCTCCCAAATCGCGCCGGTGATCATAATAGTGTAGAGTACGATGGTCTTAACGATGATCGACACCGTCGCGGCGCCTTCACCGTCTCCGGTCGCCAAGAATCGCAGCACGAGACCGAGGCTTACGAGGAAAACCAAAAACTGCACTGGCGCAAGGATGCCCTGCACCATGGTCCAAGGCGAGGCATCCCGCCGCCGCCGCTCCTCCGGCGTGTACAGACCTGCGCCGCGGGCACGCTTCGGCGCTTCGACGGGACGGCCAGCAGCCGCACCCCACGGACAACCGTCCATTGAGCCCAGCATGCGAGCAAAAACGCCAGTTGTAAATATGGCTTGACAACGCCTTCGCCGGAAGGTGCGCTACCCGGACAGGCCACATTGCCTGCTCGGCCTTGATCATTCTCAACGTGCGGATGCGGCCCGCAGCCTACTGATTTCTTTAGCGTCTCTCCAGCTTGGACTCCGGACCGGCCGCATGGAGAGAGGCTAGAGCGGCAAACCTGCATCTGTCAATGCACCGGTACGTAAATCCAACTTGACACCCGGCGTCGATAACGAATTCACTGGAGGGGGGAAACATTCGATGGTCGTCGTGAGGCAGCAAGTCGTCATCCGGGAGTGCTGGACCGAAGCCGACGCAGTGGCGGCGTCGCGCGAACGCTTTGGCGGCACGGTCACGGCACGGCGCGGTCCGGCGGACACCGGCCGCCAGTTGGTGCTGCGCCGGGCGTTGGAAGATGAGGTCATCCCGCGCTTGCTGCTAGCCCAGCGCGTCGCCCCGGCCAACCTTGTGCATTGCGTGAAGCTGGGCTGTGCCGGCCGTTCCTGGGCTGCTGAAAGAGACCCACATCGGCGAGTTGGTATCGTTGGTTCTCGCACAGGAATTGCCAACGGTTACGAACTATGTCGATGAACTGCGCTTCAGGGGCGCACCTCTTGAAGATGTCTATCTCGATCTGCTCGCCCCCGCTGCCCGCAGGCTGGGTGACTTGTGGCTAGAAGATAAGTGTGACTTTACCGAGGTGACCGTCGCCTTGTGGCGCCTGCAACAGGTCACCCGCGAACTCGGTCCGGTATTTCACGGCAATGCCGATCTGGTCGCCCCCGGCCCGCGCGCGCTGCTGGTGCCGCTGCCGGGTGAGCAGCATACGTTCGGCCTGTCGATGGTGGTGGATTTTTTCCGCCGCGCCGGCTGGGGCGTATGGAGCGGCGCTGTGGGGTCAAACAGCGATCTGGCGAGTTTGGTGCGCGGCCAGTCGTTCGCGTTGATCGGCTTTTCAGTGGCCTCCTACGGCCGCCTGGAACAAGTCGCCTCGGCCATCCGGCTGGTGCGGCGGGCGACCTGCAATCCGCATGCAGGCATTATGGTCGGCGGCCCCGCATTCGCCGAGCATCCTGAGTTGGCAGCGGCGGCGGGCGCGGACGCCACCGCAATCGATGGCCGGCAGGCGGTGACGCAAGCCAATACGTTGCTGGCGTTCCTGGCCGGACGGCGATGATCTTGCAGTTGAACCGGCCGCAAGCTGTTTCAACAGCGCGATGGACTGGAGGGTTGGGCCGGGCAGCCGGGAAGCGGTTGACAGTGGCTGCTAACAAGGGCGTAAGCGGGGGAATGGGGCCTATACTGTGAGGATCTCCGCTCTCGTGAAGGCGTTTCTGCACCCACAGACTTCGTTCGGTGACATGGACGCTGGTTCGGCGGCCACGCTGGTCGCGGCTGCGGCAGATATCACGCTGGTCGTCGACGAGGCGGGAGTGATCCGCGACATCGCATTTAGCAACGACGAGCTCGCGGCGGAACTTGCCGAATCGGCCAATTGGCTCGGCCGGCCGCTCGCAACCGTGGTCGTGGAAGACAGCCGCGCCAAGGCCCATGCGCTGATCGACGAGGCGCACACGCAACTCGCGCCGAAATGGCGCCACCTTAACCATGCAATCGCCGGCGGCGCCTCGATTCCGGTGCAATACTGCGCCGTTCCGCTGAGCAATCAGGGCCGGGTGCTGGTGTTTGGGCGCGACCTGCGCGCCATCTCGGCGCTGCAACAGCGGCTGATGAACGCCCAGCAGTCGATGGAACGCGACTATTCGCGGCTGCGCGACGTAGAGATGCGCTACCGGTTGCTGTTCCAAATGTCGTCCGAAGCGGTGCTGGTGCTCGACGCCGCCCGCCAGCGCATCGTGGAAGCCAATCCGGCAGCCCGGCTTTTGCTCGACGTCAAGGACGAAGCGGTGCTCGGTCATGGTCTGGGCGATGTGTTCGAACCGGATAGCCTCGGCGCGGTGCATGTCCTGCTCAACACCGTGCGCAGTGGCGGGCGGGCCGACAGCATCACGGTGCGGCTGGCGGCCGGCGGGGCCGAGGCCACCGTGGCGGCGTCGATGTTCCGTCAAGATAACGCCGCGCTGTTCTTGGTGCGCATCGCGCATGCCGGCGCTCCCGGCAAGGCGCTCGCCGTGCTGCCGGATCCCAAAAGCAAGCTGCTGAAGGCAGTCGAGAACGCGCCCGATGGCTTCGTGGTGACGGACGATGCCGGCCGGATCATTACGGCGAATGCATCGTTTCTGGAGATGGTGCAATTGCCGTCCGAGGATCTCGCGATCGGCGAGCCGCTCGACCGCTGGCTTGGACAGTCGAGCGTCGATTTGAACGTCCTGGTTGCCAATCTGCGCCAACGCGGCTCGGTACGCTTCTTCTCCACCAGTGTGCGCGGCGAGTACGGCGTGTCCGCCGAGGTCGAGGTGTCGGCCGTGTCGGTGGCCAATGGCGGCCAGCCGAGTTACGGCTTCGCCATCCGCAATGTTGGTCCCCGCCTGCGGGTGGAGACCCGCGCCGGGCGGGAATTGCCGCGCTCGGTCGAGCAACTGAGCGAGTTGATCGGCCGGGTCTCGCTCAAGGATTTGGTCCGGGAAGCAACCGACGTGATCGAGCGGATGTGCATCGAAGCGGCCCTTGAACTCACCGATGACAACCGCGCTTCGGCCGCCGAAATGCTCGGCCTGAGCCGTCAGAGCTTTTACGTGAAATTGCGCCGCTACGGGCTGGGGGACCTCGCCGCCGATGGCAAGAACTGACGTCCTGCCCAGCCCGAGCTCTGCGACCCCTTCGCCACGGGCGGTGCTGGAACTTCTCAAGCCCATCACCTGGTTTCCGCCGATGTGGGCGTTCGGCTGCGGCGCGGTGTCGTCCGGCGCTTCGGCATCGGGCCATTGGTGGCTGATCGTGGGCGGCGTGGCGCTTTGCGGCCCGCTGGTATGCGCCAGCAGCCAGGCGGTGAACGATTGGTTCGACCGGCATGTGGACGCCATCAACGAACCGCAGCGCCCGATCCCGTCCGGCCGCCTGCCGGGCCGCAGCGGCCTCTATGTCGCCATTGCCTGGACCGGCTTGTCGTTGCTGCTGGCAGCCGCGCTTGGCTTCTGGGCGTTCTGGGCCGCCGTGCTCGGGCTGGAGCTGGCCTGGGCCTACAGTGCGCCGCCGTTGCGCCTCAAGCTGAACGGCTGGTGGGGCAATGCCGCGTGCGGCGCGTGTTACGAGGGCCTGCCGTGGTTCACCGCCGCCGCGTTGATGGCCGGCCGGCTGCCCGATTGGCGCATCATCGCCGCCGCCGCGCTGTACAGCGCCGGGGCGCACGGCATCATGACGCTGAACGACTTCAAGTCGGTCGAGAGCGACAGCCGCATGGGCGTCGGCTCGCTGCCGGTGCGGCTTGGCGTGGTCCGCGCCGGACAGGTGGCCTGCATCGCTATGGCGCTGCCGCAGGCCGTGGTGGTGGCACTGCTGGCCGTTTGGGGCTTCCCCATCTACGCCGCCGCCGTATCGGTCTCGCTGATCGTGCAGCTGTTCCTGATGGCCAAGCTGTTGCGCCGCCCGCGCGAATTGGCGCCCTGGTATAACCAAACCGGCGTCACGCTCTACGTGCTCGGCATGCTGGTCACCGCCTTCGCCATCCAACCCGTGAGCTTGGGCGCGCCATGACCCAAGCCGCAGCACCGCTCGGCTGGCTCGGCATCGCCCGGTTTGGCTGCGTGCAGGCGGCGCTGGGGGCGATTGTGGTGCTTACTACGTCAACGCTCAACCGGGTGATGGCCGTCGAACTGGCGCTGCCGGCCATCGTGCCCGGCTTTCTGGTGGCGCTGCACTACATCGCGCAGGTGCTGCGCCCCCGCCTCGGCTATGGGTCGGACGTCGGCGGCAGGCGCACGCCGTGGATCATCGGCGGCATGGCGCTGCTGTCGTCCGGCGGCATCGCCGCAGCGGCGGCGACGGTGCTAATGACCACCAGCCTGTATCTCGGCATCGCGCTGGCAGTCGCGGCCTTCCTCGCGGTCGGCATCGGCGTTGGCGCGTCCGGCACCTCGCTGCTGGTGCTGCTGGCCAAGCGCGTCGCCCCGAAACGCCGCGCCCCGGCGGCCACCATTGTCTGGCTGATGATGATCGCGGGCATCGCCATCACGGCCACCGTGGCAGGTCAACAGCTCGAACCGTTCTCACAAACGCGCCTGCTGACAGTTGCCACGGTGGTCGCTGTCGCGGCATTCCTGATGACCCTGCTTGCGGTGTGGCGCATCGAGGGCGAGCCCGAGGCCGCCCCGCTGCCGGCCAAACACACGGCCCAACCCGGCTTCTTCAAGGCGCTGGGCGAAGTGTGGCGCGAAGGCGTGCGGATGGGGCTGTGGGGTGCGGCGCAGGCCCTGGCGTTCGGGCTGGGCGGACTGCTCGGCACCGGGGCGAGCGACGTGGCCCGCGTGATCTTCGGCGCGCCCGCCGTAGCCTATGCCGCGGTGTTTGCCGCCGAGGCGATCGTTTTCCTCGCCGCCGCCTATCTGGCCGCGGGGGTGTTTCAGGCTCGGGAAGCGCCTGGTACGGGGCATCCCGCAACGGCAAATTCAATGGCGGCGGATGCCGCTCATGCAAGCTAGGAGAGATCGGGCCATGACTGAGACCGCAATCTTCGATGCTGTGGTGGTTGGCGGCGGACCCTCCGGGGCCACGGCTGCCACCGATCTGGCGCGCAAAGGCCGCCGCGTGCTGCTGCTCGACCGTGCCGGGCGCATCAAGCCCTGCGGCGCCGCCATCCCGCCGCGTCTGGTCAAGGATTTCGACATCCCCGACCACATGATCGTCGCGCGCGTGCGCGGCGCCCGCATGGTGGCGCCGTCGGGCCGCGAAGTGGACATGCCGATCGACGGCGGCTTCGTCGGCATGGTGGACCGTGAGCATTTCGATGAATTCCTGCGCAGCCGCGCCGCCCAGGCCGGCGCCACAAGGGTGACCGGCACGTTCGAGAAATTCACCGAAACCGCCGATGGAATGGCCGAAATTCACTACACCGCCCCTGACGGGACCGGACATAGCGTGCGCGCGAAGCTGGTGATCGCCGCCGACGGCGCCCGCAGCCAGCTTGCCAAGCAGACGGTGAAGGGGGCGGGCAAAGTGCCCTGCGTGTTCGCCTATCACGAGATTATCCGCTCGCCGCGTGAGAGCGAGCACGGCTTCGATGGCACCCGCTGCGACGTGTATTACCAGGGCAAGCTGTCGCCGGATTTCTACGGCTGGGTGTTCCCGCACGGAGACACCACCAGTGTCGGCTCCGGCTCGATGCAGAAGGGGTTTTCGCTGCGCCAGTCAGTCGGCGATCTGCGCCAGGCCGCCGGTCTGGCCAAGCAGGAAACCATCCGCCGCGAGGGCGCGCCGATTCCGCTGAAGCCGCTGAAGAAATGGGACAACGGCCGCAACGTGGTGCTGGCGGGCGATGCATCGGGCGTGGTGGCGCCGGCCTCGGGCGAGGGCATTTACTACGCCATGATCGGCGGGCGCTTCGCCGCCGATGCCGCCGAGGCATTCCTGCAAACCGGCAATCCGAAGGCGCTGCGACTGGCGCGCAAGCACTTCATGAAGCTGCACGGCCGCGTCTTCCTGATTCTTGGTATCATGCAATGGTTCTGGTACTCGTCCGACAAGCGGCGCGAGAGCTTCGTCAAGATCTGCATGGACAAGGACGTGCAGCGGCTGACCTGGGAATCCTACATGAACAAGGAACTGGTGCGCAAAAGCCCGATGGCGCATATCCGGATTTTCTTCAAGGATATCGCGCATCTGGTCGGCCTCGCCGAGGCCTGAACCCGCTGAGGGCGATAGCGCCGGGGCCGCTTCCGCCGCGGTGCGCAATCTGGCAGTGCTGCGCCTGAACCACCCTTCGTGGAGCCTTGCAACGTGGCGACTGCCGAACAAGCGACCCTGCGCGTAGGCACGCGCCGGTCGCCGCTGGCCCTGATTCAGACGCGCGGCTTCATCGCCGCGGCCAACGCCGCCTGCCCCGGGCTGCTGGGGCTTGGGGTGCTGGAAGAATTCCAGATGCAGACCACCGGTGACGCGGTGCAGGACCGCAAACTGGCCGAGATCGGCGGCAAGGGTCTGTTCGCCAAGGAAATTCACGAGGCGCTGCTGGACCGGCGGATCGACCTTGCGGTGCACAGCCTGAAGGATCTGGAGACCTCGCTGCCCGACGGCATCGTGCTCGGCTGCGTGCTGCCGCGCGAAGACCCGCGTGACGTGCTGCTGCTGGCGCCCGGCAAGTCCGGACCCACGGATGGTCACCCGTACGATGTGCTGCCGCCGGGCGCGTTGATCGGCACGTCGTCGGTGCGGCGGCAGGCGCAGTTGCTGCATGCCCGGCCCGACCTGAAAATAACCATGCTGCGCGGCAGCGTGCAGACCCGGCTGGACAAGCTGGCGGCCGGGCAGTGCGATGCCAGCCTGCTGGCGCTGGCCGGTCTGAACCGGCTGGGGCTGGAAGCCGCCGCCACGGTATTGCTGGACCCGGAGGTGATGGTGCCGTCCGCCTCGCAGGGCATCGTCGGTGTCACCTGCCGCGCCGGCGACAGCGCGTTGCTGGCGCTGCTGCACGGCATCGAAGACCGCGCCGCCCGCATCGCCGCCACCGCCGAGCGGGCCATGCTGGGGCTGCTGGACGGTTCCTGCCGGACCCCCATCGGCGGACACCTGACGGTGCTGGCCGATGGCAGCGTGCGATTGACCGGACTGGTGGCGCGCGCCGATGGCTCGTTCCTGCGCCGGGGCAGCCGCACCGGCATGGCGGGCGAGGCGCGGGCGCTGGGCGAGGATCTGGCGGACGAATTGCGCACCGGCAGCCCGGCCGACATTTTCGGCTGACCCGGCCGCCGCGCGCGGATGACAGGCGGGCCGCACCTTGTTAGTATCATGGCGTATCGACGGGGGCGAGCGATGCGGCTTGTGACAATGCGGATGGCGGCGGTGTGGCTGCTGGCGTGCGGGGTGTTGCTGGGCGCGCAAACGCCGGCCTGGGCGCAGACGCGGCGGGTGGCGCTGGTGATCGGCAATGCCGCCTATCAGCATGTGAACGCGCTCACCAATCCCGGCAACGATGCGCGGCTGATTGCCGGCAGCCTGCGCGCGGCAGGCTTCACGCTGGTGGGCGGCGGCGCGCAGTTCGACCTGACCTATGACCGGATGCGGGCGGCGCTACTGGATTTCGGCAGCCGGTTGGGGCCGGACACAGTGGCGGTGGTGTATTATTCCGGCCATGGCGTCGAATATCACGGCGAGAATTTCCTGGTGCCGGTGGATGCGCCGCAGACGCTGACCGCGACCGGCGTGGATCTGTCGCTGGTCTCGGCCAATGTGCTGCTGAAGCAGATCGCCGCTTCGCATAGCGGCATGACGCTGCTGATCCTGGATGCCTGCCGCACCAACCCGTTCGGCAAGGGGCTGAAGGGCGATACCGAGGGTGGGCTGGCCAGTATGCAGGCCCCGCGCGGCACGTTGATTGCCTACGCCACCGCGCCGGACCACGTGGCGCCGGATCACGTGGCGCTGGACGGTAGCGGCCGCAACAGCCCGTTCGCCAGCGCGCTGGCCGAAGCGATCCGTGCGCCGGGGCTGGGTGTGTTCGACACGTTCAACCGGGTGGCGCTGGCGGTGGACAGTGCCACCAACCACGACCAGCAGCCGTGGTTCTCCGCCTCACCCATCGCCGGGGCGTTCGTCTTCACTCCGGGCAACGCAGCACCGCCGCCCGGTCCGCTGCCGGCACCGGTGCCAGCACCCACAGCGGCGGACGGCATCACCGCAGCGCAGGCGGCTGCGAAGGGCGATTCAGCCTTCAAGGGCGGCAACTATACCGAGGCGATGCGCTGGTTTCGCCGGGCGGCCGATCTGGGCAACGCGACCGCGATGAACAATATCGGCTTCCTGTACGATGGCGCCCACGGCGTCGGGCAGG
>JANYDF010000097.1 GCA_025359905.1 Rhodospirillales bacterium
CCAGCTGATCAGCGAAGACCTCGGCATCAAGCTCGAGACGGTGACCCTCGCCATGCTGGGCAAGGCGAAGAACATCCGCATCGAGAAGGAAAACACCACCATCATCGATGGCGCCGGTGAGAAGACCGAGATCAAGGGCCGTTGCGAGCAGATCAAGGCGCAGATCGAGGATACCACCTCGGACTACGACCGCGAGAAGCTGCAGGAGCGCCTGGCGAAGCTCGCCGGTGGCGTGGCCGTCATCCGCGTCGGTGGCAGCACCGAAGTGGAAGTGAAGGAGCGCAAGGATCGCGTGGACGACGCGCTGCATGCGACCCGCGCCGCGGTGGAAGAAGGCATCGTGCCGGGCGGCGGCGTGGCGCTCGCGCGTGCCTCGCTGGTGCTGTCCAGTGTGAAGGCCGACAACGACGACCAGCGCGTCGGCATCGAGATCGTCCGCAAGGCCGCTCTCTCGCCGCTGCGTCAGATCGCCGAGAACGCTGGCGCCGATGGCGCGGTGATCTCGTCCAAGGTGCTTGAGAGCGACGTGTATAACTGGGGTTACGACGCCCAGACCGGCGAGTTCAAGGACATGGTCGCCGCCGGCATCATCGACCCGACCAAGGTCGTGCGCACGGCGCTGCAGGATGCGGCTTCGGTCGCCGGCCTGCTGGTGACCACCGAGGCGATGATCGCCGAGCGTCCGGAGAAGAAGGCTCCGGCTGGCGGCCCGCCGGGCGGCGGCATGGGCGGCATGGGCGACATGGATTTCTAATCCACGGCGACGGATTGGGATCTGCGAATGGGGGGCGGACCGCAGGGTACGCCCCTTTTTGCTGTGCAACGCGACTGCAATGCAGGCCCGCGCCGGCACCCCCGCTTCATCGTTGAATTTTCCCGGCCCGGCGGGCACAACCGGCATGTGCAGCGGCGGTCGCCGCTTTTTTCATCAACTTGCAACTTGCAGTCGCCTCTGGCGCCTGTCATTGCCTGCTGATTGACTTGTGGTGCGCTTTCTGCACAACTGAGTATTGCAATCGCCTTTCGGCTTGGCTTGCTGCGCTTCCGTCTGCGGGTGCCTTCAAGACACTTCCCTAAGCCCGGTTGTCTGACGCTTCTGGCGCGGTGCCAGGTGCTAACGACGGAGAACGACGCAGCTATGGCTATCGGTACGGTCAAGTGGTTCAACACCACGAAGGGCTTCGGCTTCATCATGCCGCAGGACGGCGGCAAGGACGTTTTCGTGCACATCACTGCCGTTCAGGCGGCGGGTCTTCGCGGTCTGAATGAGGGCCAGAAGGTGAGCTACGACGTTGTGATGGAACGAGGCAAGGCGGCGGCTACCAACCTCAAGATCGCCTGATCCAGTCGCTGGGTCGCGTTCAGCCAAGACGAATCCGCGAATTGCCCGCTTTGCAGTTTGCATACGTTGATCTGGCCCTGGCCGGCGTTCGTTACGCCCGCCGGGCACGATGCGTTTTCCGGCCGATGACTTCTTATGCGTCGGCAGGCCACCCCAACCCCTCTTCCACAACTACCGGGGCGGCTGATCCCGCACCCCTCTAAGGAGTATTCGACATGGCCGTTGGCACTGTGAAATGGTTCAATGCGACCAAGGGTTTCGGCTTCATCATGCCGCAGGACGGCGGCAAGGATGTGTTCGTGCACATCACTGCCGTTCAGTCGGCTGGCCTCAAGGGCCTGAATGACGGCCAGAAGGTGAGCTACGAAGTGGCGATGGAGCGCGGCAAGGCCGCCGCCGTCAACCTGAAGCTCGCCTAACGCTTCGTCCCGACGTTTGGGACGGTAAGATCGGGGCGGCCGCATACAGCGGCCGCCCTTTTTTGACGCCCGGCGTTAAGCTAGGACTGGCTCGATCAACTGGTGCCGCGCGCGCGCGCCCCGCTCAATGGCCGCCGCCACCAGCGCATCCAAATTCAATTCAGTCTTGATCAATTCCAGCATCCGCAAACTGTCCTGGTCGCTGGAACGGTCGGCGGCCAGTACGTCGCAGGCGAGCGCGTAAGCCGTCTCCCGCAGGCGCGGCTCCAGCGCGTCGCGGATGAGCTTGGCGGCGTGCTTCAGGCCTTCAGCCTCGCGCAGCAACGCCACGACCGAGTCGGTCGCGGCGGCCACGCGGCTGGTCGAAAAGCCGCGAAACGCCGGTACAGTCTGCACCAAACCAGCCATGGTGCCGATCTCGCGGTCGCTGATCCCGTCGCCTGCTGCGGCTACCAGGACCATGGTGCACACCAGCGCTTCCTGCGGATCCAACCCTGTTCGGGCAAGCATAGCGTACTCCCTGTTATTGCTGCACGAAACGTTGCGGGATGGCTCAAGCCAGAGCAATCGCCGGCAGCGTTACCATTTAGATATCCGGTATCCTACGCGGCTGCCTCTTGCTGCCGCTTGGTGCGCAGATCACCGAGCGCCGGCAACAGGCCAGCCAGATCGCGTTCGGCCCGGCAGACCAGGAACTCGTCGGCTTGCGGGTGCGCGTCGTCGTCGGCCACGTCCAGCGGGCAGCCATCGGCATCCAGCGGCAACGCCGACAGGCCGATATCGGCGTACACCTTCAATAGCGACCGCCCAGCCCGCCAGATCGCCGGGTTGCGGCCTTCCTGCTGTGCCAAGTCGCGCAACCGCCAGATCGCCGAAATCCGGTCGCTATCCGCTCCGGCCGGATCGCCCAGTGCCACCAGCGTGCGGCTCAGGCGGCGAAACGGGATACCCGCCCGGTCGGCCTCACCCCAAACAATCCCGTCCGCCTGCACCGGAGGCGTGGCGCCAAGCGAGGCATAGCGCAACCGCTGCGGACCGCTCCACGGCGCCCAAGTAACCCGGCCTGGGCGCAGCAACCGCCACATCGCCGCCAGCGCCATCGCCACGGTCAACGCCACCGACGCGCGCAGCGAATTGGGCACGTCCGGCGAAAGGATCACCTCCCACCAGCTATTGTCCGACAGGAAGCGCACGTGCCGTTCGAACGTCGCCAGCGCCAGCACGCACACCACGAGCGCCGCCAGCGGCAGCGCTGTGCTGGCCTGGATCGGCCCGGACAACAGCTTGGCATGGCGATAGAAGGCGCGACGGTAGGGGGCAATCACCACGGCCGCCAGCACCAGCAGGCCAGGAATCCATAGCGGCTCGCTTTGCGCCAGCGTGAACGCGGCGGCGACCAGCAGCAGCACGAGGGTGGTGCTCCAGGCCACATTGACCCGCCGGGCCATCGCCACCGCCAGCACCATCAACGCCGCACCGATCAACGACGGCACGAACTGCCCAGCCTGGGAGACCACGTCGGCAAAATCCGGGTCGATCCACGAAAAATCCGGCCGCTGCTCCAGCACGCCCAGCGACAGCAGCAGGAAGCCGCACAACGCCACCGCTCCGGTACCGGCGGCGACGGCGAAATCCGGCTCGCTGATCCGCGAAACCTTGTGCAGTTCCACCGGCGCGGCGCCGTCCTTTAAGTGCAACAGGCCCCGGCTGCGCAGCAGCACCTCGTTGCCAGCGAACATCGAGCCGGCCAGGAACAAGGGAATGATGTAGTAGTACAGCCGGAACACCAGAATGGCGCCGACAATCACCGGCGCTTCCAGATACGGTGCCAGCCCAATCAGCATCGCACCATCGAAAACGCCCAGGCCGCCCGGAATGGTGGCGACCAGCCCAGCCGAGTAGGACGCAAGATACACGCCGACAAAGCGCAGATAGGTCAGGCCCGGCGCGTCCGGCAGCAGGGCAAAAAAGATCGCCGCCGTTACCGCGACGTCGGCTGTCGCCAACAGCACTTGCAGCAGCGCCATCCGCAAGCCGGGCAATTCCACCGCATGGCCGAACACCTTGAAGGTGCCAAGCAACCGCGCGAGCGTGATATACGCAATATCGATGCCAAACAGCGTGGCCGCGACCAAGTACATTGCCCAGTGCGGCACCCGGTCGCCGAAGAACGGCACCGCGCCCGGTTCGATCACCAGGATCAGCCCGCCCAGCACCATGCCGCCCAGCCCGAAAGTCAGGCTGCAAAACGCAATCACTTTGCCGATTTGCGCCGGGGTCAGCCCCCAATGCGCATACAGCCGGTAGCGCACAGCGGCCCCAGACACGGCGGCAAAACCGAGGTTGTGCGACAGCGCGTAGGCGCAGAACGAGGCGAACGAGACTTTGGCGTAGCTGACAACTTTGCCGGCGTAGATGGTGCCCAGCCGGTCATAAAACGTCAGAATGCCGTAAGCGGCGAAGGTCCAGCCGGCGGCATGCAGCAATGCACGCTGCGGGATCGCGTCCAGCGCGCGGCGAATGTCCTCGATCTTGAGCGAACGGAACTCGTGCTGCACCACGTAAACGGCGCCAACCAGCAGGGCCACGCCGAGCACCGCAGGCACATGCCGCAGAAGCCGCTTCCAACTGTCGTTCACGCCAGCGTTCCTGTCAGGCCGCGTCTGCCGCGTCAGCTCGTTCGGGGCGCGCCAATGCGGTGCGAATCAGCGCCACCGTTTCGGCTACGCCATACAATGCCACGAACTGACCGAAGCGCGGGCCTTCTTGCTGGCCAAGCAGTACCTGATACAGGCAACCGAACCACGCGCGCAGCTCCGCGAACGCATGGCGCTTGCCCACCTCGTAGATGGCGTTCTGGATATCCTCGGCCGGCAGCCCCGGCTCCATCGCGGCCAGCACAGCGGCCAGATCTTCCAGCGCCGCGCGCTCGTTGGCGTCCGGCTGGCGGAACTGCTTCAGCGGAGCCACCCGCTCGCGGTAGTAGCGCAGCGCGTAGCCCACCAAGCCCGCCAGGAACGGCATGCTTTCCGGCGTTGCGTGCGGGTTGTAGCGGCGAATGAAGCCCCACAGCGTGTCCGCGCTTTCCGCATTCACCACGCTGGCGAGGTTTTGCAGCATGGCGAACGACAGCACGCTGTGCGCCGAGTCGGGCACGTGTCCCGCGTGGATGTGCCACGCCGGATTGGCCATCGCGTCGGCCGGGGCCTGCACGCGGGCCTTTTCGGCATTGGCCAGATATTCGTCGACCGCCTTGGGGATCACGTCGACATACAGCCGCTTGGCGCGCTGCGGCTGGTTATACATGTATTGCGCGAGGCTCTCGGGCGGGGCGTAGCGCAGCCACTCGTCCACCGAGATGCCGTTGCCTTTGCTCTTGCTGATCTTCTGCGCATTCTCGTCGAGAAACAGTTCGTAGGTGAACCCGGTCGGCGGCTCGCTGCCCAGAATGCGGCAGATGCGCCCGGACAGCTTCACGCTGTCGATCAGGTCCTTGCCGGACATCTCGTAGTCGACGCCCAGCGCGTGCCAGCGCATCGCCCAGTCGGCTTTCCATTGCAGCTTGGCGCCGCCGGCCAGCACCGGGGTTTCGTACCATGCGCCATCGGCCGGATCGCGCCATGCAACGGTGCCCGCCTCGGCATCCACCCGCTCGATGGCCACCTGCATCACCACACCGGTGCGCGGATGGATTGGCAAGATGGGCGAATAGGTCGCCTTCCGTTCCGCGCCCAGCGTGGGCAGGATGACGGCGACAATCTGCTCATGCAGTTCCAGCACGCGCTTCAATGCTGCATCGAACCGGCCCGAGCCGTAGTACTCGGTCGATGAGGCGAATTCGTACTCGAAGCCGAAACCGTCCAGGAAGGCGCGCAAGCGCGCATTGTTATGCGCGCCGAAGCTGTCATGCGTGCCGAACGGGTCCGGAATGCGCGTCAACGGGCGGCCGAGAAATTCGGTCAGCATCTCCTTGTTGGGCACATTATCCGGCACCTTGCGCAGCCCATCCATGTCGTCGCTGAACGCCAGCAGGCGCGACGGCAGGCCGGTGAGCGTGGTGTAGGCGTGCCGCACCCAACTGGTGCGCGCCACTTCGCCGAACGTGCCGATATGCGGCAGCCCGGAAGGTCCATAGCCGGTCTCGAACAAAGCCGATTTGCCACCGCTGGCGGCAAGCCGCTGCGCGACTTTCGCCGCTTCTTCGAACGGCCAGGATTTCGGCGGGGTTGGGGACGGAATGCGCGGTGTGTCGGACATTCGGCGGAAGCTATGGACGGGCAAAGCCTTGGTCAATCGGCCCGTGTACATATAGTTCGAACATGCCCGCCTCCGCCACGCCGCGCCCCCCGCAAACCACGAGTCCCACGCTGCTGCTGCCGGATGTTCCGTGCGTGGTGGCAGGGGTCGGACGCGCCTGCATTCTGACCGAGGACGGTGAGGTATTCGACCTGCCGGCCGATGAGGCGGGGGCCAAACTGCGCCATATGGCCGCCCCGCTGCTGGTCCACGCGCCCGCCACCGCCCGTAGGCTGGGGCTGCGCGGCGTCCAGGCGCTGGACCTGCTGGAATTGTTCGCCTTCGTGCTGCCCGCCCATCCGGTCGCCCCCACACCGCGCGGCATGGCCATCGCACTCGATCTGCCGCCGCCCACCGGCAACGAAGCCGCCTGTTTGCTGCTGCCCGAGCTTGCGCGCACGCTGCTGGCCCGCCTGTCCGCCGGGCGGGACACGCCGCTCAACCGCGACGCCGCCGGGTTGGCGGCGCGCATGGGCCAGGCCGGATGGGGCTGGGCCCCGTTCGTGCTCGCCGCCTTAGGCCAACCGCGCGCGACGCCCGACGCCAATACGCTGCGGGTGTGGAAGCGGCTGGCGGAGTGGGAGGAGGAAGCCCCGCCGCCGCCGCCCGGCGCGCTGGCGGTGGCCCCCGCCGAGGCGCGGGCCCGGCTCGCGGCCATGCTGGGGCCGGGCGCCGAGCAGCGCCCCGGCCAGTCCGACTACGCCGCCGCCGCCGCTGCTGCCTTCGCCCCGCGCGAGCAGCCGGGCGACCCGCATGTGGTGCTGGCAGAGGCGGGGACCGGCACCGGCAAGACGCTGGGCTACATCGCGCCCGCCAGTCTGTGGGCCGAGCGCAACAAGGGTGCGGTGTGGATTTCCACCTTCACCCGCCATCTGCAACGCCAGATCGACAGCGAACTGGCCCGGCTGTTCCCCGACCCGGCGGAGCGGCGCGCCCGCGTGGTGGTGCGCAAGGGCCGCGAGAATTACCTATGCCTGCTCAATCTGGAGGACGCGGTGAACGCCGCCGTGTCCGGCAGTGCGGCGGCCACCATCCTGCCGCTCGGGCTGCTGGCGCGCTGGGTGCTGGCGACCAGCGACGGCGATATCCAGGGCGGCGATTTGCCCGGCTGGTTCGGTGAATTGTTCGGCGCCGGATTGTTATACGGGGTCGCCGACCGGCGCGGCGAGTGCATCCACGCCGCCTGCCCGCACTGGAAGCGCTGCTTCGTCGAACACACCGTCCGCCGCGCCCGCACTGCCGACATTGTGGTGGCCAATCATGCGCTGGTGATGAGTCAGGCGGCCTACGCCTTCAACTGGGGCGGCGGCATCGACGACGCCACGGTGCCGTCGCGCTATGTTTTCGACGAAGGCCACCACGTATTCGACGCCGCCGACGGCGCGTTCTCGGCCGAGTTGTCCGGCGCCGAGACCGCCGAGTTGCGCCGCTGGCTGCTCGGCGCCGAGGGCGGCCGCTCCCGCGCGCGCGGGTTGCGGCGGCGCATCGAGGAACTGGTGGCAGGCAGCGCCGAGTTGGAAGCCCCGCTCGACGCCGCGCTGCAAGCCACCCGCAGCTTGCCGAGCCTCGGCTGGGGCACGCGGCTGGCCGATGCGGCGCCCGATCTGGGCGGTGTGGAGCCAGGTCAGCAGAATCCCACCGAGGCCTTCCTGCGGCTGGCGCGTCAGCAGGTCTTGGCGCGCCAGCCCAATGACGGCGAGCCCAGCATGTTCAGCCTGGAATGCGACCTGCACCCGGTGCTGCCGGACCTGCCACGCGCCGCCGAGGTGCTGGCCCGCGCCTTCGCCCGCATCGCCGCCCCGCTGGCGACCCTGGCCGAACGGCTGGCGGCGCGTTTGGACGACGAATCGGAGGAGCTCGACGAGGCCACCCGCAACCGGATCGAGGCGGCCTGCCGGTCGCTGAAACGCCGCGCCATCGACCCGTTGACCGCGTGGCAGTCCATGCTGCGCGCCACCGCCGCCCAGCCGCCCGCGCCGGGCACCCGGCCGGACCATGTGCGGTTTCTCTACCTAGCCCGGCGCAGTGGCGACGAACGCTGGGGCAATCGCGGGCAGGATGCCGATGTGGGACTGCACAGCCACTGGCTCGACCCAACCATTCCGTTTGCCGCGACGCTGGCGCGCTCGGCGCACGGGCTGCTGGTGACCTCGGCCACGTTGCGCGACACCGGCGAGGACGATCCGCAGGCCGCCTGGGCAGCGGCGGAAACCCGCGCCGGGGCCATCCATCTGCCGCGCCCGGCGATCCGCATCGCGGTGGCCAGCCCGTTCGACTATGCGGCGCAGACCCGCGCCTTCGTGGTCAGCGACGTGGCGGGCGGCGACGCCAACGCGCTGGCCGCCGCTTACCGCGCGCTGTTCTTGGCCTCCGGCGGCGGCGCGCTCGGGCTGTTCACCGCCATTCGCCGCCTGCAAGCGGTGCACGCCAAGATCGCCCCGGCACTGGAGGCGGCCGGGCTGCCGCTGTTCGCCCAGCATGTCGATGCGATGGACAACGCAACACTGGTCGATATTTTTCGCACCGAGGAAGAAAGCTGCCTGCTCGGCACCGATGCGATGCGCGACGGCGTGGACGTGCCGGGCCGGGCGCTGCGGCTGGTGGTGTTCGACCGGGTGCCCTGGCCGCGCCCGGACATTCTGCACCGCGAGCGGCGCATCCATCTGTCGGACGGCGACCCGAAAGGCTTCGACGACCGGGTCGCGCGTTTCCGGCTGCGGCAGGCGTTCGGCCGATTGATCCGCAGTGCGACAGATCGCGGCGTCTTTGTTCTTCTCGACCGGCAGACACCGACGCGATTGTTATCGGCGTTTCCGCATGGCGTGCTGGTGCAGCGGATGGGGCTGGCGCAGGCGGTGGCGGAGACGCGGGGGTTCCTGCGTTGAGCGAGCCGGTATGACAGCCAACCGGATGCGACGGAAAGCGCCGCATGACTGACCATCCCCGCCTCGCGCGCCCGGCGTGCGATATCAACCACGTGATCAGCTACGGCCAATCGCTCGCGGTCGGATACGAGGGCTGGCCGGCGCTGTCGCAGACCCAGCCGTTCGATTCGCTGATGCTGGGCGGCAGCGTGCGGCCGCTCCGCGACAAGGCGGCGGTTTGGCAGCCGGTGGGGCCGCCGGTGTTCCGCCCGCTGATCGCCACGGTGCAGGACGGCCATACCGGGGCGCTGTTGACCGGCGCGCAGGTTGCGGCGCTGCCGGAGCATGCGGGCCATCCGGGCGAGACGGTGTTGGAGGGTGCGCTGAATTTCTGGCGCGGCAAGCAATTGGCGGCAGGCGGGCAACCGGGCGCACAGCGGCTGCTGGGCAGTTCCTGCGGGGTCGGCCAACGCTCGCTGGAGGGCCTGTCGAAGGGCGCCAATCCGGACTTGTTTCAGCGCCTGCGCGACTGCGTGCGGCTGGCGCGCGGCGCGGCGGAGGCCGATGGCCTGAGTTACGGCATTACCGCACTGTTGTTCCTGCAGGGCGAGAACAACAATCGCGGCACGCTCGGCGCGGCGTCCGGCACCGCCGAATACAAGGCCCTGCTGCGGCAGTTCTACCGGGATGCACTGACCGACCTCGCGGCAGCGCAGCACAGCGTGCCGGGACTGTTCATGTACCAAACCGGCGGCGAATACGCGACGGACACGCAGACGGTGCCGCAGGCGCAGTTGGAATGCGCGCTGGAAGACCCCGGCGTTTTCATGGTGGCCCCAAGCTACCCGGTGACCGAAAAGTTTGGCCATTTGGACCCCAACGGCTACCGCTGGCTCGGCGCCCAGTTCGGCAAGGTGCTGCACCGGGTGCTGACGCTGCATCAGCACTGGCAGCCGCTGCATCCGGTGCGGGCCGAAGTGAGCGGCAAGACGCTGGACCTGGATTTCCACGTGCCGCTGCCGCCGCTGCAATGGGGGCGGCCGTTCATCGCGCAGCGCATCGTGGAGCCGAAGGATCGCGGCTTTACCGTGCTGGACGGCAACGGCCGCGTCGGCATCGTCGCTGTCCAGTTCACCAGCCCGTTCAGCGTGCAACTCACCCTGGCCCGGCGGACGCAGGGGAGTGTCACGGCGCGCTATGCCGACAAATGGCATGGCGGGCGCGGCGCGCTGCACGACAGCGACGACGAGATCGCGCGGGATTGCTACGTCTACGATCCGCACACCGGGCACCGGCCGGGCGCCAACCATCCGGCCCTCATCGGCCGCCCGTATCCGCTGCAAAACTGGTGCGTGGCGTTCGCTATCCCGGCGCGCAATCCAGACGGCGTTTGACGCTGGGGCCCCGCATGATTAGCGTTTCATCGCGCTTCGCAGGACGAAAGGCAGCGGCATGACCCAGGGCATCCCCGTGATTGACATTGCCGGATTGTCGAGCGCCGATCCAGCGTCACGCGCCGAGGTTGGGCGGCAACTCGACCGCGCCTGCACCGATCTGGGGTTTCTGATCGTGTCCGGCCACGGTGTTCCAGACGCGCTGGTCGAGCGGATGCGCGCGGTATCGCGGCAGTTCTTTGCATGGCCGCTGGAGGCCAAAAAGGCGCTGGCGATGCCGCCGGACCGTTATCGCGGCTATATCGCGCCGGGCAACGAGGCGCTGGCCTATAGCCTGGACGATGTGACGCCGCCCGATCTGAAAGAAAGCTTTTCCACCGGACCGCACAATGTGCCGGACGATGCTTATGCGCGGGCCGCCAAGCCGGCGAATTTCTTCGCGCCGAATTTCTGGCCCGAAATGCCCGGCTTCCGCGCGGCCTGGGAGGAATACTACAGCGCACTGGAGCAATTGGCGGCCACGCTAATGCGCGGCTTCGCACTCGGGCTGGGCCTGGACGAGCCGTATTTCGCCTCGTCCATCGACCGCCACATCACCAATTTCAGCGTGCTGCACTACCCGCCGCAAACCGTGCCGCCGCTGCCGGGGCAATTGCGCGCCGGGGCGCATACCGACTACGGCAGCCTGACCATTCTGAAAACCGACGAGTCGCCGGGCGGCTTGCAGGTGCATGGGCTGGACGGCGCGTGGATCGACGTGCCGTTTATTCCCGGCACCTTCGTGGTCAACCTCGGCGACCTGATGGCGGAATGGACCAACGACCGCTGGCGCTCGACGCTGCACCGGGTGGTGAACCCGCCGCTGGAGGCGGGGGCGGCGGCCGACCGCATCTCGATGGCGTTCTTCCACCAGCCGAATTACGACGCGGTGATCGAGTGCCTGCCGACCTGCACCGATGCGGCGCATCCGCCGAAATACGGGCGCACCACGTCGGGCGAGCATGTCTGGGCGAAGATTACCAAGCACCGGACGCCGGAGACGGTGGACGGGTAACCGCTATTCGCGCCGCAACACCTTATCGTTGATGAAACTGGACAGCCCGCTGGCGCGGAACCGCGCCCGCAGCGCCACTTCGTCGTATTCGGTGGCAACCCATTCCAGGAACGGGATGCGCCCCTCGGCCACCGTGGCGTAGTGGATGAAAAACGCGTCCAGCACGCCGGTTGGCGATTTGTTGAAATGGCCGTAGCGCCACGACAATTGCCGCATCGCCTCGGCAGAAGTGCCGCCCTCGAACATGATCGCCAAGCCGCCCGCGAGGCCGGTGCGGTCGGCGCCCGACTTACAATGCATCAGGGCGGGGAACTGCATCGTTCGGTAGTAGCCGTGAAAGCGCAAAATCCGCTCGCGGTGCGGCGCGCCACGGCTTTCGAACGCCATGTCGATATGGTTGAGCCCAAGCATCGCCGCCGCCTCACGCGAAAGCGCGTCCGAGCCGCAGCGGCGATGGCCGCGCAAATTGACCAGGGTTTTCAGGCCGTAGCGCTGCTTGAGCCGGGCGAGGCGCGACGGCGTGGGGTGGTTGCAGCGGTACAACTTGCCGGGGATGACCGCGTGGAAGTTGTCCCACACGGTACGGAACACCGCATGGTCGACGAACAGGCTGTCGATCCAGGCGGCGCGGCGGCGGCCGGGGGTGATGGGGCCTTCGAACATAGGGCGCCTTTACCGCAAGTCGGCGGCTGAGGCACTAGCCCCACCCGGCGCTGGACGCCACCCTCTCCCGAAGTACGGGAGAGGACACGACGTTGGTTCAGCCCTGCCGCTCCAGCATCAATTGCTTGATTTCGCCAATTGCCTGCGCCGGGTTCAGCCCCTTCGGGCAGGTCTGCGTGCAGTTCATGATGGTGTGGCAGCGATACAGCTTGAACGGGTCTTGCAGCGCGTCCAGCCGCTCACCGGTGCATTCGTCGCGGCTGTCGGCGATCCAGCGATACGCCTGCATCAGCACGGCCGGGCCGAGGTAGCGGTCGCCATTCCACCAATAGCTCGGGCAAGATGTGGTGCAGCAGAAGCACAGAATGCACTCCCACATGCCATCGAGCTTGGCGCGCTCCTCCTTGCTCTGGCGGCGCTCAGCGTCCGGCGGCGGGGGGGTGTCGGCCTTCAGCCACGGCTCAATGCTGCGCAGTTGCGCGTAGGCTTGGCTCAAATCGGGCACCAGATCCTTCACCACCGGCATATGCGGCAGCGGGTTGATGCGCACGGCGCCCTTCACTTCGTCGATCGGCTTCAGGCAAGCCAGCGTGTTCACGCCGTCGATGCTCATCGCGCAACTGCCGCAGATGCCTTCGCGGCACGAGCGGCGGAAGGTCAGCGTGGGGTCGACTTCGTTTTTGATCTTGATCAGCGCGTCAAGCACCATCGGGCCGCAGGCGTCGAGGTCGATCTCGTAGGTATCGGTGTGCGGATTCTGCCCGTCATCCGGGTTCCAGCGATAGATCTTGAACGCCCGCACATGCTTGGCCCCGGCGGGCGCCTTGTGGGTGCGGCCCTGTTGGACCTTGCTGTTCGCCGGCAGCGCAAATTCGACCATCTGATACCTCGTTTCGTCCAGCGACTCAGCTTGGCCTTAGTAAACCCGCTTCTTTGGCGGAAACACGGACACATCGTTGGTCAGCGTCTGCATCTTCACCGGGCGGTAGTCGAGCTTCACCGCGCCTTTGTCATCGACCCACGCCAGCGTGTGCTTCATCCAGTTGGCATCGTCGCGGTCGGGGAAGTCGTCGTGCGCCTGCGCGCCACGGCTTTCCTGGCGAGCTTCGGCCCCGGCCATGGTGGCCATCGCGTTGCCCATCAGGTTTTGCAGTTCCAGCGCCTCGACCAGATCGCTGTTCCAGATCAGGCTGCGGTCGGCCACCGAGATGTCGGACAGGCCGCCCCACACCTTGTGCATCTTCTCGACGCCTTTGGTCAGGCTATCGCTGTTGCGGAACACCGCCGCGTGCGCCTGCATCGTGCGTTGCATGTCCAGCCGCAGATCCGCGACCTTGGTGCTGCCCTTGGCGTTGCGTGTGCGGTCGAGGCGGTCGAGCGACGCCTCCCCTGCCTTCGGCGGCAACGCCGGCTGCCCAGCGCCGGGTTTAAGGATTTCGGCGGCGCGGTGCGCGGCGGCGCGGCCGAATACCACCAGATCGAGCAGCGAGTTGGTGCCGAGGCGGTTGGCGCCATGGACGGACACGCAGGCCGCTTCGCCCACCGCCATCAGGCCGGGCACGATAGCGTCGGGGTTGTCCGGGGTCGGGCGCAGCACTTCGGTATGCAAGTTGGTCGGGATACCGCCCATGTTATAGTGCACCGTCGGCAACACCGGGATTGGCGCCTTGGTGACATCGACGCCCGCGAACACCTTCGCGGTTTCGGAAATGCCGGGCAGACGCTCATGCAGGATGTCCGCCCCCAGATGTTCCAGATGCAGCATGATGTAATCTTTGTTCGGCCCGCAGCCGCGCCCGGCGTTGATCTCCAGCGTCATCGAGCGGCTGACCACGTCGCGGCTGGCCAGATCCTTGGCCGACGGCGCGTAACGCTCCATGAAGCGTTCGCCCTCGGAGTTGGTCAGATAGCCCCCCTCGCCGCGCGCGCCCTCGGTGATCAGGCAGCCAGCCGGGAAGATGCCGGTGGGGTGGAACTGGACGAATTCCATGTCCTGCGCGGGCAGTCCGGCGCGCAGCACCATGCCGCCGCCATCGCCGGTGCAGGTGTGCGCCGAGGTGCAGGACAGGAAGGCGCGGCCATAGCCGCCGGTGGCCAGCACGGTGGACTGGGCGCGAAACCGATGGATGGTGCCGTCTTCCAGGCACCAAGCGATCACGCCCCGGCAGACGCCCTGGTCGTCCATGATCAGGTCAAGAGCGAAATATTCCACGAAGAACTCGACTTCGTGCTTCAGGCTCTGCTGATACAGCGTGTGCAGGATGGCGTGGCCGGTCCGGTCGGCGGCGGCACAGGCGCGCATCGCCGGGGTTTTGCCGTAGTCCTTCATGTGGCCGCCGAACGGGCGCTGATAGATGCGGCCATCCTCGGTGCGGCTGAACGGCACGCCGAAGTGTTCGAGCTCGTAGATCGCCGGAATCGCCTCGCGGCACATGTACTCGATGGCATCCTGGTCGCCGAGCCAGTCCGACCCCTTCACGGTGTCGTACATGTGCCAGCGCCAATCGTCCTCACCCATGTTGCCAAGGGCTGCGCCGATGCCGCCCTGTGCCGCCACGGTGTGGCTGCGAGTGGGGAACACCTTGGTAATGCAGGCGGTCTTCAACCCGGCCGCGCCCATGCCGAGCGTGGCTCGCAATCCCGCGCCGCCGGCGCCGACGACGACCACGTCGTAGGTGTGGTCGATCACCGTGTAAGCGCCCAGGCTGGGCTTGCTGATCGCGTTCATGACAGCTCCGTCCAGGAACGGCCGCGCGCGGCGGCCGGAGAATTCAGCCGGTAAAGGCCAACCGCAACGTGGCGATGATGCCAATGAGGGCAAGCAGCGTGGTGCCGCCCTTGATGAGCAGCAGCATTGCCATGTGCGCTGCCCGGGCGTGGATGTAGTCGTCCACCACCACCATCAGGGCCAGGCCCATGTGGCGGAACACGGTCAGCAGCAGCGCTACCATGACGGCGGCGTTGATCGGGTTGGCGGCCCAGTGCGCCACTTCGAGGCGCGAATGCCCCGCCAGATGCAGCGCCGAATAGATGAACCACAGCGTCATCGGGATCATGGCAACCGAGGTCAGCCGCTCGATCCACCAATGCTCGACGCCAGTCTTGGCGCTGCCCAGGCCGCGCACCTGCCCCAGCGTGGTGCGCATCATCTTCACGCGCGGGCCGCCCGCATTGTGGCCGGCCGCAGCCTTCACGGTCTCGGACATCGGCGACTCCTAAAGCTGAGTGAACAGCGCGATCCAGGTCAGCAGGGTCAGCGCCGCAGTGGCGCCGAGCACGAAATAGGTGCTGCTGTCGATCTGCGGTTTGGCGAAACCGAATCCGGCATCCCACACCAGATGGCGGATGCCGTTGAGGAAGTGGTACCACAGGGCAGCGATCCAGCCGAGCAGGCAGATCACGCCGAGCCAGGAGCGCAGGAACCACGACACGGTAGCGTAAGCGTCGTCCGACGCAGCGGCGGCGGCGAGCCACCAGACCAGCAGCAGCGTGCCGACCGCCAGCGCCACGCCGCTGACGCGGTGCAGGATGGAGGTCGCCATCGACAGCGGCCAACGATAGATCTGCAAATGCGGCGACAGCGGGCGGCGGACCAGCCTGCCGTCGGAGGCGCGGCCCACCATCAGGGCTTCGCGAACGTCTGTCATTCTGAGCGAACTCCTGTATTCCGGCGGGTCCGTGGCGTTCCCTTAGTCCTGCACTGGCAGGGGGTCAACGCGACCAAGCGGCAAGGCGCTATCGCAGCGCAACATCCAGCGGGCAACCGCCATGCGTCAGGAGCCCAGCTTCAATCCGGCGACCCCCGCGAGGATCAGACACACGCAAACCACCCGCACGGCGGTCAGCGGTTCGCCCTCCATCGCGATGCCCCAGAACAGCCCGGCGGAGGCGCCAATGCCGGTCCACACCGCGTAGACGGTGCCCATCGGCAGCGTGCGCAACGACAGCGACATGAACCAAAAGCTGGCCACCATCGCGGCCAGACACAGCACGCTGGCCCACAGCACCGAAAACCCGTCGGAGCGCTTCAGCAGCACCACCCAGCCGGTTTCCAGCAAACCGGCCACGCCGAGGCAAAGCCACGGCGCGCCGGTGAGCAGGTCAATCACGTATCACGCGGCTTTGCGGGCGAGCAGGCCCTGCGCCACCAAGGTCTCGGCAATTTGAACAGCGTTCAAGGCGGCACCCTTGCGCAGATTGTCGGACACGCACCAGAACGCCAGACCGTTCTCCACTGTCGGATCGCGGCGCAGGCGGCTGACGAAGGTGGCGTCCTCGCCCTGACACTCGATCGGCGTGATGTAACCGCCGTCCTCGTGCTGGTCGAACACCGTCACGCCGGGGGCCTCGCGCAGCAGGGCGCGCGCTTCCTCGACGGTCACCGGCAGTTCGAATTCCACGTTCACCGCCTCGGAATGCCCGATGAACACCGGCACGCGCACGCAGGTGGCGAACACCTTGATGTCCGGATCGAGGATCTTGCGGGTCTCGACCGCCATCTTCCATTCTTCCTTGGTCGACCCGTCGTCCATGAACTTGTCGATGTGTGGAATGCAGTTATAGGCGATCGGCTTGGTGAACACCTCGTTGACGATCGGATCGTTGACGAACCCAGCCTTGGTTTGAACGTGCAGTTCGTCCATGCCTTCCTTGCCCGCCCCAGAGACCGACTGGTAGGTGGCCACGACGACGCGCTTGATGCGGAAGCGGTCATGCAGCGGCTTGAGGGCGACGACCATTTGAATGGTCGAGCAATTCGGGTTGGCGATGATGCCGCGCTTGACGCGCTTCAGCGCCTGCGGGTTCACCTCGGGCACCACCAGCGGCACGTCGTGGTCCATGCGGAACTGACTGGTGTTGTCGATGACGATGCAGCCCGCCGCCGCCGCGCGCGGGGCATGAATGGCCGAAATAGACGCACCGGGGCTGAACAGCCCGATGTCCCAGCCGGTGAAGTCGAACTTTTCGAGATTTTGCACCGTCAGCACGCGCTTGTCGCCGAACGACACCTGCGAGCCGGCCGAGCGCCCGGAGGCGACGGCGGCAATATCGTCGATCGGGAAGTTCCGCTCGGCCAGGGTTTTGAGCATTTCGCGCCCGACTGCCCCGGTGGCGCCGACGACCGCGACCCTGTAGCCCATGGTACTTCTCCGCTGTTCCCGGTCCCGCTGACCGGATGCCGCTTTCGCGTAGCTTCACAGCAGGGCGGGTGCAAGCGGCGCGTGCGCGCGGCTGGCTTGAATCGACCGCACAGAAAGCGATTCAGCCCGGCGGGGCGGGATCCTTGCCGAAAGTGCGATCCAGAATCGCCAAATGCGATGCCGCCGCCGCTTCGGCCGCGGCTTCCATGGCCCGGTAGGCCGACACCACCGCTTGGCCCGCTGGCGTCAGCCGTGCGCCGCCGCCACCCGCGCCGCCTGCGGCCGTGCTCACCACCGGGGTGCCAAGATTTGAGTTCAAATCCTCGACCAACTCCCAGGCGCGGCGATACGACATGCGCAGCGCGCGCCCGGCGGCGGAGATGGACCCCGTGCGCGTGATTTCTTCAAGCAAGGCGACCTTGCCCGGCCCAATGCGCGCGCCGGACGCCAAGTCCACCCGAATAATGAGGCGGTGAGCCGCTTGTGAGATTGGGCGGGATTTTGAGGGGATGATCGACATAGGTCCGCACGCTGTCACGCCGTGCCGATGCAATCAACCGGTCAGCGTTCTCGACGGCAAACGAAAGCCCGCCGCATGCCTTGGCACGCGGCGGGCTTGGCCGCATTGGCGGGCATGACCCGCCAGCAGCCGCATCAGAACCGGAAGCGCGCGCCAACCATCGGATCGGCCGTGACGTGGTTGAGATATCCGCTCGCCAACCCGCCAGCCACCGAGGAGAACATCACGCCGGTGTAGAGGTCGACCTTCGGCAGCACCTTGTAGTCTGCGTCGAACGACACCGCATCGAGCGTACCTTCGCATTTGGACGATGACGTGTTGGAGCACGACACCGCCGCGAAGTTGCTTTGCAGATAGTGATAGTAAGCCGCAGCAATATCCAGCTTATCGGTGACAGCATATTTGGCACCGCCCCAGAACACCTGCACCGTCTTGCTGGCGGTATAGGCGTTGTTGGTCGCGCTGCTGATATGATATCCACCGATGTTGGTGAAGTTGCCCTGCGGGGTGCTCGGGTTTTGGAACACGATGTGCTCGTATCCGCCCGACACGGTCACCGGCCCAATGGCGTACTTCGCCAGCAGCATGAGGCCTGTGTTGTTTGAGATCGTCGCCGACAGCGTGCCCGGATGCAGCAGGTTCTGCGCTGCGGTCAGCGGCGCCGAGGCAACCGCATCGATCAGCTTGCTGTAGATGGCATCGACCGAAGCCTTGCCGACGCCGCCGGTCGGAATGTCGCCGCCGATCTGGAACTGGTAGGCCCGCGTGGCGGCGTTGCCGAGATCGTAGCCGCCGAACTGATAGAGCGCGGCAGCGCGGAACGGGCCGCTGCTGATGCGATACTTCACCGCCGTGTTGGCGCGGGCGTCCTCGCCGTTGCCGGTGCCGGAGGTGAACGACGAGAAGCCAATGACCGAGAACGCATTGGCAGCGCCCAACGGGTCATAGGCACTGACGCCGTCCAGCGTCAGCATGTTGACCCGTCCGACCGTCAGTGTGCCGAAGTCGGCCGATTTCACGCCGACAAAGCCTTGCGAGTTGTCCCACTGGCCGGCGCGGCTCGAGTCGCCGAAGGCGGTCTGGCGATTGAGGGGCAGGCCGTTGTTCTGCACCAGCGACTTCGAGCCGTTGGCGAGTTGCAGCGACAACGGATTGAAGCCGGTCTCGGCGTTGAACACGAACGACCAGCCGGGGGCGAATTCCTCGTCGCCCCGAATGCCGATCACCGACTGACTCTAGCCGTTCGGCGCCAAGCCGAAGTGCCGACCGTTGCTGTTCTTCGAGATCATCTCCTCAACGCCTGTCGTGGCGTAGCGGTTCGAAGGCACGCCGTGGGTCTGATAGATCACCCCGAGGTCGACGGTGCCGTAAAATTGCACGCCACCCCAACTCAAGGGGCAGCTTGTGTTGAGAAAATCGTCGAAGCTGGCGCACGCTGTCGCCGCCGAAGCGGCGGGGGCCAAGCTGGCGGCGCCGAGCGCCATCGCCACGTAGATCCCAAACTTTTTCATGCTCTGCCCTTCACCAAGGATG
>JANYDF010000117.1 GCA_025359905.1 Rhodospirillales bacterium
GGGGTTGAGTGGAAGGATGCGCCGGTGGCCGGTGGCGGCGGGTCGGGCGCGATGACGACGCTGAAGGCGCGGATGACGTCGGGCAATCCGCCGACGGCGTCGCAGATGCTGGGCTATGCCATTCTGGACTGGGCCGAAGCCGGTGCGCTGGCCGATCTGACGCCGATTGCGGTGGCCAATCACTGGGACACCGCCATTCCCAAGGCGATCCAGAAATTCGCCACCTATGAGGGCAAGTGGATCGCCTCGCCGGTCAATGTGCATTCGACCAACTGGATTTGGGTCAGCAAGGCGGCCATGGACAAGGTGGGCGGCCCGGCGCCGGCCAATTTCGACGAGCTGATCGCGGTGATGGACAAGGCCAAGGCGCTCGGCATCACGCCGCTCGCCCAGGGCGGCCAGGCGTGGCAGGAAGCCACGCTGTTCGACTCGATCGTGCTGACCACCGGCGGCGCCGAGCTGTATCAGAAGGCGATGATCGAGCTCGACCCGAAGGCACTGTCGTCGGACGCGATGCACACCGCGTTCAAGCGTCTGGCCAAGATCGCCAGCTACGCCGACAAGAACTTTCCGGGCCGCGACTGGAACCTGGCCACCAGCATGGTGATCAAGGGCGATGCGCTGTTGCAGGTGATGGGCGACTGGGCCAAGGGCGAGTTCATCAACGCCAAGAAAGAGCCGGGCAAGGACTTCCTGTGCTTCCGCTTCCCCGGCACCCAGGGCGTGGTGACCTTCAACGCCGACCAGTTCGTGTTCTTCAAGCACGGCAGCGCGCCGCTCGACGCCGGGGCCAGCAAGATGGCGGCCGACATCGAAACCGCAGCCTTCCAGTCGGCGTTCAACGTCATCAAGGGGTCGGCCCCGGCCCGCACCGACGTGCCCGACACCGCGTTTGACGCCTGCGGCAAGAAGGGCATGGCCGACCTGAAGGAAGCCGTGGCGAAGGGCACCCTGCTCGGCTCGTCCGCCCAGGGCTACGGCGTGCCGCCGGCCATCCAGAACGCGATGTCCGACGTGATCACCAAGGAATTCGAAGGCCAGATCACTGCCGATCAGGCCTTCGCCGAGTTCCCGAAGGCGATCGCGGCGGCGAAGTAAGTCTGACCCACGACTGTCACCCCGGCGCAGGCCGGGGTGACAGCGGCGCGACGGCAAGCAGCAAATGACGGCCCCGGCGGCGAATCGCCCCTAAAATTCGCCGCCGCGTGCGCCGCAGGGGAGGGAAACCGTGTCCACGACGACCGCCACCCGGGCCATCAGCCACGAACGCGCCAGTATGCGCGATAAATTACAGGACTGGCTGCCGCGCCTTGTGCTGGCGCCGTCGTTCGCGGTGATCCTGCTGTTCGTCTACGGCTTCATTCTGTGGACGATTTATCTGTCGTTCACCCATAGCCGCATGATGCCGGTCTACACGCTGACCGGGTTCGATTCGTACATGCGGCTGTTCGCCCAGCCAAGCTGGTGGATGGCGCTGAAGAACATCGCCATTTTCGGCGTGCTGTATGTGGCGATCTGCATCGCGCTCGGCCTTACGCTGGCCATTCTGCTCGACCAGAAAATCCGCGGCGAGGGCGTGCTGCGGCCGATCTATCTGTATCCGATGGCCGTCTCGTTCATCGTCACCGGCACCGCCTGGAAGTGGTTCCTCAATCCCGGCACCGGGCTGGAAAAGACCATGCAGGATTGGGGCTGGACCAGCTTTCACTTCGACTGGCTGGTGAACGCCGACATGGCGATCTACACCGTGGTGATTGCCGGGGTCTGGCAGGCTGCCGGGTTCTGCATGGCGATGTTCCTGGCCGGGCTGCGCGGCATCGACGGCGAGATCATGAAGGCGGCGCAGATCGACGGCGCCTCCACCTACGCCACCTATCGCCGCATCGTCATTCCGGCACTGCGCCCGGTGTTTCTGTCGGCGTTCATCGTGCTGACCCATATGGCGATCAAGTCGTACGATCTGGTGATCGCGCTGACCGGCGGCGGCCCCGGCAATGCCACCGAATTGCCCTCCACCTTCATGTATTCGTACACCTTCACCCGCAATCAGATGTCGGTCGGCGCGTCGAGTGCGGTCATCATGCTGATGACGGTGGCCGCCATCATCGTGCCATATCTGTATTCCGAACTGCGGGAGAAGCAGCGGTGAGCGCGCGGGTCGAATCCGGTATGGCTGGCGGCTCGCTGGCCAGCAAGATCGTCATCTACGGATTGCTGCTGGTGTTCGCGGTGATCTTCCTGACGCCGCTGTTCGTCATGCTGATCACCTCGTTCAAGACGCTGGACGAGATCCGCGACGGCAACATGCTGTCGCTGCCGCAGCATCCCACCATCGCGCCGTGGCTGTCGGCCTGGGGCACCGCCTGCATCGGGCTGACCTGCGGCGGCATCAAGGGTTACTTCGGCAATTCCATCGAAATGGTGGTGCCCGCCGTCGCCATCTCGACCCTGCTGGGGGCGATCAACGGCTATATTCTAACCAAGTGGCGCTTCCCCGGCCACAAGCCGGTGTTCGCGCTGATGCTGTTTGCCTGCTTCATCCCGTTCCAGGCGGTGCTGATCCCGGTGGCGCGGGTGCTGGGCATGGTGGGTTTGGGCAATTCCATCGCCGGGCTGGTGCTGGTGCACGTGATCTACGGGCTGGGCTTCACCACGCTGTTCTTCCGCAATTACTACGAGGCATTCCCCAGCGAACTGGTGCGCGCGGCGCAAATCGACGGCGCCGGGTTCTTCCAGATTTTCAGCCGCATCCTGCTGCCGGCGTCCGGGCCGATCATCATCGTCACGGTGATCTTCCAGTTCACCAATATCTGGAACGACTTCCTGTTCGGCTCGTCGTTTGCTTCCGGCGACGGGGTGCCGATGACGGTGGCGCTGAACAATCTGGTGAATACGTCGACCGGCGTGAAGGAATACAACGTCGACATGGCGGCTGCGATCATCGCGGCCTTCCCCACCCTGTTCGTCTACGTCGTCGCCGGGCGCTACTTCGTGCGCGGGCTGATGGCTGGCGCCGTGAAAGGATAACCGCGATGGCGTTCCTCGAAATCAAGAACCTGCAAAAGCGCTACGGCCGGGTGGATGTGCTGAAAGGCATCGATCTGGACTTGGAGAAAGGCGGCTTCCTGGTGCTGGTCGGCCCGTCCGGCTGCGGCAAGTCCACGTTGCTGAACGCGATTGCCGGGCTGGAGACCATCACCGGCGGCGACATTCTGATCGACGGCGCCGTGGTCAACGACCTGCGCCCGTCCAAGCGCGACATCGCCATGGTGTTCCAGTCGTATGCGCTATACCCGAACATGACGGTGGCGCAGAACATGGCGTTCGGCATGGAAATGCGCGGTGTGGCCAAGCCGGAGCGCGAGGCGGCGGTGCAGCGGGTGGCCAAGCTGCTGCAAATGCCGCATCTGCTCGACCGCAAGCCGAGCCAGTTGTCCGGCGGCCAGCGCCAGCGCGTGGCGATGGGCCGCGCCTTGGTGCGCGACCCCAAGCTGTTTTTGTTCGACGAGCCGTTATCCAACCTGGACGCCAAGCTGCGCGTGGACATGCGCACCGAAATCAAGAAGCTGCACGCCGCCACTGGAACGACCATCGTTTACGTGACTCACGATCAGATCGAGGCGATGACGCTGGCGACCAAAATTGCCGTGCTGCGCGACGGCGTGCTGCAACAGGTCGGCAC
>JANYDF010000104.1 GCA_025359905.1 Rhodospirillales bacterium
GGACAAGAACCTCATTGTCATTGCCCGCGACGACGACACAACCTTCGGAATCCTCCATAGCCGCGTCCATGAACTGTGGAGCATCCGTATGGGGTCGTCATTGGAGGATCGCCCCCGCTACACCCCCAGCACCACCTTCGCCACATTCCCGTTCCCCGAGAACCTGACGCCAAACATCCCAGCCGCCGCCTACGCCCGCGACCCGCACGCGGTAAAAATCGCCGCCGCCGCCCGTGCGCTGGTGGCGGCGCGCGACCATTGGCTGAACCCGCCGGACCTCGTGGACCGCGTGCCCGAAATCGTGCCCGGCTTCCCTGACCGTCTGATCCCGAAAAACTCTGCCGCCGCCGCGACGCTGAAAACCCGCACACTGACCAATCTGTACAACACGCGCGGCACGCCCGAAGGCGCGTGGCTGGACCATCTGCACCGCGCGCTGGATGAAGCCGTCGCCGCCGCCTATGGCTGGCCTGCCGATCTGCCCGGCGACGAAGTGCTCGCCCGCCTGCTCGATCTCAATCAACAACGCGCGGCAGCCCAGGGCACGCCACCCGCCCGCAAGCGGCGCTGACCCTCGGCCGCTTGACAATCTAACAAACAAATGTTAGACGTGCTGCCATGTCCTCCGCCGCCATCATCCAGCACTTTGCCGCGTTCGTCGCGCTGCTGCTGGAGCATCTTGCCCGCTTTGGCCACCGGCGCCAGATCCACGGCTTGCTGCTCGGGCGCATCTGGAACCGCATCCGCGCCATTCAACATCAGGCCGGCGGCCTCGTTGCCCGGGCCGCCGCCGGGCAGACAAGGCGCTATCCGCACCGCCGCCCGCCGCGCCCGTCCGCTGGGCCGCGCCGCCCGGCCACCCCGGCGCTGCCCACTGGCAGGGCTTGGCTCGTACGGCTGATCCCGGAAACCGCGCGCGCCGCGCCGCTGTTGCAGGTCTGGCTGGCGCGGCCGGAGGTTGCGGCGATGCTCGATACCGTGCCGCAGCTTCGCCGGGCGCTGCGGCCGCTCTGCGTCATGCTGGGGGCCGGGCTGCCCGCCGCCCCGCAGGCCACACCCAGGCGCCGCACCGCGCCACGCCCGCCAGCAGGCCCGCGTGCATCGATCCCCAGGCCCGTCACCGCTCTGCAAGCCGCACCGCGTGCCGCGTTAAATCGTGCTTAGCGGCCGCCGCGTCCGCACGCCCATAATGTTACGATATCGCAACATAAATGGTCACCACCGCGCCGCCGCCGCATCGTCGGTGTCTTTCGCCGTCACCCAGTCCTCGCCGCCATCGGCGAAGGTTTCTTTCTTCCAGAACGGGGCGCGGGTTTTCAGCCAGTCGATCAGGAAGGCGGTGGCGTCCAGCGCCGCCTGCCGGTGGGCGCTGGCGGCCAGCACCAGCACAATGGCCTCGCCGGGCAGCAGCCGCCCAACCCGGTGGATCAGGGTAATCCCGAGCAACGCCCAGCGTTGTTCCGCTTCGGCGGCGATGGCGGCCAGCGCCCGTTCGGTCATGCCGGGATAGTGTTCCAGCGTCATCGCCGCGATGGCCCGCCCGCCCGCGCTGTCGCGCACGTTGCCCACGAAGCAGCCGATGCCGCCGATATCGGTGCGCCCGGCGCTCAGCGCCGCCAGTTCGGCGGCGATATCGAACGGCGCGGTCTGCACCCGCACGGTTGCGGCCATCTCAGCCCCCGGTGACCGGCGGAAAGAACGCCACTTCGTCGCCGGGCGCGACCGGGGCCTCGGCGGTTGCGAAGTCCTGATTGACCGCGCAGCGCACCACCGGGCTGGCGAATGCCGCCGCATAGCCAGGGCCGCGCGCGCGCAGCCACGCGGTCAGGTCGCCGACGGTGGCGACACCTTCGGGCAGCGCCAGGGTTTCCTCGCTGACGCCGACCCGTTCGCGCAACCAGGCGAAGTACAGCAGCCGAAGCGGCGGTGCGGTCTCGCTCACTGTGCTTTCGGCGCGGTGTTGTCGAGCACGGTGGACGGCGGCGGCGGGGTGAGGTTCGGCGGCGGGATCAGCGGGTTGCCGGACAGTTTCTGCACGTCGGCCAGCGTCGGGATCGGCGCCGGCGGGCCGGGCCACACTTCGCCGGGCTCGGGTAGCAGCGGGGCGGCGGCCACTTCGTCGCCGCGCACGCGCTTTTCCGTCTCCGACTGCGCGGCCGGCGCGTTTGGATTGGCGGTGAAGCCGTGCGTGTCGGCCACGAAGCCGGTGAAGCCGTCCAGCGGGCTGCCGGCATATTGGCAGCCGGCGAGCAAGCCGGGCAGCAGGATCGTCAGGCCCAGCAGGGCAGTGCGCCGCATACGATGGTTCCTTGTCGCAGACCGCGCCACCCCGGAGGGCGAAGCGGCGAAAGCGGAGACAGTGGCCGTGAATGTGCCTGCCAATGGATCTAGGCTCAAGCGGCCGAGCGCGCTACCCGGACGTTCGGAAACAACCGCACGATCCAGTCAGCCACGGCAGCGGGATCGCCCAGCGGCAGCACCGGGCGCGGGCAATCGGGCAGCGCGCTGTCCGAGGCGACGGCCAGCACGTCCGGGCGGTCCGGCCACAGCGGCGGCTTGCCGAGGCTGGGGCGGTAGACTTCGATCTTGGCGATGGGATTGAACTTGAAGCCTTCCACCAGCACCAGATCGACCGGCGATAGGCGCAGCAATAGTGCGTCCAACGGCGGCTCTGGCCCGGTGAGCTCGTGCAGCAGCGCCCAGCGCGCGGCACTGGCGACCAGAACTTCGTGCGCGCCTGCCGCGCGATGCCGGTAGCTGTCCTTGCCCGGCTGGTCGAGATCGACGCGATGATGCGTGTGCTTCACGGTTGACACCCGCCAGCCGCGCCCGATCAGCAACGGCAGCACGGCGGTGAGCAAGGTCGTCTTGCCACTGCCGGACCAGCCGGCCAGCCCGAGAACGTTCACCCGCGCCGGGCTTCCGGGGCCGGAGCCGGAGGTGAGACCGCCCCGGCATGGCGCAGCCCCGCCATCAAATAATCCCAGCCGGTCACCAGCGTCAGCAGGGCGGCAAGCCACAGCAGCACCTCGCCGATCGTGTCTACCGGCAGGAACGGAACGCCGAGCAGGGCGGCGGTGGCGTCGCCGGCCACTAGCGAGCCGAGGGCAGCCATCTGGAAGCCGGTCTTCCACTTGGCCAGCTTGGTGACCGGCAGACCGACGCGCACGCCCGCCAGATATTCGCGCAACCCGCTGACCAGGATTTCGCGCAGCATGATCACGATGGCCGGATACAGGCCCCACCGCCCGGCATGGCCGCTGCCGACCAGCATCATCAGCGTGGCGCCGACCAGCAGCTTGTCGGCGATAGGGTCCAGCATGCGGCCGAGATCGGAGGTCTGGCTGCGGTCGCGGGCGAGGCGGCCGTCCAGATAATCGGTGATGCCCGCCACCGCGAACACCAGGCAGGCGCTGGCGCTGGCAAGCGGCGTGCCCAGCGCCATCAATGCCACCAGCGGCGGGATCGCCGCGATGCGCGACAAGGTCAGCAGGTTTGGCAGGTCCATGAGCATCGGCGCACACTAGCCACATTCGCCCGCGCGGTCAGCCCCGGTCAGGTTAATACTCCGCGCCATCTTTGCGGGTGAAGCGGAATTTACCGTCCGGCCCCATCGACGCATGCAGGTCGATGTCCGGGTAGTGGCCTTCATCGCCCGGCGTGCGGTCGCCCACCACCAGCAGCACCACGTCGCTGGCCGAGCGGTTGACGAAGCGGTGCGCGTTGCCGGTGCCGCACGGAAAGCCCGCGCACATTCCGGCCCGCAATGTCTCCGGCCCGGCATTGGTTTCCAGCACCACCTCGCCTTCGAGAACCCAGATGAACTCATCCTGCTTCGTGTGAGCGTGCCGCGCCGACGACTGGCCGCCGGGGGCGATCCGGGTCAGGTTAACGCCGAAATTGGTGAGGCCAGCGTGGTTGCCAAGACGCCGGCTCCACCGCAGCATATTCTCGGCCCGAAACGGCTCGGGATAGCCGGTGGCGTTGCTTTCGGGCAGCGCCAGCGGATCGAAGCCGGATGTCTCGGTCATGCGCTATCCCTTCGTTGCCCCCGCTGTCAGTCCGGAGACATAATAGTCCATCAGGAAAGCATAGATAATCACCGGCGGCGCCGCCGCCATCAGCGATCCAGCCATGATCTTGCCCCACTCGAACACGTCGGCGCGGATCAACTCGCTGATGATGCCGACGGTCAGCACCATCTGGTCGGCGCTGTACAAGTAAGCCAGCGGGTAGATGAACTGGCCCCAGCTGACGGTGAAGGCAAAGATGGCCGCCGCGATGATGCCGGGCATCGCCACCGGGATGAAGATTTTGAACAGGATTTGCAGCCAGCTGGCGCCGTCGATCAACGCCGCCTCGTCCAATTCCTTGGGAATAGAGGAGAAATAGCCGATCATGATCCAGGTGCAGAACGGCACCGCGAGCGTCGGGTAGACGATCAGCATGCCCCAGGTGTTGTTGATCAGCCCGAGTTTGCCGACGATCTGGAAGAACGGGATGAACAGCAGCGAGTCTGGCACGAGGTAGGTGAGGAACACGCCAGCCGCCAGCACGCCGCTGCCCCAGAACCGCATCCGGGCGAGGCTGAAGGCCGCCAGAATGGAAATCGCCATCGAGACGGCGACCACCACGACGGTGATCTTGATCGAGTTGAGGAAGAAGCCCCGGTAATGCTCGTTGGCCAGCAATTCGATGTAGTTGCGCAGCGTCGGGTGCTGCACCAGCCACGGGTTGGCGGCTTGGCCGGAAATCTCCGCCGAGGTTTTCAGACTGGTGACGAACATGTGGAACGGCGGCACCAGAAACAGCACCACGAACACCGCCAGCGCCGCGTAACTGCCGCGCAACGCCCAGCGGCGCTGGCGCGACAGGCTGGTTAACCGGCGCGGTTTCATCCTGCGGCCATCTCCCGGTTGCGGCGCATCACGCCGCGCAGAATGAAAAAGCTGGCGACGGCCAAAATCGGCAGCATGAACAGCGACACCGCCGCCCCCAGCGGAATGTCGCCGGACTGGATGCCGACCTCGAACGCATAGGTGGCGAAGATATGCGTGGTGTCCTGCGGCCCGCCCGCCGTGAGGATGCGCACGATGGTGAAGTCGGCGAAGGTGACGATCAGGCTGAACAGTACGGTGATGCTGATGATGTTGCGCATCATCGGCAGCGTGACGAAGCGCAATTTTTGCCACGCGCTGGCGCCGTCGATGGCGGCGGCCTCGAACAACTCGTGCGGCACCGATTTCAGCGCCGCCAGATACATGATCATGAAGAACGGCGAGCCGTACCAGGTATTGACCAGGATCATCGAGAACCGCGCCCAGCCGGTGTTGCCCAGCCATGCCACCTGCGGCACGCCGATGCCGTCCAGTATCCAGTTGAACGCCGAATATGACGGGTCGAACAGCCACCACCAGCCCAGCGTGGACAGTGCCAGCGGCACCACCCACGGGATCAGCAGCAGCCCGCGCAACAGCCGTTGCCGGTTGGGCGGGATGACGTGCATCAGATGCGCCAGCGTGAAGCCGATGCTGGCCTTGGCGATCACCGCCGAGACGGCGAACAGGCAGCTTTGGAAGATCACCAGATGGAAGGTGGCGCGCTTGAGCAGGAAAACGAAGTTGCCCATGCCGACAAACGCCGTCATGCGCTTGTTCAGCATCGCCAGATAAATCGCATAGGCTGCGGGATACACCACCAGCAGCAACAGCAGCAGGATCAGCGGCAGGCACATCAGCACGGCGGCGGTGGAACGCCGCCGCCAGATGCGGGTGAACCGGCCAGCCTGCGGGCGGATGCGGGTTGGCAGCGTGGCGGTAGCGGCGGACATGCGGTGCCCGCTAGCGCATGAAGCCTTCCAACTCATCCTGCGCCCAGGCCAGGACTTGCTCCATCGACTGCCCGCCCTGGGTCATCTTGGCGACCATCGTGGTCATGGTGGCGCGGTTGTAGATCTGCACCGCGATATCCGGCGGTGCGGGCAGCGCTGCGATGGATGGCGTGGCGTTGTGGAACGGGCGGATCGGGTAGTTGAACACGGTGCCGAGCGGCGGCTCGACCTGTTCCCAAACCTTCAAATCGGCCATCGCGAGGAATGGCGGGATGTCGTAGCCGGACACGGCGGTGGACAGCGCCTCGACCTGCTCGCGCTGCGCCAGATGGGTCAGCAGGTCTTTCGCGGCGCTCTTGTTCTTTGAGAACGACCAGATGCCCCAGAAATACGGCAGATACGGCACGAAGCGGCCCTTGGGCCCGGCGGGCGTCGGGAACGTCCAGCAATCGGCGGCCACGCTGGGGTTGTCGCGCTTGGCGACCGCCCAGGCGGAGGGTGGATTGAAGATCATACCCGCCTTGCCGGAGATCAGCGCCCGGTTGTTCGAGGCATCGTCGTAGCTGAACACGTCGGGCGGCAGAAATTTGGTCAACTTGGCCATGTATTCCAGCGCCTGACGCACCGTATCGGACTTGACCGAGACTTCACCCTTCTCGTTGACCATTTGCGCGCCGAAGCTACGGAACAGCGCGCCGACGAAATCGACCGAGTCGGTGGTCTGCCCCAGCCCGAGCGCGAACGGCAGCCCGGCCTTTTGCGCTTGCGGCGCCAGTTCCAGCAATTTGTCCCAGGTCCATTGATCGGCCAGTGCGCTGTGTTCGGCGCGCGCCGGAAACCACGCCTGCACGTCGGCTCCGGCATTCTTGAACACGCTGATCCGCGCGCAGGACGGTTTGTATTGCGTGCCGCTGCTGGACGGCACCGCCATCCAATGTCCGCCAACTTTGGATAAGTATTCGTTGACCGGATTGACCGCGCCGTATTGCTTGATCAGCCCTTCGACCACATCATCGACCGGTTCCAGATTCTGTTGGTTGTTGAGGATTTCCCAAGCCGGAAACGCCTCGACATCATGGCCGGTTTTCGACTGCGCTTCGGCGGCGATGGTCAGCAGATTTTTGTTGCCGACCGAAGTGATGAAATCGATGCCAACCTCGACTTTGTTTTTCTCGGCCCAGGCGTCGATGATCTTCTTCATCGCGCCGTTGCCGGCGGGAACCCAGTGATCCCACAGCCCGAGCGTCAGTTTGCCAGCCGCCCCGGCGCTGCGAATGTGAACCAGCGGCAAGGCTGCGGCGGCCGCAGCAGTGCGCAAAGCTGTACGCCGGGTGAGGGTCATGGCCATTCCTCCGTGCAGGTTGCGGCTTGCTGCCGCTTTGTTATCGGCGACGCTGTCACAGTGAGCGGCCCAACGCAATGCAGCTTTGCGTTATGTGCGGTGCAGCGCGCTTGCAATGCCGCGCCGTCTGGTCCAACTGAGCGATGTCTGCTCGCTGACGGCTGGCGCCTGACGTTTCGCCCCTCGCGACGAACCCAGTTTCCTAAGCTCCCCGCGATACGATCCGCCGCACCATGGGTGCTGGCGGTTGTTCACCACAACCACCGCGCGGCCCGGTTCGATCCGGCGCGCCACAAGAAGAATTTATGTCCATTCGTATGTTTGCCGACACGACCACGAACGCTACCCAGCCGCGCTACCGCGATGTGCTGCCTCGCCCAACAGCCCCGGCCAAGTCCGCCGACCCGATCAGCCTGTTTACCCGCGACGAACTGCGCCAGATGGTGCTGGAGTTGATGGGCTAACCGCTCAGCGCAGCCGCAGGGTTTCCAATTCCCTGCGGCATTTTGCTGAAAACGCGCCAATGATGTCGGCGCTGCGATCTTCCATCATCTGCCGCATCTCTGTCGCGCTGGCCGCAGGCGCCAAATACAGATCGACGGCGAATTTCAGCGCGCTTTCTGCCGCCGCCGTCACCTGCGGCGAGGCCAGCAGAACGATGCGGCCCTTCAGCGCGAACAGCGGCACCAGCTTGGCATAATCCACCTGATCGCTGGCCAAGGCTTGCCCATACAGCACGGCAATCTCGTCGATGAACCGGCCATACAGTTCCTCGCGTTTGGCGCGTTCGGCCGCCATGCGGGCCGCCTTCGCCTGGGCCGATTGCGTGACCCAGGAGGTTGCGAACGACGTTACGCCGCCGATCACGGTGCCTGCGAGCGCCGATAGCGTTGAGATGTAGGCCTGATCCATCCTGTGCGCTCCGGTTCACCGCCGGGGCAGCATGGCCGTCACGCCGCCGGATGGAAATGTGCGTAGACCAGTTTGGCCATCGCCTTGGAAATGCCCGGCGTGGCTTCCAGGTCGGCCAAACCGGCGTTCTTCACCCCGCGCGCGCTGCCGAAATGGTTTAGCAGCGCGCGTTTGCGGCTTGGGCCGATGCCGCCGATTTCGTCCAGCTCGCTGGTCACCAGCGCCTTGCTGCGCCCAGCGCGGTGGGTCGTGATGGCGAAGCGGTGCGCCTCGTCGCGCAGGCGTTGCAGGAAATACAGCACCGGATCGCGCGGCGGCAGTTGAAAGGCCTCGCGGCCCTCGCTGTGGAACCACTCGCGCCCGGCGTTGCGGTCCGGTCCCTTGGCGATGGCGATCAGCTTGATGTCGCTGATGCCAAGCTCGGTCAGCACTGCTTGGGTGGCCGATAGCTGCCCGGCGCCGCCGTCGATCAGCACGATGTCCGGCCAATCCGGCGGCGTGCTGTCCGGGTCCGGGTTTTCCTTCAGCGCGCGGCCGAAGCGGCGTTCCAGCACTTCCTTCATCATGGCGAAGTCGTCGCCGGGCGCGATCGGGCCGCGAATGGAGAACTTGCGGTACGCCTGCTTCATGAAGCCCTCGGGGCCCGCCACGATCATTACGCCGTAAGCGTTGGTGCCCATGATGTGGCTGTTGTCGTAGACCTCGATGCGCTCAGGGCGCGACGGCAGGCCGAACAATTCGCCGGTCGCGTCGAGCAATTTGCCCTGGCCGGCGCTTTCAGCGAGGCGGCGTTCCAGCGCCTCGCGCGCGTTGGTTTCGGCGTGCAGCACCACCGCGTGCTTTTCGCCGCGTTTGGGCGTGGCGATATCCACCTTGCGGCCGGTGCCGAAGGTTTGCGCCTTCAGGCTGAGCGCCTCGGCGATCAATTCCTGTTCCGGCAAATCGTGGTTCAGCAGCACCAGCGGCGGCGGCGGTTTGTCGTCGTAGAACTGCGCCAGGAAGGCGGCCAGCACTTCGGGCGTTTCCTCGGCCTTGGTGTGGGTGGGGAAAAACGCGCGATTGCCGTTGTTGCGCCCGCCACGAATGAAGAACACCTGAACGCAGGTTTGCCCGGCAATCTGCCAGCCAGCCACGATATCGGCGTCGCCGATGCTCTCCGGGTTGATGACACCGCTGCCCTGCACATGGGTCAGGCCGCGAATCCGGTCGCGGATCGCGGCCGCGCGCTCGAATTCCAGCACCTCGGCGGCCTGCTCCATCTCGGCGGCGAGCTTTTGTTGCACGGCGGAGGCTTTGCCGCCGAGGAATGTCTTGGCCTGCGCGACTAGCTCGCCGTAGTCCGCCTCGCTGATGCGCCCGACGCAGGGCGCCGAGCAGCGCTTGATCTGGTGCAGCAGGCAGGGGCGGGAGCGGTTGGCGAACACCGTGTCGGCGCAACTGCGCAGCAGGAACACCCGCTGCATGGCGGTGACGGTCTGGTTGACCGCCCAGGCCGAGGCGAACGGCCCGTAATAGCTGCCTTTGCGGGCCCGTGCGCCACGATGCTTGGTGATTTGCGGATACGCCACGTCCTCGGTCAGCAGCAGCCACGGGTACGATTTATCGTCGCGCAGCACGATGTTGTAGCGCGGCTTCAACCGTTTGATCAGGTTGGCTTCCAGCAGCAGCGCTTCGGCTTCGGTGTGGGTGGTGACGATCTCCATCGCGACCGTCTCGCTCACCATGCGCCGTAGCCGTTCCGGCAGGCGGGCAACTTGGGTGTACGAGGTGACGCGCTTTTTCAGCACGCGCGCCTTGCCGACGTACAGCGCCTCGCCCTTGCCATCGAGCATCCGGTAGACGCCGGGCGACAGCGGCATGGTTTCCAGCGCCGTCTCGATCACCGAGACACCGCGCGGCGGCGGCGTGTTTTCCGTCTGCGTCATGCAGGCTGATTAAGCGCGTGGCGGCGCTGGCTCAAGGCGTGGCACAGGGCTGTGCGCAATCCACTGAATCTGTGGATAAGTTGGTGGGAAAGTTCCAGCGAACGCGGTGCAATCCGCAGTCTACCGCGCTTGCGGCGGTTTGCCCGCTTTCGCGCCACTTACTCTAACGCATTGAAAAAATTATATTTAACGTTGCAAAGATGCGATTTTTACCGCACGCGCCGGCCATCCTGTTGGAATCAGGCGCGGAATCGGCCGCAGGTGGACAAAATTTAGCGGAGCCGATTTTTGCTGGGCCGGAACTGCCAAATGCCACCCCCAGCAACGCACGCCGCACTTGCAATATCCGCACTGGCCCGCCCTGGCTTGCCCCGCTGCGGGCAGCGATGCATCTGCCTGCGGCGCAGGCTGTGACTATCCACGATTCCTGTGGATAACTCTGTGGGAAAGCATCCGCAAAGCGGTGTAACACCGCAGGATTCAAGGCTTCCGGCAGGTTGCCCAGATTTCATGCAGAGTAGTCAATGCATTGAAATCACACGATTTACATTGATCGGGTTGGTAACTGGATGGTGTCGAACTGCCATCCCACTGTAATACAAGACTCTTCGCGCCGCTGGTGGACAAATTCAGCCGTGCCGCCGCCGCTCGATCTCTACGCCCGCCGTCGCGCCGTGCGGCAGCACCTCCAATTTCTCCACCCGCACCCGTGCCAGCGACACGCGCGGGTCGGCGAGGCACGCCTCGGCGATGCGCTCGGCCAGGGTTTCGACCAGTTGCACATGGCCTGATTCGATAATCTTGCCGACTTGTTCGGCCACCACGGCGTAGTCCACCACGCGGGCCAGATCGTCGCGCCCGACCGCTGGGCGCGACACGCCGCGCGCGCCATCGTCGGCCACGCCGAGATCGACGCTGACCCGGATATTCTGCCGGATGCCGTGCTCGTGGGTGTAGGCGCCGATGGCGGCGGAGAAGATCAGGTCGTGCAGGAACACGTGGCGCAGGCCGCGTGCGGCATCGGCGATGCGGGTGTTGTTCATCGCTATTCCTCCAAGGCGCCGGCTTGTTGCTGCGGCCACCATTGCATGTGCTGCCCGCCGTCGAGCGCCAGCATCTGCCCGGTCATCGACGGCAGCGCGAGCAGCGTCAGCGCGGCGCGGGCGACTTCCTCGGGCGAGGTGCCGTGGCCGAGCGGCACCGAGGCCGCCTGGCGGGCGAATTGTTCGGCGGTTTGACGCGGACTGGGCACCGCCGGGCCAGGGCCGATGCCATTGACGCGGATGCGCGGGGCGAGCGCCAGCGCCATGGATTGCGTCAGCGCCCACAGCCCGGCCTTGGCGACCGTGTAAGACACGAAGTGCCCGGTCAGCGACCACACCCGCTCATCGAGCATGTTGATCACGGCTCCCTGAGCGTCGATGGGCAGCGCCTTGGCAAACGCCTGCATCAGCACGAACGGCGCGCGCAGGTTAGGTTCGATATGCCGGTCCCAGCTTTCGCGGGTCGCGTCGTGCCACTCATCGCGCTCGAAGGTGCTGGCGTTGTTCACCAGCACGCCGAGCGGCCCGAGGGATGCCTGCGCCTCGGGCACCAGCCGCGTCACCTCGGCTTCGTTCGCCAGATCGGCCCGCAGCACCACGGCGGATACGCCCAGCGCGCGGATATCGGCGGCGGTCTGTTCGGCTTCGGCGATGCTGGTGCTGGCGTGGACGGCGACCGCGAACCCGGCCTGCGCCAGCGCCAGCGCGATCGCCCGGCCCAACCGTTTGGCACCGCCGGTCACCAGGGCGGCGCGCGGAATTCTGGTGTCGATCATGCCGCGAGCAGATCGGCCAGCGTGAGCGCGATCACCTCGGTCGCGCGGTACAGATCGGCCAGCGGCAGCCGCTCATCGGCGCGATGCGCGTTGGCTTCCTCAATGCTGCGCGGCCCAGCGCCGTACAGCACGATGGGAATGCCCGCCGCCGCATAGTGCCGCGCGTCGGTGTACAGCGGCACGCCGGCCACCGGGATCGGCTCGCCCATCACCGCGCTGGCGTGCGCCTGCAACAGATCGGTCAACGCCTGCCCGCCGGGCAGCGGGGTCAGCGGCGTCGCCAGCATGATGCGGCGCACCGTCACGGTTGCCCCAGGAACAGTGGCGGCGGCAGCGATCACCGCGCGCAACTCGGCTTCCACCTCGGACGGATTTTCGTCCGGCACAATCCGGCGGTCCATCCGCAGCGTGACCTTGTCCGGCACCACGTTGGTGTTGATGCCGCCCGAGATCAGCCCGACGGTGAGTTGCGGCGCGCCGATGCCGCCGATTTTAGACACCCGCTCGGCCAGCCCGCCGCGCCACGCGTACAGCGCCGCGAGAATCTGCGTCGCGCATTCCAGTGCGTCGATGCCGGTGTAAGGTTTGGCGGCGTGCGCCGAGCGGCCCGCGACTTCGACCTCCAGATGCAGCACGCCGTTATGCGCGGTGACCACGCCGTAGGAAAACCCGGCGCCGATGGCGATGTCCGGCTTGCTGATGCCCTGTTGCAGCAGCCATTCCGGCCCGATCTCGCCGCCGGTCTCCTCGTCGTAGGTGATGTGCAACTCGACGGTGCCATTCAATGCCAGGCCGGATTTTTCCAGCGCCAGCAGCGCGTAGGCGTAGGTGGCGATGTCGGACTTCGACACTGCCGCCCCGCGCCCATACATCCAGCCGTCGCGGATTTCCGCGCCGTACGGATCGGCGGTCCAGCCCTCGCCGGGCGGCACCACGTCGCCATGCGCGTTCAGCGCCACCACCGGGCCGTCCCCGAAGTGGCGGCGGACGATCAGATTGACGCAGGAGATCATGCCGTGCGCGCGGGTCACATCGTCCGGCACCTTGTGCCGCTCGACGGTGAAGCCCAGCCCCTCCAGCAGGTCTGCGGTGCGCGCCGCGTGCGGGGCGCAGTCGCCGGGCGGGTTGTCGGACGGGGTGCGTACCAACTCGGTCAGCAGCGCGGTTTGCGCCTCGCGCTGGGTGGCGAGGAAGGCGCGCAAGGCGGTGTGGCCAGTGGTGGTCATGCGTCGGACTCCGAAGGCTGAAGCGGGGGCGGCTGGAATGCGGTGATGGCGCGATACAGCACACGCGCGCCGGTTTCGATATCGGCTTCTTCGGCATGTTCGGCCGGGTTGTGGCTGATGCCGCCCCGGCAACGCACGAAGATCATGCCGATCGGCGCGATGGCGGCGATTTCCATAGCGTCGTGCCCGGCGCCGCTGGGCAGCAGGCGCACCGGCAATCCCTCGGCCTCGATGGCCCCGGCAATCAGGCGTTGCATATGCGGCGCGCACGGGGCGGCGGGCAGCGCGTGGGTCTGCACGATGGTGGGCGTTACATCGCGCCGGGCGCACACCCTTTCGATGGCGGCGCGGATGTCGGCGTCCATGCGCAGCCGGGCGGCATCGTCGGCGGCGCGCATATCAATGGTGAATTCGGCGCGGCCGGGGATCACGTTGACCGCGCCGGGAAAGGCTTCCAGCCGGCCGACGGTGGCGACCAGCCCGTCTTCCATCACCGCGCGGCCTTCCACCGCCAGCACGCACCCGGCGGCAGCGGCAATCGCGTCGTGGCGGCCCTGCATCGGCACCGTGCCGGCGTGCCCGGCCTGGCCAGCGATGGTCACCAGCAGCCGCGTTGCCCCGGCAATCGCGGTGACGCAACCGACCGGCAGGCGCAGGCGTTCCAGCACCGGGCCTTGTTCGATGTGCAGTTCAAGATAGCCCAGGAAGTCTTCGGGCGGCCGCTGGGCTTGGCCGATCCGCTCCGGGTCGAGGCCGTAGGCGCGCATGGCGTCGGCCATGGTGATGCCGTCGCGGTCTTTCAGGCCGAGCAGGGCACGGTCGAAGCTGCCGGTGATGGCGCGGCTGCCCAGCATGGTGGCACCGAAGCGGGTGCCTTCCTCGTCCGAAAAGCCCACCACTTCGACCGCGAATGGCAGGCGGATGCCCTGGCGGTGCAACGTCTCGACGCAGGCAATCGCGCTCACCACGCCGAGCGGGCCGTCCCAGACTCCGGCGTCGCGCACGCTGTCCAGATGCGAGCCGAGCAGCAGCGCCGGGCCGCCGGGTGTGGCGCCCTCGTAGCGTCCAACCACGTTGCCGATGGCGTCCTCGCGGGCGGACATCCCGGCCTCGCGCATCCAGCCCAGCACCAGATCGCTGGCGCGGCGTTGCTCGGGGCTCATGAACACGCGGGTCAGCCCGCCCGGCATGGCGCTGATGGCGGCGAGTTCGAGGATACGGGCATGAAGCGCCGCCCCGGCCATGCGGGGCGATTGAGTGGTCGGCACGGGGCGATCCGCTGAGTTGCCCGCCCAGTCTAGGCGCGCGCCGTCAGCCTTAGAAGCGGGCTTTCGCAGCACGGTGCGCTTGCGTAGCATAACTCATGCAAAGCCGCTTCAACCGGGCTTTTGCGTGAAAGGTCGTAACGAATGGCAACCTATAACGGGACGTGCTTTTGCGGCTGCGTGGCGGTCGAGGTGAGTGGTGAGCCGATGGCGATGGGCTACTGCCATTGCGAATCCTGCCGGTCCTGGTCGGCGGCGCCGCTGAACGGCTTCACGCTGTGGAAGCCGGAAAGCGTCACGGTCACCAAAGGGGCAGACAAGATCCTGACCTACAACAAAACCCCGCAGAGCTTCCGCAAGTCGTGCACCGTCTGCGGCGGGCACATCATGACCGATCATCCGACGTTCGGCATGGTCGATGTCTACGCGGCGACCATTCCGGCACTGGATTTCGTGCCGCAACTGCATGTGTTCTATAGCGAGAAGGTCATGCGGGTCGCCGACGGCCTGCCGAAATTCTCCGATTTTCCGACGGATTTCGGCGGCTCCGGCGCCATGCTGGAGGAATAGCAGCCCGCGCGAGCGGTGGCGGGGCCGCTGCCCCGCCATCCTTGTCAGCGGGCGGGGGTCATATTCCCGATCACGGCACCGCCGACGGCACCCACCGCAGTGCCGAGCAACACCGGCCCGCCGATCAATGCCGTGCCGACCGCGCCGACACCCGCGCCAATGGCGCCGCCAGACAGGGTGCGCTGATCGCGGGCCGACATGCCGGAACATGCCGCCAGGGACAAAGCACAAATAGCAAGTATTGCACCGCGCTTGAGCGTAGTCATGGCAACCTCCTATGCGAGTTTTTGAATGAAAGCGAGGAATTGAGGCTGAATTTTGCCCCAAAAAGGGTCATTCATTGGCAGCCCCACCTCAGCGGCAAGCGTTGGAGCAAAGCCTGCCGGGCGTCAAATGCAAAAATCGCGGATGAATGAAAAGTAATCGCCGGGAAAATGAGTGATCACTGTAGATTATTGCGCGGCATTTGGCGCGCAACCCAGCGCCGCCGTCAGATGCCCCGGCCGATGAACACGCTGGCGCCCGGACCGTGGATGCCGCATTCCACCTTGCCCTGTCCGGCCCAGCGGCCGGCGCGCGGGTCCTCGCCCGGCTTGACCGCGCGGGTGCACGGCGCGCAACCAATCGAGAGGAACCCAAGGCCGGTCAACGGATGGCGCGGCAGGTCGCGGCGCAACAGTTCGCCGGTGATCCGCTCAGCGGACCAGTCGGCCAGCGGGTTGAATTTGACCCGCCCTTCGGACTCTTCGCTGAACGGCAGTGCGGCGCGGGTACGGCTTTGCTGGCGCCGGCGGCCGGTGCCCCAGGCGTCGAAGCCGCTCAGGGCGCGTTCCAGCGGCGCCACCTTGCGAACATGGCAGCAATCGTCCGGCACCCACTGGTGCAGTTCGTTGTCCGGGTCGATCCGTGCGAGTTCCACCGGGTCTGGGCGTATATCCAGAATATCGGTCAGCCCCAGCCGTTCCGCCAGAGTATCGCGGTAGGCCAAAGTGGCAGGAAAATGCATCCCCGTCTCCAGGAATAGCACGGGCGTATGACGGTCAATTTCGGCGACCAACGCCAGCAGCATCGCCGAATCGGCGCCAAACGACGACACAACGGCAAACCGCCCGGCATATTCCCCGGTGATTGCGGCGCGCATGAGCGACACCCCGGCATCTTCGGCGCTGGTCAGCGGTAGGTCAGGCAGAGTGTCCGGGGAGATGTGCGTCATGATGACGGATTATGGGCAATAAATCCGTCATGAAAAGGTGGAATCGCCGCTCGACGCCGCGCGTATTCGCGTTACCCGGCGCGCGAATCACGCAAAGCATACATTTCACACAAAACAGGGGGGATTTCTCCCCCCTGCCAAGCCGTCACGCCCAACGCGAAAGCGGGTTACGCCTTCACCCAGGCTTTCTCGCAGATGCGGCCGTTGCACAGGTCGAAGCCGTTATGCGGGGTATGCCCGCCGACCTTGTCGTTGTGCGCGTCCAGCCAGTCGCGGAACACCGGGATCAGCCCGCCGCCCTGGCTGTGCAGCATTTCCTGCATCGCCCAGATGTATTCGCCGCGCTTCTTCACATCCAGTTCGGCGCGCGCGTCGGACAGCAACTTGTCGAACGCGGGCACTTTCCAGTGCGTGTCGTTCCACGGCGCGTCGGACTTGTAGGCGACGCCGAACATCTGCGTCGCCGCCGGACGGCCGCCCCAATAGCTGGTCATGAACGGCGCCTTCAGCCACACATTGTCCCAGAAGCCGTCGGCGGGTTCCTTCTTCACGTCGATGGTGATCCCGGCCTTCTTGGCGTTGGCTTGGTACAACTCCGCCATGTTGACCGCGCCGCCGAACGCCGCGTCCGAGGCTTGCAGCAGGAACTTGGCGTCCGCCATCCCCGCTTTCTTGAAGTAGAACTTGGCCTTGTCCGGGTCGTACGCGGTCTGCGGCAGCGAGGTGTTGTAGAACGGATCGCCCTTCGGGATCGGGTGGTCGTTGCCGACCGAGCCGAAGCCCGCGAACATCGTCTTCAGCACCGCCTCGCGATTGATGGCGTGCTTCAGCGCCATGCGGATGTCGGGGTTCGAGTACGGTTCGTGATCGACCATCATCGGAATGATGGCGTGCCAGCCGCCCGGTGCCTGCACGATGGTCAGCTTGGGGTTCTTCTTGAGCTTGGCCACGGCTTGCGGCTGCACCCGATGGATCGCATCGACCTGACCCGATTCCAGCGCCGCCAGCATGGCGGTGCTGTCGTTGATCACGGTGATTTCGATGGTGTCGGCGTTGGCGCGGCCCGGCTTCCAGTAATTCGGGTTGCGCTTCAACGAGCAGCGCACGCCCGGATCGAACTTGCCCAGCGTGTAGCCGCCGGTGCCGACCGGATTGGCCCAATCGGTGAAGCCGTTCGGCACCATCAGCACATGGTAGTCGCTGAGCGTGTACGGCAGGTCGGCGTCGGCCGCGGTCAGGGTGATGGTGATCTGGTGCGCATCGGTCTTCTTGATGTCGCTGATGATCTTGAACGGGCCGGCCGCGCCGGATTTCGACGCGCCGCGATGCAGGTTCAGCGAGTAAACCGCGTCGTCGGCGTCGAATTCCTTGCCGTTGCTGAACTTGATGCCCTTGCGCAGGTTGAACACCCACTCGGCCGCACCCGGCTTGGCTTCCCAGCTTTCCGCCAGTTCCGGCACCGGCTTGTTGTCCGGGCCGTTTTCGATCAGGCCGTTATACAGCGCGAAGCCGATCACCAGCGTGACCGAGTCGGTCCAGGTGGTCGGGTCCAGGCTGTCACCGGTGCTGCCACCGGCGACGCCGATGCGCAGATTGCCGCCCTTGGCGGGCATATCGGCAGCGGCGGCCGATCCTGCGCCGAGCAATGGCGCCACAGCGGCGGCGGTCCCGAGCAGTGCCGCGCCTTCCAGCAGCGCGCGGCGCGACAGGCCGCCCTCACGCAGTAACCGGTCCAAATTCTCCATGTAGCGTCACTCCCCAATAGCGGTGCGTTTCACATCCGCAGGCATCGCATCGCGGGCTTCCCGCAACTGGCGCGGCAGCGGCATGCTGGGCAAATGCTAGGCTGTCCGCACGCCGCCGAATAGCATCGGCGGTGGCATATGGCGCAATATTCACGGGGGTTACGATGACGGCGGACAACAGTTTAGCGCGCTGGCTTGATCCAGAGATGCGCGCCTTCATCGCCCGCACCAATGGCTTTTATCCAGACGACGCCAACACTGGCGGAATTACGCAAAGCCGTATGTTGTACGACCGTCTGTGCGCCGGATTTCGTGCCCCCCGCCCGCCGGGCGTACAGACTGCGGACGGTTTGGCAGGCGGCGTGCCGGTGCGGCGGTATCTGCCGCCGGGCCAGCCGCGCGCGGCGGCGTTGCTGTATCTGCACGGCGGCGGCTTCGTGCTCGGCGGCCTGGACAGCCACGACGACGTGTGCGCCGAACTCTGCGCCGGGGCAGGGGCCGAAGTGCTGTCGGTCGATTACCGGCTGGCGCCCGAGCACGTCTATCCGGCGGCGCTCGACGATGCCGAAACGGCGTATCGCGCGCTGTGCGCCGGCGGGCGCAAGGTTGTGGTAGCCGGGGACAGCGCGGGCGGACATCTGGCGGCAGGGCTGTGCCACCGGCTGCGCCGCCTGGGCGAGCCGCAGCCGCTCGGGCAGGTGCTGATTTATCCCGGCCTGTCGAGCGACCCGCTGCGGGTGGCGGGCAGCCGGGCCGCCAACGCGCCGATGCTGACGGCGGCGGATTGCGCCTATTACCGTGCGATGTTCGCGGGCGGCGCCGAGCGGCTACCGGTGGGCGACCCGGAATTTGCCCCGCTCGATGCCGCCGATTTTGCCGGGCTGGCCCCGGCGGCGATCTTTTCCGCAGGCTTCGATCCGCTCGGCCGCGACGCCGAGGACTACGCCGCCGTACTCACCGCCGCCGGGGTGGCAGTGATGTATCGCAGCGATCCTGGCTTGGTGCATGGCTGGCTGCGGGCGCGGCACATGAGCCGTGTGGCGGCGGCGGCATTCGCCGCCGTGGTGCGCGCGGCGGCGGGGCTGACGGCGCTGGCGGGGTAGGCTCAGGCCGGTTCCACCCCGCACCACTCCGCGATGGTCAGCGCCAGCACTCGTGTGACATCGTGCAGCGAGGCGAGGCCGACGCTTTCGTCGATGCCGTGGATGCTGTCGCTGTCCGGCCCGTAACAGGTCGCCTCGGTGCCCTGATACAGCGCGTAGTGCCGTGCGTCGGTCAGCCCGGCGGCGGCGTAGTGGCGCAGTTCGCCGCCAGTTTCGGCGGTGTGGCAGGCTTCGACGAGGCGGGAGATGGCCTGCTCGGGCGGGAACACGCAGCCATCGGCCATGAAGCCTTTGAACTCGGTTTTCACCGTGGTGCCGCGCAGGCGCGGGTCGGCGGCGGCGCCGGCCACCAGCCGTTCGATATCGCGCGCCACCTCGCGGCAGGAATGCCCCGGCATCACGCCGACGCGCATGCCGATGCGCGCCCGCGTCGGCACCGAACTGTTCCACTCGCCGCCTTCGATGGTGCCGAAATTGACGTTGATCGGGTGATTGTCGGCGGCGAACGCCGGGTGGCGGCGCTCGCCCGCGTTCATCGCTTCCTCGTAGCCCTTGAACGCGGCAGCGATCACGGTGGCGGCCTCGATGGCGTTCACCCCGGAGCGCATGTCGCGCACATGCACCGGGCGGCCCGTCACGGTTACCCAGGCCCACACCACGCCAACCTCGGCGACATACAGCGCCGGATAGCCAGGGCCGGGCTCGGGGATCAGGCAGGCATCCGGCTTGTCGAGCGCCTGCATCACCGCCAGGGCACCGTTGCCGGTGCATTCCTCCTCGACCACGGCGGCCATTTGCACCACGCCAGCCGGTTGCAGCCCGGCCAATGTCAATGCCTTGAACGCCATCACCTTGGCGGCAATGCCCGCCTTCATATCCGCCGCCCCGCGCCCGTACATCCGCCCGTCGCGGATCGATGGTTCGAATGGCGGGGTGATCCACAGGTCTGTGGCCCCCTCCGGCACCACATCGACGTGGCCTTGCAGCATCAAACTGCGCCCGCCGCCGCGCGCCGGGCGATGCACCGCCACCACCGGATCGCGCCCGGCGTAGTCGATCAGCGGCGGCGAGAAACCGGGATGCGCTGCGAGCGTGGCCGGATCGATCACCACCCGGCGCGGCTGCAAGCCGAGCTCGGCGTACACAGTTTCCATGTCGGCCAGACAGGATTGCTCGTGCCCCAGCAGGCTGCGATGGCGGACGAGCCTCGCCAGCAGCGTCTCGGTTTCGCCCGCCAGCGACGCGGCGGCTTGGCTGATGGCGCGTTGCACGGCGGGGTCGAGGCGCAGGGATGCGGGCATGGCAGACTCCGGTATTAGGGTGAGTTAGACGCCTTTGCGCGGCACCGTCATCTGCCAGGTTCGCGCCGCCACCTGCGCGTCGCCCTCCCACGCCTCCAGCGCCGCGTCGATGTGGAAATCCGTCGCCGTCGCGCTCAGTGTGGTGCGGGTCAGCGAGCGCACCCGCCAGCCGCCGCGCCCCTGTTCCATGGTGAAGCTCACCGTGGCGCTGGCGCTCAGCGGATCGTGGGCGGTGATTTCGTAGTGATCGACGGAGCCGAGCCGGTATTCCAGGCCTGTCGGTTCGATGCGGTACAGCCCGGTATCGTCCACCACCTCGTACACCGCGCGCCCGGCGATATGGTCGAAGCTGCTGGTGCGGCTGACGATGGGCGGGGTGAGTTGCATGACCGGCAGCGCCGGGGCGGCTTCCGGTGGGGCGAAGGCAGGCAGTGCCGCGTCGGCAGCCACTTCCGCGCGCTGCGGCAGGATCAGCGCCGAACCGGACGGGTCGAGCGACAGCCGCGTGGGCGCGGGCGACGGCCAAATGGTCGGCCAATACGCGGTGGACAACGCCAGCCGCACCCGATGGCCGGGCGGGAAGCGGTGCGCGCAATCGTTGAGTTGCAGCCGCACCCGCACCTTCTGGCCGGGCGCCAACGGCACCGGCGTTGCGTGCCCGTCGCGGTGCGTCAGGTTCAGCACGCCATAACTCAGCCGCAAACTCGCCCCGTCCGGCGCCACATCGCACAGCCGAGCGATCAGCAGTCCGTCCGGCGTGGCCGGGGTGATGGTTGCCTCCAGCACCGCTGGCCCAGCGATCCCGAGTGCAGCGCCGAGCGGCGCGCTGTCGAAACACGCCGACAGCGCGTCATCCAGCCGCTGATCGCCCGGCTGCTCGTTGCCGCCGCCGTAGGCGCACCAGGTGCCCGCCATGGCACCGGTATGTTCTGGCGCGGCGATCACCAAGGCAGCGCCTCCGCCTGTGCCGCCCAGCGTGTATTGGCCGAGTGGCCAAGCGGTTGGCGTCACGTTTGGACTGGGCCAGCTTGGCTCGGCAATCCAGCGGCCGGGGCGCACCGGATAGTCGGTGGCGGGCGCGATGAAATCCTCCTGCCACAGCCGGTATTGCGGCTCGGCCATGATCCCGGTGTCGATGCCCTTCAACCAGTGATCCCACCAGCGCAGCGCTTCTTGCAGGAAGCCGATGGCCGGGTCTGGCTTGGCGAAATGCGGATACTTGTGCGCCCACGGGCCGATCAGGCCCTTTCGCGGGCACGTCAGCCGTTCCAGCATGCGCGGCACCGCGTTGGAGTAGGAATCGGCCCAGCCGCCGATCAGGTAGCAGGCGGCGGTGATGGCGTCCGGCGTTTCGCACACCGAGCCGTGCCGCCAATAGGCGTCGCGGGTTTGGTGTTGCAGCCACGTGCGCAGCAGCAACGGCTCGGCGGCGATGCGCTCCAGCCACATTTCCCGCCAGCGTTCGCCGACAATCGCAGGGTCGGGCGGACGGGTCTGGTAGCCGAACATGGTCGACGCCCAGCGCAGATTGTCGGTCAGCAGCGCGCCGCCCATGTAGTGCACGTCGTCGGCGTAGCGGTCATCGGTCGAGCACAGCGAGATCACCGCCTTCAGCGCTGGGGGCTGGCGCGCCGCCACCTGTAAGCCGTTGAAGCCGCCCCACGAGATGCCCATCATGCCGACATTGCCGGTGCACCACGGTTGCGCCGCGAGCCACGCGATCACCTCCAGCGCGTCGTCCTGTTCCTGTTTCAGGTATTCATCGAGAAATATCCCGTCTGAATCCCCGGTGCCGCGCATGTCCACCCGCACGCAGGCATAGCCGTGCCCGGCCAGATGCGGATGCGTCAGATAGTCCCGCTTGGCGGTGCCGTCGCGGCGGCGGTACGGCAAGTATTCCAGAATGGCCGGCACCGGGCCGGCATCCTCCGGCCGCCAGATGCGGGCGGCGAGGCGGGTGCCGTCGGCCAGAGTGATCCACACCGGATCGTGCATGACAACGCGGCGGGGGAAGTCGGTGACGGTGCGCATGGGGCGGGTTCCGGTTGCCGCGCCAGCCTAGCAGTCCGGCGGCGCTGCGAAAGGCCAGCGAAGCGGGAGGAGGCACTTGCCTGCCGCCGCGCGGCATGCGAGCCAGCCCTATGCGTTCCATATTGTTGCTCGTTCTATTGCTTGCCGCGTGCGGCGAATACCCGCCCGCACCACCGCCCGGCCCGCTCGTGCACCCGGCATGGGTGGTGGCGAGCGGCTGGCACACCGATGTGTGCGTGACCAACGCGGACGCCGATGACTGGGCGCGCGACCTAGCGGGCGCCGTGGCCGAGACGCGGTATCTGTGTTTCGGCTTCGGCGACAAGCACTACGCCGCCGAGCACGACCACAGCCTGTTCGCCATGGCGGCCTCGCTGATCCCCGGCGACGCGGTGATCCTGACCGAGGCGCTGACCCGGCCGCCCGAGATTGGCCTGGAAGCGACCGAGGTGGTGAAACTGCGCATCAGCGATGCCGGGCTGGCCGGCTTCCTGGCGTTCCTGCGCCGGTCCAGCCAGGAGCCGGGGGCGGCGCATCCGCGCCTGATCGCCAACGGCCAACAACCCGGCAGCCGCTACCTCGCGGCCACATCCAGCTATCATGCGTTCGAGACGTGCAACACCTGGACATCGGTGGCGCTGTATGCGGCGGGGCTGCCGGTGCAGACCGGTGTGCTGTTCGAGGACGAGGTGATGCGGCAGGTACGCCAGCTTGCGGCGGCGCAGCAGGGATCAGGCGTCTGATCCCTGGCGGCTTCGGCCGATCGATTGCCATCCACCTCTGAGCAAGCTAGATTGCAAACTGGCTGACAGGAGACTCCTGTGCTGGAAATCGGGGCTTTTGAGGCCAAGAACAAGCTGGCGGCTTTGCTGGATGCAGTCGAGCGGGGCGACGAAGTCGTCATTACTCGGCGGGGCAAGCCCGTGGCCAAACTTGTCAGCGCCACGGCCGGTAGCGACCGCGCGAAGGCGGTCGCGGCGGCGCACCGGATCATGGCGCTGCGCCAGGGTGTCACGCTCGGCGGCGATGTCACGCTGAAGGGTTTGATCTACGACGGCCTGCGGTGAGATTGGTGCTTGATGGCTCGGATTCGTTCGACTCAGCAATGCGTCGAGCGGGGCTTGCGTGCAGCCTGGAGTTACTTGGGATGTAGCACTGTCACGCCGCCTCAAAAATCCTTAGCGTATCGCAATCCATCGTAGATCGCCGCATGAATATTCCGGCTCGCCACCGCATCGCCGATGCGCAGCAGCCGGAACGTGCCCGCCGCGTTGCGCACCACGGTCTGCGGCTTGCCGCCGAGCAGCTCGGTATAATCCACTTCGCCGAGATTGCAGGACAGCGGCCGCAACTCCTGATACAACTCATCCACCGGCAGCGTGGCGTGCTCCACCACCACCTGATCGACATGCCGCTCCTCGGTGCGGCTGCCGTAGTCGCTGCCGATGGTGGCCACCAGCCCGTTGCCCGCGCGGCGCACCGATAGCAGGCGCGAGTTGATCGTGACCCGCACGCCGAGTTTGTGGAACGCCTGCGCGTACAGCGCGTGATTCAACCCGCCCATTTCCGGCGCGAAGAACCGCTCCGGCGACACCACTTCCACTGCTGCCCCGGCCTGGGCCAGCAACTCGGCGGCCTGCATGCCGGGATGCATGCCGTTATCGTCGAACACCAGCGCCCGGCTGGCTGGCTGCACCTGCCCGGAAATCACGTCCCACGACGACACCACCAGATCGTTGCCGCTTTGCAGCACCTCGGTATCCGGCACCCCGCCGGTGGCCACCACCACGATATCCGGCGCCTCGCCCAGCACATCCGCCGCCGTAGCGTAGGTCGAGAATCGCAGATCCACCCCAAGCCGCGCCAGTTGCGCCATGCGCCAATCGACGATGCCCATCAGGTCGCGGCGGCGCGGCGCGCGGGTGGCGAGCAGGATTTGCCCGCCGGCCTTGCCGGTTGCCTCGAACAACACCACGGCATGGCCGCGCTCGGCGGACACGCGCGCCGCTTCCAAACCGGCTGGGCCCGCGCCGATGATCACCACCTTGCGCGCCGGTCCCTCACTGCGCGGGATCACGTGCGGCATGGTCGCTTCACGGCCGGTGGCCGGATTATGGATGCACAACGCCTCGTGACCCTCGTAAATCCGGTCGAGGCAATAGGTCGCGCCGACGCAGGGCCGGATATTCTCCTCGTTGCCCGCTGCAACTTTGCGCACGATGTGCGGATCGGCGAGCAGTGCGCGCGTCATGCCGACCATATCCAGCTTGCCGCTGGCAATGGCGTGCCGCGCCGTCGCCACGTCGTTGATGCGCGCGGCGTGGAACACCGGAATGCCGACCTCGCCGCGTACTTCGCCGGCAAAATCCAGATGCGGGGCGGACCGCATGCCCGCCACCGGAATCACCTCGGTCAGCGCATTGTCGGTGTCGATATGGCCGCGAATGATGTTGAGGAAGTCCACGAGCCCGGAGGCCTTGAAGCGCCGTGCGATTTCCACGCCTTCGGTGCGCGACAGGCCGATGTCCCACGCCTCATCGACCACGAGGCGCATCCCGAGCAGGAAATCGGGCCCGACCGCGTCGCGCATCGCCTGCATCACCCGCACCGAAAACCGCATGCGGTTGTCCAGGCTGCCGCCGTATTCGTCGGTGCGCTGGTTGGTGGCGGGCGACCAGAACTGGTCGGCCAGATGCCCGTACGCCTCGATCTCCAGCCCGTCCAATCCGGCGGCCTTCATGCGCGCGGCGGCGGCGGCGTAGTCGAGTATAATCCGCTCGATATCCCAATCCTCGATGATCTTGGGAAACGCCCGGTGCGCCGGTTCGCGCACCGGCGAGGGCGCCAGCACCGGCAGCCAGTCGGCCTTGTTCCAGCCGGTGCGGCGGCCAAGATGGGTCAACTGGATCATCACCGCGCAGCCGTGGCCGTGGCATTCGTCGGTCAGTTGCGCCAGCCAAGGCACAATCTCGTCTTGCCACGCCAACAGATTGCCGAACGCGGGCGGGCTGTCGCGCGACACTACTGCGGAGCCTGCCGTCATGGTCAGCGCGGCACCGCCGCGCGCCTTTTCCACGTGATAGCGCCGGTAGCGCTCCTTCGGCATCCCGTCCTCGGAATAAGACGGCTCGTGGCTGGTGCTCATCACCCGGTTGCGCAGGGTCAGGTGCTTGAGCTGATACGGCTGCAACAGCGGATCGCGGGATTCGGCGGCAGTGGGCATTGGGGCCGGACTCTCCTAGTCTCGTCCGGCAGTCTGCACCCACGCGCGGGCGGCGCAATCCCTTGGCGGAGACGGCTATAAATGCAGCAGCCCGGCGGCGCGAAACGGCCATCGCTGAGTGCGGGCATCCTGCTGGCCAGCAATTTCACCCTGGCCCCGTTCGCGCTGTTCATCGACCATCTGCGCCTCGCCGCCGACGACAGCGACCGCAGCCGGCCGATCCGCTGCACGTGGCAGGTGATGTCGGCCAGCGCCGAACCGGCGCGCGCCAGTTGCGGCGTGCCGGTCGGGCGTACCAGCGGCCTGCTCGACCCGGCTGCGCTGGACTACGTGGTGGTGGTCGGCGGGCTGCTGCAAGGCGGCAGGCCGATGGACCCGGCGGCGTTGGACTATCTGCAACAGGCGGCGCGGGCGGGCACCACGCTGATCGGGCTGTGCACCGGCAGCTTCATCCTGACCCGCGCCGGGCTGATGGACCGGCGCACGGTCTGCGTCAGTTGGCTGCACTATCAGGATTTTCTGGCCGAGTTTCCTGGCCACCCGGTGGTGGCCGACCGACTGTTCCTGGCTGATGGCAACCGCATCACGTGTGCCGGCGGGGCCGGGGCGGGCGATCTGGCGGCCTATCTGATCGAACGGCATCTCGGCGTGTCGGCGGCGCAGAAAAGCCGGCAAGTCATGCTGCTCGACGAAGCCCGCCGCGGCGACATGACACAACCGCATCCGCCGGTCGGGCGCGATGTGGACGATGAGCGGGTGCGCCGGGCGCTGCTGCTGATGGAGCAAAATCTGTCGCACCCGCTGCCGATCGCGGCCATCGCCGGGCAACTCGGCGTCTCGCCGCGCCAACTCGAACGCCGGTTTCAGGCGGTGCTGGGCGCCCGCCCGGCCGAATGGTACCGCACGCTGCGGCTGCGCTACGCCCGGTTTCTGCTCGACACCACGGCGCGCAGCGTCACCGATATCGCGCTCGACGCCGGGTTTTCGGATTGCGCGCATTTCTCCCGCCAGTTCAAGGCGATGCATGGCGTGGCGCCGAGCCAAGCGCGCGGCGGCAGTGCTGCGGAGCATCCGGCCGATAATGCAGGTGGCCGCGTGTTCGGGTAAACTTTCGCAAATTCACGGAATAATACCGTTCGCTCCGCCGTCCCTCGTGTGGATCAACAGCGCCGCACGGCGCGGATGGGAGCGGAAGCAATGGTACGAGCAAACATTCGGAGTCTTGGCGTGCTGCTGGCTGGCGGCCTGCTGGCTGGTGGCCTGCTGGCGGCTGTGGCGGCTGCCCCGGCGTGGGCTGGGTCGGTCACACTGACCAATTTGACCAGCGACGGCAGCGTGGCGGCAGCCTTCACCGACACCAAATTGCTGAATGCCTGGGGCATGTCGTATTCGCCGACCGGCCCGTGGTGGCTGTCGAGCAACGGCGCGGGCGTGTCCACCGTGTATGACGGCACCGGCAAGCCGTTTCCGGCCGCCACGCCGTTGGTGGTGACCATTCCGTCGGCCGCTGGCGACGCCGGCACGTCGAGCCCGACCGGACAGGTGTTCAATGCCAGCACTTCGTTCGTGATCAGCAGCGGCGCCAAGTCGGCCCCGGCGCTGTTCCTGTTTGCAACTGAAAACGGCACGATTTCTGGCTGGTCGCCGCAGGTCGACCCCGCCAAGGCGATCAACGTGATCGACGCTTCCGCGCGCGCCAAGCCCGCCGTCTACAAGGGCCTTGCCCTGGCCAATATCAGCGGCAAGCGGTTCCTGCTGGCGGCGGATTTCCGTGGCGGCACAGTTGAAGTCTACGACGGCAATTTTGCCCTGGTGACCAAGTTCCGCGATCCGCTGGTCGGTCTCGGTTACGGACCGTTCAACGTCGCTGTGCTGAAGGGCAACATCTATGTCGCCTACGCCAAGAAGTCCGCTGATGGCTTCGACGATGTGCCGGGCCTCGGCCACGGCGTGGTCGAGCAGGTCGATATCAACGGCAACATCATCCGCCGCATCCAGTTCAACGGCCCGTTGAACTCGCCGTGGGGCATGGCGCTGGCGCCGAGCTCATGGGGTAAATATGCTGGCGATCTGCTGGTGGGCAATTTCGGCGATGGCCATATCATTGCGTACAATGCTTCCACTGGAGTGCGGGTCGGGCAATTGACCGACTATGTTGGTGCCAAGATCGCCATTCCGGGCTTGTGGGGCTTGATGGTGGGCAATAACGGCTTGGCCGGCGTTGACTCGAAGGTCTATTTCACGGCCGGGCCGAACGGCGAAGCGGGTGGCCTTTTCGGCTCGCTGACTTTCGCGAAGTGATGCCAGCCGCCATTGGGGAACGGCATCGTTCCCCAATGGCGGTTCATCGTCTGGCAAATTCGGTGTCTGGCAAATTCGGTCATCGGCGATTGCTGATCGCTCCCGCGCTGTCGAGCGCGGCGGATGCCAGTAACGTGACAGCAAGTGTTACAGCATGAGCCTCGTATCGTCCGGGTCATACATCGGCGCCAGCGAGGCTTTCGCCGCCATGCGCCGCCCGCCGATCTCGATTTCGTAGCGGTCGGCGCTGACGTCGCGCCCGCGCACGATGGCCAATCCCACGGTGCCGCCCAGGGTGTGGCCGTACATGCCGGAGGTCACTCGGCCCACGCGCATGCCGTCGTGCCACACCGGTTCGTCGCGATACAGCATCGCCTCGGGATCGGAGATCAGGAATTGCACCATGTGGCGGGAAACGCCTTCGCTGTCCTGGCGCAGCAACGCTTCGCGTCCCACGAAGCCGCCGGGTTTGTCGAAGTCCACCAGCCCCGCCATCCCGGCTTCCAGCGGCGTGATGTCGCTGTTCACGTCCTGGCCCCAGTGATAAATCGCCTTTTCCAGCCGTAGCGAATGAAACGCGTGGTAGCCGCACAATTGCAGCCCGAAGGGTTCGCCCACCTCCATGATCCGGTCGAACACGTGCGGCGCGAATTCGGTTGGGATATGAAGTTCCCAGGCCAGTTCACCAACATAGCTCATTCGCACCGCGCAGACCATTGCGTAACAGATTTCGATCTCTCGGCTATCACCGTGACGGAAGCCTTCGTTGGACACGTCGTCCGGTGTCAACCGCTCTAGGCTCCAAACTCAATCAGGGGCTAGGAATCGGTGGGCGAAGTGTGATTCGAGATCTGCTCCTGAATGAAGGAGCGTATGTGGCATGGCGGGCGAGTTCTGGCTGAGCGACGAGACGTGGGGCGTCATTGATGCCTTGCTTCCCAAGGTCTATGCGGGCGCCCGCCGCAAGGATGATCGCCGGATCATCAGTGGGATTGTTCATGTGCTGCGCAGCGGTTGTCGCTGGCAGGACTGTCCATCGGTGTATGGTCCGAGCACGACGATCTATAATCGCTTCAATCGCTGGAGCAGGCGCGGTCTGTGGAACGGCATCTTCACCAGTCTGTCGGCGAACACGTCGGCTGAGACACGTTCCATCGACAGCACCTCGATCAAAGTGCAGCGTTCGGCGGCCGGCGGAAAAGGGGGGCCCAGACGCAGGCGATTGGCCGGTCGCGTGGGGGCCTGACAACAAAAATTCATGCCATCACCGACAAACAGGGCCGCCTTTTTCGCTTCAGCCTGACACCGGGCAACATCGCCGATATCACCGCTGCGTATTCATTAGCTGCTACACTGCCGTCGAACGGGTGCCTGATCGGCGATGCAGGGTATGACGCGCTAGCCCTTCGGCAAGAACTTGCCTTGCATGGCACAGCGACTGTCATTCCCAGCATCGCAACGCGCAAGCAGCAGTGGCCGCTGGACCGCGTAACCTACAAGGAGCGCAACCTCATCGAGCGCATGTTCTGCCGCCTCAAGGATT
>JANYDF010000145.1 GCA_025359905.1 Rhodospirillales bacterium
CCTCGGACAAAGCCGCCTGGTGCTCGGTAAAATACTCCACCAGCGCGGCGCGGTAGGCGTCGCGCGATGGCTTATCACCGAGGGTATTCACTTCCAGCACCGTGCCGTCCTGCACGCCGAGGGCGCACAGAATGTCCCAGCCACAGGCAATGACTTCCGCATCCGCCAGCGGCTCCGCCGGGCCGATCAGTTCCAGCCCGATTTGATGGAACTGCCGATAGCGCCCCTTCTGCGGCCGCTCATAGCGAAACATCGGCCCGGCATAGAACACTTTCTGCGGCAACGACTGGGTCAGGCCGTTGGACACCAGCGCGCGGCAGATGCCCGCTGTGTTCTCCGGCCGCAGCGTGACGGAATCGCCGCCCCGGTCGGTGAAGGTGTACATCTCCTTGGTCACCACGTCCGAGGTTTCGCCCAGCGTGCGGGCAAACACGCGGGTATCCTCGAAGATCGGCGTGGTCCACTCGTCGAACCCGTACATACCGGCCAGACGGCGCGCGCTCTCGATCACATGGGAAATACGGCGCTGATCCTCGCCGATGAGGTCGCGGGTGCCGCGAACGGGTTGCAGGTCGGTCAAAATCGCAAACTCCTTGCCCCAGCGCGCAGGGGGACGGGGAATACCATGCAAACTCCGCGGCACAATACGGCGGCCCTTGCAGCTGAGGCCATCCTTCCCTGTGCGATATCGATCCTTCCTGGCATCCCGGCGACTATCGAGGTTCCTTGCGCGCATACACGAGGACGCATTCCTCCTTCGGACGGTGCAAAGCGATCCGGTCCGGCGCATCAAGACGGATACAATCCTCATTGACCTGAAAATCAGCAAAGTCGGCGGCAACATAGGCGCCAGCTTCCGCCATATCCGCCACGTTTTCTTCTGAGATTGGGCCGTCGAAATAGGCATAAAGACATATATCGGTGTCCGTCCAGCCAACCGCAACGGACCTCAGATTCGGAGTTACCAAACCCCAGAGTGCCCGGGATACCGAACAGATCACATAGGATTGGGACGTTAAGGTTTCGGCCGGCACTGCGATCTCCGTCTGTTTGCCGAACGCTCGTAGCCTTCAACAATAGCTGGCAAATGGCCCGCTTGACCGCCGAACCCGGAAGCCAATCAGACCAATCCATCACCCTGCTTCGGTAGCGTCCCGCTCGGCCGGAACGAGCAAATCTTCCTCGATGTCCGCGTGCACCCTCAGGACCGCAACAAGGTCACCGGCAATCGTCACCAGCCAGCCAATTTTTCAATCCCATCCCGATCGGGTCTGACGCTTGGCAACGCCCTTCATGATGCCGCTTCGCCGTCGCCGTTCCATGGGATTAGGTCATCAAGATCGATGCGCAAGGCGAGAGCCAATTTTCCCATTTGCCGCAAGCCGGCTTCAGCCGAGCCACTCTCAATCCCGGCCAGGACCGATTCAGGCAAACCGGCAGCCGCCGCAACCTCCGAAAGTGTCAGCTTCCGAAGTTCACGCCAGACCAAGGCGGGCGCTTCGCCTGCCATGCACCGATCGACCACCCAGCCCGGGATACGTTCTTCGTTCGCAGTCTCGATGTTGGCCAGCCGTGCCGCCATGACATCGTTCAGATACTCGAGGTCCTCGACCTCCTGCGCCAGCCGCTGCGGGTCGTTTGCCGTGGATTGCTGCCCGCTCATCGATACACCTCTCGCCTGTGGCCAATTCTCGACACATCGAGCTGTCCGGCAGTCACATGGAATACCACACGCCAATCGCCAAACCGCAATCGGAAGTCCGGGGTTCCGACAAGATGGATCACGTCGTGGCTCGGAGCGGACGGCGCCTCCGCATAGGCCTTCAACCGCGAGACAACGCGCTGGCGGTCGATTGGTGGCAAACCCCGCAAGTCTTTGATCGCACGCCGGCTATAAATTATTTCCAAAGCGGCCATCACTCCGCCGCCAGCCTCGCCGCCTTCTGCTCCGCCTGGATTGCCGCCACCTTGCGTTCCACCAGTTCGACGATGTGCTCCACCATGCCTTCGGCGCCCATCGTGTGGTCGGTCTTGCCTGCCGCATACACCATATGTTTGCCGGCCCCGCCGCCGGTGACGCCCAGATCGGTCATCAGCGCCTCGCCCGGCCCGTTCACCACGCAGCCGATGATCGACAGCGTCACCGGCGTTTCGATATGCGCGAGGCGTTCTTCCAGCGTTTGCACCGTCTGGATCACGTTGAAGCCCTGCCGCGCGCAGGACGGGCAGGAAATGATCTTCACGCCGCGATGGCGGATGCCGAGCGATTTCAGCAGGTCCCAGCCGACCAGCACTTCTTCTTCCGGCTCCGCCGACAGCGACACGCGCACCGTGTCGCCGATCCCGGCCCACAGCAGATTGCCCAGCCCGATCGAGCTTTTCACCGTGCCGGCGCGTTTGCTACCCGCCTCGGTGATGCCGATATGCAGCGGATGGTCGCAAACCTCGGCCAGTTGCGTATAGGCGGCCACCGCCATGAACACGTCGGACGCCTTCACGCTGATCTTGAACGCGTGAAAATCGTGATCTTGCAGGATCTTGGCGTGTTCGAGCGCGCTTTCCACCAGCGCCTCGGGGTTCGGCTCGCCGTATTTCTCCAGCAGATGCTTTTCCAGCGACCCGGCGTTCACCCCGATGCGCATGGAAACGCCGTGGTCGCGCGCCGCCTTCACCACCTCGCGCACCCGCTCCGAACTGCCGATATTGCCGGGATTGATCCGCAGGCAGGCAGCACCGCTCTCGGCAGCCTCAATGGCGCGCTTGTAGTGAAAATGGATGTCGGCCACCACCGGCACATCGACTTGCCGCACGATGTGCTTCAGCGCCAGGGCGCTTTCCTGGTCCGGGCACGACACCCGCACGATGTCCACCCCGGCCCGCTCGGCGCGCTTGATCTGTGCCACGGTGGCATCGACGTCGGTGGTCAGCGTGTTGGTCATGGTCTGCACCGTGATCGGCGCATCGCCGCCGACCGGCACCCGGCCAACCATGATCTGCCGCGACTTGCGGCGCTCGATATGCTGATACGGGCGGTAGCTGCTCATCGGACTGGCTCCGGTCTGCTTGCCTGGGCGCGGTGGCGGCCGCCATCAGCGATGGCCGATATCCGCCAGCGAATACCGCAACACTTGGGCACGGCTAGCAAGGCGGCTAGGATTTCTTGGCGGGCACCGCAACCGGCTTGGTGTCCTTGGCCACTTCCACATCCAGCGGAATATCGCGGCGCACCGCGCCGTCGGCGCCAAGCGGGCCGGACGAAACGCCGTCCATCAGAATTTCGGTCCCGGCGGCGTTGCCCGTGGTCAGCAGCAGCGACGGTTTGGCCGGCACTACCCAGGTTTCACCGGCGCGCAGCACCCGATTGAAAATGACCTGCCCGCCCTTTTCGCGCACTTGCATCCATGCGTCCGACTTGGCGCGCAGCACGATATGCCCCAGCACTGCTTCCGGTTTGACGGTAGCACTCGCAGGCGTGGCATTGGCAGGCGTGGCAGAGGCAGAGGCAGTGCCAGGCGGAACGGAGGCCGGGGCGGCCGTTGCGACGGCGACCGGCGGCACTGCCGTGGTTCCCGGCGCAGGCGGGCCAAACAGCGGCGCACTCGCGGCCGGCGCCGCAACGGGCGCGGGCGGCAGCGCCGCTGGCGCCACGGCAGCGGCGGCTGAAGATGGCAAGACGACTGGCATCGCCGGTTCCGGCCCTTCGGCGACCTTCACCTGCGCAGGTGGCTGGGTCTTCGGCACGGCGGCAGGCGGTGCAGGTTTTTCGGCCAGCGGCGCCAGCCGCTCCGGCACAGTTTGCACCACTGGCGTCGCAGTGCGGCTGTTGCCGGACATACGATACCATCCGGCATATGCCGCCACGGCAATCAGCGCGCCAACCAGCACGATGGCGCCGGCCGGAATGCCACGCTCCGGCACTGGGGCGGGGAATTTCAACTCGGTCTTGCGGTTGGCCTCGGCAGCCTCAGCCCGGAAACGGCGCGCAATCTCGTCGGGGTCGAGCCCCAGCGCCTGGGCGTAGGTGCGAATAAAGCCGACAGCGTAAGCATTTCCCGGCAGATCGGCGGTCCGGCCCTCTTCGATTGCTTCGAGGAACGGCAGCCGGATACGCAAATTCGCGGCAATATCCGCCAGGGTCCAGCCCAAGCGTTCACGCGCGGCGCGCAGATCAGCGCCGACCCGCGCTGCCGATGGAACCGATCCGGTCCGAAATTCGTCGTCGTAGGACGACATCATAGCGCGGCCTTCTGCCAGGTTGGACTTCCGATCCTGCAGCACTGCGGCATCGATCCCGGGGGCAAGTGGTTACAAACGGAACACTTGCTCAACCGCGAGCAATCGTCCGGAATTGTCAGGCCCTTGTAGACCGCTGCGCCGCCGTTGCCAACGGGCGAGGCTCGCGCCTGTCGAAAGCGTGGCATGACACCTCCAAGACAAAACATTGTCAGGGTTTCGGGCTACACCGGCAACCCATGCTCCCGCGCCCAGCCGGCAATTGGCTCCCGCAAGCTGGCAGCCCCTGCTCCGGTGCGGCGGATCGAGGTCAGCACGGCGCGGAACGCCGGCAAATCGACGCTGGCCAGAACCTCCTTGACGGCAGGCAGACCGGATGCCGGCATCGACAGGGTGGTGATCCCGAGCGCGGCCAGCGTCATCGCCTCCAGCGGCCGGCCAGCCACTTCGCCGCAAACTGACAGCGGCACGCCGGCAGAAGCTGCGGCGGAGTGCAGCTGCGCCAGCACGTTCAGCATCGCGGGCGACAATATATCGTACCGCCCGGCGAGCGATGGGGTGCCACGGTCAGCGGCGAACAGAAACTGCATCAGGTCGTTGGTGCCGACCGACACGAAATCCACCTCCCGCAGCAATTCCGGCAACTGCCAAAGCAATGCGGGAATTTCAAGCATGGTGCCGACGCTGAGCCGTTCCGGGGCCGGGCGCACGCGGGCCCATTCGGCGCGCAGCAGGGCGCGCGCTTGGCGGAATTCATCGACCGTGGCGACCATCGGGAACATCACGCTCAGCGGGCGGCCCCCCGCCGCCAGCAACAAGGCCCGTAACTGGCGGCGCAGCACCGCTGGGCGATCCAGGCCGATGCGCAAGCTGCGCCAGCCCATCGCTGGGTTTTCCTCGTCACTCGCCGGACTGCCCGGCAACAACTTGTCGCCACCCAGATCGAGCGTGCGGAAGATCACCGGCCGCCCGGCCGCCGCATCCAGCACGCGCGCATATACAGCCGCCTGTTCGGCCACGTCCGGAATAGCGCCACGCGCCAGCATGGCAATTTCGGTGCGGAACAAGCCAATGCCAGCAGCGCCGGTGGCGTCGAGCTGCGCCAGTTCCAGCGCCAAGCCGGCGTTCAGCATCAATTGCACCGGCGTGCCGTCAGCGGTCTCGGTCGGACGGTCGCGCAGCGCCGCCCAGCGCGCCAGCCGCACCCCGCGCGCTTGCATTTCGCGGTCGTAGGCCTGCTTCACTTCCAGTTCGGGCCGCAGCACCAACAGCCCGTCATCGGCATCGAGCAGCGCCTCGTCGCCGTCCTCGGAGATTTCCAGCACTCCGCGCACGCCACCCAGCGCGGGCAGGCCGAGGGCGCGGGCCAGAATGGCAGCATGGCCGCTGGCGCTGCCTTCCTCCACCACAAACCCCGCAATGCCGCGCGCGTGCCAGTCGAGCAACTCGGCGGGGCCCAACCGCCGCGCGAGCAAGATCGCGCCCGGCGGCACCGGCGCGTGACCGCTGCCCGGATCGAGCGTGGTCAGCAGCCGCCCGACCATGTCCTCCAGATCGGCCAGCCGCTCGCGCAGATAGGGATCGACGATCCGGCGCATGCGGTCACGCAATTCGCCCGCCACGCGGTGCACCGCCGCTTCCGCCGACAACCCGCCGCGAATGGCATCGCTGACGCGCTTGAGCCAGCCCGCATCGGCGGCCACCAGCCGGTAGGCTTCCAGAATTTCGCGCGGCCCATCGCCTTCCGGCAGGCGGCGGCTGATCAGTTCCTCAAGCCCACGCTGCATCTCCTCGACCGCGCGGCTCAGCCGGGCCTGTTCCTGCACCGGGTCGTCGGCGAGCAGGCGGCGTGGTGGCGCGGCCGCGCCGTAGCGCAGGATCGGGCCAATCACCATGCCGGACACCAGCGGGTTGCCGGTGAAGCGGCGCGGCACGGTCGCGGCAATGCCTTCTTCGGCCCCGTCGGCGGTGCCGGCCGCCACCAGCAGCTCGGCCAGCAGCATGGCGACGGTTTCCAGCACCTCGACTTCGTCGCCATCGTAACGGCGTGTGGCGCGGTTCTGCACGCACAGCACACCCAGCGTGTGCCCGGCGCGGCGCACCGGGACCGCCAGCATCGATGCATATGGGTCCTCGCCGGTTTCGCCACGATACACGAAGGCCGGGTGATTTTGTGCGTCCGGCAGGTTCAGCATCTGCCCGGTGGCGGCGACCAGGCCGATAATGCCCTGGCCAACCCGCAGTTTGGTCCGCCCCACCGCTTCCGGGCGCAACCCCTCGGTGGCGGCCAGTTCCAGCAAATCGCCGGGCCGCAGCACGTAGACCGAGCAAACTTCGCTGACCAGTTCGGAGGCGACCAGCCGCACCAGCTCTGCCATCGGCGCCGCGCCATGCGCCATCAAATGACGCAGGCGGGCCAGCAGGCGGCGGGGCGTGGACATCCTCAGGCCGTTTCCGGTCCGCGCCTCATGCCGCCGCTATCCGCCACGCGCGGCGAGCGCGGCCGTGGCTTGCCCAACCAGTTCCGCGATGATCTCAGCAGCAGGCTGGATGGCGGAAACCATGCCGACCGACTGCCCAGCCATCACGCTGCCCTGCTCCACATCGCCGTCCACCACGGCACGGCGCAGCGCGCCGGACCAGAAATGCTCAATGGAAAGCTGGGCGGCTTCCTTGGTCAGTTCGCCCGCATTGAAAGCGCGGATCGTCTCGGCCTGATGTTCGGCGAAGCGGCGCGTACCGGCGTTGGCCAGACCGCGCACCGGGATGACCGGGAATTTCTCATCGAGCTGCACGGACGGCACCGCGTCGCGCGCATTGCCGCGCACGAACGCCTGCTTGAAGTTCGGGTGCGCTACGCTCTCGGTGGCCGCCGCGAAGCGGGTGCCAAGCTGCGCGCCAGACGCGCCCATCTCCAAATAGGCCAAGATCGCCTCGCCGCGCCCCAGGCCACCGGCCACGAACACCGGCACTTCGCGGATATGCGGCAGGATTTCCTGCGCCAGCACGGTCAGCGACACCGGGCCGATATGCCCGCCCGCCTCGCTTCCCTCAATGACGATGGCGTCCGCACCCAGCTTCACCAGCCGCTTGGCCAGCACCAGCGCCGGGGCGAAGCAGATCAGCTTGGCGCCTTGCTTGACCGCCTTGACCGCCGAACCCGAAGGCACGCCGCCGGCCAGCACCACGTGGCCGACCTTGGCCTTCAGGCAAACCTGAATCAGATCGTCCAGCATCGGGTGCATGGTGATCAGGTTCACGCCGAACGGCTGGCCGGTCATCGCCTGCGTGGCGGCGATTTCGGCCTCCAGCATGTGCGGCTGCATCGCCCCGCAGGCGATCACGCCAAAGCCGCCCGCGTTGGAGATGGCGGACACCAGGTGCCGCTCGCTCACCCAACTCATCGCACCGCCCATAATGGCGGTGCGGGTGCCGAGGAACGCGGTGCCGCGCGACCATAGCCGATTCAGTTCCGCCGTGGCTGCCAGCAGCCGCGCGTCGGGCGAGATCATATCAGGCGGCATCGAGACCGTACGCGGTGTGCAGGGCGCGAACCGCCAGTTCGGTGTATTCGGCGCCGATCAGCACGCTGACCTTGATTTCGCTGGTCGATATCACCTGAATGTTGATGCCTTTGTCCGCCAGCGTGCGGAACATCGTGCTGGCCACGCCGGAATGGCTGCGCATCCCGACACCGACCACGCTGATCTTGGCCACATCCGGATCGGCCAGAATTTCGGAAAAGCCGATCGCCGCCCGGTTATCGTCCAGCGTCTTGCGCGCGCGCGGCAGATCGGTGCGGCCCAGCGTGAAGGTCATGTCCGTGGTGCCGTCAGCAGAAATATTCTGCACGATCATGTCCACGTTCACCCCAGCGCCAGCCAGCGGGCCGAAGATCGCCGCCGCGATGCCGGGCCGGTCCGGCACCCGCCGTACCGTCACTTTCGCCTCGTCGCGCGAATACGCAATGCCGGCAACCAATTCCTTTTCCACGATCTCGTCCTCGTCCACCACCAATGAGCCGGGCAGGTCGCCACCGAGTGCCGTGTTGTCCGCGAAGCTGGACAGCACCTGCATCCGCACCCGTTCCTTCATCGCCAATTCGACGCTGCGCGTTTGCAGCACCTTCGCGCCGACGGAGGCGAGTTCCAGCATTTCCTCGTACGTGATCTTAGCGAGCTTGCGGGCCTTCGCAACGATGCGCGGGTCCGTGGTGTAGATGCCGTCCACGTCGGTATAAATATCGCAGCGCTCCGCCTTCAGCGCCGCCGCGAGCGCCACCGCCGAGGTGTCCGAGCCGCCGCGGCCGAGCGTGGTGACGCGGTTGTCCGGGCCGACGCCCTGGAAACCCGCCAGCACCGCGACTTGGCCATTGGCCATGCGGCGGATCAGTTCGTCACCGTTGATGCTGTCGATGCGCGCCTTGCCGTGTGCGCCGTCGGTCTTCAGCGGAATTTGCCAGCCATGCCAGGACCGCGCCTCGACGCCGATCTCCTGCAAGGCAATCGCCATCAGGCCAGAGGTCACCTGTTCGCCGGTCGCCACCACGGCGTCGTATTCGCGCGCGTCGTGCAGCGGCGAGAGCTGCTGGCACCACGCGACCAATTGGTTGGTGACCCCGGACATCGCCGAGACGACCACCGCCACCTCGTGCCCCGCCTCCACCTCGCGTTTGACACGGGCGGCGACGTTGCGGATACGGTCGAGATCGGCGACCGAAGTGCCGCCGAACTTCATGACGATGCGAGCCATCGGGTTGTTCCGGATTGAACCATGGCGGCGCAAACGCGATGCTGCCGCAGGCTTTCGTGTGGTTGCGGGTTGCGCGGGGGCGGCACACATACTGGCGTCCGGAGGTCGCCGCAACATGCAAGCAGCAGCACACAGCGCGTCGGGTCGCACCGGCGCGGTTCCCGCCGAGATCGCCCGCTTCGATGCTTTGGCAGCGGAATGGTGGGATCCGAACGGGCCGATGCGCCCGCTGCACCGGATGAACCCGCTGCGGATCGGCTGGATCGACGAACGCATCCAGGCCCGCTACGGCCAGGGCGGCGTGCGGCTGCTCGATGTTGGCAGCGGCGGCGGCTTGGTTGCCGAGGCACTCGCCGAACGCGGCCATAACGTATTGGGCATCGATGCGGCCGGCGAGGCGCTGGCGGTGGCCAGGGACCATGCCGAAGGCAAGGGTCTGGCCCTCGAATATCGCGAAACGGTTGCCGAGGATCTGCTGGCCGAACCCGAGCGGTTCGCGGTGATTACGTCGCTGGAAGTCATCGAACACGTCGCCGATCCGGCGGCATTCGTCGCCACGTTGGCGCGGCTGCTGCAACCGGGCGGGCTGCTGTTCCTGTCCACGCTGAACCGCACGCCGCGCGCCTATCTCAGCGCCAAGGTCGGCGCGGAATACTTGTTGCGCTGGCTGCCGGTGGGCACCCACGACTACCGCAAGTTCGTCACCCCGGCCGAGCTGGGCGGCTACGCCCGCGCCGCCGGGCTGCGCATGGCCGACGTATCCGGCATGGTGCCCGACCTGCTGCGCGGCGGCTGGAAGGCCGGACGCGATCTGTCGGTGAATTACATCGCGATGGCGCAGAGGTAGGATTGCCCGCTATACTCGCCATGAATGTGAGCGTTTAGCGGGGCAACGCACATGGCTGACGCAGGTTTTGCCACCCCGCTGGTTCAGTCGGACGGCGCGATCGACATCGGGCTGCTGTCCGACACGCTGCGGATCACCAAAATTGAGCTGGCCAGCACAACCGGCTTGTCCCGGGACGCAGTGTCCAAAAGCGCCCGGCTGCATGCCCCGGCAACGCAGGCGCGCCTCCGCGATATGGTGGATATCCTCAATCGGGTGCACCCCTGGTGCGGCTCGTTGCCGCAGGCCTTCGCTTGGTACCGCGCCCAGCCGCTGCCCTCGTTCGGCGATCAAACCGCCGAGGCGCTGGTGAAGGAAGGTCGCGCCGAAGCGGTCCGGCGCTATTTGGATCGGATCGCGGTCGGCGGCTACGCGTGAGGTTCACGGGCACGGTATTCCGCGCCCACAACCCGCGCTGGTCGTTCGCCCCAACCTCCGGTGACGGTGCGGCCCGCTATGGCGGGCGATTCAATCCGGTTGGCATGGCAGCGCTGTATACGTCGCTGCGCCCTGAAACCGCTTGGCGGGAAGCACAGCAAGGTTTGCCGTTCAAGGCTCAGCCGCTGACCATTTGCGGATATGTAGCCGATTGCGCCGACATGGCAGACCTGACCGACCCCACCCAGCGCCGTTTTTGGGACATTGCGCCGGAGGACTTGAGTTGTGCCTGGGAAGCGATCCTCGAACGCGGCGCAACGCCGCCGGGTTGGGCGATGGCCAAGCAGCTTCATGCCGCCGGGATCGCCGGGATTATTGTGCCGAGTTTCGCCCCCGGAGCGCTGGCGCAGGACCGCAACGCGGTATTTTGGCGATGGCAGGATAGGCCGCCGCACCAAGTCGCGGTGATCGACGATGAGCAGCGTTTGCCGCGCAATCAACGATCCTGGGAATAGCGCGGACTACCCGTCCGCGCGCGGCAGCCAGGGGATTTGGCCGATCTCGATGCCGTCCTCAGCAAGCGCCTCGGCTTCTTCCGGCGTTGCCTCGCCGTAGATGCCGCGCGCTTCCTTCTCGCCGTTGTGAATGCGGCGGGCTTCGCCAGCAAATTCGTTGCCGACGTAGTCGCAGTTCTTCTCCACCTCGGCGCGCAGGCGTTGCAGCATGGCGCGGATGTGGTCGGGGATGCGGTCGCCGCCAACTGCGACCGGCGGCGCCGTAGCGGCCGGGGCTTCGGCGGGAACCGGCGCCACCTCACGCGAACGCGCCACCGACGGGGTCATCAGCGCGCGGCGCACCTTGACCGAGCCGCATTGCGGGCATTCCACGAGGCCACGCGCCGCCTGCGCGTCGAAGCCGGCGCTATCGCGGAACCAGCCGTCGAAGCCGTGGTCGTGATCGCATTGCAACTGGTAGTGAATCATTCGCCGGTCCTGCCGAACGTCATCGCAGCTTCACATGGCGGCAATCGGCGCGCCCGGCAAGCAGACGGATCAATCAGACCGCCTGCAACAGCGGATCGAGCTTGCCCGCGCGGTCCAGCGCCAGCAAATCGTCGCAGCCGCCGATATGCCGCCCGTCGATGAAGATTTGCGGTACGCTGGTGCGCCCGCCCGCCCGGCGCATGGCTTCCTGCCGCGCCGCACTGCCGCCCGGAGCGTCGATTTCCTGATAGGCGGCGCCCTTCTTCTCGAACACCTGCTTGGCCCGCACGCAAAACGGGCACCAATCCTGGGTATAAATTTCAATCGACGGCATGCAGCCCTCCAACTTCGCTCCACCGCAGATGGTTGGCGCATCGTGGCGCCATCGCAAGTGCCTCAGCGCAATCTCGGGTCTGGCACGCGCGCGGCGACGAGCACATCCACCGATGCGGCCCCCCCGGCCAGCAAGACCTCGACACAAGCGGCGGCGGTGGCGCCGGAGGTCATCACGTCGTCCGTCAACAACACTCGCTTGCCCGCCAGCAACACCGCGCGGCTTGGGCGGACGGCAAACACGCCCGCCACCGCCGCCGTGCGCGCCGTGGCGCCCAATTCGCCGAGCGGTGCGGTCGGTTTTATCCGGCGCAGCAAGTCGGGCGCGTTCGGCACACCGGACAGCCGGGACAAAGCCCGGCCAAGCAGCGCCGCCTGATTATAGCGGCGTGTGAACAAACGCCCGCGATGCAGCGGCACCGGCACGATCAAATCCGCGCGGCGCAGCAGCGCCGCCCCGGCGCGCGCCATCATCGGCGCCAAGGCTGCCGCCAATTCCGGCCGGTCGGCGTGTTTGAACGGCAGCAAGATACGCTTGGCGTGCTCGTCGTATCGCAGCGCCGCGCGCGCCTGTCCCCACGGCGGCGCGTGCAGGCGGCAGCCGGGGCACAACCGCTCGGGCCCGCCTTGCAGCGGATGCGCGAACGGCACGCCGCAATGCGTGCAGCATGGCTCGGTGATGAAGGCGGCCCGCGTGAAGCAAACGGCGCAAAACTGCCCCGGCGCATCGACTGGGCGGTCACAGGTCAGGCAATGCGGCGGCAGCAGCACGTCCAGCACCGCGCGTCCGGCGATAGAAACGGCGCGAGACATTTGGCGCGCGATTGGCTGCATCGCGAAACCCTACGCCCACGCAACGGTTGGCAGCAACGCCGCAGGCGCTAGATTGGCCGCATGAGCGCCCCCAGCCAGATTTTCGACCGCGCCGCCGTGCGCCGCCACCGCGACCGTGCCGCCGCCAGCGTGGCCAGCGTGGCCGACATTCTCGCCGACACCGCCGAGCGGTTGCTCGACCGGCTGGACGACACCACGCGCCGCTTCACCAGCGCGCTGGACATCGGCGGGCGCGGCATCACCGCGCCGCTGCTGCGCGCACGCGGCATCGCCACGGTGGCCTGCGACCTGTCCGCCCCGATGCTGGCGCTGTCCGGCGGCCCGGCGGTGGTGGCCGACGAGGAGTGGCTGCCGTTCGGCCCCGGCAGCTTCGACCTCGTGGTGGCCAATCTGTCGCTGCATTGGGTCAACGACCTGCCCGGCGCGCTGATTCAAATTCGCCGCGCTTTGCGGCCGGATGGCCTGTTGTTGGCCAGCCTGCCCGCATTCGGCACATTGGCCGAGTTGCGCGGCGCGCTGACCGAAGCCGAGGCCATGCTGTCCGAAGGGGCCTCGCCGCGCATCTCGCCATTCCCGGATTTGCGCGATCTGGCCGGGCTGCTGCAACGCGCCGGATTCGCGCTGCCGGTGGCCGACGTGGAGGACATCCGCATCCTGTACGCCGACCCGATGCACCTGCTGCGCGACCTGCGCGCCGCCGGTGAAGCCAACGCGGTGCAACTGCGCGACCGCCGCACGCCGCCGCGCGCGCTGTTTCCCGCAGCCCTGGCCGGACTGCCCGAGCAGGATGGCCGCGCGCCCGCGACGCTGAAGCTGGCGATCATGACCGGCTGGGCACCGGCGCCAAGCCAGCCGCAACCGTTGAAGCCCGGCAGCGCCACCCACTCGCTAGCCGAGGCGCTGGCCAAACCGGACTAAAGCGGCGCGCGCCCCAGCGGATGCAGCACCCGGTCATGCGGGGTCAGCAGAAACCGCCGCGCTACATCGGGATAGCCATTGTACAGCAGTCCGCCATTACCCGAGATCAGCCGCGCGCGGTGGCGTCGATACAATTTCGGAATGACATACCATGGCGCGGACGGCCACGCGTGATGCACCGAGTGTAGATTGTTGAACAAGAACAGCAGCCCGAACACCGGCGCGTGCTCGACAATGGCGATCCGCTCGCGCACCCCTTCGGCGGCGCGATGCTCGGCGAACGAGCGCACCAGCATCAGGCTGAGCGCCGGATACACCACTGCAACCGCATAGATCAGTGGATTGATCCCGCAGGCCAGCCACAGCCACGCCAGCACGCAGGCCACACCGGCCAGATGCGGCAGCCAAATGCGCCACGCCGCCGCCTCGCCGCGCGACAATGCGCCCGACTGGAAATAAAAGAACCGGCCGATGCTCCAGCCCGGCCCAAGCAGTAGCCGCCCCAGAAACGTGCTGTTGACCGCGACAATGCGCCGCCCGAGCGGGCTTAGTGCCGCCCAAAGCTCATCTGTCCAGTAATAGCTTTCCGGATCGTCGAACGGGTCGGTCAGCCGGGCGTCGTCATGGTGGCGCAGGTGCGAACTGCGATAGATCGCATATGGCAGCCACAGCGACAGCGGCGGGAAGCCCAGCGCGTCGTTGATGGCGCGAATACGCGTCGGATGGCCGTGCAGCACTTCGTGTTGCAGCGAGCCGTGCCACGCCACCAGCCAGGCCAGGGCTGGAATGGTCAGCCACAGCGGCACGGCGTGCCAGTGCCAGGTCAGTGCGAGCCAGCCGCCGTAAATCGTCAGCGCAAGCAACAGGGTCGGCAGTTCGATGCGCGGGATTGCAATGCATTCCACCACCCCGGGGGGGGCCACGGCCCGGCTCACCACGTCTTTGGTCTTTCCTGCTTGTGCTGGAAACCAAACTGTATGCGTCAAGCCAACCGAGCCGCAAGCCAAACAGCGAGACCGAAATCACTCCGCCGGACGCACCCGTACCGAGGCGTGCGCGGCGCTGCCGCCTGCGTCCAGCACGGTCAGCCGGTAAAACCCCGCCCCCGCCGGAGTCCAGGCCACCTCGCGCCGCGCCGGGTCGGCGGGCAGCGGCGCGCCATCGACCAGAAAGGTCAGCGGGCGGCGCCCGCCCATGGCGCGCAGCACCACCGGGCCGTCGCCCGCCAGCACCGCATCGGGCGGGGGGAACAGCAGGCGCAGCGCGTCGGCGCTGATGCCGGTGGCGTCGCGGCGCAGGCTCGGCGGCGAGGGGCGCGGGGCGGGCGGCAGCAGACCGAACACGCGGGCCAGCATCGGCAGCGCCAGACTGCGCCCCGTCGCGCCCGGCAGCGGTGTGCCATCCGGCCGGCCGATCCACACGGCGGCGGCGTGATGCGCGTCGAACCCCAGCGCCCAGGCGTCGCGGCCGCCCCAACTAGTACCGGTTTTCCAGGCGACCCCTGAACTATCCGCCGTGTCCGGGAACGGTTGGGTCAGCACCCCGGCCACGGCGGCGGCGGCGCGCGGGGCCAGCAACGGCAGCGCCGCGCGATGTTCCTCCGCCCGCAGCGCCAGCGGGGCGAACGCGCCGTCGGTGGCGATCGACGCATACAGCCCCGCCAGTTGCCGCAGCGTGATCCCAGCCCCGCCGAGGGCGAGCGGCAGCGACGGATCCGCACCCGGCGGCAGCCGCAGTTTGATTCCGGCGGCTTGCAAACTGGCAGCAAAGCGCTGCGGGCCAATGCGGTCCAGCAGCGCCACCGCAGGCAAATTCAACGACCGCCGCAATGCCTCGGCGGCCGTCACCTCGCCGGCGAAGCTGCGGTCGAAATCCTCCGGCGCGTAATGGCCGAAGCGGCGCGGCGTATCGTCCAGCACCGTCTCGGGTGCTGCAAGTCCATCTTGAAACGCCAGCCCATAGATGAACGGCTTCAACGCCGAGCCAGGCGAGCGCACCGCGCGGGTCAAATCGAGAAACCCGCCCCGCCCCTCGCCCCGCCCGCCACCGCCCGAAACCAGCGCGCGAATTTCCCGCGCCGGGGCGTCGGCGATCAGCAGTGCCAGCGAGGCACGGTCGGGCAAATCGGCTAGCCGGTCGGCGGCGAGACGTTCGAGCGCTTCCTGCAACGGCAAGTCCAGCGTGGTGGCAACGCGCGGCGGACCGGCCAGCGCCGCCACCGCTTGCGGCGCATGACGGGGCAATTTCACCCGTGCCGCCGGCATCTCGCCGCCATCGCCGCCGAGGATGCGGTCGCGCAGCAGGCGGGCGCGATCCGGGTGCCGGTCTGGCCGCAGTGCCTCCGGGCGGCGCGGAATGGCCACCAGCAGCGCCGCCTGCGCCGGTTCCAGCAGGCGCGGCGACGTGCCGAACCACGCCAGCGACCCGGCGCGCAGCCCTTCGAGATTGCCGCCGTACGGCGCCAGGGTCAGCCAGATGCTGAGAATCTCGCTTTTGCTGAAGCGGACTTCCAGTTGCAGCGCCCGGGCAATCTCGATCAGCTTGCTGCGCACGGTGCGCGGGCGCGGTTCCAGCAGCCGGGCGGCCTGCATGGTCAGCGTCGAGCCGCCCGACACGACCCGTCCGGCGCGCAGGTCCTGCGCCAGCGCGCGCAACAGCGCCAACGGGTTGACGCCCGGATGATGCCAGAACTGCCGGTCCTCGGTGCGGATCAGCGCGTCGATGAACGCCGGGGCCACCTCGCTGGCCTCGGTGTGAAACCGCCAAACCCCGCCGGGTGCCGGCAGCAGCGCCACGGTGCGGCCCTGCCGGTCAATGATCTCGGTGCCGGTCTGCGCCAGCCGCGATAAGTCGGGCGGAAACGCGCGGTCAAGCGCCAGCGCCGCCAGCCCAAAACCGAGCAGCGCCGCCAGTGTCCATCGCAAGAGCCGTCGCCGCATCGCCGCTCCGCCGGTTTACGTCACGCAACACACCATAGCGGCATGAACGCCGGAAGAATGGCTGGACAGCGCACGGCCTGCCGCATCACGCTGCACGCCACCCATGACAATCTTCGACCTGAACGAAACCCCGCGCCTGACCCGCGAATTGCTGCTCGGCAATGGCCTCGCGGACATGATCGCGCGCGGCACGCCGCATATCCGCATCCTGACCGACGCGGAGCGCCACGCGTCATTGCACAGCGTGCTGGCCGAGCGCCCGGAGCACGGCGACGGCGTGTGGCTGTTTGCCTATGGCTCGCTGATCTGGAACCCCACCATCCGCGTCGGCGAGCGCCGGGTGGCCACCGCACTCGGCTGGCATCGGGCGTTTTGCCTATCGACCAGCGTCGGGCGCGGCACGCCGGATAATCCTGGTTTGCTGCTCGGGCTGCGCCACGGTGGCACCTGCTGCGGCGCGGTGTTGCGGGTGGCCGAGCATGACCTGGAGCACGAACTCGACGTGCTGTGGCGGCGCGAGATGGTGACCGGCGGCTATCTGCCGCGCTGGCTGCCGGTGCATGACGCGGCGGGCGAAACGCTGGGCCACGCCATCGGCTTCACCATCGACCCGGCCGGGCCGGGCTACGTGGACGACCTGACCGAGGAACAAACCATCCGCCGCATCGCCACCGCGCGCGGCGAACTGGGAACGTCTGCCGAATACCTATTTCGTACCTGGCACGGCCTGCGCGCCATGGGCATCGCCGATCCGCTTGTGGACCGGCTGGCGCCGCTGGTTGAGGAGGTGATGCGGGCTGAAATCTTCAGCGAGTAAGTGCCAGCGCGGGGCTTTCGAGGGTCAGCCGCGCGATGGCGCCGGAGCGGGTTTCGCCTGCCGACCGCGCTTGCGCGTCCAGCCGCCGCAGCACCCTGCGCGGCAATGTTATGTTGACCCGTTCGATGGTGTCGTCGAGCAGGGCCGGGTCGACATTGATAACACCCAGCGTCCAGCCAGCATAATCCGGCAAGCCGCGCACCGCCGCCAAACTGCTCGGCGCCGGGATGGGCAGTCCCGCATCGAGCGCCGCATCGATCCATGCTGCTGCTGCCTCCTCGGCCGCGGCGATAGCCTCGTCAAGGCTGTCGCCGGCCGAGAAGCAGCCGGGCAAGTCGGGAACGGCAACGCCGAACGCCGTGGCGTCGCTGCCGGTTTCAATCAGGATCGGGTAGCGCATGTGTCGCCCTCCTACAGGCCAGCCTGCTTGCGAATTGCCGCGACCAATCCTGGGCCGAGCTCCTTTTTCGGATGAGGCACAACGACGATGCCTGGGCGATCAGGGTGCTTCAAAACATGATGCGAGCCGCGAATACGATCCAAAAACCAGCCAGCCGCCCGCAGGTCTCGGATCAGGTCCGCGCTTTTCCTAATGCGCATCATACACACAAAACACGGCAACCGTCAAAGCGGTCAAACGCTCTGCCGCACACAATCGTTCACTGAATGAGCACGAAGCACTGATATAGTGCCAAAGCCCCGCTAACATCGCGGACGGAGGATTCGGCATGCGGCGTTTTCCGGTTCTGGTGGTGCTGTTTGGCCTGCTGATGTTCAGCGCTGCCCGGGCCGAGGAGTTCAGCCCGCCCGGCCTGTCCGCCGACGCCAGCCATTATCAGGCCGATCTGCACAAGCGCGCACCGGCGGGCGGCACGCCGCAGGCCCGCCGCGCTGCCGAGGATGCCGCCGAGACGGCCAGCGTGAAGCAGGATTGGACCGCCGCGACCGCAGCACTGGAGCAGCGTGTGGCGCTCGGCCAGGAAACGGCTGAGCAATGGCTGGCATTGTCGCGCGCATGGTTGCAACGCACGCCGACCGACGCCCGCAAGGCCGCCGCCGCCGCGTGGACCGGCTACCGGAAGCTGCCGGAAGGCCCGCAGCAAGTCCCGGCGCTGCAACAACTGGCCGAAGCGCTGAAAGCCTATGAACGCCCCGCCGATCAGGTGCTGGCGCTGGAACATGCCGAGGAGTTGGCACCCGGCAATGCCGCCGTGGTGCGCCAGTTGACCGAGGCGCGCCGCGCCGCCGGGCTGTTGGTGCGCAAGGTCCGCACGGAAACCGACTCCGAGCCGCCGCGCGCCTGCGTGGCGTTCACTGTCGCCCCGGTGCGCCGGGCCGATTTCACCGCGCAGGACTGGGTGCGCACCGAGCCGCCGCAGCCGGGCATCGCGGTGACGCGCGAGGGTGACGAACTGTGCGTCTCCGGCCTGACGCCGGGCGCCAAAAGCCGCATCGTGCTGCGCGCCGGGCTGCCGGGCGAGGATGGGCTGTCGCTGCTGAAGGAAACCGCGCTCGCCGTCACCATGCCGAACCGGCCCGAGAGCATCGCCTTCGATACGCGGCTGTTTGTGCTGCCACGCGGTCAGGCCCCTGCCGTCACGCTGAACACCGTCAACGTCTCGACAGTGGCGCTGAAACTGTTCCGGCTGACGGAACGCAACATCCCGGCCCTGCTGCGCGAGGTGAAACTCGGCGAGGCGGTCGAACGCTGGACCGCCGAACGGGTCGGCGAGGAAGCCGGGCGGGTGGTGTGGGAAGGCAAGGCCGATGTCACCAAGTGGCAGGCCAACAAGACCATCCGCACCGCGCTGCCGTTCCCCGAGGCGCTGAGCACGTCCGGTCCCGGTCTGTATGCCATGCTGGCCACGCCGGGCGACGGCTCGCCGCAATGGTCGGCCTCGGCGGTGCAACTGATCCTGCGCACCGATCTGGCGCCGACGGTGTGGCGCGGCGCCGACGGACTGACCGTGCAGGTGCGCTCGTACGCCGACGCGCAGGCGCGCGGCGCGGTCAAGCTGCAGCTGCTGGCGCGCAACAACGACCTGCTCGGCGAGGCCGTCACCGGGGCGGACGGCGTGGCGCATTTCCCGGCCGCCCTGTTGCACGGCGAAGGCCCGGTGGCGCCCGCCGTGCTGCACGCGTTCGGCGGCGACGGCGATTTCGCGGCGATGGATTTGAACGTGGCGTCGTTCGATCTGTCGGATCGCGGCGTGTCCGGGGCACCCGATCCGGGGCCGCTCGACGCCTTCGTCTGGCTGGATCGCGGCATCTACCGCCCCGGCGAGACGGTGCAGGTCATGGCGCTGGTGCGCAGCGATGCCGGGGCGCCCGCCGGCCTGCCGGTGCAAATCCGCGTCAAACGGCCGAACGGACAGATTTTCTATCAGGGCACGCCGGCGCGCGGGCCGGAAGGCTCCGTTCATATTCCGGTGACGCTGTCCAACGGGGCCGCCGCCGGGACCTGGACGGTGGAAGTACGGGCCGACCCCCAAGGTCCGCCGATCGGGCACGGCGAATTCCGCGTCGATGCGTTCGTGCCGGACCGCATGGCGGTCGAACTCGGCAAGCTGCCCGCCGCGGTGACGCCGGGTAGCGCGGCCGAAATCCCGGTGACAGCGCGGTTCCTGTACGGCGCGCCGGGGGCCGGATTGAGCGGCCGGGGCAGCTATATACTGAACACCGACCCCACACCGTTCCCTGCCTATGCGGCGTATCATTTCGGCCTGCTCGACGAAGCTTACGCGCCGCAGCGCCAGGAAACCGACCTGCCGGAAACCGACGCGCAGGGCCGCACGGCGTTCGCGCTGGATATTTCCAAGGCCCCGGACACCACACGGCCGCTGAAGGCCGACCTGCTGATCGAGGTCAACGATCCGTCCGGCCATGGCTCGCGCGCCGCCGCGACGCTGCCGGTGCGTGGCGCAGCACCGTTGCTCGGCATCCGCCCATTGTTCAAGGACGACGCGGTCAACGCGGGCAGCGAGGCGGCATTTGACATTGTGGCGTTGCAGCCCGACGGCAAGCCGGTGGCGCTCGCCGCCAAGCTGCGGCTGGTGCGCGAGCGGCCGGATTGGCACATCGTGGTGCGTGACCGGCTGGCCCGCTACGAGGTGATCTACCGCGACGAACCGCTGGAAACCCGCGACCTCGCCATCACGGCGGGCGCGCCGCTGCACTTTACCAAGGCATTGGACTGGGGCCGCTACCGCATCGAAGTGACGCAGCCGGGCGGGCTGGCCGCCACTTCATACCGCTTCCGCTCCGGCTGGGCGGAGAGCGACTCGCCGGACGTGCCCGACCGGGTGGACGTGTCGGCGGACCGCCGCGACGTGCCCGCCGGGCAGAGTGTCAAAATCCATATCGCGCCGCCGTTCGCCGGAGAGGCGACGGTGCTGGTGCTATCGGACCGGGTGCTGGCGCTGCGCACGCTGAGCGTGCCGGAAGCCGGCGCCGACGTGGATGTGCCGGTGGAAACCGCCTGGGGGCCGGGTGCCTACGTGGCCGTGCATATGTTCCGCCCCGGCAAGACGGGTTCCACCCGCCCGGCCCGCGCCATTGGCCTTACGTGGGTTGGCGTCGATCCCGCCGCGCGCACGCTGCCGCTGACGCTGGCGATCGCGGAGAAATATCCGCCGCGTGCGCGCGCCATCATCAACGCCAAGACCGCGCCGGGGGCGTGGGTGACACTGGCGGCCATCGACGAGGGCATTTTGCGGCTGACGCGGTTCGCCTCGCCCGATCCGGCGGCGCATTTCCTCGGCCGCCGCCGCCTCGGCATCGACATTCGCGATGATTGGGGCCGCTTGCTGGCCCCGGCAGACGGCGACGCGACATTGCTGCGCCAAGGCGGCGACGACGGCAGCTTCGTGCTGCCCGACGTGCCGCAGCGCACCGTGACGCTGTTCACCCCGCCGGTGCAGGCCGATGCGGCGGGCAACGCGGCGGTCCCACTCGATTTGCCGGACTTCGCCGGGCAGGTGCGGCTGATGCTGGTCGGCTGGCAGGGCAACCGGATTGGCGCCACGTCGGGCGATATTCTGGTGCGCGATCCTGTGGTGGCCGAAGCGCTGCTGCCACGCTTCCTCGCACCGGGCGACGACACCCGGCTGGCGGTGCTGCTGCACAATCTGGACCTGCCGCCGGGCGAGACGGTGGCGACGCTGACCACCGACGGGCCGCTGAGTGTGACCGGCCCGGCACGGCTGGCAGCCACGCTGGCGGCAGGCGCGCAGGCCATTCCATTGACCACGCTGCACGCCACCGGCGCCGGGCGCGGGGTGATCCACATGGACATCACCGCACCCGGCGGGTTCCACCTGCAACGCGACACCGCGATCACCATCCGCCCGGCCCGCCCGGCACTGACCTCGGTGGCCGCCGCCGAAATCGCGCCAGGGGCCGAGGCCCTGCTGGCACCGGCGTTGGGGCCGGACAAGTTCGTGCCCGGCACCTGGAAAATGACCGGCACGTTCGGCGCGCCGGTGCGCTACGACACCGCCGCCGTGGTGCAGGAGCTGACCGATTACCCGTATTCCTGCCTGGAGCAATCCAGCAGCCGGGGCCTGCCGCTGGCGTTGCTGCCGGACGGTCCCACAGCGGGTGAGGACCGCGCGGCGCGGTTGCAGCAATCGGTGCAGTCGGTGCTGGACCGCCAGCGCTACGACGGCGGTTTCGGACTCTGGAGCGCCAGCGGCGAGGCGCAGCCCTGGCTGTCGGCCTACGCGATGGAATTCCTGCTGCGTGCGCGCAAGGGCGGCGCGCTGGTGCCGGATACGGCGGTCGATGCCGGGCTGAAATACCTCGCCGAGACGCTGGACAGCGGCGACGAGGAGCCCGCCGTGCTGGCGGCGCGGGCGTATCATTTATACGTGCTGGCGCTGGCCGGTCAGGGCCGCCCCGGCGCCGCGCGCGTGCTGGCCGAGCACATCGACAAACTGCCGGCCCCGCTGGCGCGCGCGCAGATCGGCGCCGCTCTGGCGCTGGCGCACGACCGCCCGCGTGCCGAAGCGGCCTTCGCCGCCGCGGTGGACGCGCCGCAGCGCGGCTTCTGGTGGGACGACTATGGCACCACGCTGCGCGATGAGGCGGCGATGGTGGTGCTGCTGAAGGAGTCTGGCCTGCTGCCCGCCCGGCTGGCCCAGCTGACCGCGCTGCTGCCGGGCGCCGACCTTGCCCCAGGGGCGCTCAGCACCCAGGAACTTGCTTGGACCGCCGCCGCCGCCGCCGTGCTCGGCCGCGACGGGCGCGGCGTGCATGTGGCCCTCGGCGGCGCCGAACAACCGGCGGTGCCGGCCGGCAGAGTGCTGAGTGTGCCGCTGGTCGCCCCGGCAGCCGTGCGCAATCTGGCCGACAAGCCGGTGTGGGCCAGCGTCGGCATCACCGGCGTGCCGCTGCAACCACTTGCCGCCGGGCGCAGCCAGATGCGGGTGACGCGGCAGTTCTACAACCTCGACGGCACGCCGCTCGACTTAAAGCAATTGCGGCAAAACACAGTGTTCGTGCTGCTGCTGGAGGGCAAGGCCGAGGACGCCCAGCCGCACGCGGCCCTGGTGACGCAAGGCTTGCCTGCTGGCTGGGAAATCGCGGCACGGATCAGCGCCGGGGCGGCCAGCGGGATGCCGTGGCTGGGTGAGTTGAGCGAGACGGTGGCGCAACCGGCCGCCGATGATCGCTTCACTGCCGTGCTGGACCTGACCACCGAGAAGCCGGGCTTCCGGGTGGCGCTGCGGGTGCGCGCGGTCACACCGGGCGAATACGAACTGCCGGGCGCGGAGTTGACAGATATGTACCGGCCGGCACTTTTCGCGCGGCAGAATACCGGCCGGATCAAGGTTTTGGGAACCGAGTAACGGCGGACTTTCACCCGCTCTCACCCCGGCGCGGGCCGGGGTGACGCTCGATTGGCGTTGGGACCTGTCAAGCCACCCCGGCCACGTACGCTTTCAAACTATCAACCTCATGATCCTGCTGTGACATCCGCGCCTTAACAATGTCGCCGATACTGACGATGCCGATCAGCGCGCCGTGTTCGACCACCGGCAAATGGCGGAACCGTCCGGCGGTCATGATGCCCATTGCCTGCTCCACCGTGGTGCGCGGCGTGGCAGTTTGCACGGCGCGGGTCATCAATTGTCCAGCAGTCATGTCCAGCGCATCTGCGCCATGCGCGGCAATCGCACTGACAATATCGCGCTCGCTGAGTATCCCGAGCAGATGCTCGGAGCCGTCCTGCACCACCACGGCGCCAATGCGCCGTCCGGCGAGCAGACGCGCCACGCCGGACACCGGCATGTCGGGCCGTACCGACGCGACGTCGAAGCCTTTGTGCTTGAGAATCGCTGCAATCGTCATGGCACACCCCCGTGTGAAGCGGGCGGTCCGGTGCTTGGATCAGGCTTCCTCCGGGCCGCCTCGCTGGCGGCCGGCCGCGCCGGGTCTTGTGGTTGCGCTCGGTCGCGGACCGGTCAACAGGGACGTAGACTGCGCCGCCAATTGACCGGGAGCAAGAAAAACACACAACCAAAACGAACACGGATTAGCAGGGCGACGCCATGAACAACTCCGTTGGCGATACAAATTCGTCCTGCGCCGCGACGGTCAGAATTTCCCGGCTGCCAGCCTCGGACGTGCGGCGCAGCAGGCCATAGACGGAACTGCCCGCCCCTTCCAGCGCATCGGCCACGCTGCCGCTGCGCAGGCGGTGGAACAGGAACAGTGCCGCGATGGCATCGCCCGCGCCATTGACCGACAGCGGCAACAGCGGCGTGCGCAGCAGAAAGAATTCGCCCGCCTCGGCGGCCAGCATGTCGATGCTGCCGGGCGGCGTGGCGTCGGTGATCAGGCTGGTGACCAGCACAGCGCGCGGACCTTTGGCCTGCAACGCTTCCACCGCCGCCTTGGCCTGCGCCAGCGTGCCGGTTGGCAGCCCGGTCAGATGCTCAAGTTCGAACTGGTTGGGCGTGACGATATCGGCGCGCGGAATGGCGTGTTCGGCCATGAACTCCGGGATGCCAGGGCGCACGAACACGCCGCGCCCGACGTCGCCGATCACCGGATCGCAGCAATACCAAGCGTCTGGGTTGGCGGCCTTCACCCGCGCCACCGAATCGAGAATGGTGCTGCCGATGTCGGCGCCGCCCATGTAGCCGGACAGCACCGCATCGCATTTGGGCAGCACGCCGCGCGCCTCGATCCCGTCGATCACCTCGGCGATCTGCTGGCCGCTGAAGACGCTGCCTTTCCAACTGCCGTAGCCGGTGTGGTTGGAGAACTGCACGGTGTTGACCGCCCAGACCTCTGCCCCCAGGCGCTGCAACGGAAACACAGCACTGGCGTTGCCGACATGGCCATACGCCACCCAGGACTGGATCGACAGAATGTTCATCAGGCGGTCCGGCCTCCGTCCACCGGCAGCAGAATGCCGGTGATGAAACTACTGGCGTCCTCGCCGAGCCAGACGCAGGCGTTGGCGATGTCGCTCGGCTGGCTCATGCGCCCGAGCGGGATCGTCGACAAGAACTTGGCGCGAATTTCTGGGCTGTCCGGCTGGCCCATGAACAATTCGGTCAGGCCGGTGGCACCCAGCACCGGGCAGATGGCGTTAACGCGGATATTGTCCGGCGCCAGTTCGATGGCCATGCACTGCGTGATGGTGTTAACCGCGCCCTTGGTGCCGTTGTACCAAACCAAGCCGGGACGCGGGCGGATGCCGGCGGTGGAACTGATATTGATAATCGAGCCGCCGCGCTGCTGATTGCGGAACACCGGCACCGCCGATTGCGTCATCCAGTAGATCGACTTCACGTTGACCGCGAACACCCGGTCGAACGCTTCTTCGTCCACGTCCAGCACCGGCTGGTTGCGGTGCGTGGTGCCGGCGTTGTTGACCACGATGTCCAGGCCGCCGAAGCGGTCCACGGCGGCGGAGACCATCATGGCCACGTCCTTGGCCTTGCTGACATCGCCCGCGATGGCCACTGCGCCGTTGCCGATCTCCAGCGCCACACGGCGCGCGGCGGCTACGTTGATGTCCGCGATCACCACGCGCGCGCCCTCGGCGGCGAACCGGCGCGCGATACCCTCGCCAAAGCCGCCGCCCGCACCGGTCACGATGGCCGATTTGCCGTGAAGCCGCATCGCTGTGTCCTTATCGCGGGAAACTGAAGCGTCAACGCTAGTCAGGCTCGCAGCCTGGCGTCAAACGCCGCCATCGCAGGGCGGGCTTGCCGCCGGGCGCGTGCGGGGCTAACGCCGTGGCGCGTTTCGTCCGGGGATAACATGTCCACTGCCAAGCTGTTCGAGCCGATCAGTTTCCGTTCCGTCACCGCGCGCAACCGCATCGCGGTGGCGCCGATGTGCCAGTACAGCGCCACCGATGGCGCCGGCAGCGATTGGCACATTCAAAATGCCGGGGCCAAGGCGGCCGGCGGCGCCGGCATCATGTGCATCGAAGCCACCCATGTCTCGGCGGCCGGGCGGATCACGCCGGGCTGCTTGGGCTTATGGAACGACGCGCAGCAGGCGCTGGCGGCGCGGTTGGTGGGTGTAATCGAAATGAGCGGCGCGGTGCCCGCCATCCAAATCGCCCACGCCGGGCGCAAGGCCGGCACGGCGTTTCCCTGGCATGGCGGCAAGCCGCTGCCAGCCGACCAAGGCGGCTGGACACCGCGCGGCGCCACGGCCGTGCCGTATTATGCCGATGGCCCGGCGGTCGATCCGCTCAGCGAAGCCGATCTCGCCGGCATCGCCGCCCAGTTCGCCGCCAGCACGCGGCGCGCGCGGGAGGCTGGGTTCAAGATTGTCGAAATTCACGCGGCGCACGGCTATCTGTTGCACTCGTTCCTGTCGCCGATCACCAACACCCGCACCGGCGCGTACGGCGGCGATCTGACCGGGCGGATGCGGCTGCTGATGGAGGTGCTTGCGGCGGTGCGCAGTGAATGGCCGGACCATTTGCCGCTGTTCGTCCGCCTGTCGTGCGTCGATTGGGTCGAAGGCGGGCTGACCATCGCCGACACTGTTGAGGTCGCCAAACGGTTGAAGGCCACCGGGCAGGTCGATCTGATCGACTGCTCATCCGGCGGGTTGCACACGGCGCAGCACATCCCCTCGCTGCACCCCGGCTATCAGGTGCCGTTTGCCGAGGCGATCCGCACCCAGGCGGGCATTCCCACCGGAGCCGTCGGGCTGATCACCACCGCCGAGCTCGCCGAAGCGGTGCTGGGCAATGGGCGCGCCGACCTGATCCTGCTGGCCCGCGCCATCCTGGCCGATCCGGCGTGGCCGCTGCGCGCGGCGCGGCAACTGGGCGCGAAACCGCCGCTGGCGCAGCAATATCACCGCGCCCATCTCGGCTAAGACATCGAGCCGCTTACGCCTCCGGAGCGCCGCCATGACCGTTCGTTTTCCCGTTCGCATCGTTGCACTGGCATGGCTGGCCGGCTCGCTGTGCGGCCAGCCGGTCATGGCGCAAAGTAATGCCCCCGCCACAGCCCCAGCCTCGGCTTCGGACACTGGCGAAGCAGGGCCCGCCACGCCCAGCCAGCCGATGGCCGGGCGGGTGGCCAAGCAAATCGCCGATTTGCACAAGCGGCTGCACATCACCCCGGCGCAGCAGCCGCAATGGGATGCGTTCGCGGCGATCATGCGCGACAATGCGGCGCACTCCGATCAAGCCGCCAAGGCGCGCGACGAAGCCATGGCGCGCTCGGCAGTCGAAGAATTGCGCGCACTCGCCACCGCCGCCGAAGCCCGCGCCCAGGATGTGCAACGGCTGGTGCCGGTGTTCGAGGCGCTGTACGGCGCAATGACGCCGGAGCAGCAGAAAATGGCCGACGCCGCAATGCACGCCTTCGCCCGCCGCACACCGCGCGGGATTGGCCGACCCTGATGCGGCGGCCGGCCAGGTCGTTTTGTCCCAGGCTTGTTGTCTAAGGCTTGCCGATGGGGATGCTTGCCGGTATAGCCCCCGCCTTCGCGCGGCCGGTCGGGATCGGCGGCGCCATCAGGAGTTCGACGTCATGAAGGCTGGCATTCACCCCGATTATCACGACATCACCATCGTGATGACCGACGGCACCACGTACAACACGCGCTCCTGCGCGGGCAAACCGGGCGACGTACTGCGCCTGGACATCGACCCGAAGTCGCATCCGGCATGGACCGGCGTGCAGCGCATGATGGACACCGGCGGTCAGGTGGCGAAGTTCAACAAGAAGTTCGCGGGCCTCGGCATGAGCAAGAAGCAAGCCTGATATTTACCGATTGCAGCCCGCCGCGTTTGAAAACCGGCGGCGGGCTTTCTACCTGCCAGTGCGTCCGAGGCGCCACGCTGGGCCTCGGAGAGTTTCGGCGGACCGGCCCATTCGGGGGGTCCAGATCGTAACCTTGCTCTTGCAGGAGGTTCCTCGTGAACGCTTTCGATTTCTCGCCGCTAATCCGTACCGCCATCGGTTTTGACCGTCTGGCGCGCATGGTCGATTCCGCCGCTGCGGCGGATGCCAGCTACCCCCCGTACAATATCGAGAAGACCGGTGACGATTCCTACCGCCTGACCATGGCGGTGGCTGGCTTCGGGGCGGACGATATTGAACTGACCGCCAAGGATAACACGCTGATCGTCTCCGGCCGGATCGCCAGCGATTCGCCGAAAGCCGAGGTGCTGTACCGCGGCATTGCCGGGCGGCCGTTCGAGCGCCGGTTCGTGCTGGCCGATCACATCGTCGTCGAAGGGGCGGATTTGCAGAACGGCTTGCTGCACGTCGCGCTGAAGCGCGTGGTGCCGGAGGCCCTGAAGCCGCGCCGGATTACCGTCGGCGGCGCAACCCGCACGCTGGCGAACGATACCCAAGCCACCGCTTCCGTAGCGGCTTAACCCTTCACCGCGCTGACTGAAATGGGGGCCGGGTAACCGGCCCCCGCTTTGATTCTGCCGGACTATCCGAGTTTGAAGAAGGCATCCGCCGCACTGCGATGGCCGCGTTTGCGGCCAATTTCCGCTTCGGCGCGAACAATCTCGGCGCGCAATTCGTCGATGTAGGACTCCAGTTCCGCCACCCCCAGCGGGTCGAGCGGCAGTGCCGTCAACCGGCGCGGTTTGGGTTTCGGTTCGTCATCGTCGAACATCGGTAAGTTTCTCCGTCCTGATACGTTCCAGGGACATAGCACACTCAGCGGTGCTGCTTGACCGGTGCTGGGGTGCGGTCCATATGCCTCGCTTCTCAGATTATGACCGGCACGCCCCGAAGTTGGTCGCGGGCCGCTGCGCGACCCCCGAAGGTAAACGGCCATGACCCTGCCCCTGATGCCGAAAGCCACCGCGGTGTGGCTGATCGAAAAAACGGCGCTGACGTTCACGCAGATCGCTGACTTCTGCGGTATGCATCCGTTGGAAGTACAAGCGATTGCTGACGGCGAAGTGGCACAGGGCATTGTTGGCTACGATCCGGTGGCGAACGCGCAGGTGACGCTGGATGAAATTCACCGCTGCGAGAAGGACTCCGGCGCGCGATTGAAGCTGCTGGCCAACGCCATGCCGTTGCCGAAGCGGTCGCGCGGGGCGCGCTATACGCCGGTAGCTAAGCGCAACGACCGGCCGGACGGCATCGCCTTCATGCTGCGCAACTATCCGCAGTTGAGCGAAGCGCAAATTGGCAAGCTGATGGGCACGACGAAGGAGACCATCCAGAAGGTGCGCGACCGCAGCCACTGGAATGCCTCCAACATCAAGCCGCGCGATCCGGTGATTTTGGGGCTGTGCAGCCAGACCGATCTGAACGGGATGGTACAGCAAGCCAATGAACGGCTGGCCCGCGAAGGCCACGCCGTGCCGCCGCCGCCGATGCCGGACGCCGACGAGGCCGCCTAAACGGCAAGCAATACATCAAGGCTGGGTGATCAGAATGGGGTCCGCTCAGCCCTTCCCCGCTCGGGGGAAGGGCAAGGCACCGGACGCGGCCGCAAATGCCTATTTCAGCGGTCAGGCTGGTGCGGTGGATGTCCCTAAGCGTTCCAACTCCTCTTTCAGCCTCAGTTTGTCGAGCTTGAGTTTGACCATCAGATCGGTGTCCGGACGCGGGCGGCTATCCTCTTCGCGCAACCGGGTGTCCAGATCCGCGTGGCGGGTCTTCAGGGCTTCGATCCGAGACTGCAGGCTCATAACGCCTCCTACTCTGGTGGGTGCTATCCCAATGGCGGAGAACGCCAACGCGGCCTCCCCGCCATCAAACGGTAATCCTGTTGCGCTGGAAATTGCCATCCATTTCCGTATGGCTGCGCTGCCGAAGCACTCCCTGGCAATGCCGGTGCCGTGATATGACGTCCAAATGTTGACCGACCGCGACTCCCTGCTGCGCAAGCTGCACGAACTGCGCAGCGAACACCGCGACCTCGACACGGTGATCGCCCGGCTGGCCGATCACGGTGCGGTCGATCAGTTGCAATTGGTGCGGCTCAAGAAGCGCAAATTGTTGCTGAAGGACGAGATTGCATGGCTGGAATCCCGCCTGATCCCGGATTCCATCGCTTGACGGCCGCCGCGCTGGTCGGCGTGATCATGGGCAGCCAGTCCGACTGGACCACCATGCGCCACGCCTGCGAAACGCTCACCGAATTGGGCGTGCCGCACGAAGCCCGCATCGTCTCGGCGCACCGCACGCCGGACCGGTTGGCCGAATATGCCAAGACCGCCCGGCCGCGCGGCTTGCGCGTGGTGATCGCGGGCGCTGGCGGTGCGGCACATTTGCCCGGCATGTGCGCGGCCTTCACGCCGCTGCCGGTGCTGGGCGTGCCGGTGGAAAGTGCGGCCCTCAAAGGCATGGATTCACTGTTGTCGATCGTGCAAATGCCAGCCGGCATTCCGGTGGGCACGCTGGCCATTGGCCGTGCCGGGGCGGTGAACGCCGCTCTGCTGGCCGCCGCCATTCTGGCGGGCACCGACGCCGCGCTGTCCGACCGGCTGGACGCTTGGCGCGCCGCGCGCACCGCCGCCGTGGCCGACGCGCCCGAAGATCTCCCCGCCGCATGACGCGGCACGCCCTGCCGCCCAATGCCACCATCGGCATCGTCGGTGGCGGCCAGCTTGGCCGCATGTCAGCGATGGCCGCCGCCCGGCTTGGCTACCGCTGCTATATTCTGACACCGGAGCCGGACAGCCCCGGCCAGCAGGTCAGTGCCGGGATCACACTCGGCGAATTCGAGGACCCCGCCGCGCTGCGCGACTTTGCGGCGCATGTGGATGTGATCACATTCGAGTTCGAGAACGTCAGCGCCGAGGGACTCGATCTGCTCGCCTCGCTCAAGCCGGTGCATCCCTCGCCCGCCGTGCTGCGCATCAGCCAGGACCGCATCGCCGAGAAAAGCTTCGTCAATGCCGCCGGGGTGCCGACCGCGCCGTGGCGGCCGGTGGAAACGCTGGCCGAGTTGCAAGCCGCCGTCGCGGACTTGGGCCTGCCGTCGATCCTGAAGACCACCCGGCTCGGTTACGACGGACGCGGCCAAACCCGGCTGCGCACGCCGGATGATCTTGCCCCCGCGTTCGAGGCGCTGCTGCCGCGCCCGCTGATCCTGGAAGGTCTGGTCGATTTCGCCTGCGAGATCAGCGTGATCGTGGCGCGCGGCGCCGACGGGGCGATGTCGGCGTTCGACGCGGTGGAGAACCGCCATCGCGATCACATCCTCGACCTCACGTTTGCCCCGGCGCGCATTCCGGACGCCACCGCCGCCGAAGCCCAGCGCATCGCCCGGCTGCTGGCCGAGGCGCTCGATCTGGTCGGGCTGCTGGCGGTGGAAATGTTCGTCGCCAGCGATGGCCGCGTGTTGGTGAATGAAATAGCGCCGCGCCCGCACAATTCCGGCCACTGGACCATCGACGCCTGCCCGGTCAGCCAGTTCGAACTGCACATCCGCGCCATCGCCGGTCTGCCGCTGCCCGCGGCGGTGCGGCATTCGGATGCGGTGATGAAAAATCTCGTCGGCCCGGCCGAGATGGCGCTGTGGCCGGAAATTGTCGCCACGCCAGGGTTGATCCCGCATTTGTACGGCAAGGCCGAGGCGCGCGCCGGGCGCAAGATGGGCCATGTGAACCGGCTGTTCCCGCGCGGCGCATTGCCGGGCGAATACGGCGTGGCGGCGGCGCTGGGCGTGCTGGGGACAGCGGCCGCCGACAGCGAGGAATAGCGGCCCGCTTAATTGGCCAGCCCTAGCCGTGGATCGAATCGAAACGGCTCGGAGTGCATGACGCGGGCCGTTGCCGCCGCCGGATGCAGCGGGTTCAGCAAATAGTTGAATGCTTGAGGTACAATCACTGAAGGCACGCGCAACATAACGTAGTCGTCCGGCAGATCGACGAGCGCCACATCGAGATGAACCAGCACTTCGAGTAGCGCCAGCGCCGGGTGATCGGCCAGATAGACCATCGCCCGTCCGGGACTGTTCCAGCGGCCGCCAAACCGGCGAGCGCCCTCACCGTCCAACGCTGCGAATGGCGCCCGGCACAAGCGCCACGCGACGAACACCGGCGGTTAGGCCGCGATGCCGTGATCGATCAGACCGAGCAAATGGCCAACGCGCTGCGCGCCAATATCGGTATCCAGCAAATCCAGCGGCGCGCTGCCGTCGAGCGCGCGCGTCGGGCGGCGCAGCCAGCGGGCCGCTTTGTCAGCGGCGCCGAACGTGGTCTGCGCCTGACCAACGACCCGCAATAGGCGCAGTAGGCGGTCGGATTGCTCGGGTGAAAGACGGCCGCTGGTACGCCGATGGGCCAGGGTCTTGCGTGGAATCGCCAACCGATCAAGCTCAGCCGCGGTCAGCAACCCATCGGCCACGACCTCGTCGACCAGCGAAATTGGCAATCCAGCGCGCACCGCAGCGGTCAGACTGGCAGCCTGTGCCGGGCTGCCGGCATCATCCAGCAACCTGAGTGCCGCACTCATCCTTGCCTCCGGCGAAATGCCCGCCTCATCCGGGCTTATTGCCACAGCGCGGCGACGATTCAAGCAGCGCGCAACACCATCGCCGCCCGCGCCACGCAGCGCTCGAACGCCGCCAAATCTGCCCAGCGTTCCGTCCCCTGCACGTCCGCCACCTCCAGCAACCCGCCCGAAGCCACCACCGCACCGTCGATCATCAGGTTGTCCAGACAGCCAAACCGTTCCAGCGCCATCCCCTCGGCGTCGCGCCAGCCCTCGCCATCCGGCGTCGCGCTGCCGAGAAAATCCAGCGTGCGGGCGGTAAAGTCGGCCCCGCCGTTCGACCAGCCGAAGACAGGGCGGCCCAGCGCGCGCATGAAGCCCAATTCGAACACGGTGCCCACATCGGCACTCGGCCCGCGAAACGGGGTCAGGTTGGCGATCAGCGCGGCACTACCGAGGATATGCGCCTCGTTGCGCAGCGCGATGCGGTGCGGCAATGGGCGCGATGCCCACTCCGCCGGCTCCGGCTCGCCCAGATCGTCGAGCGGGAACACGCCGGTCAGGCCATGGCGGGCGCAGATCGCCTTCAGCGCCTCGCCGCGCTGCTGCGGGTTGGGGAGAAACACATCGGGTCCGGCCAGATACACGCGCATAGGGCAACCCTGCCCCATTCCCTGGCAGTTGCGAAAGAGGGGCCTAGTGCTTGCTGCGGCTGGCCAGAGGTGGGAAAACTCCGGCCCATACGCCGGGCAGACCTGCCCGGCGCTTGGCATTTCCAGAGGGCGGTATGGCAAAAATCAAAGTGAAGACCCCGGTCGTCGAACTCGACGGGGACGAGATGACGCGCATCATCTGGGGCTTCATCAAGGAAAAGCTGATCCTGCCGTACCTGGATATCGACCTGAAGTATTACGACCTCGGCATCGAGTACCGTGACCAGACCGACGACAAGGTCACCGTGGACGCCGCCAACGCCATCAAACAGTACGGCGTGGGCGTGAAGTGCGCCACCATCACCCCAGACGAAGCGCGGGTGACCGAGTTCAAATTGAAGAAGATGTGGCGCAGCCCGAACGGCACCATCCGCAACATCCTCGACGGCACGATTTTCCGCGAGCCGATCATTTGCAGCAACGTGCCGCGTCTGGTGCCGCATTGGTCGCAGCCCATTGTGATCGGCCGCCATGCCTACGGCGACATCTATCGCGCGGTGGAAACCAAAATCCCCGGCCCCGGCAAAGTCACCCTCACCTACCAGCCGGCCGACGGCAGCACGCCGACGGTGCTGGAAGTGCACGATTTCAAAGGCCCCGGCGTGACGATGGGCATGCACAACACCCGCGCCTCCATCGAAGGCTTCGCCCGCGCCAGCTTCAACTACGGCCTGATGCGCAAGTATCCGGTGTACCTGTCGACCAAGAACACCATCCTGAAAGCCTACGACGGCATGTTCAAGGATGTGTTCCAGGAGATCTACGACGCCGAATTCAAGTCGCGCTTCGAGGCGTTGAAGCTGACCTACGAGCATCGCCTGATCGACGATATGGTGGCCAGCGCGCTGAAGTGGAACGGCGGCTATCTGTGGGCCTGCAAGAACTACGACGGCGACGTGCAAAGCGACATCGTGGCACAGGGCTTCGGCAGCCTGGGCCTGATGACCAGCGTATTGCTCAGCCCCGATGGCAAGACCGTTGAGAGCGAGGCCGCGCACGGCACTGTGACGCGCCATTACCGTGAGCACCAGAAGGGCCGCGAAACCAGCACCAACCCGATCGCCTCGATCTTCGCCTGGACGCGCGGCCTGATCTATCGCGGCCAGTTCGACGGCACGCCGGACGTCACCAAGTTCGCCGAAACGCTGGAGCGGGTGTGCGTGGAGACGGTGGAAGCCGGCTTCATGACCAAGGATTTGGCCAGCCTTATCGGCCCGAACCAGAAGTGGCTGAATACGCAGGATTTCCTGTCCAAGATCGACGAGAATCTGCAAGCTGCGATGGCCTAAAGCGACAGGGGGGCGTTGCGCGCGGCTGCAGCGCCCCCAATCTCCCCCTCAATGTTTGTGGGAGAACGACCATGCCGGACACCACCCCAACGATCATCGAGACCGGGCTGACCGGCTTGGCGGCCTACCCGCTGGCGCGGCGTGGCTTTGTGATGACCGGCCTGATCGCGGGCCTGACGCTGGCCACCACGCGGGTGGAGGCACAGGTGATTCACACCGGCACCGATGGTCTCGACGCCGGGGAAACCAAAATCCCGGTCAGCGGTGGCGAACTGCCCGCCTACTACGCCAAGCCGCAGGGCGCCGGGCCGTTCCCAGTGGTGCTGGTGATCGAAGAAATCTTCGGCGTGCACGACTACATTAAAGATGTCTGCCGCCGGTTCGCGGCACAGGGCTATTTGGCGGTGGCGCCCGAGCTCTACGCGCGCCTAGCCGATCTGTCGAAAATGACCGATATCGGCCAGATCATCAAAGACGTGATTCTGAAAGCCCCGGACGCGCAAATGCTGGCCGATCTGGACGCTGCCGCCGCCTGGGCGGGCAGCAATGGCGGCAACACGGCGCGGCTGGCGGTCACCGGGTTCTGCCGCGGCGGGCGCAACACGTGGCTGTACGCGGCGCATAACCCGCAATTGAAAGCGGCGGTGGCGTGGTATGGCCCCATCACCGGCGCCACCAGCGACATCCAGCCAGCCACCCCGGCGATGCTGGCCGACAGGATCAATTGCCCGCTGCTCGGGCTGTACGGCGGGCAGGACACTGGCATCAAGGTTGCCGACGTGCAGGCCGCCGCCGACAAAGCCCGCGCGGCCGGCAAGAGCGTGGAGATCGTGATTTATCCCGACGCCCCGCACGGCTTTCATGCCGACTACCGGCCAAGCTACCGTGCCGCCGATGCGGCGGATGGCTGGCAACGGTTGCTGAGCTTTTTCCGCGCGCACGGAGTGTGAGGCTGCCGATGCCCGGCGATCTCTACTGGGACGACACGCTCGCTTGGTCCGAACGCCAGTCTGCCCTGTTGCGGCGGCTGGCGGGGGGCGAGCGGGTGAACGACGTGGACTGGGAGCACGTCATCGAGGAGATCGAGGACGTGGGGAAGACGGAGCTGCGTGCCTGCGAGAGCTTGTTGCAGCGCTCCTTGGAGCACCTGATCAAGCTGCACCAATGGCCGCAAAATGAGGCAGCGCGGCATTGGCGCGGCGAAATCTTGGCGTTTCTGAGCGACGCGCGCCGGGCGTTCTCACCGTCAATGCGGCAAAAAATCGATCTGGCCGACCTCTATGCTCAAGCGCGGGCGGTCATCGGCGTAGCAGAATATGGCACTACCCGCTCCGCCGCGCCCGATTGCTGCCCGGTGACGCTGGACGGCCTGCTCATGCGCCCGGCCGATCTTGGCGGGCTGCTGGCACAATTCAGCGGCACCGGCCCGTCATGATCCTCAATCGTCGCGGTGGACGCGTTCCATTCGCTCGTGCCGCTCCTGCGCCTCGATCGACAACGTGGCGATCGGGCGGGCTTCCAGGCGCTTCAGGCCGATCGGCTCGCCAGTTTCTTCGCAGAAGCCGTACGCGCCGTTCTCGATGCGCTGCAGTGCCTGGTCGATCTTGGAAATCAGCTTGCGCGCCCGATCGCGGGTGCGCAGTTCCAGCGCCCGGTCGGTTTCCACGCTGGCGCGGTCGGTGATGTCGGCTACGTGAATGCCGCCTTCCGACAGGCTGGCCAGCGTGCCATCGGCCTCACGCAGCAAGTCGGCCCGCCAGCGTTGCAGCTTCTGGCGGAAATACTCCGACTGTTGCGTGCTCATGAACTCCTCGTCGTCCGAGGGGCGGTAGTCGGGGGGTAGCGTGACCATCATGCGGGGCGATCCTGCGTCCTGTCGGTGATGGCCCCCGTGGGGAGCCTTGGGCCGCAGCACCCAATCACGGGCACATCGACCTACAGTGGCGCGGCTTATAGCTATGCAATCCGGTCACGCCAAGGGCAGTTGGCAGACGAAGTGCGCAATCCTGAGTCAGACGTTCGAATAGCGAACAATCTCAATTCGCGCTCTGAGGGCAATCTCAGCGACGATATCGCGTAAGCCAGGGTCGGCCGCCTCGGGCACGCAGGCGGCGAGGCTGGCCAAGCGGCTCAGGCAGGCAGCGTCTGGCGGGCCGGCCAGCAGATCGCGCTGCAGGGCGCTGAGTTGGGCAAGCAGATCATGGCCATGCCGCCGCGCCTCCCGGTCCTGCACAACGCCGCTGCCGGCTTCCTGTAACGCCAGCAGTCCGGACAAAGAAGTTTCAGCGACGGCGCCGCCCGCGGCAGCGGCCGGACTGCCGCCGACACTAAAACCGCCGCTGCGGGCCGCCGGCCGCGCCGCCGCCGCACCCACTGGGCGGAACGCGCCGGTGCCTTGGATTGGAATCATTGTCCACCCTCCTGGCCCGGCGGCATCTGCCGCCCGGCAAAATGTGCCGCCTGCGCCACCCCAATTCCGGGCGGCTCGCTGCCAATGCGGCTGGTACGGGCCTTGCGCTGATGCCCGCAAGCCGCCGGACCATCCGGCCGCAAAGCGAGACTGGACCCAAAGTCTTGACGAGCCATGACACGCGATAGGGCAGGGTTGTTCAGCATGCTGCTAGCGTTGGCGGCACTTGTTGGCAGCCCGGCGGCAGCACAGGTGCGGATCAAGGACATCGCCGATATCGAGGGTGTCCGCATCAACCAGTTGGTCGGCTACGGCCTTGTGGTCGGGCTGAACGGCACCGGCGACAAGCTCGACTCGGCGGTGTTCACGCGTGAGACGCTGGTGGCGATGCTGGAGCGGTTGGGGGTAAACACCCGCGACCAGATCGCCAAGCTGCAAACCAAGAACGTCGCGGCGGTGATGGTGACCGCAGAGTTGCCCGCCTTCGCCCGGCTGGGCAGCCGGATCGATATTTCGCTCTCAGCGCTGGGCGATGCCACAAATTTGACCGGCGGCACGCTGCTGGTAACCCCGCTGCTGGCTGCCGATGGGCAGGTCTACGGCGTGGCGCAAGGCGCGCTCGCCACCGGCGCCATCGCCGCCAAGGGCAATGCCGGATCGGTCACGCGCGGCGTGCCGACCGCAGGGCGCATCGCCAACGGCGCCACGGTGGAGCGCGAAGTGCCGTACGCGCTCGGTTCGAAACCCAATCTGCATCTGGCATTGCGCAATCCAGATCTGACGACGGCGCAGCGCATCGCCGACGGTATCAACCAGTCGCTCGGCGCACCGGCGGCGCACGCGCTCGATCCCGGCACGGTGCAACTCGACCTGACCGGGCGCGACGTGGTCGCCTCGCTCACGCGTATTGGCGATTTGCGGGTCGAGCCGGACAGTGCTGCGGTGGTAATCGTGGAGGAAGCCAGCGGAACGGTGGTGATGGGGGCCAATGTGCGGGTCAGCACGGTCGCCATCGCACAGGGCAACTTGACAATCCGCGTGACCGAAACGCCGGAAGTGAGCCAGCCCGGCGCGCTCTCCGGCGGCAGCACCGCCGTGGTGGACCGCACCAAGCTGCAAATCGACGACGGCCACGACAAGAAACTCGGCATCGTGCGCGCCAACGTCACGCTGCGCGACTTGGTGGCCAGCCTGAATGCGCTCGGCGTCGGGCCGCGCGATCTGATCAGCATCCTGCAATCGATCAAGGCAGCCGGTGCGCTGCAAGCCGATTTGCAGGTGCGTTGAGGGGAACAACCGCATGACCGGCAGTATCCTGAGCGCCCACGGCCCAGCCCAGGCGGCGCAAGCGTTCGAGGCCAACGTGATCGGCGAGTTGCTCAAGCCGATGTTCGCCACCGTGGACAGTGCGCACGGCCCAATGGGCGGCGGCGACGGCGAATCGACTTGGCGGCCGCTGCTGACCGAGGAGATCGGCAAGCATATCGCGGCGCATGGCGGCATCGGGCTGGCATCCCAGGTGCTGCGGCAAATGTTGCAGATGCAGGAGGCCGCTTGATGGAACACGGCCTGATCGAAGCCGCTGAAGCGCTGGCCGAGGCGCTGGCGGAAGAAAATGCAGCGCTGACCGCGCTCGATCTGGCCAGGGCGGCCGGGATGCTGGCGCGCAAATCGGCGGCGGCGGCAGCGTTCGCGGCGGCGGTGGAACGGGCGCGCCATGCGGGCGGGCTGTTGGCGGATCAGCAACGCAGCGCAGCGCTCGCCGGCACGCGGCTGCGCGAACTGGGCGCGGAAAATCGGCGATTGCTCGAACATGGCCTGCATCTGCAAGGCCGCGTGCTGGCCGCAATTGCCAAGGCGTTGCCGAAAGCCACCGGCGGGCCGCCGCGTTATGGCGCCAGCGGCAGCCTGACCCAGGCACGGCGGGTGCAGCCAATCACGCTATCCGCCCGCGCCTAACGCTGCTTTCTGCTACCCGCCACGCTGGCCAGCATGGTAGTGCGCCATGCGATGGCATTGGCCGCTCCCGAAACGCTCAGCGACGATACGTGGCAACGGCTGCTCGCCCGCCGGGCGGACGCGGCAGCCGCATCGGCGTTGTACGGGCCGCTGCTGCAACCCCCCACAGCACCGGATGGCTGCTTCGTGCTGGGCCGCATCGCGCAAACCCTCGACGGGCGGATCGCCACGCCGAGCGGCACCAGCTTCTGGATCAGCGGCGCAGCCGATGTGCTGCACACCCACCGGCTGCGCGCCCTGTTCGACGCCATCGTGATCGGCGGCGGCACCGTACAAACCGATGACCCGCTGCTGACCACCCGCCATTGCCCCGGCCCATCGCCGGTGCGCGTGGTGCTGGACACCGAACGCCGGGCCAGTGCTGGGCGGCAGGTGTTTCAGGATGGCCCTGAGACCCTGTTGCTGTGCGCCACCGATTGCAATGGACCGGACCGGCATGGCCAAGCTGCGGTGGTGCGGCTGCCGCGCGCGCCGGGCGGCGGCCTCGACATCGCCGCCGTCATCGCGGCACTGGCGGCGCGCGGACTGCGGCGGATTTTTGTCGAGGGCGGCGGCGTCACCATGTCGCGCTTCCTCGCCGCCGGGGCGCTGGACCGGCTGCATGTGACGGTGGCGCCGCTGCTGCTCGGCTCCGGAATTCCGGGCTTCACGCTGCCCTGCCCGGACAGCCCGGACGGCGGCATGCGGCTGCAATGGACGCTGCACAAACTGGGCGAGGACGTGCTGTTCGACATTCCGCTGCACCGCGCTAGGCCACCCGCGTGCCTATGAGCGATGCCCTCGCCTTTTGGACCATCGCCCCGGGCGTTGGCGAACATCGCCGTGAACGCCTGGGCGAACCGGGACCGGACGAAACCCTGGTGCGCACGCTGGCCAGCGGCATTTCGCGCGGTACCGAGGCAACCGTGTTCGCCGGGCGGGTGCCGCCGAGCCAGTACGCGGCGATGCGCGCGCCGCTGATGGCAGGCGACTTTCCGTTTCCGGTCAAATACGGCTACGCGGCAGTGGGCGTGACCCCGGACGATACGCGCGTGTTCGTGCTGCACCCTCACCAGGACTGCTTTATTGCGCCTGCCGCGATGTGCGTTCCGGTGCCGGACAGGGTGCCCACGCACCGCGCGGTGCTCGCCGCCAACATGGAAACCGCGCTGAACATCGTCTGGGACGCGGCAGCTTTGCCCGGCGAGCGGATCATGGTGATCGGTGCCGGCGTGGTCGGTTTGCTGACCGCCGCATTGCTCGCGCGCATTCCGGCCACACGGGTGACGGTGGTGGATATCGACGCCAGCCGGGCCGCGCACGCCGCACGGTTCGGCTGCATGTTCGCTGAACCGGACGATGCCCCCGCCGGGCAGGAATTGCTCGTGCACACATCCGCCAGCGAGGCCGGATTGCGGCTGGCACTGGATCGCGCGGCGTTCGAGGCGCGCATTGTCGAAGCCAGTTGGTTCGCCGATCGCTGGCCTTCCCTGCCGCTCGGCGAGGCGTTTCATCCCAAGCGCCTGCGCTTGCTGTCCTCGCAGGTCGGCAGCATCGCCCCTGCCATGCGCGGGCGGCGCAGCTACGCCGAGCGGCTGGCACTTGCCTTGTCGCTGCTGGAAGATCCGCTGTTCGACACGATGTTGGAACCGCCGGCCGATTTCGCCGATTTGCCGCAAGCCATGCCACGCTTGTTGCAGGGCGGCCTGTGCCACGTTGTTAATTATGGGAGCCGCCCGTGTTCAGCCTGACCGTTTGCGACCACATCATGATCGCGCACAGCTTTCGCGGCGCCGAGTTCGGCCCGGCGCAGAAGCTGCACGGCGCCACCTTCGTTGTAGAAGCCGAATTCCGGGCGCCGAAACTGGATCACCTCAATCTGCTGATCGACATCGGACTGGCGAAGGTCGAGCTGCGGCGGATTCTCGATGCGGTGGACTACAACAACCTCGACGAACTGCCCGCGCTGGCCGGGCAGAACACCACCACCGAATTCATGGCGCACCACATCTTTGGCCAGCTTGCCGCCGCCTGCGCGAATGGCACGCTGGGCGATGGCGGCAAGGATGTCACCGGCATCAAGGTGCTGCTGCGCGAAAGCCCGCTGGCGTGGGCCGCTTACGAAGGAACCGTCGGCTGATGGATATCGCGTTGCTGGTGCCGGGACCGTTCGACACGGTGTCCGGCGGCTACGGCTACGACCGCGCCATTGTCGCGGGGCTGCGCGCCTCCGGTCACGCCGTCGATGTGCTGGAACTCGACGGCCGCCATCCGCTGGCCGACGATGCGGCGCACGCATCCGCCGCCGCCGCCTGGGCGCGGTTGGGGCCGGATACGCTGCCGGTGATCGACGGTTTGTGCCTGCCCGCCTTCGCACCGCTGGCCAATGCGCTGGCCGCACGGCGCACCGCCGGATTAATCCATCATCCGACCGCGCTGGAAACCGGCCACGACGAAGCGACGCGCGAATCGTTGCGCGTGACCGAGCGGCGTTTGATGCCGTTGCTCAGCCGCGTGATTGTCACCAGCCAGCCAACCGGCGAACGGCTGGCCGCCGAATTCGGCGTCAATCCGGCGCGCATCGTCTGCGTCGAGCCGGGTACCAACGCGGCAGCCCGCAGCACTGGCTCCGGCGGGCCCGGCTGCGAAATTCTGGCGATTGGCGTCATCACGCCGCGCAAAGGCCACGATGTATTGCTGCGTGCGCTGGCGATGTTGCCCGATCTGGACTGGCATTTGACCCTGGTGGGCGGGCCGCGCGACTCGGTGCACGCGCATTCGCTGGAAGCCCTGGCCAGCGAACTCGGCATAGCCCGGCGCGTGACTTTCGCGGGCGAGCAGGTCGATGCCGCATTGGAGCGGCTATGGCAGGGCGCCGATATCTTCGCGCTCGCCTCGCATTACGAAGGCTACGGCATGGCGCTGGCCGAAGCGGTCAAGCGCGGTTTGCCGGTGGCCGTGACCAACACCGGCGCCGCCGGCACGCTGGTGGCGCCGGAGACCGGCGTGGTTTGCCCGCCCGGCGATGTCGGCATGTTGGGCCGGGCGATGCGGCGGGTGATCTACGACACTGCGCTGCGCGCCGAGATGGCTGAGGCGGCGTGGCAGTTCGGCCGCGCATTGCCGGATTGGACAGCACAAGGCCACGCCTTCGCGGCGGCGCTGCATACCTAGGCGCACTTGCCAGCGGCGCGCGGCATCGCGACAGTCGCCACGGAAAACGGGAGGACGAACAACATGGCTCTGCTCGGCTGCATCGCCGACGATTTCACCGGCGCCACCGATCTCGCCGCCATGCTGGTCAAGGGCGGTATGCGCACCGTGCAAGTGATCGGCGTGCCAGCGCCCGGCGACGCGCCGCCGGATGCCGACGCCATCGTGGTCGCGCTGAAGTCGCGTACCGCGCCGGTTGCTCAAGCGGTCCAGGAAAGTCTGGCAGCACTGGAATGGCTGCGCGCCGCCGGTTGCCGCCAGTTCTTCTTCAAGTATTGCTCGACCTTCGACAGCACCGAGGCCGGCAACATCGGCCCGGTCGCCGATGCGCTGGTGGCGGCACTGGACTGCGGCTTCGCGCTCGCCTGCCCGGCGTTCCCGGCGAATAATCGCAGCGTGTTTCAGGGCCATCTGTTCGTCGGCGGTGCGCTGCTGAACGAGAGCGGGATGGAGAAGCATCCGTTGACCCCGATGACCGATGCCAATCTGGTGCGCGTGCTGTCGCGCCAGACCAGCGGCACGGTCGGGCTGGTGCCGTACGCCACGGTCGAGCGCGGCGCCGGGGCAATCCGCGATGCGATGACGGCGCTGAAGGAACAGGGCCGCCGTTACGCCATCGCCGATGCGGTTAGCAACGCGCATTTGTACGACATCGGCGCGGCAGCGGCGTCGCATGCGTTGCTGACCGGCGGCTCGGGTGTCGCCATCGGCTTGCCGGAAAACTTCCGCGCTGCCGGGTTGCTGGACGTGCAAACCGATCCCGGCGCGCTGCCCGATGCCGCCGGCCACGCAGCGGTGCTGGCCGGGTCGTGCTCACGCGCCACGCTGTTCCAAATCGCCACCGCGAAAGCGCATGTGCCGGTGCTGGAACTCGACCCGCTGGCGACACCGGACGCAGGCGCTCTCGCGGCGCAGGCGATAGCGTGGATGGACGGCAAACTTGGCGCGGCGCCCATCGTGATTGCCGCGTCGGGCACGCCGGAGAAAGTTGCCGCGTTGCAGCAGCAGCTTGGCCGCGATGCCGCCGGTGCGCTGGTGGAACATGCGCTCGCCGATATCGCCGAAGCCCTGGTGGCGCGCGGCGTGCGGCGATTGATCGTGGCGGGCGGCGAGACCTCCGGCGCGGCGGTCACGCGGCTCGGCGTGCATCGCCTGCGCATTGGCCGCGAGATCGACCCAGGCGTGCCGTGGACCTATGCCGAGGGCAGCGGCGCGCCGCTGTTGCTGGCGCTGAAAAGCGGCAACTTCGGCGCCAGTGATTTCTTCCTGAAAGCCTTTGCCATGCTGGGGGATGCATGACCGAAACCGAAACCCGCGACCTGCTGGTGAAGCTGTCGGCCAGCCTGTTCGCGCGCGGCTTTTCCGTCGGCAGTGCTGGCAATATCAGCGTGCGGCTGGATGACGGCTACCTGATCACGCCGACCAACTCGTCGCTCGGACGGCTCGACCCGGCGCGATTGTCGAAACTGGATGCGACCTTCGCGCATCTCAGCGGCGACAAGCCGTCGAAGGAAGTGTTCATGCACCGCGCGTTCTACACCGCGCGGGCCGATGCCGGGGCGGTGGTGCATCTGCATTCCACCATGGCAACCGCCGTGGCGTGCCTGCCGGATGTGGACACAGGCAATCCGATCCCGCCACTGACACCGTATTTCGTGATGCGGGTCGGCCGCACCATGCCCATCGTGCCGTATTACCGGCCAGGCGATGCGGCGATGGAACCGGCGATCCACGCGGTCGCCGTGCATGCGCGCGCCGTGCTGCTGGCCAACCACGGGCCGGTCGTCGCGGGCAAGACCCTGACCGATGCAGTCTATGCCGCCGAAGAATTGGAAGAGGCCGCCAAGCTGTATCTGCTGCTGCGCGGCGCATCGCCACGCCTGCTGACGCCCGCTCAAGTGGACGACCTGCTCAGCACATTCGGCTGAGCAGGTCTCCAGTCATCCAGGCAGCGCGCAATTAGCCGTCGCTGTCCATCGCTGTTTCGGCTGCATCGCTGGTGGGCGCTTCGGCAGCCTTGGCCGGCTTGCGAGGCTTGCGCGGGGCTTTTGCGACCGGGGCCGGCTCAGCGGCAACAACGGCCACTGGCGCAGGTTCCGGCGCGGGCGGCGGCGCGATTTCGATCTCCATCGGCTCCGGAGCCGGCGCGGGCTTGCGGTTGCGGCGCGCGGCCGGTGGCGCTTTGCGCACCGGAGCCTTGCGGCTTGCCGGGGCCTTGCGGCTCAGCGCGGCTTTGCGGCTCGGCGCGGCCTTCGCAGCGGCGGTCTTGCGGGCTGCTGTTGCCGTCTTGGCGCCACGCGCAGCGGGTTTAGCCACAGCCTTGCGCGCTGCCGGCTTGGCGGCCGCTTTGCGCGTTGCACTGGTGCGCGCGGCGGCGGCGCGCTTGGCCGCACCACGCGCAGCGGCAACCCGGCTGGCAGGAGCCTTGCGCGCCGAAGCCGTCGCGGGCTTGCGTGTTGGGGCGGCTTTGCGAGTCACTGCAGCCTTGCGGGTGGGCTTCGTGGCGGCAGCGGCAGCGCGCTTCGGGGCAGCTTTGCGCGCGGCAGGCTTTGCGGCAGCGCCGCGCCCGGTGATCTTTTTCGCCGCCGGCTTGGCGGCACGCGCCGGAGCTTTCGCCGCCGGGCGTGCGGTGCGCGACGACTTTGCTGCGGCCGCCTTGCCAGGAGCCGCCTTGGTCTTGCGCGCCGCAGGCTTCGCAGACTTTCTAGCGGCAGCCTTCGAAGATGCCGATTTCGCTGCGGCCGGCTTGCCGGCTTTGGCTTTCGCCGGGGCAGCCTTGGCGGGCTTAGCAGCCGCGCTCTTGCGGCCCGCAGCGCCTCTCGCCGCGCCACGCTTGGCCGGCGCGCGCACCGCGAGCGCTTGCGCGCGCGGCTGGGCGGTGTTGCTTTCGTCGTTGGTCACGTCCAGCATCTCCTTGTCTGCCGTGATTGAATTGGCCGGCACGCCCGATGGCCGTGCGTCGTGTTCGTCGTGATCACGCGCAACGGATACGGCGGTCGCCACCGCGCGCAGCGCACTTGACATTGCGCGAATCGCATGAATAGCGGCCTAACTCCGCTATCCGCTTTATCGCGTATGCATGTCAACAAGAACCAACGGCAATGCATCATCCAATTGCGCCAATTTTGCACGCTGGAACCATTTCAAGGCGCTATGCCACTTGAGACCGGCGCACAATCGGTGGACGCTGTGCACTCGCATGTTGACCGGACCGCGCGCCATCGCGGAACCGGCCCATGGCAGGAGTGGCGTTCCATGACCGGCGAAATCGGCAGTGAATTCGATTGTGTGTTCCGTGGAGATATTGTCACCAGCAGCGAATTGCTGCGCGATGGCTGGGTCGCCGCGCGCGGCGGCATTGTCGCGGCTATTGGCATCGGCGCCGCCCCGCCCTCGGCGCGCAGCATCGACTGGACCGGCAACCTGATTCTGCCCGGCCTGGTCGATGGGCACATGCACACCTCATCGCATCTCGGCTGGGCTGGAATCGAGGGCGCCACGCGCAGTGCCGCGGCGGGCGGTGTCACCACGGTTGTCGATATGCCCTACGATGTTCCGCAACCGGTCACCGATGCCGCTGTGCTGGCGGACAAGATCGGCTGGGTCGAACGCACCGCGCATGTCGATGTCGCCCTGTACGGCACCATCCGCAAAACGGGTGGCGTGGCCGACATTGCGGCTCTCGCGGCGGCCGGCGTTACCGCATTCAAGCTATCGACGTACGAATACGACGCGGTGCGCTTCCCGCGCATCGATCCGCCCGCCATGGCCGCAGCGTTCGCCGAGATCGCCAAGACCGGGCTGCCGGTGGCCGTGCATAACGAAGACCAGGAACTCGTCGAGCGTCTCACCGGCGAAGCGCGCGAAGCTGGGCGCACCGGCGCCATCGAGCACGCCCGCACCCGTCCACCGCTGGCCGAGACGCTGGCCGATTTGCAGATCTTCGAAATTGGTCTGGCCACCGGCGCGCATGTGCATATCGCGCATTCCTCGCTGTCGCGCGGCTTCGATATCGCGGCGCAATTTCGTGCGCAGGGCGGGCAGGCCACCGGCGAAGCCTGCATACAATATCTGTGCATGACCGAGGACGATCTGGTTCGCCTCGGCGGGCGCGGCAAATGCAATCCGCCGTTTCGCAGCGCCGCCGAAGTGGAACGCATGTGGGACAGTCTGCGCAATGACCGCATCGCCTATGTTTCGACCGACCACGCGCCGTGGCCGCTGGCGCGCAAATCGTCCAGCGACATCTTCGCCAACGCCGCCGGGCTGACCGGCCTGCAAAGCTTCGCTCCGCTGATGTACACGCTGCTGGACGAGCGCGGCCTGCCGCCCAGCATGCTGGCCACCTATTGCGCCGAGCGGCCCGCCAAACTGCATGGACTGTATCCGCGCAAGGGCGCGCTGCGCGTTGGGTCGGATTGCGATTTGCTGGTCTTGCAGCCAGGGCGCTTCGCGTTCGACGAGGCGTCGATTGTTGATCGCCCGGAATTCCGCTGGTCGCCGTATCACGGCCGCGTGATGCGCGCCCGTGTGGCCGCCAGCGTGCTGCGCGGCGCGCTGATCTGGGATGGCTGCTCGGTGCTGGCCGCACCGGGCACCGGCAGGTTCATCCGCCGCCAACACTAATATTTTTTGCCGCCTAAACCAGTCATCAACCTTTGCGGCGTCAATTGCGAGCGTTCCGGTTTGCCGGAACAACAGGCAGCAAAATGCTGCGCGCCTACAACCAGGGGACTCAACTTCGATGCAGATCGGCAGCACGTCTGGCGGCCACGCAATGGCCATCAATGTCTCCGCCCCGCCGCCTCCGCAGGTTCAGGCCAGCGGCGGTGACCGGGATGGAGACCGCGACGGTGGCGGCGTCTCGGCCCCGCCCGTCAGCGACGGGTCTGGCCGCGGTCAAATGTTGAACATCAAAGCGTAAGTACTCAGCAAAGGCGGGCGGCCCGCCAAGCCAGCCGCAGCCTGCGTTCGTCTGACTGAAGCGTGGCGGCACGTTGCCGCCGCGCCGGCTCGCGGAAAAATTCCGCCATCGCGCCCGGTCTTGACCGCACGACCGGTCAGGGCCGGGCCGTCGGACATGCCCCTCAAGGACCCGCATTGCGCCGCGCGCATGTTGCAGCGCAACGCAATGCTTGATCCCCGCCCCCGACGCGATCAATTAAGCGCTGCACTTCCTGGGCCGCCGCCCCGCACCGTGAAAGTTCATCGCGTGACCGTCGCATCCCCCATCCGGTGGCAGCCAAACCGCACTGCGGAACAATCTGAGGCTGCCTTGCCGCCGCTCGGCACGGCGCTCGCGCGCGGTCTGGCGATGCATTGCCCGTCCTGCGGGCAGGGCAAGCTGTTCCACGGATATTTGACCGTCACGCCGGTGTGCCGGCACTGCGACGCGCCGCTCGGGCTGGTGCGCGCCGAAGATGCGCCGCCGTATTTCACCATCGTCGTCGTCGGTCACGTGATCGTGCCGTCGATGCTGTTTGTCGAACGGGCCTACGAACCGGCGCTGTGGATTCACGCGGCACTCTGGCTGCCGCTGACGCTCGGGCTATCGCTGCTGTTGCTGCGGCCGATCAAAGGCGCGACAGTCGGGCTGATGATGAAACTTGGCATGATGAAGTCCGGCTCCGGCGAATGACCCAGGCCGCCGGCGAAGCGGCGGCGGACGGCGGCCATCGTCTGGCGTTCATCGCGCTGGACGGCGAAGCTCTCACGCGGCTATCGCCGATCCTGGAGGCCGACCGCGCGCAGGCGGTGGCGGATTTGCAGGCCGAGGCGCATTTCGCGCCATCCGGTGCGCCGCCTGGCCCCTATATCCTGCGGCTGAGCATTTATCAGGGGCGGCTGGTGTTCGACATTCGCCAACTCGACGACAGTCCGCTGACCGCCATCGGGCTGGCGCTCGGCCCGTTCCGCAGCATGATCAAAGACTACCAGATGCTGGTCGACAGCCACATCATGGCGGTGCAGGGCGGCCGCGAGGATCGCATACAGGCTATCGACATGGGCCGGCGCGGGCTGCACAACGAAGGGGCTGAGTTGATGCTCCAGCGGCTTCGCGGCAAAGTGAGCATCGACTTCGCCACCGCGCGGCGGCTGTTCACGCTGATTTGCGTGCTGCACCAGCGGATCTGATCCCGCCCAACACCCTGCCCGCACCGGAGCGTGCCATGACCCTCGCCTTCTGGGCCATTCTGGCCGCCAGCCTGCTGCCCATCCTATCCGCCGGCATCTCGAAATGGGGCGCCAAGGGCATGGATAACGCCGCCCCGCGCGTCTGGATCGAGAACCAAAGCGGCTGGCGCCGGCGCGCCGATTGGGCACAGCGCAACCATCAGGAAGCCCTGCCGCCGTTCGCCGCTGCGGTCATTGTCGCGTCCCTGGCGCATGTGCCGCAGGGCTGGGCCGACGGGCTGGCCTGGGCGTTCATCGCCATCCGCCTCGGCTATACGGCGGCTTACGTGTTCGATTACCCCACTATCCGGTCGCTGCTGTGGTCACTCGGCTTCGCCTGCGTGGTGGCCCTGTTCGTTATCGCCGCCTGACGCGGAGCGCGCTATGAAGATCGACGGTATTGCCTATCGCAGTGTGTGGGTGGAACCGGCGGATGGCTGGTCTGTGCGCATCTTCGATCAAACCAAGTTGCCCTGGGCGCTGGATATTCTGCGCCTGACCGGCGTGGCGCAGATCGCGCACGCCATCAAGTCCATGCAAGTGCGCGGCGCGCCGCTGATCGGCGCGGTCGCCGCCTACGGCATCGGTCTGGCGTTGCGCGCCGATGCCTCCAGCGAGGCCATGGAGCGCGATTGCGCCATGCTGGCCGAAACCCGCCCGACGGCGGTAAATTTGCGCTGGGCGGTGGAGCGGATGCTGGCGGTGCTGCGCAATACCCGCCCCGAGCATCGCGTAGCCGTCGCCTACGCCGAAGCAGGCCGGATCGCCGATGAGGACGTGGCGCAGTGCGAAGCCATCGGCCGCTTCGGCGCGGACTTGATCGCCGATGCCGCCGCGCGCAAGGGCGGCCAGCGGGTCAATGTGTTGACGCATTGCAACGCCGGCTGGCTGGCCACCGTCGATTGGGGCACCGCCATCGCGCCGATCTACCGCGCGCATGAGCGTGGGATCGACGTGCATGTCTGGGTGGACGAAACCCGCCCGCGCAACCAGGGCGCCGCGCTCACCGCCTTCGAACTCGGCGGCCACGGCATCGCGCACACCGTCATCGCCGACAACGCCGGCGGACACTTGATGCAGCACGGCGAGGTCGATCTGGTGATTGTCGGCACCGACCGCGTCACCCGCACCGGCGACGTCGCCAACAAGATCGGCACCTACCTGAAGGCGCTGGCGGCGCGCGACAATGCGGTGCCGTTCTGGGTGGCACTGCCGTCCACCACCATCGACTGGTCGATTGCGGACGGCGTGGCGGATATCCCCATCGAGGAACGCTCGGCCGCCGAGGTGACGCATTTGACCGGGCGCACTGCCAGCGGCGAACTGGCCACCATCCAGGTCACCGCCCCCGGCAGCCCCGGCGCCAATCCGGCGTTCGACGTGACGCCCGCGCGGCTGGTCACCGGCCTGATCACCGAGCGTGGCCGGTGCGACGCCAGCGCTGAAGGGCTGCTGTCGCTGTTCCCAGAACGGCGTTGAGAACGGCGTTGAAGCGCGCCGCCCTTCTCCTGTTGCCGCTGCTGGCCGCCTGCGCGGCCAAGCCTGCCATCGTGCCCCTGCACGGACCAGACTTCGCGCTGGTGCCGTACGAGCCGTTCTCGCGCGATGCTGCCGTGGCCATCGCGCTGCGCGAGTGGCGGCTGTTCGGCATGCCGGTCAACGACGATCCGCCCGGCAGCCGCCCGCCCGCACCGCCAGACGCCAAGCCGGAGCGCCAGGAGGGGTTGTGGCAGCGGGTCGGTGAATATTGGTGGCTGGGTCTCGACCCTGGCGTGCCCGAAGCTCGCTGGACCGGCAAGCACGACGAACACGGCCGCGTATTCGCGCCGGACGACGATGCCGACTTTGCTTGGTCGGCGGCATTTATCAGCTACGTCATGCGCATCGCCGGTGCCGGTGGGCGCTTCCCGTATGCCGCCGCGCATCACGTCTATATTCGCGCCGCCATGCAGGGTGGCCCGCAATGGGCGCTGACGGCCGAACCGCCGGACAGCTACGCGCCGCTGCCGGGCGATTTAATCTGCACCAGCCGCACACCGCGCCCGGTGCGGCTTGCTGCCCTGCCGGCCACCGCTTTCCCGGCACATTGCGACATCGTGGCGGTGCAGGCCCCCGGCATGTTGTCGGTGATCGGCGGCAATGTCGACGACGAGGTCACCTTGAAGCACGTGCCGGTGACGGCGCAGGGGACGCTGGCCGACGCCAACGGCCGGGTTCTGGACACGCGCTATCCATGGTTCGTGGTGCTGCGAGTCTTGTACGCCCGGTGATGCCGGGCAGCGCTTGCCGGCAGCTACAAATGCACCCCGCGCTCCAGTATCTCCAACGTATATTCGCGATAGGTCATCCCGAGTTCTTCCGCCCGCTCCAGCCGCCGCAAGGCGATCTCGCGCGGCGGGGTTTTCCAGGCGCGCTTGTGCGCCCGCCGCCAGCACCAACTGCGCCACGATTCGACGCCGGGATCGTCGGGTTCCAGCGGCGGGCCGCCGTTATGGCCGATGGGCGTGGTCATAGGCGCCAGGGTTTCTCCGAGTCACTATTCTCCGCCGTCTCACGCAAGGCCGAGGACGGCGGATCGGTCTGCACCGGCTGGGCGGCGAAGGCGCGGCGGATCAGTGCCGCCGCAGCCTCGCCGTCGCCCGCCGTCAGCGCGCGCAGATCAGCGCTGACGCCAGGGCAGGCCATCGACTTTCCAGCCTGCCACGGTGCCGCGATGCGCCTCGCCGTCCGGCGGCCCTTCGAAGCCGTCCGACACGTTGTAGGCATGCGGATAGCCCGCCGCGATGGCCGCCTCCGCCGCATACAGGCTGCGTACGCCGCTGCGGCACAGGAAGTAGATATGGTGCTCCGGCGTGATCCCGGCCGCCGCCATCGTGGCGATGAAGCCCTCGTTGACCTGCATCTTGGGAAACACTTGCCACGGGATGGTAACAAGCTGTTTGCCCAGCGGCGATAAATCGGGGAATCCGACATAGGCCCACTCGGCATCGGTGCGCACGTCCACCAACTGTGCGAGGGAACGGGCTTCCAGCGCCTGCCACGCCTGGGCAGGTGTAACGGTCTCGACCATGCAGCGTCTCCTGTGCGGGTGTTGACACTTAGCCGGGGCAAACCGCATGGGCAAAGCACGCTTTCAACCCGCCGCCGCGCCCGGCCAAGGACCACGCCCGACCATGACGGACATCCAGCAGCACGCCACAGTCGCCCCGCCGCCCGCCGACGATCTGGGCGCCGCCATCGGCAATACGCCGCTGATCAAACTACGCCGCGCCTCGGCGGCCACCGGCTGCACCATTCTGGGCAAGGCCGAATTCATGAATCCCGGCGGGTCGGTCAAGGACCGCGCTGGGCTGGCGATCATTCTGGACGCCGAGCAGCGCGGCGTGCTGAAGCCGGGCGGCACCGTGGTGGAGGGCACCGCAGGCAACACCGGCATCGGCCTGACCCTGGTCGGCAACGCGCGGGGTTACAAAACCGTTATAGTGATGCCAGAGACGCAGTCGCGCGAGAAGATCGAGTTCCTGCAAATGATCGGCGCCGACCTGCGGCTGATCCCGGCCAAGCCGTACAAAGATCCCGGCAACTACGTGCACTACTCCCGCCGCCTCGCCGAGGAGTTGGGCGCGGTGTGGGCCAACCAGTTCGACAACCTCGCCAACCGCGATGGTCACAAAATGACCACTGGCCCAGAAATTTGGCACCAAACCGCCGGACGGATTGACGCATTTACCTGCGCCTGCGGCACCGGCGGCACGCTGGCGGGTGTGTCGCTGGCGCTGAAGCAGCGCAACCCGCATGTGCGGATCGTGCTGGCCGACCCGGAAGGCAGCGCGCTGTACGGCTGGGTGAAGGACAACGACCTGACCATGTCGGGCAGTTCGATCACCGAGGGCATCGGCCAATCGCGCGTGCCGGAGAATTTGAATGGCGTTGCGATCGACGACGCGGTGCGGATTCCGGACGCCGAGGCGCTGGAGCAGGTGTTCGACATCCTGATCCACGAGGGCCTGTCGATCGGCGGCTCGGCTGGCATCAATGTTGCTGCAGCGATTCGCGTGGCGAAGGCCATGGGCCCTGGGCACACCATCGTGACGGTGCTGTGCGACGGTGGCTCCCGCTATCAGTCGAAATTGTTCAATCCGGAATTTCTGCGCAGCAAGAACCTGCCGGTTCCGTCCTGGCTCTAGGGGAAAACACATGCGTCAGGATTGGCTCGGCAACGCCGTCACCGCCGGCAGCGACGCAACCGTCGCAGGCATCGATGGCTTCGTGCAAGCCTTCCTGGCGTATGAAGATGGGGCCGGGCAAATCTTGGCGGCGGCAGATGCGGACGGCGCTTGCGCGCTCGCCAACGCCTATGCCGCGATGCTGTGGCTGTTCATGGAAAGCACCGAAGGCCCGCCGAAGGCCGCACCTTATCTGGCGCGGGCCGAGGCGGCGGCAGCCAGCGCCACCGAACGCGAGCGCATGGTGGTGCAAGCGATACGCGCCTGGGCCGACAACGATATTCCACGCGCTGTGAGCATCGGCGAGGCGTGCGCCGCCCGCTATCCGCGCGAACTCGCCATCGTGAAGGCCACCCAGTACCACTATTTCAATCAGGGCGACGCGCCCGGCATGCTGCGGCTGGCGGCCGCCATGCTGCCAGCCAATGCCGGCTTGCCATACGCGCATGGCCTCGCCGCCTTCGCCTACGAGCAATGCCACATGCTGCCGGAAGCCGAGGCCGCCGCGCGCACCGCCATCCGGCTGAAGCGCAAGGAACCCTGGGCGCAACACGCACTCGCGCATGTCATGCTCACCCAAGGCCGCAACACCGAAGCGCGCGCGTTCCTGGAGGATGTCAGCGACACCTGGACCGGCCTGAACTCGTTCATGGTGACGCATAACTGGTGGCATTTGTCGCTGGTGATGATCGAGCAAGATGAGGCGCAGGCGGTGCTGGACCATTTCGCCAGCCGGATCTGGGGCGTGTGGAAGGAATATTCGCAGGACCAGATCGGTGCAGTCTCGCTGCTGGCGCGGCTGGAGCTGGCCGGGGCCGATGTCGGCGCGCGCTGGCAGGATGTAGCGGACTATCTGACGGTACGGGTGCACGACCACGTCAATCCGTTCCTCAGCCTGCAATATTTGTATGGCTTGGCGCGGGCCGGACGGCCGGAAGCGGACGCGCTGCTCGAGTCGGCGCGCGGCTTTGCCGCCACCGCGCCCGACTTCGCCCGGCCAGCGTGGCAGGACGTTGCGGTGCCTGCCATGGAAGGGCTGCTGGCCCATGCCCGCGGCAGCCATGCCGCCGCCGCCGCGCGGCTGTTGCCGCTGCTGCCCCGGTTGCCTGAAATCGGCGGCAGCCATGCGCAGCGCGATTTGTTCGAACAGATCACCGACGACGCGCTCATCCGCAGCGGACGGCTGGCGGCGGCGCAAAATCGGCTCGAACAACGCCGCGCCGGGCATCCGCGATCGGCGCCCACGCTGGCGCGGCTGGCCCGCGTGTATCGCGAACTGGGCCTTCCGCACGAAGCGGCCCGCCTGAGCACGCGTACCTGAACGCGCGCGGCTGAGCTGCCTCCAACGTCGTGATTTGTAATCGTTTCTGTAGAATTTCGGAATCAACCGATTATGTGTGACAAAAATCCGACACCTCCTACCCACTGCGCGAAATGCAGGCATGTCGCCGGACGATTACGCTTGCGGACGCCGTTTCATGCTCCCATTGTGCAACGCAGCACGACGGTTATCCGTCCTGCTTCTTGGACGTTTCCTCCCCAAACTTGGCGGCGCCCCTGGCGCCGCCATCTTTTTTTGGAGGGCCAAGCGAATTCGATGACCCCAATGTCATTTTGGCCACATGGCCCGGCCACCCTGAGCGTCCTATTGTGCACCGCAGCACAACGACCCGAGGCTTGCGTGCAATGAGCACATTTCGATCTCCCGCTATTCGTCCCGCCCCCACCCAATTTTCCGGCACGATGCGCGCCATTCATTGGGCAACTGCCCTGTTGATGATCGCTGTCTTGGTGCTTGCCTGGATTATCCCGGAAGGCCGGGGCAATGGCGGCGTGCTGCTGATGCTGCACAAGGCCGTCGGCGTTTTGATACTGGCTCTGACCGCCGCCCGGTTGGTGGTGCGCCGGATGTCGCGGCTGCCCGACGACGATAACGAAGCGCCCTGGATCGAGACCGCCGCCGCGCGCGCGACGCATGTGCTGCTGTACGCGATTTTGCTGGTCATGCCGCTGAGCGGCTACATCAGCGAAGCCGCGCGCGGCAATGCCGTCAGCCTGTTCGGGCTGTTCGACATTCCCGCGCTGGTGCCGGTGTCATCCACACTGCGCAGCATCGCCTGGACGATGCACGAAGCTGGTCAGCTTGCGGTTTACGTGGTGATCGGCTTGCACGCCGCAGCGTCGGTCTTTCACCTGTTGGTGCGACAGGACGGCGTGATGGCCCGGATGTGGCCCGGCGCAGCGCGCCTCAGGCTGCCCGCAATCCACCCTGCCGCTCGATAAACGCCGCCACTTCGGCAACACCCTGCCCGGCGCGGACATTGGCGAAGACGAACGGCCGTTCCCCGCGCATCCGCTTGCTGTCGCGGTCCATCACCTCAAGGCTGGCGCCCACGTAGGGCGCCAGATCTATTTTGTTGATCACCAACAAATCGCTGCGGGTAATGCCCGGCCCACCCTTGCGCGGGATCTTGTCGCCCGCAGAGACGTCGATCACGTAGATCGTCAGATCGGCCAGTTCCGGGCTGAACGTCGCCGACAGATTGTCGCCGCCGCTTTCGATCAGAATCACATCCAAATCCGGGAAGCGTTTGTTCATTTCGGCAACGCCGGCCAAGTTGATGCTGGCGTCTTCGCGGATCGCGGTATGCGGGCAGCCGCCGGTCTC